>JAXDIG010000006.1:0-16501 GCA_034664125.1 Thermoleophilaceae bacterium | reverse complement strand
TGCGCGGGAAGTCGTCCGGCGGCTCGACGTCCATCCCCTCGAAGTACGGCGGCTGGCGCACGTAGGTGGACTCAGGCTCCCACTCGTAGCGATCGCCTTCGGGGATCTCGAGGCCCTGCCAGTTCTCGTCGCCGGTGAACAGCTCGTCGCCGTAGCTCTTGCGGAACATGTCCGACTCGACCGCCGAGCTGACAGCGTCGTTGACTTCCTGCTGGGTCGGCCACAGATCGCGCAGGTGGACCCCGTCCTGGAGCGGCTCGGTCAAGAGGTCGGTGTCCATCCGGCCCGCCAACGCGTAGGCCACCACGAGCGGCGGCGAGGCGAGGTAGTTCATCTTCACCTCGGGGTGGATGCGCCCCTCGAAGTTGCGGTTGCCCGACAGCACGGACGCCACCACGAGGCCGCGCTCCTCGATCTCCTTGGAGATCTCCTCCGGCAGCGGCCCGGAGTTCCCGATGCAGGTGGTGCAGCCGTAGCCGACCAGGTCGAACCCGAGCTGCGACAGCGGCTCGGTCAGCCCGGCTCGATCCAGGTACTCGGTGACCACCTTGGAGCCGGGCGCGAGCGAGGTCTTCACCCACGGGCGGCGCGTGAGGCCGGCCTCGACCGCCTTCTTGGCGAGCAGGCCGGCGCCGAGCATCACCGACGGGTTCGACGTGTTCGTGCAGCTCGTGATCGCCGCGATCACCACTGAGCCGTGGTCGAGGCCGTCGGGCCTTTCCACGACCGCCGTCTGGGCGTGGTCGTGGCCCGGCTTGGGCTCCGCCCCACCGCCGTTGTTCGTGGGCGGATCGCTCGCCGGGAAGCTCTCGGCGGCCGCCGCGTCGTACCCGGACAGCGAGTCGTCATCCGCCATCTCCGCCAGCTCGGCGAGGAAGTCCTGAGCGGCGTCCGCCAGAGCCACACGGTCCTGCGGGCGCTTGGGGCCGGCCAGCGACGGCACCACGTCGCCCAGGTCGAGCTCGAGCGTGTCCGAGTAGACAGGCTCGGCGGCGTCCACCTCGTGAAATAGGCCCTGGGCGCGGCAGTAGGCCTCGACGAGCTCGATGCGCTCGCCCGGGCGCCCAGAGAACTCGAGGTAGCGCAGTGTCTCGGCGTCCACCGGGAAGATCCCGCACGTGGCGCCGTACTCGGGCGACATGTTGCCGATCGTCGCCCGGTCGGCGAGCGGCAGCCTGGCAAGGCCGGGGCCGAAGAACTCCACGAACTTGCCCACGACGCCGCGCTCGCGCAGCATCTGAGTCACGGTGAGCACGAGGTCCGTGGCGGTCGAGCCCTCGGGCAGCTCGCCCGTGAGCCGGAACCCGACGACCTGCGGGACCAGCATCGACACCGGCTGGCCGAGCATCGCCGCCTCGGCCTCGATGCCCCCCACTCCCCAGCCGAGCACCCCGAGGCCGTTGATCATCGTGGTGTGCGAGTCGGTCCCCACGAGCGTGTCGGGGAAGGCCTGGCCGTCGCGCGTCTCGACAACGCGGGCCAGGTACTCGAGGTTGACCTGGTGGCAGATGCCCGTGTTGGGCGGCACCACGCTGAAGTTGTCGAAGGCGGTCTGGCCCCAGCGCAGGAAGGCGTAGCGCTCGCGGTTGCGCGTGAACTCCAGCTCGGCGTTGCGCTGGAAAGCGAGCCGCTCGGCGAACACGTCGACCTGGATCGAGTGGTCGATCACCAGCTCGACCGGCACGAGCGGGTTGATCCTCGAGGGGTCGCCGCCCAGCTCGTCCATCGCGTCGCGCATGGCGGCCAGGTCGACGATCGCCGGGACGCCCGTGAAGTCCTGCATCAGCACCCGCGCGGGCGTGTAGGCGATCTCGGCGGAGGGCTCGTCGGAGGCGTCCCAACTCGCAACCGCGCGGGCGCCGTCGTCCTCGCCGTGGCGCAGCAGGTTCTCGAGCAGCACCTTCAGCGAGTACGGCAGCCGGGCCACGCCGTACTCCGACTCCAGGGCGTCCAGGCGGAAGATCTCGTACGACTCGCCGCCCACCTCCAGGGTGGAGCGGGCGCCGAAAGTATCGGAGTCACTCACGTCCTAGACACTACCCAGCATGCACGAACTAGCCTGCGTGGTCCACTTGCACTCCACCTACTCGGACGGCACCGGCACCGTGAAGCAGATTGCCAGGGCCGGGCGGCGGGCCGGGGCCGACGTGGTGCTCCTGACCGACCACGACACGCTCGCCGCGAAGCGCAACGGCGAGGAGGGCTGGTACGGGGACGTGCTGCTGCTGGTCGGCGAGGAGGTGTCCCCGCGGCGGCGCAACCACTACCTCGCCTTCGGGATCGACGAGGAGATCGACCACTCGCAGCTGGACGCCGCGGGCATCTGCGCCGCCGTGCGGGCGGCCGGTGGCTTCGGCTTCGCCGCCCACCCGTTCTCGCGCGGCTCGGAGCGCTTCAAGCGCGCCGGACTGACATCGAAGGCTCGCGCGCGCCGCGCGCTCGCGCTCCAGGGCATGCCCTTCGACGCGCTGGATTCCGTCGACGGCATCGAGCTGTGGAGCTTCGTCAACGACACCGGCGAGTCCGTCACCAGCGTCCCTGAGATGCTGCGCTTCCTCGTGGCTCCCGGCCGCGCCCTGGACCACCCGCCGCAGCGCAACACGCAGGCTTGGGACGAGCTCTGCCGCGAGCGCCGGGTGGTGGCGATCGGCGGCATCGACGCCCACCAGTACGGCAAGCGCATCGGGCCGGTCGTGCCGCTGCGGCTGATGGCCTACCACCGCTCGTTTCGGTTCATCCGCACCCACGTGCTGTGCGAGCGGCCACCCACCGGCGAGCTCGAGGACGACCGCGAGCAGGTCTACGCGGCGCTGCGCTCCGGGCGCTGCTACATCGCGGTCGACTCGATCGCGCCCGCGCGCGGCTTCAGCTTCGAGGCCGACGACCTGCCGATGGGCGCCGAGGCACCCGCCGGCCGGCGCAGGCTGAGCGCCCGCACGCCTTCGGACGCAAAGCTGCGGCTGCTCCGCGACGGCCGTGAGATCGCCGGCGGCGCCGGCCGGGCCCTCGAAGCGGAGGTCGAGGAGCCGGGCGTCTACAGGGTCGAGGTGACGCGCCGCTCGCGGGGGCGCGAGCGCACCTGGATCCTGTCGAACCCGATCTACCTGCGCTGAGGCGACTTCAGGCGTCGCGCGGCGGCACGGTCGCCCCGCGCGCCGCCCCGGCGCTGGCCGCCACCACCATCACGATCGCCACGACCTCGCGCGCCGCCAGGTCCTCGCCGAGCACGACGAAGCCGGCCGTCGCCGCAACCGCCGGCTCCAGGCTCATCAGCACCCCGAACACTCCCGCGGGCATGCGGCGCAGCGCCTCCAGCTCCAGCGTGTAGGGGATCGCCGAGGACATCATCCCCACGCCGATGCCCACCGCGAGCACCGCCGGCGAGAGCAGGTCGGCGCCGCCTTCCGCGATCCCGATCGGCGCCAGCGGCACGGTGGCGACCAGCATCGCCAGCGCCAGGCCGGAGCCGCCCGGGAAGGCTCTCCCAACGCGCACGCTGAGCAGGATGTAGGCGGCCCAGAAGCCGCCGGCCAGCAGCGCCAGCGCCACCCCGACGCCGTCCAGGTCCGCGCCGCCGAAATCCGAGAGCAACAGGATGCCGGCCGCGGCGAGGACCACCCAGACCAGGTCGAGCCGGCGGCGCGAGCCGAACACGGCCACGCCGAGCGGCCCGACGAACTCGAACGTGACCGCGATGCCGAGCGGGATGCGGTCGAGCGCGGAGTAGAAGGCGAAGTTCATGCCCGCCAGCGAGATCCCGAACAGGACCGCCACCAGGAGCTCGCGCCGGCCGTGTCCGCGCAGCGGAGGCCGCCAGATCAGCGCCAGCACGACGGCCGCCGAGCACACCCGCAGGAACACCGTGCCGCCCGCGCCCACCTCGTCGAACAGCCCCTTGGCGAACGCCGAGCCGAACTGCACCGAGCCCACCGCCGCGAGCACGAGCACGGTGGGCGGGACGCGATCCGCGGGCGAAGGTCGGCCGGACACGCCCGAGCACGCTACCCGGGGCGCGATAATCCGGAGCGTGGCCGCCACCGAGGTTGTCCGGCCGGCGACGGCGCCGGCCCGCGAGCGCTCCTACGAGGAGCTCGAGCGGATCTTCGCGGGCGTGGACGCCCCGTTTGCCTTCGTCGACCTCGACGCCATGTGGTCGAACGCCCGCGAGATGCTCGCCCGCGCCGGCGGCACGCCGATCCGTGTGGCCAGCAAGTCGGTGCGCTGCCGCTCGCTGCTGGCGGCCGTCCTCGACGGCGATCCCGGCTTCCGCGGCCTGATGACGTTCACGCTGCCCGAGTCGCTCTGGCTGCACGGCCACGGCTTCCACGACCTGCTGCTCGCCTACCCCTCCACGCACCGGGCGGCGCTCGCCGAGCTGGCGCGGCTCGACTCGGAGCGGCCGCCGATCGTGATGGTCGATTCGGCCGAGCAGCTCGACTACATCGAGGCCGCGGCCGGGGACGGCGCGCGCCCGATCCGCGTGTGCCTCGAGCTCGACACCGGCTGGTGGCCGCTCGGCGGCCGGCTCAAGTTCGGCGTGAAGCGCTCACCGGTGCGCACGCCCGAGCAAGCGCAGGCACTCGCCCGCGAGATCGTCGCCCGGCCTCGCTTCGAGCTGGCTGCCCTGATGGGCTACGAGGCGCATATCGCCGGCGTCGGCGACCGCCCGCTCGGCAAGCGCCTGCAGGGGCCGGCGATCCGCCTCGTGAAGCGGCGCTCCGCGAGCGAGTTGGCCGAGCGCCGCGCGGCTGTGGTCGCGGCGGTGCGGGAGGTGGCGCCGGTGCCGATCGTCAACGGCGGCGGCACCGGCAGCATCCACAGCACGGGGCGCGAGCCGGTCGTAACGGAGATCACCGCCGGCTCGGGCTTCTTCGCGCCCACGCTGTTCGACCGCTACGCGGACTTCTCGCTCACGCCGGCCGCCATGTTCGCGATGCCGGTGGTGCGCCGCCCCAGCGGCGGCGTGGCCACGCTGCTGGGGGGCGGCTACCACGCCTCGGGCGCGGCCGGCAGGGACCGCCTGCCCGCTCCCCACCTGCCGCGCGGCCTGCGGCTCGACCCGCTGGAAGGGGCAGGCGAGGTGCAGACGCCGGTGATCGGCGCGGCGGCCGCTAGCCTGCGACTCGGCGATCGGGTCTACCTTCGCCATGCCAAGGCGGGCGAGCTGTGCGAGCGTTTCAACGGGCTATATCTGGTGCGGGGCGGGGAGGTCGTGGACGAGGTCCCGACCTACCGCGGCGAGGGCAGAGCAGAGCTCTAGCGCTCTGCGCGCCGCTGATCGCCTCACTCGTCCTGGCCGGACCGGCTCTCGGGAAGCCGAACGTGGTCGTCCTGATGACCGACGACCAGACGGCCGACTCGCTGCGCTACATGCCCAACGTGAAGCGCCTGCTGACGGACGAGGGCACCCTCTTCGAGCAGTCCGTGGCGAGCTTCCCGCTCTGCTGCCCGTCGCGCTCGACCCACCTCACCGGCCAGTACTCGCACAACCACCAGGTGCTCCACAACACCGGCCCGTTCGGCGGCTACAGCGCGCTCGACCACGCCAACACGCTGCCCGTATGGCTGCAGGCCGCCGGCTACCGGACGATGCACGTGGGCCGCTATCTGAACGGCTACGAGTACTCCGACGGGGTCCCGCCCGGGTGGAGCGACTGGTACGCGGCCCCGCACTCGCACGCCTTCAACTACACCCGCTGGCAGGTGAACGAGAACGGCTCGCTGGTGTCGTATCCGGACGCGGCGCACCCGGGCGAGTACCAGACCGACTTCTTCGGCCGGCGCGCCGGCGAGCTGATCGAGCAGGCCGCGCCGGGCGACCGTCCCTTCTACCTCCAGCTCTGGTTCGTCGCCCCGCATCGGGGCGGCCCGCGCGACGCCGACGACCCGACCGCGCTCGGCACCCCGTCCCCGGCGCCGCGGCACCGCGACCTGTTCGCGAACACGCCCTTCCCGCGCAAGCCCAGCTTCGACGAGGCGCAGATCGCCGACAAGCCGCAGGTGGTCGCGGACCGCCCGCGCCTGGACGCCGATGCCGTGGCGGGCATCGAGGAGAACTGGCGCCAGGAGCTGGAGAGCCTCCAGGCCGTCGACGAGGCGGTCGCCGGGGTGGTCGACGCGCTGGCCCGCACGGGCGAGCTGGCGAACACGCTGATCGTGTTCACCTCCGACAACGGCTTCATGCACGGAGAGCACCGCGCCAAGGCCGAGAAGGTGCTGCTGTACGAGGAGTCCGTGCGCGTGCCGCTCGTGATGCGCGGCCCCGGAGTCCCCCGCGGCTGGCGCGACCCGCGCCCGGTGGCGAACATCGACGTGGCTCCGACGATCGTCGACGCCGCCGGCGCCACGGCCCGCCGCGTCCCCGACGGCCGCTCGCTGCTGCCGCTGCTGGCCGACCGCACGGCCTGGTGGGGCCGCGACATCCTGCTCGAGAACGGCAACGGGGCGAACAACGTGCCGCCCTACCGGGCGATCCGCACCAACCGCTTCCTGTGGGCAGAGCACCTGACCACGGGCGAGTACGAGCTGTATGACCTCGAGCGCGACCCCTACGAGCTGCGCAACCTGGATGACGACCCGGCGTACGACGCCGTCCAGCGCGACCTCTCGGCACGGTTGCGCCTGCTGAGGCGCTGCGCCGGCCGCGGCTGCCAGAAGCGGCCCGCCTTGCGGCTGGCGGTGCGCTCCGCCGGCCGGGCCCTGAGCGAGGGCGACTGCGTGCGCGGCGACCTGGACCTGCGCATCACGGGTCATGACCGCGGCCGGGTGACCGGCGCCGTTACCTTCGTCGGCCGCCGCCGTGTCGCGCGCGTCTCGAACGCGCCCGTAGAGCAGCGCATCCGGCGCCCGCGCGTACGCGGCGGCCGCCGCTACGTCCTGCGCGTGCGCGCCGACCTGCGCGACGGCCGGCGGCTCACGCTCGACCGCCGCCTGCGCGGCTGCGCCTGAGCGCTAGGACTCCGGTAGCACGCGATCCATCAGCCGGCCGGCGGCGCGGGAGCGCAGCCGCTCGCGGACGTCCAGGCGGTAGTCCACCAGCGCGAGGCTCGTGGCGATCTGGAAGTCCGCGCAGTTGAGCTGCTCGCCGTCCAGGACGCCCTCGGCGATCAGCTGGTCCACGCGGTCGAGCATCTCGTCCACGCGGCCCTGGTCATCGCGCCACTGCGAGGCCGTCATCCGGAAGGCCAGCCTGACGCCCCTGGCGGTGTAACGGCGCTTGCGCTGGCCCGGAGTCAGCAGGTAGCCGAGCCGCCCCTCGTCGCCGCGCGCGTGCAGCGCGTCGGGATCGCGCGTGCCGGCCTCCACGACCATCCGCCGCGCCCACTGCTGCAGGACCTCGTCGCCCCAGAGCTCCGCCTCCGCCACGCGCGGGTCGTCCGGCACCAGCCGCGGGTCGGGCTGCACCTCGTCGAGCACCCGGGCTAGCGGACGCGTGCCCTGGCCGCGGCGGCCGTCGGCGAAGCGCACCGCCGGGACGCGATCGCCGGAAAAGCCGCGCAGACGCACGAGCACGCGGTGCAGGCCGACCGGCAGGTCCACGCGCCGGTACGGAATGCCCTTGTGGGCGACCATCAGCTCGCCGGTGCGGGCAGCGTGCGACCCCGGAATCGCGTAGAGCGTCGCCTCGCCGCTCATCCCAGCACCCGCCGCAGGTACTCGTTCTCGAACTTGCGCTCCGGGTCGAGCCGGTCGCGGACTGCCTGGAAGCGATCCCAGCCGGGGTAGCGCGGCCGCAGCGTGGCGGCCGACTGGTAGTGGCGCTTGCCCCAGTGCGGGCGGCCGCCGTACTCGTCCATGATCGCCTCGACGGCCCGGAAGTAGCCCTCGAACTCCATGCCGCGGTACTGGTGCACCGCGATGTAGCCAGTCGGCCGGCCGTGCGCTGTGGAGAGCAGGGCGTCGTCCGGGGCGACCGCGCGCACCTCGATCGGGAAGCCGATCGGCAGACGGCGCCGCTCGATCAGCGCCAGCACCCGCTCGAGCGCCTCCGCCACGTGCTCGCGCGGGATGCCGTACTCCATCTCCGTGAAGCGCACTGAGCGCCGGTTGGCGTAGACGCGGTGGCTCGCGTCGAGGTGCTCGGCGCGGCTCATCAGCGCGGTAACCCTGCGGTTGACGGCGGGGATCGCGCGCGGGAAGCGCCGGCCGGCGCGACAGGCAAGCTCCAGCGCCGCGTTCTCCACGAGCACGTCGCGCACGAACGCCTGCAGCTTCCCGGGCGGGCGCGGGTCGCGGTCGGTGCGCTGCGAGGTCAGCGTGAGCGCGGTGCGGGTGTAGGGGAACACGAACAGCTCGAAGTGGTCGCTGCCGTCCACGCGCTCGTCGAAGCTCGCCAGGACGTCGTCGAGCGGGCGCGGCTCGTCGATGCGGTGGATCGTAAACGCCGGCACGCACCGCAGCGTCACGGCCGAGATCGCACCCAGCGCCCCGAGCGACGCGCGCCCGGCCGCCAGGTCGTCGCCCTCGCGCAGCTCGAGTGCCTCGCCCGCCGCGGTGATCAGGCGCAGCCGGGTGACCTGGGCCGACAGGTTGCGAAAGCGCCCGCCGGTCCCGTGGGTGGCCGTCGAGATCGCCCCCGCCACCGTCTGCGGGTCCACGTCGCCCTGGTTCTCCATCGCGAGGCCGCGAGCGGCGAGCTGGGGCCCGAGCTCGTGCAGCGTGATGCCGGCCTCCACGGTCGCCTCGTTCCCCTCGACGGCGAGCACCCGGTTCATGCGCCCGAGGTGCAGCATCACACCGTCCGTGCAGGCGATGTCGGAGAACGAGTGACCGGAGCCGGCGACCTTGACGCGACGCGCCCCGGCCACGATCCGCGCCAGCTCGGCCTCGCTCGCCGGCCGCTCGATGCGGTCCGGCGCGCAGCGCTGGTCGCGCGCCCAGTTCGTCCATGTGCGGGCCACGGTGGCCCGGGAGGCTACGACGCGGCGGACTCGGCGGCCGCCTCGACCTTGGCGGGGTCGGGCGCCCAGTGGGCCTCGGGGTCGATCGGCGTGTCGCGCAGGTACGCCTCGGCGTCGAGCGCGGCCATGCACCCGGTGCCGGCCGCGGTCACGGCTTGGCGGTAGGTGCGGTCGGTCAGGTCGCCGGCGGCGAACACTCCGGGGAGCTTGGTGCGCGTGGAGCGGCCCTCCACCAGCACGTAGCCCTCGTCGTCGAGGTCCAGCTGGCCCTCGACGAGCTGCGAGTTGGGGCGGTGACCGATCGCGATGAAGGCCCCGGTGATGGGCAGATCCTTGACCGTGCCGTCCTCGGTGTTCTCGAGCACGGCCTTCGTCAGCACACCGTTGTCGCCGGCCTCGAAGCTCTGGACCACGTAGGGCGTGATCAGCTCGATGTTCTCGGTGTCCTTCGCCCGCTGGAGCATGATCGCGGAGGCGCGGAACTCGGGGCGGCGGTGGACCAGTCCCACCTTGTCGGCGAACTTGGCCAAAAACGTCGCGTCCTCCATGGCCGTGTCGCCGCCGCCCACGACGATCGTCTCGCCGTCGCGGTGGAAGGCCGCGTCGCAGGTCGCGCAGTAGGAGACGCCGCGTGCGGCCAGCTCGTCCTCGCCCGGCACGCCCAGCTTCTTCGGCTCGGCGCCCATGGCGAGCACCACCGCGCGCGCGCGGATCTGCTTGTCGCCGACGTGCACGACGTGGATGCCGCCGGGCTCGTTCGACAGCTCGAGCTTGGTGGCGTCGTCGGTGATGAAGCGGGTACCGAAGCGCTCCGCCTGGTCGCGGAACTCCTGCATCATCTCCGGACCCGTCACGCCTTCGGGGTAGCCCGGGTAGTTCTCGACGTCGGTGGTCTGCTGCAGCAGGCCGCCCCAGGCGAAGCCCTCGATCACGAGCGGCGCCAGGTCCGCGCGCGAGGTGTACAGCGCGGCCGTGTACCCGGCCGGGCCGCTGCCGACGATGACGACGTCCTCTGTTTCCTTGATGTCCACGCTCATCACGCTCTCCTGCTCATCACTTTACTTTCTGAAGTATAGCCCTGTTGAGCGCGATGCCCCGCCCGCTCGCGCTCCCACGAGGCCACCGTCTTGCGCAGCTGGAAGAACGCGACGATGCCCGGCGGGATCGGCAACCAGAAGGCGATCACCCTATAGGTGAGCACCGCGGGAAACACCGTCGATTCGTCTATGCCGAACAGCACGAATGCTCCGATCATGCCCGCGTCAACGGAGCCCACCCCTCCAAACGGCGACGGGATCAGGTTCGCCGCCATCCCGACGAAGAAGCCCTGCACCAGCACCGCAAACGGCACGTTGCCGCCGAACGCCTCGAAGCTGGCCCAGAGCACCGCGATGTTGGCGGCCCAGAAGCCGATCGCGCCGCCCACCGCGAGTGCCCCGCGGCGCGGGTGGCGCACGTACGCGATCGCGGTGCGTACGCCGGTCGCCACCGTCGCAGGGCCCTTGGCCAGGCGCAGCAGGTGACGGGTGCGCCGGTAGCCGCCGGCGAAGTGCTGCATGCGGCGCTCGACGTCCTGCGGGATCAGCGCGATCAGCAGGAACACGCCGATCACGATCGCCGACACGACCGCGGGCACGACGGTTCCACCGAAGGGGGCGTTCCCGGGGAGGACGTGGGTCCGCAGCAGGATTCCGAACAGCACCAGCGCCATCGTGTAGACGCCGTAGGTGAGCACCATGAAGGCAACCATCCGGCAGGCCGCGCGGCGGCGCGGCATCCCAGCCTTGCGCAGCGCCCAGTACGTGAGCACGAGCCCGCCGGCGCCCGCCGCCGAGAAGATGCGCGTAGCCGCCAGCCCCGCCATCGTGATCTGGTACGAGGCCTTCAGGTCGAGGCGGCGGTGCACCAGGTCGTCGCGCGTGCCGCCCAGGATCCCGCGGAAGAGGGCCACGTACGCGGCGAAGGCCAGCACGTTGAACCCGATCGCGATGACGAGCCAGTACCAGACCGCGTCGTCGAGCTTCCTGACAGCGTCGTCGAGCCCGACCAGCTTGGGGAAGACGACGTAGATCGCGAACACCAGCAAGACGACCACCGTGAGGCCGCCGACGAGCTTGCGGCGGTCCGCCAGCAGCGCCTGAAACGCCCCAACCGATTCGTCGTCGCCGGAGTCCTCGCCCTCCTCGAAGTCGAGCTCGAGGTCGAGCTCCTCCGCGCGAAGCTCGCGCTCGCGCTCTGCGCGAAGACGGCGCTGCCCCGGCGGCATCAGCCGGCCCGGGGCTCCAGCCGCTGCAGCGCGGCGGCCACCGTGCGGAACAGCGGCTCCAGTCGTGGCGCCGAGCGCCAGATGGCCTCGGCCAGGACGAGCCCGGCGAGCAGGTCAACCACGTAGTGCTCGCCGAGGTAGACGAGGCCGAAACCGAGAGTCAGGGCGTACACCCATCCGAGGGCTGCTTGGCCTGGCCCGACCTGCGACAGGATGCGGGCGGCCATCACTGACGTGCCGAAGTGGAGTGAGGGCATGGCGGCGAACGGGTTGCCTTGCAACGAATGGTAGAGCGGGTCCCACATGCGTCGCCAGAAACGCTCGCCCGCCTCGGCCATGATGCGACGCACCGGCGGCATATTGCCGTTCGCGCCGGCCCACCACGGTGGCGCGGTCGGGACGAGCCAGTAGACGACGCAGCCCAGGTCGAAGCAGGCGGCCATCATCACCGCCGAGCGCTGGTAGTGCTCGCGGTGGCGGAGCAGGATGTACGCAAGCGTCCCGTGCGGTACGAGGAACCACGTCCAGTGCACCGCCGACAGCCCGTACTCCAGCGGGCCGACGCGGTCCTCGCGGCCGAGCGCGCGCTGGAGCCGCGTGGTGGGCAGCGTGCCAAGCCCGAGCACACGGTCCACGCGGATCGGGTAGTCGACCTTGAGACGGCGCAGCAGCGCATCCGGATCGTCGTCCGGCATGTCGAAGTGGGCGAAGTAGGCCCACATCTGGAGTGCCCAGATGCCCGCATCGCGGAGCGGTGAGCGAGGCTCGGCCAGCGCGAGCGCGGCGGGCGCCGGCCATGAGAGTGCGGTCACGACCGGCGGCCGGAGCTTGAGCCGGTGCCGGACGAGCGGCGTCACGATGCCGATCGCCACCGCGCCCCACGCGAGCCGCCGGAGGGCGCGAGTAGACAAAGCCGGCGGAGCATAGCCCGCAGGACCGCTTGCACGAACGAGGAGGCCGCGCCCCACCGACGAAACGCGATCGGCGATGACTTCGCTTCGCTTCCCGCTGCTAGCGGCCGTGCTCCTTGCCGGCTTCGTCTGGGCCGCCGTCGCCGTGGCGCAGGCCCCCGTCGAGTGGTACAGGGACACCGGGGCCGGGGGGGCGCTCGCGCAGCCCGCCGGTGAGAGCAAGAGCGGCGGTGCCCTGGCGCCGCGCACCGCGACGGGCGAGGCCGACGTCCCGGAATCGGACATCAGCGCAACGCCGCCGGTCGCCTCCCCTGCGCAGGCCGAGCCAGTCCTCGGCGCGCCCGGTGAGGAGCGCTCCGCCCCAGCCCGCGCCCCGGTGGCTCACGCCGCGCAGGAGGCTCCCACGGTGACGGGCGGCGAGGACCAGCCGAACTCCGGAGCCGGGCTGATCGGATCGCTTCCCCTCACCGGCCTCGAGCTGGCGGGGCTCGTCGGCGCCGGGCTGGTCCTGGTGCTCGCCGGCGCGGCGCTGCGCCCGCGCCGCCGCGTGGCCGAGCCCCGCTAGGCCGCCACCTTCTCGAGGATGCGCACCTCCACGGGCGCCTTCTCGGCGAACGCCCGGGCATCGGCCGCGGTGCCGATGTGCTCGCCCCAGTGCATCGGCACGGCCACCCGCGGCTGGATGCGCCTCGCCGCCTCGGCCGCCTCCTGCGCGGTCATCACGTAGATGCCGCTCACCGGCAGCAGGGCGACGTCGACTCCCGTCACGCGATCCATCTCGGGGATCACGTCCGTGTCGCCGGAGTGGTAGAGGCGCTCGCCCCAGATATTGAGCTCGTACCCGACCCACCCCGCGTCGCGCGGGTGGAAGACCTTGCCGTCGGGGTCGCGCTTGGAGGTGTTGTAGGCGGCCACCGCGCCCACGTGCACGCCGCGCACGAGCTCGTCGTCCAGCAGCTCGCCGGGGGCGATCGAGTGCACCTGGCCGCTGACGCGCTCGGCCACCGCAGGCGGCCCCACGAGCCAGGTGCGCTTGGTCGACAGGCGCTCCACGTCCTGGGGCGAGAAGTGGTCGTAGTGGCCGTGGGTGATCAGGATCAGGTCGGCCGGCGGCGAGCCCTCCGGCACCCGATAGGGGTCGATGTACACGTTGGCCCGGCCGGCGCGGATGCGAAAGCCGGAGTGGCCCAGCCAGTCGAGGACGTCGAGAAGCATTGGCCCGTACGCTACGCCGCATGACCTATGAGCACTTGATCTGGGAGCAGGACGGCGGCGCCGCGCGCATCACGCTCAACCGGCCGGAGACGCTCAACGCGTGGAACCCGGCCTTCGGCCAAGAGCTCAAGCAGGCGATCGAGGTAGACGCCGCCGACCCGTCCGTGCGAGCCGTGCTCGTGACCGGGGCCGGGCGCGGCTTCTCGTCGGGCGCCGACCTCAAGGCCGGCTTCGAGCCGGCCGACGACGGCATGCCCGACATCGCGAAGGAGCTGAACGACCTCTACCACCCGATCGTCGCCGGGATCCGGCGCCTCGAGAAGCCCGTCGTGGCGGCCGTCAACGGGCCCGCCGTCGGGATCGGCGCCTCGCTCGCGTTCGCCTGCGACCTGGTGCTGGCCGCCGAGTCCGCCTACTTCGGGCTGGCATTCGTGAACATCGGCCTGATGCCCGACGGCGGGTCGACCCTGTTCGTGCCCACGGCGGTCGGCAAGGCGCGCGCCTTCCAGATGGCCCTGCTCGGAGAGCGGATCGAGGCCCAGCGCGCGCTCGAATGGGGGCTCGTCAACTTCGTGCACCCCGACGACCGGCTGCTGGACGAGGCCAACGCGCTGGTGGAGCGCCTGGCGGCCGGGCCCACGCGCTCGTACGCGGGCTCCAAGCGCGCCCTCAACCGGATGCTCTACCCCGACCTCGACGGCCAGCTCTCGCTCGAGGCCGAGCTGCAGCACGGCCTGGCGCGCACGCGCGACTTCCAGGAGGGCGCCCTGGCGTTCCTGGAGAAGCGCGCCCCCGCCTTCCAGGGGGCGTGAGGGGCCGCCCCGCGACCGGTTCGGGGCATCCGGCACGAAGTAGAGCGTCGCGGTGGCCGCAGATATGATCCGCGCGCCTTGCCCACCGGCATCCCAAGACGTCTACTGCTCGCCGCGCTGGCGGCGACGCTGCTCGCCCTACTGTTCGCCGCGCCCTCGGCGCTCGGCGACACGTTCACCCCTGAGTCGGGCGGCTCGCCGAACGCCGACAACATAGACGCGCTCTACAAGATCACGCTCTACGTGGCGATCGTGATCTTCCTGATCGTGGAGGGCACGCTGATCTGGTCGCTGGTGCGCTTCCGCGCCCGGCGCGGCGCCCGCGAGGCCGCCCAGATCCGCGGCAACACGCCGCTCGAGGTGGGCTGGACCGTCGCCGCGGCCCTGATCCTGGTGGTCCTGACCGTGGTCACCTTCGTCTACCTCGACGACATCCAGAACCCGCCGGAATCGGGACCGAACGGGCTGACCGCCTCGCAGACGAGCTTCGCCTCGATCGACCAGCCCAAGCCGCCCGGGAACCGGCCGTCGCTGACGATCGGCGTCAACGGCCAGCAGTACATCTGGCGCTACGACTACCCCGGCAAGCGCAAGCTGTTCAGCTACCACACCATGGTCGTGCCGGTGGACACCACGATCGTGCTCCGCATCACCGCCTCCGACGTGATCCACTCCTGGTGGATCCCGAAGCTCGGCGGCAAGCAGGACGGCGTGCCCGGCCACGTCAACGAAACCTGGTTCAAGGTCCCGGCGGACAAGGCGGGCAGCACCTTCAGGGGCCAGTGCGCCGAGCTCTGCGGCGACGGCCACGCTGACATGCGCGCCGCGGTGCACGCCGTCACGCCCGAGCAGTACCAGCAGTGGGCCGAGGAGCAGGCCACCGAGATCGAGGATGCCGAGAAGGCCCTGGCCGAGCAGCGCAAGCAGCGCGAGGGCGGGGTGAGCCCCTGATGGAAGCCGGGACCGGCGCGATCCGTAGTCAGGTGGCCAGGCCGGAGGTCGTGCTGCGCGACCTCAAGCCCGAGCCGCGCGGCTGGCTCGCCTGGCTGACCACCACCGACCACAAGAAGATCGGGATCCTCTACCTGTTCGCGACGTTCCTGTTCTTCGTCCTGGGAGGCGTGGAGGCGCTGATCATGCGCCTCCAGCTGGCCCAGCCGAACAACACGCTGGTCACGCCGGAGACCTACAACGGGCTCGCGACGGTGCACGGCACGACGATGGTCTTCCTCTTCATCGTCCCGGTGCTGGCCGGCTTCGGCAACTACCTCGTGCCGCTGATGATCGGGGCGCGCGACATGGCCTTCCCGAGGCTGAACGCGCTGTCGTTCTGGCTGCTGCTGTTCGGCGGCGTGGCCTTCTACTGCAGCCTCTTCTTCGAGCCGCCGCAGGCCGGCTGGACGATGTATCCGCCGCTGTCCGACGACTCCTTCTCGGCCGGAGGGGGCGTGGACGCCTGGATCTTCATGATCCACCTGACCGGCATCTCCTCGATGCTCGGCGCGATCAACTTCGTGGCGACGATCCACAACATGCGCGCTCCCGGCATGAGCTGGGGCCGCATGCCGCTGTTCATCTGGACGATCCTGGTCTACAGCTACCTGCTGATCATCGCCCTGCCCGCGGTGGCGGCGGCGGTGACGATGCTGCTCACCGACCGCCACTTCGGCAC
Source organism: Thermoleophilaceae bacterium (assembly GCA_034664125.1). Classification (GTDB taxonomy): domain Bacteria; phylum Actinomycetota; class Thermoleophilia; order Solirubrobacterales; family Thermoleophilaceae; genus JACVRW01. The sequence goes on along the minus strand of JAXDIG010000006.1, from coordinate 725 downwards.
CGCCTTCTTCGACCCGACGGGCGGCGGCGACCCGCTGCTCTGGCAGCACCTGTTCTGGTTCTTCGGGCACCCGGAGGTCTACATCATGGTGCTGCCGGCCTTCGGCATGATCTCGGAGATCCTGCCGGTGTTCGCGCGCAAGCCGATCTTCGGCTACAGGGCGATCGCGGCCTCGACGGTGGCGATCGCGTTCCTCGGCCTGCTGGTCTGGGCGCACCACATGTTCGCCACGCCCACGGCCACCGTGGTGCTCGCCTTCTTCATGCTGTCGTCGTTCACGATCGCCGTGCCGACCGGGATCAAGATCTTCAACTGGATCGCCACGCTCTGGCGCGGCCACATCCTCTACAAGACGCCGCTCTACTTCGCAGCCGCGCTGCCGGGCCTGTTCGTGATCGGCGGCATATCGGGCGTGATCCTGGCGATCTTCCCGGTGGACTGGCAGCTGCACGACACCTACTTCGTGGTCGCCCACCTGCACTACGTGCTGTTTGGCGGCTCGGTTTTCGGCATCTTCGCCGGGCTCTACTACTGGTTCCCGAAGATGAGCGGCCGCATGCTCTCGGAGACGCTCGGCAAGTGGTCGTTCTGGCTGATGTTCATCGGCTTCAACCTGACCTTCCTGGTCCAGCACTCCGCCGGCCTGTCGGGCATGCCCCGGCGCATCTACGACTACCCCTCCGACGCGGGCTGGGCCACGTTCAACCTGATCTCCACGATCGGCT
>JAXDIG010000003.1:0-2944 GCA_034664125.1 Thermoleophilaceae bacterium | reverse complement strand
GAGGACGTCGCGCTCATCCGCAGGGGCATGTACCGGCCGTCGCGCGTCCGCAGGCGGGCGTCGAAGGTCACGCTCTGGATGCCGGCGAGGAGGTCTGCGAACGCGATGGCCACCTTCGCGCCGTCCTCCGCGTGCACGAAGTCGCCGATGGGACGGCTGGCGAGCTCGCCGGCGGTGTGGCCCGATTCGCGCTCGACAGCGGGGTTGACTCGCTTGAGATGCCCGTCGAACCCGATGACGGCCAGCATCTCGGACGAGAGCGCGAAGAAGCGGTCGAGCTCGTCCCTCGCCGCGCGCGCCTTGGTGTCCGCTTCGCGCTCGGTGTGTGCCAGGAGCTTCAACCGGGCGACGAAGCAGCCGCCGGCCACGATGATGCCGCCCTGGAGGATCAGCCGCACCGACACGTCGGCGTTGGTCAGGAGGAGGACAGGCAGCAAGACGAGGCTCAGAGCGAACGCCGCGGTCGGCAGCGCCGCGCGACGGCGCAGGTCCGCCTCGTCCGGTGCCTCGAGGAGCCGTCCGCGGGCGGCAAGCACTCCGGCCAGCCCGAGGCACAGCATGCCGGCCGTCCAGCAACCGTCGCTGGCATACCGGCCGATGACGTAGTCGCCGGCGAGCAGCCGTGGCGCCCAGAGGACGAAGGCGACAGCCTCCAGCACGACGCCGGCGCCCAGCGCCAGGAGCTTGGGATGCCGGCTGAGGGCCCTCCGGCGGAAGATCGCCTGACCGAAGGCCACCGCCACGCAGCTGAAGAGCGCCGCGTATGCGATCGCCGTGATCTTCGACAGCAGCCCGACGTGCGATGCTTCGGCGCGCCCGTAGAAGACGATCGCGCCCAGGACGCCGACGATGGTGTAGAGCGCAACGGCGTCGAGTGCGGTGGCTGTGCGGCCGTCCCGAATCTCGCGACCGAACGGCGCGAACCGGTGCAGGCCGGCGATGCAGACGGCGCCGCACAGCACCCACGGAACGTCCGCCGGTGACGGCACCGGAGGCACCTGCCCGATCACGAGATAGATGTCGTAGGCCACCTCGCCCGCGAGCCAGCAGCCCGCCGCCAGGGCGAGCGTGCCCCAGGCACGCCTCGCCTGCGATCCCTCGACGCGCCGAGCACCGAACGCAAGCCCTCCGACCGCGACCGCCCCGGCCGCCGTCCACGAGAGCGCGGCAAGCCACGATGCCGCCGCCGGCGGAACGAGATATTCGGCGATGCCGGCCACGACCGCGATGAGGAAGGCCGCCGCCCAGACGACCCGGATGAGCATCGGGGGGGCCGGGCGCGGTGCGATATCTGCAGTGTCCATGTGCCACGCTCATCGACGTGCCCCGAACCGTGCGATATCCGCTGTTTGGCGTATGTGCGCCAAAACAGTGTGGATCGGCACCGCCGAGCGGCACCTGAGCGAGACGGGAGGTATCGGGGCACGCCGGCACCTGCACGGGTGTTTGCGACCCCTCCGCGGGCGGATACGCCTCCGGCCGAATGCGACTCGTGACCCTCCCGGGCGTCTTCCGTCCCCGCTCCGACAGCTGGATGCTCGCCTCGCACCTGCGCGCCCAGATGCCACCCGGCGCCGCGGTGCTCGACGTGTGCACCGGAAGCGGCCTGCTCGCCGTCACCGCGGCGCGTCACGGCGCCGCGCGCGCCACGGCCATCGACGTCTCCCGGCGCGCGGTGCTGACCGCGCGCATCAACGCGCGGCTGAACGGCGTGCGCGTGCGAGCCCTGCGCGGCGACCTCTTCGCCCCCGTCGCGGGCGAGCGCTTCGACGTCATCGTCTCCAACCCGCCGTATGTCCCGGCGCAGGACGACGAGCTGCCCACGCGCGGGCCGCAGCGCGCGTGGGATGCGGGGACCGACGGGCGCGCGCTCCTCGATCGCATCTGCACCGCTGCGCCCGCGCACCTGCGGCCCGGCGGGTTCCTGCTGCTCGTCCACTCCTCGATCTGCGGCATCGAGCCGACGGTCGAGCGCCTGGAGCGCGCCGGGCTGTCGGTCGACGTGCTCGAGAAGCGCCGTGGGGCGCTCGGCCCACTGGTCACCGCGCGCGCGCCGGAGCTCGAGGCGCGCGGCATCCTGCGCCCGGGCGAGCGCGAGGAGGACATGCTGGTGGTGAAGGCTGCGGCCTGACCGCGCGGTCGCGGTCGCGGGCTCCTGGCGCCGCGGCCGCTATGCTGTCCGTAAGAAATTGCACGTGCAACCATCTGGCGGCTCGCCGCGGCACGTGACGTCACCCGCAGAACGGACGCGAACCGACATGGAACTTGGGATCTACACCTTCGCCGAGGTCACCCCCGACGCCGCGACCGGGCGGACGATCACCCCGGGGGAGCGCCTGCGCGACCTGATCGACGAGATCGAGCTGGCCGACCAGGCCGGCCTCGACGTGTTCGGCGTCGGAGAGCATCATCGCCCCGACTTCGCGGTGTCCTCGCCCGCCGTGGTGCTCGCCGCGGCGGCCGCGCGCACCGAGGACATCCGGCTCACGAGCGCCGTCACGGTGCTCAGCTCCGACGACCCGGTCCGCGTCTTCCAGGACTTCGCGACGCTGGACCTGCTCTCCGGCGGGCGCGCCGAGATCATGGCCGGCCGCGGCTCGTTCATCGAGTCCTTCCCGCTCTTCGGCTACGACCTCGACGACTACGACGAGCTCTTCAGCGAGCACCTCGAGCTGCTGCTGAAGCTGCGCGAGACTGAGCGCGTCACGTGGTCCGGGCGCCACCGCGCGGCATTGCATGGCCTGGGCGTCTATCCCCGCCCGCTGCAAAACCCGCTGCCGGTGTGGATCGCGGTTGGCGGCACGCCGCAATCGGTCGTGCGCGCGGCCACGCTGGGCCTGCCGATGGCGCTCGCGATCATCGGCGGCGAGCCGGCGCGCTTCGCCCCGCTCGTCGACCTCTACCGCCGCTCGGGCGGCGAGCGGGTGAGCATCAACTCGCACGC
>JAXDIG010000001.1:0-12054 GCA_034664125.1 Thermoleophilaceae bacterium | reverse complement strand
GCTCGAGCACGATGCGGGCGTCGCCTTGCGGGATCACGATCGGCGCCGGCAGCAGCACCTCGTACACGCGCCAGTCGTCCGACTTCCAGCGCAGCCGCAGGTAGGGCAGGCCCTTCTCGATCAGCGCCCGCTCCCCGTACGAGCTCTTGTCGGGCTTGGCGCTCGGCAGCGCCACGTACCGCACCGCGTTCTCCGCCAGCCAACTGGCGTAGGTCAGCCGGTTGAGGTCCCCGCGGTAGAAGACGGGATTGCGGCCGGTATCCAGCTGGCGCAGCCAGCCGCGCGCGAGTGGCACGAGGGGGGCCACCTCGGCGTTCTCCCAGCGGCTGCTGGTGAAAGGGATCTCGATACGGCGCTGGTCGGGCAGCGTGTAGAGGAACTGCCGCAGCGGCTCGAAGTAGTCCGCCCTTGCCGCCGGGTCGTGGAGCGCCTTGTCGATGTCACGGATGGCCGAGGTCCACTGCCAGTAGCCGAGCAGCGCGAAGCCCGCCACGGCCACCGCCAGCAGCTGCGTGGTCGGGCGCTTGAGTCGATCCCAGGCGACGCACAGCAGCAGCGGTCCGCCGAAGAGCATCCCCAGCCGCGGGGCGGTGCCGCCGATCTGCGTTTGAGCGGACGCCGCCACGGTGGCGCCGAGGGCGTAGAGCACCGCGCCGGCGCGCAGGACCCGCTCGGTGCGCGGCAGCAGGATTAGGCAGGCCACGCAGAAAAGCGGGACGGGCAAGTAGGCGGTAAAGGGGAAGGGAGCCCAGCCGCCCTCGGGGAACGCAAGCCCGAGCAACAGCGGCGGGGCGAGCGCCGCGCCGGCGACCGTCGCCCCCGCCCACCGGGCGCGCCTGTCGCCCCACGTCCCGGCCACGTACGCCAGGCCGGCGAGGCCCGTGAACAGTCCCGCCACCGGGCTGGCGAGCGGGCTGAGGAAGGCAAGCGCCCCGGCCGCCCGCGGATGCCCGCGCTGGAGGGCGAGCGCCGCGCCGAGCCCCAGCGCCGTGCCGACCGCGAACGGGAGCCGGCTGGTGGCAAGCAGCGTCGCCGTTCCCACGCCGAGCCAGAGCGCGCCCAGGCGTGCGCTCGAGGCGCCGAAATGCTCACGGGCGAGCTGCTCGAACAGGGCGGCGATCGCGACGCACGCCACGACCAGCACGAGCCGCGGCCCCAAGAGCCAGGAGAGCGCGGGGGTGAGCACGCTGTACGCGGGCGTGTGGTGGCCGCCGTACCACTGCCCGTTCCAGATCGTGAACCCCTCACGGCCGAACAGCTCGGCGCGGAACACGTGCACGGCGAGGTCGCCGGGACGCGGCTCGAGCACCAGGTAGAAAAGCCCCGTGACGAGTGCCACCGCCGTGGGCATGACCATCCACGCCCAAAGCGGCACGCGGCGGCGAGCGGACAGGACCGCGGTCCCCACGCTGCCGCAGGGTAGGGCTTGACTCCCCAGGGACCATCTGACGCATGGGCCGCCGCAGCCGACGCCGAGCGCAGCAGGGCGAAGGTCCGCCCGCCGCCACCACCGACTACAGCGACGAGGAGGGCAACGTCCTCACGCTGCGCGACGAGCTGAGCGCCGGCACGCTGCGCTCGCTGCGCGACCTCGACGCCAAGCCGGCCGCCTCCGCCGAGGACCGTTGGCAGCGCCGCGTGGAGTTCCTCTTCGAGCGGCTGGCGGTGCGCTGGGTGATCGCCGGCCTGCCGCTGGAAGGCCAGAAGGAGCTGCTGGGCCGCTACCGCATGGCCTCCTCGAGCGAACGGCAGCAGGTAAGGGAGGCGCTTGCTCGGCACCTGGCCGAGCAGCATCCGGACGTCGAGATCTAGCGTTTTGCAGCTTTTTCCCACCTATGGATGGGAAAATCCTGCAATCTCACGGAGCGCCGAGCACCGGCTCGGGCCCTGCCTTGGTTGCTGCAGTTTCAGCCGCGTGCAGGGCCGCGCCGATCGGCGCGGCCGCGCGGGTGAGCGCCGACGCGAAGGCATCCACGGCCGCGCTGACGGGCAGCAGTGCCGGTTCGGCGCGCCGCGACGGCCCAGGCGGTCGCGCGTTCGGGTCGCGCGGTGCCGGGATGCCGCTCACGCCCGCGGCGCCGCCCAGCAGGCAGTTCTGCACGGCCTCGGCGAGCAGGGTGGCGCGCACGCCGTAGCCCTCGCCGGTCGCGTGCACGCCATCGCCGCCGAGCAGGCTCGGAATCGAGCGGACCACCGAACGCCAGTCGGCGACCTGCGCGCCCGTCTGGCCGGCGAACTGCTCGACCACACGGTTGAGCCCCGCAACGGAGACGCCGCCGACCGGGGGGCGCACCAGCGTCGCCACCACGATGCAGCGGTCGCCTGCCAGCTGACGGACCGCCGCCAGGCTGGCCGCCAGCCCCGCGGGATTGGAGGGGCTGTCATTCGTTCCGAGCGGGAACACGATCACGCCATGCCCCGAACGCAACCGCTCGGCCAGCACCCTGACCCCCTGGCTGCTCGTCCGTCCCTTCTCGGCGTCCACCGACACGCCCGGCAGAGCCCCGTGCAGGTAGGGGCCCGAGCCCACCTCGAGGCTGTCCCCGATGACCAGAACCGCGTCGCCGCCGGCTTGAAACGCAACGGCGCAAGGCGCGAACACCGCGGCGGCAACCGCCGCGGCAGACAGAATGCCCGCGGTGAGCTTCCCCACGATCGAGTTCGCGGCCTTCTTCGTGGTCGTGTTCATCCTCTCGTGGGCGCTGATGCCCCACCCGCGGGCCTGGCGCCCGTTCATTCTCGTCGCTTCGTACTTCTTCTACGGCTGGCTGGACTGGCGCTGGGTGCTGCTGCTGGTCGGCTCGACGCTCGTGAACACGGTGGCGGCGCAGGTGATCGCGCGCTCACCATCCCAGCAGACCCGCAAGCGCGCGCTGATCGCGGCGATCTCGTTCGACCTCGGGTTGCTGTGCGTCTTCAAGTACCTGGGCTTCTTCGTGTCCGAGGTGGACGGCGCGCTCGACTCCATCGGCCTGGGCTCGCCGATGCCGCTCCTGCAGATCGTGCTGCCGATCGGCATCTCGTTCTTCACGTTCCAGGCGATCTCCTACGTGGTCGACGTCTACCGCGGCGAAACCAAAGCCGCCTCGCTTGGCGACGTGGCCATTCTGCAGGCGTTCTTCCCCCACCTCGTGGCCGGCCCGATCGTGCGCGCGAACGAGCTGCTGCCGCAGCTGCGCGTGCCGCGCGACCCGCGCGCCGTGCTGGCCGGCCCGGCCCTGTTCTTGATCGTCGGCGGGCTGATCAAGAAGACCGTGGTGGCCGACGAGCTGGCGCGCAACGTGGTGGACCCGGTCTTCAACGACCCCTCCTCCCACTCCGGCCCCGAGACTCTGCTCGCCATCTACGGCTTCGCGGCGCAGATCTACTGCGACTTCTCCGGCTACACGGACATGGCGATCGGCCTCGCCCTGCTGCTCGGCTTCCAGCTTCCTCAGAACTTCAACCGGCCCTACCTCGCGCTCAGCCTGCAGGACTTCTGGAGGCGCTGGCACATGACCCTGTCGCGCTGGTTGCGCGACTATCTCTACATCCCGCTGGGCGGCAACCGCGGCGGCCCGCGCAAGACCATCCGCAACCTGATGCTGACGATGCTGCTCGGCGGCCTCTGGCACGGCGCCGCGTGGACGTTCGTGATCTGGGGAGGCATCCACGGCGGCGCGATGAGCGTCGAGCGCTGGACCCGCGAGCGCTTCAACGGCTTCCACATTCCGGCATGGCTGGCCTGGCTGATCACGTTCCACGTCGTCTGCCTGGCCTGGATCTTCTTCCGCTCGCCGGACCTCTCGACCGCGTTCGACATGATCGGCCAGGTCTTCGCCGGCGGCCCGTCGCCGCTCGTTACCCTGCCGATGGTCTTCCTGGTAGTCGCGACGATCGGCCTCCAGGTCCTGCCCGGCGACTTCTGGGAGCGGGCCGAGGCCTGGCTCGTCACAAGGCCGGTGGCCGTCCAGGGCGTGGCGATCGGCCTGGTGATGGTGGCCGCCGACGCGGCGGTCGGCCAGGAGGGCGTGGCCCCGTTCATCTACTTCCAGTTCTGACCCGTGGAACCGCGCTCCCGCCAATCCCTCACCATGCCCGCCGGCAGCGTGCTCGGGGTGATCGTGATCGCGTTGGCGGTGGCCGCGCTGTTCAACTCCGAGGCGATCGTCCGCGCGGGCGAGAGCATGCAGAAGGGCCACACGCGCGACATCGTGCTGTCCGTGGGCCGCCCGCTCGACGACGTCGCGGGGGCGATCGGCCTGCACCTGCCGCGGAAGGCGTTCGACCTGGCCTTCGGGCAGGAGAGCAAGACCGCGAAGGGGACCGAGCTGGAGCAGGGCTCGACCGCGATCCTGCGGGCCAACCGGCGCAAGCGACGGCAACAGGCGTTCGCCCAGCCCACCCGTCAGGACGAGGTCGACGTGTTCGTCACCGGCGACTCGCAGGCCCAGTTCGTCGGGGAGATCCTCACCGACCTGCTGCCGAGCGACCTCTTCGACGTGTCGGTGGTCGCGCGCAACGCCACCGGCCTGACCAACCCGGAGTTCTTCAACTGGGAGATCAACGCGAAGCAGGAGATCGCCGCGCGCAATCCCGACGCGGTGGTGATGGTGATGGGCGGCAACGACGGCTTCAACGTGCTCTCCGGAGGCCAGCTGTACGGGCCCGACAACCCGCAGTGGCAGATCGAGTACGCCCGGCGCGCGGCCGTGGTGATGCGCGAGCTCGGCTCGGACGGCAAGCGGCCGGTCTACTGGGTGCCTCCCCCGACCGCGCGCGATCCCGAGTTCAACGGGATCTACGCGACCCAGAACAAGGCCGTCGAGCAGGCGGCGCTGGCGGTTCCCGGCGCCCGCTACGTGGACATCTACAGCACGATCAACCACGGCCGCTACAGCGACGAGCTGAAGATCGACGGCCGCCGGGTGCTCGCCCGGCAGGCCGACGGCGTCCATTTCTCACGTGAAGGCGCCGTGGTGCCCGCTCGCCTTATCTTGCGGGAGATGGCGAAGGACTACCGCGTCCTGAGGCAGGATGCGGCGCCTTAGCGCGCTCGTACTCGCCCTGGTGGTCGCGGCGCCGGCCACGGCCGACGCGGCCAGCCGCCGCCTGCTCGTGAACGGCGACTCGCTGGCCGTGGGCACGCAGCCCTACCTGCCCCAGGAGCTGCGGCACTGGAAGGTGACCCAATCGGCCGCTGTCAGCCGACACGCGTTCGAGGGCGCGGACGTCATGCGCGCCTACGGGCGCTCGCTCCCGCGCGTGATCCACGTGAGCCTCGGCACGAACGACGACCCGCGCGCGGTCGACGCGTTCCGCGCGGCGATCCGCGAGGTGATGGAGGTGGCCGGGCCGGGCCGCTGCGTGGTGTGGGCCAACATCGTGCGTCCGCCGGTGGCGGGTGCCAGCTACGCCGGCTACAACCGGGCCCTTGCCCAGGAGTCGCGGCCGCGACAGAATCTCAGAGTGGTCAACTGGGCGGGCATCGTGCGCGAGCACCCACAGTGGCTGGCGGGTGACGGCGTGCACGTGAACGCCGACGGCTACCGGTCGAGGGCGAAGGCGATCGCCCGGTCGGTGCGCCGCTGCCGGTGAAGCGCGGACTCGTCCTGCTGCTCCTGATCGGAGCCGCGGCGCCCGCAGCGTCCGCCCAGGCGCCTCCGCGGCACCTGTTCGTCATCGGCGACTCGCTGGCCTACGACAACCGCTCCGACCTCCGCCACGAGCTCCCTCACTGGAAGATCGAAGAGGACTTCAGCTTCGCGCGGTCGGCCGCGGAAACGGCGCATGACCTCCGCGTCCGCGCCAAAGCGAAACCGCTGCCGCCGGTGATCCACGTGAGCTCGGGGACCGGGGACGATCCGACGCGGCTGGAGCCATTCGGGGCAGCGATCCGCCGCGTCATGCGCATAGCGGGCCCTCACCGTTGCGTCGTGTGGGCGAATGTCTGGCGGCTGCGACTGGAGGAGCCGACCTTCGAGGCGATCAACTTCGTGCTCGGCCAGGAGGACGTCGCGCGCGCGAACCTGCGCGTGATCGACTGGCATGGGATGGTCGAGGCACACCTCGAGTGGCTCGTGGACGCCGTGCACGTGAACGAGGAGGGCAACCGCGCCCGCGCCCGCGCCGTGGCGCACGCCACGGGCGCGTGCCGCCGGTACCTCGAGCACGTGGCCCCGGAATGACCGCCCGCTGCCGTCCTTCGAGCTGCCCGCCTAGTTCTGCGAGGGGTCCGGCGGCATCGTTGCCAGCAGCCGGTACGCGCCGCCCCTGCGCTCGAGCGCGCGCGACCAGATGTCCGCCTCGCTGAATGGGTCGTCCACCTCGGCGGGTGCCACCAGCCAGGCGTCCTGCTCGAGCTCGCCCTCGAGCTGACCCGCGCCCCAGCCGGCGTAGCCGGCGTACACGCGCAGGCGGAGCAGCGACTCGTTGGGCGAGTCGGGATCGAGCGTGCCCAGCCGGCCGATCACGTGCGTGCCGGCTTCCGAGGGGTCGCCGAACTCGCCCAGCGCGACCACGGACTGCGTCGCGACCGGCCCGCCGATCCGCACCAGGTCGTCCTGCGCGGCAAGCTCGGCCAGCTGCGGCACGGCCTCCGCGACGCGCGTCTCCGACTCCCGGTTGAGCACCACGCCCAGCGCGCCCTCGGGCGTGTGCTCGATCACGAGCACGACGGTGCGGCGGAAATAGTCGAACAGCGACGGCGCCGCGATCAGAAGGTGGCCCCTGAGCGTCTGCGACACGCTTTAGATTCTCCCCCATGAACGCCAAGCTGGATACCGGGCGCGTCTTCGAGCGCATCTTCACGATCTACCGAGAGCAGTTCACGCTGCTGATCCCCGCGGCGCTGGTGCTGTTCGTGCCCGTGGCGATCCTCAACGGGATCCTGCTCGGAGTGGGCGGCGCGGTCGCCGCGCTGGCGACCTTCCCCATCGCGCTGATCGCTACCTACTGGTATCAGGGCTTGGTCGTCGAGGCGGTGGTGGACATCTTGGACGGCAGGCGCGACCACACCGTCGGGAGCCTGTTCTCGTCGGTCAGCCCCTTCATCGGACGGCTGATCGGCGCGGGCATCGCTGCGACGATCATCGTCATCATCGGGTTCATCCTGATCATCGTGCCGGGCTTGATCGCGCTCACGCTCCTGGCTCTGGTGGCGCCGGCTGTGGTAATCGATCGCGCGGGCGTGGCGGACGCGTTGCAGCGCAGCCGTGAGCTCGTCCGCGGAAACGCCTGGCGCGTGTTCGGGGTGTTGGTCGTCCTGTTCCTGCTCACCGGGGTGGTCACCAGCATCATCAACGCCATCGGCGGCAGTGTGAGCGACGACTCCTTCGCCGGCTACGCGATCGCCGACTTGATCGGCCGTGCCCTCCTGGCTCCGCTGAGCGCCATCGCGGCGACGGTCATGTACGTCGAGCTGCGCCGGGTCAAGGGCGAGCCGCTGGCCGAGGACACCACCGCGGGCGCGCCGCCTCCGCCGGACCCGATGGTGCCGCCGCCGGCCCCCCCAGAGGCGCCGGCCGTCTAGCCGCTTGCGCGTCCTCCTGGTCGTACACCACCGCAACGCGGCCGCGGGCGTGTTCGCGGAGCCCGCCCTAGCGGCCGGCCATGAGCTGGTCGAGTGGCTGCCGCACGAGGCACCGCCGCCCCCTGTCGACGGGTTTGGAGCCGCGATCGTGTTCGGGGCCGAGGCGCAGGTGGACCAGGAGGACGCCCATCCTTGGCTGCGACCCGAGAAGGGCCTGCTGGCCGAGCTGCTCGAGCGCGGCACCCCGGTGCTCGGCGTCTGCTTCGGCTCCCAGCTGCTGGCACAGTGCGCCGGCGCCGTGGTGCGCCGCGCCGCCGAACCGGAGATCGGCTGGCACCAGGTGGAGCTGACCGCGGCCGGGGCGACGGACCCGGTGCTCGGCTTCCTGGGGGAGCGCTTCGAGAGCCTGCAGTACCACCACTACGAGTGGCTGCTCCCGCCCGGCGCCGTGGCGCTCGCGCGCAGTGAGCGCTGTCTCCAGGCCTTCCGCCTCGAGGGCCGGCCGGCGTGGGGGTTGCAGTTCCACCCCGAGGTCACGGAGGCCGACTACGGCTCGTGGCTGGACGGGTGGAAGGACGACCCCGGCGCCGTGGCCACGGGGCTCGACCCCGACGCCCTCCGCGCCGAAACCGCCGGCAAGATCGCGGCCTGGAACGAAATCGGCCGCGAAATCGCGCAGCGCTTCCTGAAGGAGGCGGAGCTTGCGCAGGCGGCCAAGCCGCCTGCTTAGCCAGGAGGCGGACCTTGCGCAGGCGGCCGAGCCGCCTGCTTAGGCACTACTGCGGCGTGAGGTACGCGGCGGTCAGCCCGCCGTCCACCATGAACGCCGTGGCGTTGACGAAGCTCGACTCGTCGCTGGCGAGGAACAGCGCGCCGGCGGCCAGCTCGCCGGGCTCTGCGAAGCGCCCGGGCGGCAGGTGCACCAGGCGGCGCTCGGCCTTCTCCGGGTCCTTGGCGAACAGCTCTTTGAGCAGAGGCGTGTTCACCGGGCCGGGGCAGAGCGCGTTCACGCGGATGCCCTGGCGCGCGAACTCGACGCCCAGCTCGCGCGACATCGCCAGCACGCCGCCCTTCGAGGCCGTGTAGGACACCTGCGACACGGCGGCGCCCATCACCGCGACGAAGGAGGCGGTGTTGATGATCGACCCGCCGCCGTTGTCGAGCAGGTGCGGGATGCCGAACTTGCAGCACAGGAACACGGACTTGAGGTTCACGTTCTGAACGCGGTCCCAGGCCTCGACGGAGGTGTCGAGGATGGACGCGTCGTCCTCGGGCGAGATGCCGGCGTTGTTGAACAGCACGTCGATCTTGCCGAACTGCTCGCGCGCCTGGGCGTACATGCCCTCGACCTGCTCGGGATCGGTCACGTCGGCCTGGATCGCCAGGTCGCCGACGGCGTCCGGGCTCAGGTCCACGCCCACGACTTGGGCGCCCTCGGAGCCGAACAGGCGCGCCGACTCGGCGCCGATTCCGCTCGCCGTCCCGGTTATCACGCAGACCTTCCCCTCCAAGCGTCCTGCCATCAACCCTCCGTCGCGTAGTAGACGTTCTTCAGCTCGGTGTAGTGCTCGAGCGCGTGCGGGCCCAGCTCGCGGCCCGTGCCGGACTGCTTGAACCCGCCGAACGGCGTGGTCACGCGCACGGAGTTGTTCGAGTTGATCGACACGACTCCCGTGTCGATCGCGCGGGCCACCCGCAGCGCGCGCGCGCCGTCGCGGGTCCAGACCGAGCCCGACAGGCCGTAGATGGTGTCGTTGGCCAGCCGCACGGCCTCGTCCTCGTCGCGGAAGGGGATCACGCAGGCGATCGGGCCGAAGATCTCCTCGCGCGCGGCACGGTCATCGTTGGAGACGGGGCACAGCACGGTGGGCGGGAACCAGTAGCCCTTGCCCTCCGGCGCGCTGCCGCGGATGGCGATCGGCGCCTCGCCGTCGGCGAAGGACGCGACGGTTTCGCGCTGGCCGGCGGAGATCAGGGGGCCCATCTCGGTGGAGTCGTCGAGCGGATCGCCCACGCGGATCGCCTCGACCGCCTCCTCGAGCGCGGCCATGAAGCTGTCCAATGCCGAGCGCTCGACGAGGATGCGCGAGCGGGCGCAGCAGTCCTGGCCGGCGTTGCCGAACACCGCCATCGGCGCGGCCGCGGCGGCGCGCTCCAGGTCGGCGTCGGCGAAGATCACGTTGGCCGACTTGCCGCCCAGCTCGAGCGTGACGCGCTTGATCGACTCCGCCGCCCGGGCGGCGATGCGGCGACCGACCTCGGTGGAGCCGGTGAAGGCCACCTTCGCCACGTCTGGGTGCTCGACGATGCGCTCGCCGACCACGCGGCCCTGCCCTACAACCACGTTGAAGACGCCCTCGGGGATGCCCGCGTCGACCACGATCCGCTCGAGCTCCAGCGCGGTCAGCGGCGTCAGCTCGGCCGGCTTCAGCACGACGGTGTTGCCCGCCGCCAGCGCCGGCCCCAGCTTCCAGGAGACGATCGCCAGCGGGAAGTTCCACGGCGTAATCAGGCCAACGACTCCGAGCGGCTCGCGGAAGGTGAAGTCGACGCCGCCCGCCACCGGGATCGTGTCGCCCAGCAGGCGCTCCGGCGCGCCCGCGTAGTAGTCGAAGACGTCGGCGACCATGCCCACCTCGCCGCGAGCGTCGGAGATGGGCTTGCCGACGTTGCGGGCCTCGAGCCGGGCCAGCTCCTCCGCCCGCTCGCGAACCCGGGCCGCGACGCTCCGCAGGAGCGCGGCCCGCTCAGCCGGAGCGATTCGCTTCCAGGCCGGGAAGGCCTGGCGAGCACGGGCGATGGCCGCGTCCGTCTCCTCGACACCCGCCTGCGGAAGCTCGGCGAGGACCTCCTCGGTGGCCGGCTCGATGACGCTCACCATGGCGGCGCAGCATAAGTCATGGGGAGCAGCGGGCGAGCGTTCCGAACTGCAGCAACCAGGGCGGCCCAGTCCGGGGGCTTGTCGAGTTATCCGTACATATCGACCAAAACTCGACAAGGCCCCACCAGGCGCGCCGGTCCAACCCCTTATTGCTGCCGTTCCGCAACGTCCCGCGCCCCCGCGTACACCCGCGCCGCCTCCACCAGCGAGCCGATCACGTTCGAGCGCTCGTCCTCCTCGGGGTGCCACAGCACTCCCAACGCATACGGCTTGCCCGGCAGCTCGACCGCCTCGACCGTGTCGTCCCGGTCCGCCCAGCCGACCACGGCCAGGCCCTCGCCCACCTCGTCGATGCCCTGGTGGTGGTGGGACTTGACGGCGGCGCGCTCCGAGCCGACCGCCCGGGCCGCGAGGCTGCCCGGCTCGAGCCGGACGTCGTGGTCGCTGAAGCTGCCCGGCGTGTGCCGGTGGTCGTCGTTCCCGACCCGGTCGGGCAGGTGCTGCACCAGCGTGCCACCGCAGCTCACGTTGAGCATCTGCATGCCGCGGCAGACCCCCAGCACGGGCATGTCGCGCTCGAGCGCGGCGTGCGTCAGCGCCAGCTCGAAGCGGTCGCGCTCCGGCCAGGTGCCGCTCGTCTCGGGGTGCGGGCGCGCGCCGTAGGTGCCCGGGTCGACGTCGCAGCCGCCCGCCAGCATCAGGCCGTCCACCAGATCCAGCATCTCGCCGGGCTGCTCGGCCGCGGCGTCGTCGGCCGGCAGCAGCAGCGCCATGCCGCCGGCCGCCTGCACCGTCAGCGTGTACGACCGCGGCGTCAGGTTGCACACCACCTCCCAGCCCCCCCACGAGGCGCTCTCGAGCGCGGCGCAGATGCCGATGACCGGACGGCTCACAGACGCTCGAAGCCGCGGAACTTCTCCCAGTCGGTCACTGCGGCCTCGTGCGCGTCCAGCTCGATGCGCGCCCGGTTGAGATAGTGGTCCACCACGTCCTGGCCGAACGCCTCACGCGCGATGTCCGACTCCGCGAACAGGTCGCGCGCCGCGTACATCGTGTGCGGCACCTTCGGCTTGTCGGAGTCGTAGGCGTTGCCCTCGAAGGCCGGCTCGAGCGGCAGCTGGTTGTCGACCCCGTGCAGCCCGGCGGCGATCATCGCCGCCAGGGCGAGGTACGGGTTCACGTCCGCCCCAGGCAGCCGGTTCTCCACACGCAGCCCCTGCCCGTGACCCACCACGCGCATCGAGCAGGTGCGGTTGTCCTTGCCCCACGCCACCGCGGTGGGCGCGAACGATCCGGCCACGAAGCGCTTGTAGGAGTTGATGTTGGGCGCGAACATCAACGTCAGGTCGCGCAGCGCGGCGAGCTGGCCCGCCACGAAATGGTCGAACGTCTGCCGGTCGTCGGCGAACACGTTGCCGCCGCCCTCCTGCTGGAGCGAGCAGTGGATGTGGCAGGAGTTGCCCTCGCGCTCGTCGACCTTCGCCATGTAAGTGATCGACATGCCCTCCTGCGCCGCGATCTCCTTGGCCCCGGTCTTGTAGATCGCGTGGTCGTCCGCCGTGGCGAGCGCCTCGCCGAGCGCGGCTGGACGGCGACCGCGGGCACCGAGCTCGAGTTCATCGTCTTCCGCGACAGCTACGAGGACGCCTGGCGCAAGGCCTAC
>JAXDIG010000035.1:0-17847 GCA_034664125.1 Thermoleophilaceae bacterium | reverse complement strand
CGCTTCACCACCACCACAGACTCAAACGACTGGCGCATCGACGACCTCTACGTCGACCCCAAACGCCTCTAACCAAGACCCAGACAGTGGCCCGCCACGCCACAACGGCGCGGCGGGCCACACCCTCTTCATGAGGCCCCTACGGGGAGCCGAAGGTCGCCGTGAAGGTGCTGTCATCGTCGGCGACGATGGTGTGCGCGCGGGAGCCTCCGTCGGACCAGGTCTGGAACGCCTGGGTATTCCCCTCGCTGGCCTGAGGTGACGCCGCGCCGATCAGATTCGCCGAGCCCTCGATGACCGTTCGTGTGAAGGGCGCGACGGCGGACACGCCATCGAAGGACAAGGAGAGTCCCGGGGGCTCCGACTGCATGGCCACCTCGACGGTCCGCGGGTCCAGCCGCACGGTCTGGGTGTCCTGCAGGCCGCCCGAGTCCGTGGCGGTCAGCCGCAGCTCGAGGTACGAGGGATACTCGTGGTCGGGCGCCATCAGGGTTCCTCCCGCCTCGCCGGTCCAGCTCTGGATCGTGTGCGGATGGCAATCGGAGGGACAGTGGTGCAGGACCAGGGTCCAGGACAGCGCTGACGGCGGCAGCGTGACGTCCTGCTCGTCGACCGCGGCGCCCTCGAACGTCAGCGGATCGTCGACCTTCCACTTCAGCCCAGGGCTCGGTGCCGCGATCGTCGCGACCGGCGGTGTGTTGCCGGCGCTGATCGTCACCGTGTCGGTGGCCGTGGCCCCGCCGGCGTCGGTGACCTTCAGCTCGGCCGAGTAGGTCCCCGCCACGTCGTAGGTGAACGCCGGCCGTTCGGACGTCGAGTCGTCGAAGGCTCCGTCACCGTCGAGATCCCAGGCAAAGGAGAGAGCAGCGGCAGAGTCTGGATCGTCGGAGGTCGACCCGTCGAACGTCACGGTCAGCGGCTCGCCCCCAGCCGTCCTGTCGGCCGTCGCCACCGCCACGGGAGGCCTGTTTCCCGCCGAGTAGACGAGGCGGTGGATGGTCCCGCCGTTGAAGTCGACGTAGAACAGCTCCCCGCTGGGCGCGATCTGCACGTCCACCGGGCTCGCGGCCCCCTGGACGAACGTGCTCACCGACGACGGGCTCGGCAGGCTCCCGCCGTCGCGCTTCATCGCCCAGATGCAGTTGCGCGGCTGGTCGGCGAAGAACAGCGCGCCATCGAGGCTGTCGGGGTACGGCCCGGCACCACCGAACGCGATGCCGGTCACGGCCGAGCTCCCGACCGTGCACGTCTCGCCGGACACCACGTGATCCGAGTGCCGGTAGGCGTGGAACGGCGGCTGCGCGGCACCGCTGGCGTAGAGGCTCTCGCAGATGTCGAGGTCCGTGTCGTCATAGCCCGGCTGGTGCCCCGCTCCCTCGTAACAGGGCCAGCCAAAGTCGTCGGCGCTCGCGTCGGCGGGAACGGTCAGGCGATCGATTTCCTCAAAGGCGCCCCACCCGACGTCGCCGATCCAGAGCTCGCCGGTCCCCGGACGGACGGCCATCCGGAACGGATTGCGCAGCCCGTAGCCGACGATGCGCCGGACGTTGCGATCGATGGCGTCGGCGCCCGGGTTGCCCGCCATCCCCTCCCCTGTCTCCGGGTCGACGCGAATCACGGAGCCGGTCAGCCCCGCGGGGTCCCCGCTCGTGCGCAGGTCCTGGCTGCGCAGCGCGCCGCCCTCCGCCGTGGGCGGCTCCAGGTCGTCGCCCGCCTCGCCCGGTGGATCGCCGCAGGGATTGCCCGGCGCGCCGAACTCGCCGTAGTCGACGTTGAAGGGATGGGCGGCGTCGCCCGCCGCCGCGAACAGCGAGCCGTCGGGGCCGAAGGCGAGTGAGCCCATCGAATGGGTGGGGAACTGCTGGCAGAAGTCCTCGACCAGCACCTGCTCCGGTCCGACCGCCCTGTCCCCGTCGGCGGTCAGCCGCGACACGCGCCCGCTCCCCAGGCACCCGCCTGTAATCGGCCCGGGCGGGGTCGGACAGGTGTCCGAAGCGTCGCCCGACTGGCCCCAGAGGGGCGCCGTGCCGCCGATGGACGCGTCATAGCTGTACGCGACGTACACGAACGGCTTTGCGGGGAAGGACGGATCAAGCGCCAGGCCGAGCAGCCCGCGGTCCCAGAAGTTGTAAGTCTCGTCACGCAGGTCGGCAAAGATCGCCGGCGTGCTGTCGTCGAGCCCGTCGAAGACCTTGACCAGCCCGCTCTTCTCCGCCACGAAGACGCGCCCGTCGGGGGAAAAGCGCACGGTATCGAACACCTTGTCCAGGCCACAGGTGCCGTGTCCGTCCTGACCCATGTCGCAGGCGCGGTAGTGGTAGGTGGTGCCGGGCGCCAGGCCCGTGACGCGCTTCGACACCGGCAGCTGACTGTCGCCGGAGATCTCCTCTCGTGGGGTTTCCGATCCGTAGCTCGTGGTCGTGCCGTACTCGAACCACCAGGTGGTCTGCATGCTGCGCGGATGCACGCGGCCGTTGAGCGTGGCACCAGTCTCGGTGATCGAGCTGGGCTGGTCCGTGATCGCGCATCCGGCCAGGGCAGCCACCAGCAGGCCGCCGAGCGCGAGCCTCGTGGAACGGACCTTGAGCCAACCCACCGCTTCCCCTGACCAGTCGGGGTATTTCCAGCCAACAGGACGACCGTAGACGGCTCGCGGCCCCCGGGTCAAGATGCGCCGCCTTGACCCGGCCGGCGGGCCTATGGTACGGCTGGGCCATGGTCCCCCGGGTCGCCGCGGGTCTGGTCGTACTGGGTTGCGCCCTGGCGCTGAGCTCGTGCTACGCCGCGACGGAGCCGGCGACCAAAGTGGGGTCGTGGACCGCCGTCCTGAACGCACGCGGCTATACCGAGAGCTCGCCCGCGCATTTCTACTTCGAGTACGCCACCTCCAAGTCCGAGCTCGGAACGCCGCAGGCGCTTCGCACGCCTTCAACGGAGATTCCCGCGAACGTGCGCGGCAGCGACGGCAAGGGGTTTCCCTTCTCCGAGAAGGTGAGCGCTCTCAAGCCGGCCACCCCCTACTGGTTCCGCGTCTGCGGCGGCGACGCCCAGACGACGCCCGACGTTTGCGGCGCGGCTCAGTCGTTCACCACGCAGCCCGGGGTGGCGGGACTGGACGTCTCGGTCGGGTACGCGAACGACGAGGGCGGCCCGGGCTCGACCGCGGGGTTCCCGGCGGATTGGGGCAGTTCGTCCGGGTCGGTGACCTTCCTCGGCAACCCCCATTTCGTCCCGGCCTTCAACATCTACATCTGGGACTCAGGCGGGGTCCGCTTCGACAACACGACCGACGTGCCGATCAGCCTCGACAAGGTGGCCGTCGCGATCGGCACCAGGCGCTACAACGACGGCGGCGACCTCTGGCCGGCAACCGACCTGGTGGTGCCGGCCAACGGCACGCTCATCCTCGCCGAGCGCGGCGGCAAGGACTTCGACACGTCCGAGGCGCTCGGCCAGAGGGTCGGCTGCAACGGTCCTCCGCTTCCGCCTAGCCCGCAGGTCGAGGTCACCCGCGCGGGCGTGAAGACGACCTTCTACGACACCTTCCGCACTTTGCCGAGCCCAACCTCGCGGTTCGGCGTGCTGAGCTTCGACTGCGGCCCGGAGAACCATCCGTGGCAGCGCGTCGACGTCATCCGCTGAGCAGGCCCGACACGCCCGAGTAGAGCCGGTTTTCGAGAGTCGCTCCTCGGGGTACGGCGGTCTTGTGGATCCCCTGAGCCTCTTGTGGCTCTTCTTCGTCCTCGCCTCCCTACAGCCGGTCCTCGAGCGAGCGCGCCTCGCGGCTGTGCGCCAGCGCCGACTCGACCGCCTCTCCCGTGCCCGCGGTGGAACGGTGATCACGCTGATCCACCGGCAGGAAACCATGTCCCTGCTGGGCTTCCCGCTCGTCCGGTACATCGACATCGACGATGCCGAGAGCGTCCTGCGGGCGATCGGCGAGACGCCGGAGGGCCAGCCGATCGAGATCGTGCTTCACACACCCGGCGGAGTCGTGCTCGCAGCGAGCCAGATCGCCGGCGCGCTTGCGGACCACCCGGGCCGCGTGACGGCGGTCGTCCCGCACTACGCCATGAGCGGCGGCACGCTGATCGCACTCGGCGCCGACGAGATCGTCCTCGACCCGCACTCGGCGCTGGGCCCCGTGGACCCGCAGCTCGGCCAGTACGCGGCAGCCTCGATCGCTCACGTGGCGGCACTGCCCGGCGAGCACGACGACCAGACCCTGATCCTCGCCGACGTGTCCCGCAAGGCGCTCGTACAGGTCGAGCACTTCGCCCGCCGGCTGATCGAGCGCCACATGCCGGCCGTGCGCGCCCGCGAGGTTGCCCGCCTGCTCTCAACCGGCACCTGGACTCACGACCATCCGCTTCAGGCCAGCGACGTCCAGGCGCTCGGACTGCCCGTGCGCCTGGGCGTCCCAGAAGAGGAGCGCGAGCTGATGCGGCTCTACCCCCAGCCGCGGGGACGGGAGCCGTCCGTGGAATACGTCCCCGCCCCGCCGGGACGGCCCGGTTTGCCCGGGCGCCGCGAGCGGACGCCCACCCCGCGCACCGGCCGGCGATCCTGAGCCCTCGGACCGCCGGCGCGTGGGTCGTGTGGACCGAGGCGTACACTCACGCCCTTGGCGACGACCACGCTCCTGCTCGCCACCGGCGAGACACTCGAGCTCAACGGTGAGCTAGACGAAGTCGCCAAGGCGCTGGAGAACGCCGCGCGCAGCAGTGCCGGGACGCTGGCCTGGCTCGAGCAGGCCGGAGACGGTCAGCGCTTCGGGGTGAACCCCGGCCACGTGGTGATGATCCGCCGCGGTCCCGAGTAGACCGCGGGATTCGTGAGTATGCTCGTAGGAGTGTCCACAGTCGGGTGTCGCGCTCCCTGCGCCCCGCAGTGGCTATTTCCCCGTGGGAGCCGCTAGGACGGTGCGCATGACCAATCACGCCGGCAGTTCCGACTTCACGCCGTCGACACGCGGCGAAGCAGCGTGGAAGGAAACCCGCGAGGGGGTTGCCTCTCGCAACGCGGACGCCCGCAAGGCGGGCAAGGCCGAGCGCGAGACGTACGAGCGCGAGCGCGAGGCGATCCGCAACGCCGCGGCCGCGAAACGCCACGCGAAGCTGCTCAGCCGCCGCACTCCCTAACCCTTGCCGACGACCAGCACGGGCTGGCTCGCCGGGCGGTCCATCCGTCTGCGCGCTTTCTGGCGCCGCCACCGCACCGCGATCACGATCGCGGGCTCCCTGATAACCGCGGCAGCGCTGGTGCTGGCGCTGGCCGGGCAGCGCGCCGAGTTCGAAACCGCGCTCTCCGCTGCGCCGATCTGGGTGGTGGCCGCCACCGTCCTCCTGCAGATCGTGGCCCTGGTTTCCCGCAGCGAGGCCTGGCACCGCACCATCGAGGCCGCAGGCGGGACGGTCGACCGGCGCATCCTCTTCCGCGCCTCGAGCATGCAGGTCGTCGGTGGCGTGCTGAACGGACACCTCGG
The DNA here is from genome assembly GCA_034664125.1 of Thermoleophilaceae bacterium. Taxonomy (GTDB): domain Bacteria; phylum Actinomycetota; class Thermoleophilia; order Solirubrobacterales; family Thermoleophilaceae; genus JACVRW01. Next base: position 12,362 of record JAXDIG010000035.1, on the reverse strand, counting down.
CGTCGCGGCGCGGATCGCCGCGCTGCGGCGCTCGTCGCCGGATGTCTGCCCCCAGGTCCCGACGCTGATCGCCGCCGAGTTCCCGATCCTCACGATCGAGGCGATGCTCGCGGCGCTTACGTCGTTCACGCTCGTAGCCCCGCTGGGACTGCCGTGGTGGCTGCCGATCGTCGCGTTTGCCGTGGTCGCCGCGCTGAGCACCGGGCTGCGGCACCTCGCCCTGCGCAAGGGCCGCAAGCTCTGGAGCGGCCTTGCCGTTTTGCGCTCGCTGGACGGCGGCAGCCGGGTGTTCGGCTTCGTGCTGATCGCCGTGTTCGCCCAGATCTTCCGCAACTGGATGCTGCTGCACGCCGTCGGCGTGGACGCCTCCCTCTTCGACGCGATCGCCGTGTTGATCGCGGTGGTCACGCTCGGCCAGCTGCCTGTCGGCCCAACGGTCGGCGCCGCTGCCGCGGTGCTCATCCTCGGCAGCGACGGGGTCGCGGCCGCCGCGGCGGCCGGGGTGCTGCTCACGGTGACCGGCACGCTCGGCGGAGCCTGCTTCGCGGCTTGGGCCGGCGCCGATCGACTCTGGTCCGGTAGGGGCGCGAAGCGCAGCGCCCTCAGGCGCGACGCTCTCCGCCGTCCTCGAGCTCGGCGCCCTTCGGCCGATCCAGCGCCGCAATCTGCTCCATCCGCTCCAGGCGCTCAGCGCCCGGCACCGAGCGCGACGCAGTAGCGACCCGCGCGAGGTGAAAGCGCCGAACGCCGTCCGGAGCGGCGTTCGGCGCGAGCGCATAGCGCTTGACCCGGGGATCCGGCATGTCCATATGGTCGAGCAGGCCCGGCCTGGCACCTATGGCCGCACGTCGAAAGATCCCCGCCGCGACCTCTACCGCAGGGCGGTCCCCAAAACGGGTCAGCTACAGCGGCGCTCGTACCACTCCCAGGTCGCCGCGAGCCCGCGCTCCAGTTCCCAGCGCGGCTCCCAGCCGAGCTGCTCGCGGATCGCGGTCGAGTCCAGATACTGCCGGTCGATCTCGCCGTGCGGGGTGCCCTGGCCCTGCACGTCGGGCTCGATGTCGCGGCCGGACACCTCGATCAGCGTGCGCACCACGTCGATCACGGGGATCGGCTTGCCCCAGCCGGCGTTCCACGCGCGCCCGCTGAGCTCCGGGCGCTCCAGCGACGCCCCGATCGCCAAGTAGGCGTCCACGGCGTCCTCTACGTAGAGGTAGTCGCGCTCAGGCGTGCCGTCGGAGCGGATCACGGGCCGCTCGCCGCGCGCGAGCGCCCGGGCGCTGTCCGGGATGATGCGGGACCAGTTGAGGTCCCCGGGGCCGTAGATGTTGGCCAGCCGGGTGACCGCCACCGGCAACGCGTAGGTGTTCGCGTACGAGCGCGCGATCAGGTCGGTGCAGGCCTTGGAGACGTCGTAGGGATAGCGCGGCTGCAGCGCGAAGTCCTCGCGGTAGGGCAGCTCGTCGTGATCTCCATAGGCCTTGTCCGAGGAGGCCACCACGACGCGCTTCACACCGCCCAAGCCGCGGCAGGCTTCGAGCAGCGTGTACGTGCCCCGCACGTTCGTCTCCCAGGTCGCCAGCGGCGAGCGGTTGGCGGTGCCCACGATCGTTTGGGCGGCGAGGTGGTAGACCGCGTCGACCTCGTGCTCGTTGAGGACCCGCACGATCGCGTCGTGGTCGGTCAGGTCGGCCAGCGCGAGGGCGCAGCGATCCTCGATGCCTTCGGTCCGGAAGCGTGCCTCCGGGTCCACGTCGCGCCGCAGCGCCACGACCCGCTCGCCGTCGTTCAAGAGCCGCTCCACGAGCCAACCGCCGAGAAAGCCCTGCGCTCCTGTGACTAGCGTGCTCAGGGCGACTCAGCCGCCGGCCACCGCGGGCAGGATCGTTACCTCGTCGCCGTCCTCGACCGTGGTGTCGAGCCCGTCGAGAAAGCGGATGTCCTCGCCTCCCACGTAGACGTTGACGAAGCGGCGCAGGTCGCCGTCCTCGGCGATGCGGTCGCGCAGGCCCTCGAAGCGCTCGTAGAGCCCGTCGAGCACCTCGCCGACCGTCGCCGCGCCGTCCACGGTGGTTTCGCCCTCGCCGCCGGTGACGCTGCGCAGCTGCGTCGGGATCTTGACCGTCACTGCCATGCGGGCGGGAATACTAAACCGCGGCAGCGGCGGGCAGGGCCGCGTCGAACGACTCGACGTTCGCGTCGATCTCGTGCGCCTCGAACGTGCCCCTTACGGCGTCGAGCGTCTTCAGCCCCTCGCCGGTGATGACCGCCACCACGCGCTCGTCCGGATCGATGTCACCGCGCGCGGCCAGCTTGGCCAGCGTCGCGGTGGTCACGCCACCGGCCGTCTCGGTGAAGATGCCCGTGGTTTGCGCGAGCAGGCGGATCCCGGCGCGGATCTCGTCGTCGTTCACGGAGTCGATGGCGCCGCCGCTGCGCCGCGCCAGCTCGAGCGCGTAGGGGCCGTCGGCAGGGTTGCCGATCGCCAGCGACTTGGCGATCGTGTCCGGCTTCACCGGCTTGCAGATGTCCCAGCCGGCGTCGAACGCCTGCGCGACCGGCGAGCAGCCCTCGGCCTGGGCGCCGTTCATCGTCGGCGTCTCGCCGTCGAGCAGCCCGACCTCGCGCCACTCGTCGAAGCCGCGCGCGATCTTCGTGAACAGCGAGCCGGACGCGACCGGCGCGACCACGCGGTCGGGCAGCTCGAAGCCGAGCCCCTCGGCGATCTCGTAGGCGAGCGTCTTCGAGCCTTCCGCGTAGTAGGGCCGCACGTTCACGTTGACGAACGCCCAGTCGCGGTCGGCGGACAGCTCGGTGCAGAGGCGGTTGACGTCGTCGTAGTTGCCGCGCACGGTCACGAGCTGTGTGCCGTAGACCCCCGTCGCGAGGATCTTCTGCTCCTCCAGGTCCGCCGGGATGAACACGTAAGACTCGAGCCCCGCGGCCGCCGCGTGGGCGGCGACGGCGTTGGCGAGGTTGCCAGTCGAGGCGCACGCGACCGTCTGGAAGCCGAGCTCCTGGGCCTTGGCGAGCGCCACCGACACCACGCGGTCCTTGAACGAGTGGGTCGGGTTGGCGGCGTCGTTCTTCACCCACACGTCGCGCAGGCCGATCGCCTCCGCCAGCCGCGGGGCGCGCACGAGCGGCGTGCAGCCCGCCGGCAGGGCGTACTTCGGGGTGTGCTCGAACGGCAGGAAGTCGGAGTAGCGCCACAGGTTCTGCGGCCCGGCCTGGATGCGCCGCTTCGCGGACTCCGCGTTCAGCGAGCCGTAGTCGTAGCTCACCTCCAGCGGGCCGAAGCACTCGTCGCAGACGTAGCGCGCCTCGAGCTCGTACTCAGTTCCACATTCCTTGCAAGCCAGTGCCTGGACAGGCATTGGACGCCCCTTTCAATGTTGAAAGCCTCCGTCGCTCTGTGACGGAGGCCCACATGAGGCGTCCGATCACATCTCAAAGGAATTGGCACCGTCCCTCGAACCCATACGGATCCGAGGAGGTTGCCGGGGCTTCACCGGGCCATGTCCCTCCACCCCTCTCGATGCAACGGCTATGTAAGTCTCGGAGGATAGCGCGTTTTGCGCAAGCAACCGGCTCGGCCGGGTGCGCGGCGACCGCCTCCATCGCAAGTAGAATCATCCACATGACCCCGCTGGACGACCCGCTTAGACGCTATGCCGAGCCTTCCCAAGCCACGTCTCAGGCGCTCGGCCCGCGCACGGGCCGACGGTAGCGCGCTCCAGCAGGCACCCGCAGAGCCCAAGGTCGAGGTCGTCGAGGCGCATGGCCTGCGCTGGATCAACATCGAGAGCCCCGGGCCGCTCGACCGCGCCTGGCTCGAGGAGCACTTCGACTTCCATCCGCTCGACTACGAGGACGTCCAGTCGCGCAACCAGCGGCCGAAGATCGACGAGTACGACGAGTACCTGTTCATCGTCCTGCACTTCCCGGTGTTCGACAAGGCGGTCGGGCGCCTCAACGCGGCCGAGCTGGACATCTTCATCGGCCCCGATTTCCTGATCACGCTGCCCAATGCGCCGCTGCCCCCGGTGGAGTACCTGTTCGAGCGCTGCCGCTCGTCCGAGGAGGTGCGCGACGCGCTCTTCTCCAAGGGCTCGGGCTACCTGCTCTACAAGATCGTCGACGACGCCTTCGACTATTGCTTCCCGATGCTGCGCAAGATCGGCAACAAGCTCGAGCGGCTCGAGGAGGACATCTTCGAAGGGCTCGCGGACGAAGTGGTGCGCGACCTCTCGAACTCCAAGCAGGAGATCATCAACTTCCGCAAGGTGATCCGCCCGCAGCGCGCCGTGCTGCGCGACCTCGAGCGCACCAAGCAGCGCTACCTGGCGGAGGACCTCGAGGTGTACTTCGACGACATCGTCGACGCCTCGGAGCGCATCTGGGACATGCTCGAGAACTTCAAGGAAGTCGTGGAGGCGCTCGAGGACACCAACGAGTCGGTGCTCTCCCATCGCGTCAACGAGGTGCTGCGCGTGCTGACCGCCTTCAGCGTGGTGATCCTGCCGCTGACGCTGATCGCCAGCATCTGGGGCATGAACGTGAAGGTGCCCGGCGAGGGCGATGCCGAGGCCTTCTGGATCATCCTGGGAAGCATGGTCGCTTTGCTTACAAGCATGGTGGCCTACTTCCGCAGACGTGGCTGGCTCTGAGCAGATGAACGTCGTGATCGCAGGCGGGCACGGGAAGGTGGCGCGCCGGCTGGCGCGGCTGCTCGTTGCCCGCGGCGACACCGTCTTCGGCCTGATCCGCAAGCGCGAGCACGTCGATGACCTGCGCGCCGACGGCAGCGAGCCCGTGCTCATCGACCTCGAGAAGGCCGGACCCGAGGAGGTCGCCGAGGCCGTCAAGGGCGCGGACGCGGTCGTGTTCGCGGCCGGCGCCGGGCCGGGCAGCGGTCCCGAGCGCAAGCTGACGGTGGACCGCGACGGCGCCATCAAGCTGCTCGAGGCGGCGCGCTCCGCCGGCGTGCCGCGCTACGTGATGATCAGCTCGGTCGGTGCCGAGAACCCGCCGGACGACGACGACGTGTTCAGCGTCTACCTGCGAGCGAAGGCCGAGGCGGACGCGGTCCTGGTGGCCAGCGACCGCGAGTGGACGATCGTGCGGCCGGGCTTTCTCACCGACGACCCCGGCACCGGGCGGGTCCGCATCCAGACGGAGCCGATCCGCGAGCAGGTGCCACGCGACGACGTCGCGGCCGTGCTCGCCGCGGTGCTCCACGAGCCGCGCTCCGTGAGACTGACCATCTACGCGGTGGCGGGCGAGGAGCCGATCGAACAGGCCCTCGCGAAAATCCTCTAGTGCGAGTCGGCCTGATGATCGAGGGGCAGGAGGACGTCACCTGGGACGATTGGCGGGCGCTGGCGGGCGCCTGTGAGGAACACGGGGTCGAGGCGCTGTTCCGGTCCGACCACTACCTGTCGGTCTTCGGCAAGCGCGCGCGAGGGTCGCTCGACGCCTGGGCGACGATCAACGCGCTCGCCGCCACGACCTCGAAGGTCCGCCTCGGGACGCTCGTCTCGCCGGTCACCTTCCGGCACGCGGCCGAACTGGCCAAGGTCGTCGTGACGGCGGACCACGTCTCGGGCGGCCGCGTGGAGCTCGGCCTGGGCACCGGCTGGCTCCAGGCCGAGCACGAGACGTACGGCTTCCCATTCCCGCCGCTCGGCGAGCGCATGGAGCTGCTCGAGGAGCAGCTCCAGGTGGTCGGCTCGCACTGGACCGAGGGACCTGCGCAGCCCAAGCCGGTGCAGCGGCCGCGCCCCAACCTGATCGTCGGCGGCCGCGGGGGGCCGCGCAGCATTCGCATGGCAGCCCGCTACGCCGACGAATACAACACGGTCAACAAGACGGCCGACGAGTGCGCCTCGATTCGCGCGCAACTGGACGAGGCCTGCGAGGCGGCCGGACGCGACCCGATCCCGCTGTCGCTGATGGTCACCTGGCTGGCCGGCGAGGACCGCGCCGAGCTGCTCGATCGAGCCGGCCGGCTGGCGGAGTGGCAGGGACGTGAGGCCGATCCGGAGGGCTTTCTGGACGAGCTGCCCGACAGCGCGATCGCCGGCACGATCGACGAGAACGTCGATCGGCTCCGCCAGCTCGAAGCCCTCGGCGTCGACCGCGTGATGCTGCAGCACCTGCTGCACCGCGACCTGGACGCGGTCGAGCAGATCGGACGGCGGGTCGCCCCCGCCGTGGGCTAGTCCGCCGCTAGGCTCTCCCCGCCGTGGTCGATCAGTCGATTTTCAAGGCCTACGACGTCCGGGGCACCTACCCGGACCAGATGGACGAGCAGCTCGCCTACCGGATCGGGCGCGCCTTCCCGCGCGTGCTCGCCGATCTGCAAGGGGGCTCGCCGTCGGAGCAGCGCATCGCGCTGGGCCGCGACATGCGCCTGTCCGCGCCCTCCATGGCGGAGGCCTACGCGCGCGGCATCGTCGACGAGGGCGCCGACGTGCTCGACGTCGGGATGGTCGGCACCGAGCTGCTCTACTGGACGGTCGGGTCGCGCGAGCTGGACGGGGGGCTGATGTGCACGGCCTCGCACAACCCAGCGGCGTACACCGGCGCCAAGCTCGTCAAGCGCGGCGCGCTCGCGCTGTCGGGCGACTCCGGCATCGGCGAGCTGCGCGACCTCGTCGCCGCCGGCGAGCCCGGCGAGCCGGCGGCCGAGCCCGGTCACGTCGAGCACGAGGACGTGAGCGAACCCTTCAGGGAGGCCGCCCTCGGCTACATCGACCCCGACCGGGTGGGCCCGATGAAGGTCGTGCTCGACGGTGGCAACGGCATGGCAGGCCCGATGGTGGGGCCGCTGCTTCGGTCCTTCCCGCTCGAGCGGATCGAAACCTACTGGGAGCCCAACGGCGAGTTCCCCGACCACGAGCCCAACCCCCTGCTGGAGGAGAACCGCCGGTTCATCATCGACCGCGTGCGCGAAACGGGCGCCGATCTGGGCATCGCCTGGGACGGCGACGCCGATCGCTGCTTCTTCATCGACGACTCCGGCGAGTTCGTGGCCGGCGACTTCCTCACCGCGCTGCTCGCCGAGGCGCTGCTGCGCAAGGAGCCGGGCGCGACCGTTCTCTACGACGTGCGCGCCTCGCGCGCGGTGCGGGACGTCGTGGAGCGCTCCGGCGGCACGGCGCTGGTCAACCGCGTCGGCCACGCCTTCTTCAAGACGCGCATGCGCGAAACCGGTGCGGCCTTCGGCGGGGAGGTATCGGGCCACTACTACTTCCGCGACTTCTACTGCGCCGACTCCGGCACGATCCCGGCGCTGCTGATCCTGGAGCTGCTGTCGGTCGAGGGCAAGCGCATGACGGAGCTGCTCGAGCCGCTGCGCTCGCGCTACTTCATATCGGGCGAGATCAACTCGGAGGTCGCGGATCAGGACGCCAAGATGGAGGAGATCGCCGAGCGCTACTCGGACGGTGAGCTGAGCCGCCTCGACGGGATCTCGATCGACTACGACGACTGGCACTTCAACGTGCGGCCCTCCAACACCGAGCCGCTGCTGCGGCTCAACCTCGAGTCGCTCGTGTCGCGCGAGCACATGGAGCAGAAGCGCGACGAGGTGCTCGGGCTGATCCGCGGTTGACCGCCGCGGATCCCTTCGCCCCCGCCGCCGCGGCGGGCATCCACCGGCTCGCGATCCCCACGCCGTTCGCCGTCGGACGCGTGAACGTGTACCTGATCGAGGACGAGCCGCTGACGCTCGTCGACGCCGGGCCGAACTCGGGCACCTCCTTCGACGAGCTGCAGCGCGGCATCTCAGGGCTAGGCCACTCGCTCGAGGACATCGAGCTGGCGATCGAGACCCACCAGCACATCGACCACCTGGGCCTCATGCAGCTGGTGGCGTCGCACTCGGGCGCCGAGGTCGCCGCGCTCGACGTAGCGGTGCCGTACATGGAGAACTTCTCCGACGAGGCGCAGGCCGACGACGACTTCGCCCGCGACATCATGCTGCGCAACGGCATCCCCGAGGACGTCGTGGCGGCGCTGCGGTCGGTTTCGCAGGCCTTTCGCGCCTGGGGCTCCCAGGTGCATGTCACGCGCCCGCTGCGCGACGGCGAGGCGGTCGAGCTGCGCGACCGCACGCTGCACGTGCACCACCGCCCCGGGCACTCCCCCACGGACACGGTCTTCCACGACCGCGAGCGGCGCATCCTGATCGCCGCGGATCACCTGCTCGGCCACATCTCGTCGAACCCCCTGATCACCCGCCCGCGGGACGGGACGACCGGCCGGCCGCAGGCGCTCGTCCAGTACCTGGAGTCGCTCGCGGCCACGCGCGAGATGGAGGTGGACCTGGTTCTGCCCGGTCACGGCGAGCCGGTCACCGATCACCGCGCGCTGATCGACCATCGCTTCGCGCTGCACCGCCGGCGCGCGGACAAGATCCACCGGCTGATCGCCGAGCGGCCCCGCTCGGCCTACGAGATCGCGCAGGCGCTCTGGGGCAACATCGCCGTCACCCAGGCGTACCTCACCCTGTCCGAGGTGCTCGGCCACGTGGACCTGCTCGCCAACGAGGGGCGCGTGCAAGAGGTCGAGCGCGACGGGGTGAGCGTGTTCGAGCCGCTGTAGCCTCTCGATCTGTGTCCGCCGCGGAGACCGCGTTGGAGCGGGCTGAGGAGCTCGCGGAGCGCCTCCTGCCCGATCGCACGCCCAAGCGGCGCATGCTCGTCATCGTCAACCCGTACGCGACGACCGTGTCCGACCGGCTGCGCAACCTGGTCGTGTACGCGCTCCAGTCGCGCTACTCGGTCGAGGCGATCGACACCGAGAAGCGCGAGCACGCCACGCAGATCTGCCGCGAGGCGGCCCGCGAGGGCTACGACGTGGTGGTTGCCTTCGGCGGCGACGGGACCGTCAACGAGGCGGCCAACGGGCTGGTCGGCTCGGAGACGCCGCTCACGGCCCTGCCGGGCGGCTCGACCAACGTCTGGGCGCGCACGCTCGGGATCCCCAACGACGTGGTCGACGCGACGGAGCACCTGCTGCGGATGGCCGACGAGTTCCGACCCTTCCGCGTGGACCTGGGCCGCGCCGGCGGACGGCACTTCGTGTTCGCGTCGGGGGTGGGGCTCGACGCCTCCGTGGTCGAGCGCGTGGACCGCCACCCGCTGCGCAAGGCGCGCTACGGCGCCTGGTACTACGCCTACGCGGCGGTCGACATCTTCACGCGCCACTACCTCGTGCGCCCCCCGCACGTGCGTGTGCACGCCAACGGGCGGGCGCTGGAGGGCGTGACGGTGATCGTCCAGAACTCGGACCCGTTCACGTACTTCCGCAGGCGGCCGATCCGGGTGGCGTCGGGCGCCGGCCTGACCAGCGGCTCGCTGGCCGCGGCGGTGCTCAAGAGCGCCACGCCGCTGGAGCTGCCGACGCTGGTGCCGCGCCTGCTCTCGGGCCGAGCCAAGACCGTGCTGCGGCACCGCCAGGTGGAGAGCCTCGGCGAGCTGGGCGCGCTGCGCGTGGAGGCGATCGACGACCACCCCTTCCCCGTGCAGGTGGACGGCGACTACATCGGCGAGTTCGCCGAGATCGAGTTCGCCGCGGTGCCGGACGCGCTGCTGGCGGTGTCGTAGAACTCCGGCGAACAGCAGCACTAAAGGGGGCGCTCCGCCACGAGACTGAGTTTTCCCCCGTATTACGCGGTTAAAGTCAGACTCGTGGGATCGCGGCCGCTTCGGGCCGCCTTGGTTGCTGCTTTTCGAGGCCGCGGGCCCTCAGCCCGTCGGGGTCACGCGGTACGCGTCGAAGACCGATTCGATGTTGCGCAGGCGGGTTATGGCGGTCTTCAGCGAGGCCGTGTCCCCGACCTCGACGACGAAGCGGTTCTTGACCATCGGGTGTACGACCGTGCAGCGGGCCTCGAGGATGTTGATGCCGGTTTCGGCGAAGGTGCGCGACAGGTCCTCGAGCAGGCGGTGGCGGTCCCAGCCGTCGACCTGCAGCTCGACGCGGAACGGGGCCGAGGTGTCCCCCTCCCAGGCGACCTTGGTGAAGCGCTCCGGGTTGCGCATCAGCGCCTGGGCGTTGGGGCAGCTCTCGTGGTGGATCGTGATGCCCTTGCCGAGTGAGATGTAGCCGACGATCGGATCGCCCGGCACCGGCCGGCAGCACTTGGCCAGGCGCAGCATCACGTCGTCCACGCCCTGCACCTTGATGCCGAAGGTCGACGACGCCGACGTCTTCTTGGGCGTCTCGCGGCGCTCGAGCAGCTCGGCGGCGGCCGTGGCCGGCTCCACGCCCTCCCCCTCCTTGAGGCGGTGCATCAGCTTGCTCGTGACCGTCTTCGGCGAGATCTTCGACTGACCGAGGGCGATGTAGAACTCCTCGCCCTTCTTGAAGCCCATCTCCCGGATCACGTCCGCCAGCAGGGGCGAGCCGGCCAGCTTCTGCGGCGGCAGCCCGGCGCGCTTCATGTTGTCGTGCAGGATCTCGCGGCCGGTGCGCTCCGAGTCCTCGCGGCGCTCGCGCGTGAACCAGGCGCGGATCTTCGACTGCGCGCGCGTGGTCTTGGCGAGGGCCAGCCAGTCGCGCGACGGGCCGCGCTCCTTCTTTGAGGTCAGCACCTCGCAGATGTCGCCGGACTGGAGCTCGTAGTGCAGCGGGACGATCTTGCCGTTCACCTTGGCGCCCACGCAGCGGTGGCCCACGTCGGTGTGGATCGAGTAGGCGAAGTCCAGCGGCGTGGCGCCGCTCGCCAGCGACTTGACCTCGCCCTTGGGCGTGAAGACGAAGACCTCGTCCTCGAACAGGTCCGCCTTGAGCGTCTCCGCGAACTCCTGGGGATCCTTGGTTTCCTGCTGCCAGTCGAGCAGGTGCCGCAGCCACTCGACCTTCTGCTCGACGGGCTTGCCGCCGTCCTCCTTGTAGATCCAGTGCGCGGCCACGCCGAACTCGGCGGTGCGGTGCATCTCGACCGTGCGGATCTGGATCTCGAGCGGCCGGCCCTCTGGCCCGATCACCGTGGTGTGGAGCGCCTGGTACATGTTGAACTTGGGCATCGCGACCCAGTCCTTGAAGCGGCCGGGCAGCGGCTTCCAGAGCGAGTGGATGACCCCGATCGCCCCGTAGCAGTCCTTCACCGAGCCGACCAGGACGCGCATCGCCGTGAGGTCGTAGATCTCGTTGAACTCGCGGCCCTTCTTGGTCATCTTCGAGTAGATCGAATAGAAGTGCTTGGCGCGGCCGGCGATCTCGGCCTCGATCCCAACCGCCTCCAGCTCCTTCCCCAGGTACTGGCCCGCGCGCGACACGTAGCCCTCGCGCTCGCCGCGCTGCTGGGAGACGAGCTGCTTGATCTCGTTGTACTTGCGCGGGTGGAGCGCGGCGAAGGCCAGATCCTCCAGCTCCCACTTGATCGCGTGGATGCCGAGCCGGTGCGCCAGCGGGGCGAAGATCTCGAGTGTCTCCTTCGCCTTCTCCTGCTGCTTGTGCTTCGGCATCGAGCCGATCGTGCGCATGTTGTGCAGCCGGTCGGCGAGCTTGATCAGGATGACCCGGATGTCCTGGGCCATCGCGACCATCATCTTGCGGTAGTTCTCGGCCTGGCGGTCGTCGCGGCTCTGGAACGTGACCCCGGACAGCTTGGTCACGCCGTCCACGAGCGCCCCGACCTGGTCGCCGAACTCCTCCTCCACCTCGGCGAGCGACGCGGTCGTGTCCTCGACCGTGTCGTGCAGCAGCGCCGCGCACAGCGTGGCCGTGTCGAGGCGCATGCCCGCGCAGATCTTGGCCACGCCGACCGGGTGCACGATGAAGTCCTCGCCGCTGGCCCGGCGCTGCTCCGCGTGCCGCTCGCAGGAAAACACGAAAGCGCCCTCCACGAGGTCGCGGTCGACCTGCTGGGCGGCGTCGCCCGCGTGCTCCTCCACGACCGCGAAGAGGTCGCCCAGCAGGATGCGCTGGTCCTCGGTCAGCTTCGCCTTCGGCCCCGCAGGGGCGCGAGTGCCCACCTCGTCTACGGGGTGGTGCTCGAAGTCGCGCTCGTGAACGGCGGAGCCGTCGCCGCCCGTGGCAGCGCCACCGCCGTTGGCCTGCTCGGGCGCGCTGCCCTTGCCGTTGCCCGGGGCCTGGCCGCTCGGGGCGGTCTGGGCGTCGTCGGTTTCCTTGCGGCTGGGCGCGGGCGGCTTGGAGGTGGCGCCCTGCTTGGCTGAGGCCGCGGCCGCGGGCTTCGGCGGCGCCTTGGGCGCCGTGCCCGTACCCGACTTCCCGTTGCCGCCTGGCAGCTTCGGCATGTGGTCGAGTTTAGAGCGGGTTGCGGGCGCCGAGATGACAACCGGGGGCTCGCGCCCCCGGACCCCCGTGGAACGTCGGCCAGCCGCAGA
>JAXDIG010000055.1:0-9138 GCA_034664125.1 Thermoleophilaceae bacterium | reverse complement strand
GACACAGATCCTCCTCGACCCGCTCGGCGCTGAGGCCTCGCACGAACTCGTCGCGCAGCTTCTCTCCGGCGAGGGCAGGGCCGCGGAGATCGCCCCGCTGGTGGCCGCCCGCTCGGGCGGCAACCCGCTGTTCGCGGAAGAGATGGTGCGCCGCCTCGCCGAGGAGGACAGCGACTCGATCGGCGAGCTTCCCGAGACCGTCCAGGCGGTGCTCGCGGCGCGGCTCGACGCGCTCGACCCGTTCGAGCGGCGCCTCGTGCAGCAGGCTGCCGTGGTCGGGCGAACGTTCTGGGAGGGCGCGCTGGTCGAGCTCGCGACCCAGGAGGGCCAGGACCTCGGCCGCGCGCGTACGCGCCTGCAGGAGAAGGACAACCTCGCCGCGGGCGCCGAGAGCCGGCTGGCCGGCGAGCGCGAGCTCGCGTTCAAACACGTTCTGATCCGCGACGTTGCCTACGGAATGCTCCCCAAGGCGGTGCGTTGCCGCAAACACTTCGAGGTGGGCCGGTTCATCGAAGACCGCGCGGGGGACCGGACCGACGAGGTCGTGGCCCTCCTGGCCGAGCACTACGGCCGGTCGGCTGCGCTGGGCGCCGAGGCCGGCGTCGAGGCGTCCGAGCTGAAGCAGATCACCGGCCGTGCCGTGCGTTTCCTCGACGAGGCAGGCGACGCGGCCGCGCAGCTCTACGCCAACCGCGAGGCGATCTCCCATTACCGCCACGCGCTCGAACTGCTCGAGGCCGGAAACGAGTCCACAGCCGCGCGGATCGGCGAGAAGCAGGGCGACGTTGCGCTGCGCCTGGGGCGGGTCGACTCGGCGCTCGAGGTGTGGGGCGAGTGCCTCGAGCACCACCGCGGGCAGGAGGACCTGGAGCGCGTCGCCGACCTGCACCGCAAGGTGGGCTCGGCGCTGGCCGTCAAGGGCGAGCGCAAGGCGGCGATCGAGAACTACCAGCGCGGCATCAACCTGCTCAAGGACGGCGAAGCCCGGCTGGAGCTGGTGCGCCTCTACGAGGAGGCGGCCTGGCTGTACCTCCAGACCGGCGACAACATGCTCGCCATCTACGCGTCCGAGAAGGCGCTCCGGCTTGCCGAGCGCCTCGGGGAGACCCGCGCTGCGAGCCGCGCGCACGGCATCTTCGGCCGCGTGTTCGGCCGCATCGGCGACACCGAGAAGGCACGCCAGAACCTCGAGCGCGCCGTCGAGCTGGCGCGTACCCCGCGCGACGCGCAGCCGGGGGCGCCGCGGGAAGACCAGAGCGAGACGATCCTGGCGCTGTCGGCGCTCGGCCGCCACCTCGAGGTGTCCGAGGCGGAGGTGGTCGGGGCGCGCGCCGCGTACGAGGAGGCGCTGGCGCTGGCGGAGAAGATGGGCTCCCTGCCGGCGCAGGTGGAGCTGCACGCCTCGCTCGCTCAGCTGGCGGTGTACGGCGCCGACTGGGAGCAGGTGGAGCGCTCGACCGAGGCGAGCGCCGAGCTGGCCGAGCGCGAGGGCCTCGTGGGCAAGCTGTGCCTGCCGATCGCGCTGCGTGGGCTGCTGCGCTGGCGCGAGGGCAACCTGGACGAGTCCACGGTGCTCTTCCACCGCGCCCACGAGCTGGCCGAGCAGGTGGGGTGGTCGGAGCTCGCGTTCCAGGCGCTGTTCGGCCTTGCCACGGCGCTGCGCGACGCCGGCGACCTGGCCGGAGCGCAGGTGGCGCTAGACCGGGCGCTCGACGTGTGCGAACGGGCCGGCTTGATCGCACAGTCGATCCAGGCCACCGCGGCGCGCGCGGTGGTCCTGATGCTGGCCGATCGCCGCGAGGCGGCGGTGGAGGCGGCGCGGGAGGCCTCCGAGCTGGCCGAGCGCCTGCACTACCCGATTGGCCGCGCCGCGGCGCTCGAGGCGCAGGGCGCGTGCGCGCAGGACCCCACGGAGGGCGCCGACCTGCTGGCCGAGGCAGCCGACGCCTGGGGTGAGCTCGACCGCCCGCTCGAGGCCGCGCGGGCCCGGCTGCTGGCCGGCCAGGTGCTGGTGGCGGCCGACGCCGAGCGAGGGCGAGCCCTGCTGGTGGACGCCGCGGACGAGATCGAGCGCCTCGGCGTGCACCACCTGTCCGAGGGGGCGCGGGCCCTGGCCGCCAACTGAGCGGCCGCTAGGGCGCCTTGTCGGCGCCCGCGATCACGATCACCGACGCGTCACCGGCCAGCGCCTGACTCGACGGGTTGACCGGCTCCCGCTGCCCGATGCCGAGGCGGCGGCTCACGGCCCTTGCCTCGGCCTCGTGGCCCGGCGCGTACTGGACGACCGACTCGGCGAGCTGCTGATCGGTGAAGTTGGTGATGGTGCCGACCTTGAAGCCGGCCGCGCCGACCTCGTCGCTCAGCGTCGCGGCCAGGCCGGGCACCGTGGTGCCGTTCAGCACGGCCACCGTCACGTTGCCCGGCTTGACGGCGCCGCCCTGCTTGTGCTCGGCCTTGCCCGAGCCGTCGGTCGCCGCGGCGTTGCCCGGCGCGCTCTGGCGGCCGCTGCTGCCGCCGTTGCCGCCGGTGAGCTGCGTGACCCCGTAGGCCGCCGCCCCGCCCAGGACGACCAGGCCGGCGAGCACGAGCGCCAGGTAGCGGGCGCCGAGCCGGCTGTACCAGGGCTCCCGCGCGCGTGGCGGCAGGATCTTGGTTTCCTGAGGCGACTGCCGCGGAGCCGGGCCGGACCGGCTGGCGAAGCGGCCCGAGCTCGAGGGCACGCTCGGAGGGGCGCCGCCACGGCCGCCGGCGGGCGTCGCGGCCGCGGCCTGCCGCGGCGGTACAGCCACGTCCGGCCTGCCGGCCTGGGCGGGCGCGTCGGGGCGCGCGGGCGCCGGCGCGTCCGGGGACGCCGGGGACGCCGAGGAAGGCGCATCCGTCCGCGCCGGGGAAGGCGCATCCGGGGGCGATGACGGTGCCGGCGGAGCGGTGGGCGGCGCGGTGCCCGCCGAAGCGGCCGGCTTCTGCGCAGCGGGCCCGGTCGCCTGCGGAGTGCCCGGCGCGCCGCTCGTGGCCGCCGCCCCGGCGTTCGCGTTCTGCGCGGCGGGCACCGGTGTTCCTTGGGGCTTGCCCTGCTGCGCCGTCGCGGCTCCGGCTCCCGCCGCCGAGGCTGCCACCGCGGGCGCCGCCTGGCCTGCCGGGGTTGCCGCGGCGGGCCGCCCGGCGGCTCCGGCCACCGCCGGCTTCGCGGGCACGGCGGGGCTGCCCGGCACGGGCGGGGGCGCGGGCGCCGACGGCGCCGCGGCCTGCTGCGGCTGCGCCACTACGCGACCCGGCACGGCCGCGGCACCCTGCCCCGAGCGCTCGGGCGCGCGCCCGGCCCACTCTCGCAGCCGTTTGACGTCGCGCGCCTGCGAGAAGTAGAGAGCCGAGAGCACCGCCAGCCCCACCACCGAGGCCAGCCCGGCGTAGGCGCCGATCTCCTGGACTATCTCCGGCAAGGGTCGAACTGTAGAACGCTCAGCGGCGTGCGTCCTCGCGGGGTCTCAGCTTCCGGCGGTCACCACGAGCGCACGCTCCGCGGACAGCTCCGCCACCGCGCTCGCCAGCACCGCCGCGTCGCCGCCGTAGACCAGCGCCTCGATGCGCGCGAAGGCGCTCTCCACCCACTCGGGGGCGAGCGGCTGCTGGACCGCGTAGACGATCTTCTCCGCCGGGGTGGGCTGCGGCCGCTCACCCGGGTTGAACAGCTCCTCGTGGATCTTCTCCCCCGGGCGGCGCCCCACGATCTCGATCGCGATCTCCGCGTCGGGCTCGTAGCCCGCCAGCCGGATCATGTTGGCCGCCAGCTCGACGATCTTGACCGGCTCGCCCATCTCGAGCACGAAGATCTCGCCGCCCGTGGCCAGCTCGCCCGAGCGGATGATCAGCTGTACGGCCTCGGGGATCGTCATGAAATAGCGGGTCATCCGGGAGTCGGTCACCGTGACGGGCCCGCCCTTAGCGATCTGGCGCCGGAAGATCGGCACCACGGAGCCGGACGACCCGAGCACGTTCCCGAACCGGACCGAGGCGTAGCGGGTGCCCTTCCAGCGGTTCTGCGCAGCCTCGACCGCCCACTCTGCCAGCGCCTTCGACGCCCCCATCACCGTGGCCGGGCTGACCGCCTTGTCGGTGGACACGAGCACGAACCGCTCGACGCCCACCTCGCCCGCGGCGGCGGCCACGATGCGCGTGGCCACGGCGTTGTTGCGCACCGCCTCGACCGGGTTCTCCTCCATCAGCGGCACGTGCTTGTAGGCGGCCGCGTGGAACACCACCGACGGCGAGTGCTCCTCGAACACCTCGCGCACGCGCGTGGCGTCCTTGCAGTCGGCCAGCACCGAGGCGGCGCGCGCGAAGTGGCGCTCCTCCTCCAGCTCACGCCGGATCTCGAACAGCGCGTTCTCGGAGTTCTCGACGAGCACCAGCAGCTTCGGCCCAACCCGCGCGATCTGGCGGCACAGCTCCGAGCCGATCGAGCCGCCCGCGCCCGTGACCAGCACTACCCGGCCGGACAGGTAGGCGCCCACGCGGTCGATCTCGACCCGGACGGGCTCGCGGCCGAGCACGTCCTCCACCTGCACCTCGCGCACCTGGCGCATCAGGTTCACGCCGCCGGAGAGCAGCTCGAAGGTGGTCGGCAGCATGCGCACCGGGATCGCGCGGTCGCGGCAGGCCGTGACCACGCGCTGGCGCAGGA
The DNA here is from genome assembly GCA_034664125.1 of Thermoleophilaceae bacterium. Classification (GTDB taxonomy): domain Bacteria; phylum Actinomycetota; class Thermoleophilia; order Solirubrobacterales; family Thermoleophilaceae; genus JACVRW01. The sequence goes on along the minus strand of JAXDIG010000055.1, from coordinate 4,457 downwards.
TGCCAGGGGCCGACGGGATCGCGATGATCACCTCGTCCGGCTTGACCGCGTCCAGCACGCGCGGGAGTTCGTCGGTGGTGCCGAGCACCTTGTGCCCGGCCACCCGCATGCCCTGCTTGCGCGGGTCGTCGTCCACGAAGCCGACCGGCGCGCTGCGCAGGCCGGGGTTGCGGCGCAGCTCGAAGGCGACCTGCTGGCCGCCGTTGCCCGCCCCCACGATCAGGACCTCGTGCCCCGCGCGCTCCAGGATCGCCCCGCGGGCGGGACGCTCCACCGCCCAGCGCACCGCGAAGCGGGCGCCGCAGGTGAAGACGAGAGCGAGCAGGAAGTCGAGCGCGATCACGCTGCGCGGCGGGTCGTGGCGACCGATCGAGAAGAGGAACAGCACGACGATCAGGCCGCCGGTCGACACGACCGTTGCCTTCAGGATCGTCTCGAAGTCCTTCTGGTCGACGAAGCGCCAGAGCTTGGAGTAGAGGCCGAACGCCGCGTAAATCGCCACCTGCATCGGGACGGTGATCCAGATCGTGTCGGCCAGCAGGTGCTCGTACTTGCTGGGGATCCCCTCGTCGAAGCGCAGTACGTACGCGAGGTAGTACGCAAGCGCGAGCAGGGCCGCGTCCACGCCGACCTGGCCGACGCGGCGGACGTTCACGGTGGAAGGCAGGGATCTCATGGTTCGCTAGCGGCGAGCAGCATCTTGACGAGTTCGCGCGGGTCGCGGCGGGTGCGCAAGCCTCCGTTCGCTGGCCGGCGTCGGATCTCTATCTGGCCCGGATCGTCGAGCTTGCGCAGCCGCCCCTCGCGGAGCAGCGCCTCGTCGACGGCGCCGAGTCTGCCCTCGAAGGTAGTGAATACGGGTGTACCCAGTGCCACGGCTTCGCGATTCATGGTCCCTCCGGCCGAGATCACGAGGTCCGCGTAGGCCACCAGGCTCTGGGCGTCGATGGCGTGCTCAGGAACGACGAACGACGCCCGGCCGGCCAGCTCCGCGCGCTGCGCGGGCGTGCGCGGAAGGACCACCGTCTGAGCCTCGCTCGCGGCCAGGCGATCGAGCACTCCCCGGAACAGCGGGTTCTCGAAGCGGTGGTAGAGCGACACGTCGGGCGGGGTCCGCACGACGACGAGCGGGCGAGCGCGGTCGAGCCCGAGCTCCCCGAGCACCGCGGGGTCGGGCTCGAAGTCCGCGAGGTAGTACTCCTCCTTGAGGCCCGGGTAGGCGTGGAGCTTGCCGCGCGCCCCGTAGCGCTCGAGCCGCTCGGGCGGGATCGCGTCGGGCACGACCACCGCACGCGCCAGGCGGCAGTTGACCTGGTGCTGGGCCGTGGCCCACTCGTAGTCGAAGGAGGTCGCGCTCGGCACCCGCAGCAGGCGAGCGGCCACGCTCACGTCATTCGATCCGTGGCCGACCGCCACGTCGAAGCGGCGCCCCCGCGCCCAGCGCGCCAGCGCTGAGCTGCGCGACGCGAGCCCGAGCGCCTTGCCGGCCAGCCCGCCGCCGCGGTGGCGCCCTATCGCGGTGTGGTCGATCCCGAAGCGCTCGCACAGCTCCAGCGTCTGGGCGAAGTCGCGCGCGGTCACCTCAACCTCGTGCCCGTCGGCTCGCATGACCTCGATCAGCGGCCGCAGGACCAGCACGTGCGGGCTGTTGGTCAGGTCGACCCAGACGCGCACGCCGCCACGACCTCCCTGATCTGCTCCTCGGTCAGATCCTTGCCCATGGGCAGAGCGTGGTTGGTGCGGGCGGCTTCCTCGGTCGCGGGCAGGTCGGCATCGCTCCCGATCGCCGGCTGGCGGTGCACCGGCACGCGGTAGTAGCCGCGTCCGAGCGGGAGCCGCTCGGCGCGCACGACGTACAGGTGGTACACGTGCCGCGCGCCTTCGATCGAGCCGGGCAGCCGCGCGTGCTCCCCCAGGCCGAAGCGCTCGTAAGCGGCCGCCGCGGCGCGGCGGCGCTCGTTCCAGCCGTCGAGCTCCGGCAGCAGCACGCGCAGCACCGCCGCCTGCATCTCGTCGAGCCGCGAGTTGTAGCCCACCTCGGTGAAGGTCTGCTTGTCGGTGGAACCGTGGAAGCGCAGCAGGCGTGCCAGCTCGGCCACTCGCTCGTCGTCGGTCACGATCGCGCCGCCGTCGCCGAGGCAGGGCAGGTTCTTCGCGGGGAAGAACGAGAACGTGGCCGCATCCGCGAGCGCCCCCGCCTTCACGCCGCCGAGCGACGCGCCGACCGCCTGCGCCGCGTCCTCCACCACCGGCGGTCCCAGCTCGCGCAGCTCCGGCACCGGGGCCACGTTGCCGAACAGGTGGACGGGGACGATCGCCTTGGTGCGCGGCGTGAGCACCGCCCTGACCGTTTCGGCGGTCACGCAGAACGTGTCCGGGTCGATGTCGCAGAACACCGGGGTCGCCCCCGTGACGATCGCCGCCTCCGCGGTCGCGTAGAACGTGAAGGACGGCATGACGACCTCGTCGCCCGGACCGACCCCGAGCGCGCGCAGCGCGATCGTCAGGGCGTCGGTGCCGTTGGCCACCCCGATGCAGTGCCCCACGCCGAGGTAGTCGGCGAACTCGGCCTCGAACGCCTCCACCTCTGGGCCGAGGATGTAGCGGCCGGAGCGGGCGACCCGGTCGATCGCCTCCGTGAGGCGATCGTGGTACGGCTCCAGCGACGAGGCGAATAGCGGCACATCGGTCATGGGCGGCTAGCTACCCTACTTCGCTCCCATGACCGTGCTCTTGGCCTCGATCACGGACCCGATCGTCAACGTGGCCGTGGACGTCGTGGATGCGATGGGGCTCCCGGGAGTGTTCGTGCTCATGGTCCTGGAGAGTGCCTGCATCCCGGTGCCCAGTGAAGCCACCATGCTGTTCGCCGGGTTCAACGTCTCAAACGGCGAGTACAGCCTGTTCGCCGCCACGGCCGTCGGGTCGATCGCCAACCTGGTCGGATCCTGGCTGGCCTACTGGGTCGGCTACGCCGGCCGCGTGGACATCCTCGAGAAGCACGGCGCGAAGCTCCACATCAAGAAGAGCCACCTCGAGTGGGCCGACCGCTGGTTCGAGCGCCACGGCGACGCGACGGTCTTCTTCACGCGCATGATGCCGATCATCCGCACGTTCATCTCGCTGCCGGCCGGAGTGGCGCGCATGCCCTTCTGGCGCTTCAGCCTCCTGACCCTGGCCGGCTGCATCCCCTGGGTGCTGATGCTGGCCTTCATCGGCAAGCAGGCCGGCGACAACTGGGAGAACTGGAAGGACAACCTCCACTACGTGGACTACGCGGTCGCGCTGGCGATCGTGCTCGGGGTCGCCTACCTGGCCATTCGCGCGCGGCGGCGCCCGAAGGCGGGCCCGCCCGGCGGCGACACCGCGCCCGAGTCGGTCTGAGCGCTCTCCCGCTGCACCGCGCGCTGCTGCTGGGCCTGATCCAGGGACCAGCGGAGCTGCTGCCCGTGTCGAGCTCGGGCCACCTGGCGCTGGTGCCGCGGCTGCTCGGCTGGGACTACGCCGACCTCCCTGCCGACGCGCGCAAGACGTTCGAGGTGGCGCTGCACGCGGGCTCGGCGCCCGCGATCGCGCTGGCGCTGCGCGGCCAGCTGGGGCGCCACCCGCACCTGCTGGCCCTGACCCTCCTGCCCCCGGCCGTGGCGGGACTGCTGTTCGAGCGGCCGATCGAGCGCCGCCTGGGCGGCCTGCGATCGGTCGCGGTCGCCCAGATCGTCGCGGGCGCGGCGCTGCTCGTGGCCGACCGCGGACCGGAGCGTCGCTCGCAGCCGGACTCCATGGACCATCTCGCCGTCGGCCTGGCGCAGGCGGCGGCGCTGGTGCCGGGGGTATCGCGGTCGGGCGCCGCCCTGACAGCCGCCCGGCTGCGCGGGCTGTCCCGCCCGGCCGCGGCGTCGCTGTCCCTGCGCGCGGCGCTCCCCGTGACCGTCGGCGCGGGGCTCTTGAAGGGCGTGCGGGCGACTCGCGACGGCGTGCCGGATGAGCTGCGGGCGGCCGCAGCGGTCGGTGCCGCCGCGGCCTGCGCGTCGGCGCTCGCGGCACTGCCGCTGGCCCGCGGTACCCGGTGGCGCGGGATTGCCCTGTACCGCATAGGCCTGGGCCTGGGCGCGCTGTGTATACGCGCACGAAACGGGCGCGAGCGGTCGCCCGGTCCGCTGGCGTAGGCGCCCAACCGGACCTACGCTGGACCCCAGCAGGGGGATAACGACTGTCCCCCTGCGTCCAACCCCATGCCGACCTCCGCCCTTCTCGACTCCGTCGCGACGCCCGACCCACCCGGGAACCGAACCCTGGCCCGGCTCACCGACCACGTCCGGGCGCTGCTCGGTGTCCCGGCGGTGGCGATCCTCACGGTTGAGCACTTTGCCGGGTGGTTCGCCGACCCGAAGCTGGGCGAGGCGCTCGGCAGCCACCTGCTCGACGACAATCGCCGCCGTGCCGTGGTGGGGGGCGCG
>JAXDIG010000020.1:0-12301 GCA_034664125.1 Thermoleophilaceae bacterium | reverse complement strand
GCGGCGGCCGGAACTGCGGCAATAAAAGGCGGGCCGGGCGAGTGTGGGTAGCGCATTGCGTCATATACGCGCCGTTTCGCTACCCACACTCGGGCCAGGCGGCCGGAACCGTCATCCTTAGTGCATGTCGTTCGCGGCAACTCGGGCCCGGAACCCGTTTGAGCTGAGCGCCGAGGCGCGCGAAACGCTCGCCGAGCGCATCGAGCAGGCCACCGCCCGCGCCCCGGCGCTCGCCGCGCTCACGCTGAAGCTCCCGGCTGACCTCGACCTGACGGCGGCGGTCATGCGCGCCCGGCGCCCCGACGACCGCTTCTTCTGCTTCGAGCAGCCCGACCGCGACGGCTTCGTGCTGGCCGGGCTGGGCTGCGCGGCCGCCCTGGAGTCGCGCGGCGCGGGCCGCTTCCGCGAGGTGGCCGTACGCGCCCGGACCCTCGGGCGCGGCGCCTTCGTCGACGATCCATCCCGCGACGCGCAGCGGCCCGCTGCGGCCGGCCCCGTGTTCGTGGGTGGCTTCGCGTTCGCCGACGACGGCGGCAGCACCCCGGAGTGGGCGTCGCTGGCCCCGGCGTCGCTGGTGCTCCCCGAGGTGTCCCTCGCCCGGCACCGGGGCGAGGCGCGCATGACGGTGTCGGTGGTCGCCGACGGGGGCGAGGCGCCCGACACCCTGCTGGAGCGCCTGCTCGCCCGCGTCGCTGAGCTGGAGCCCGCTTCCCTGCCGCTGATCGACCCCGACCCCGTGCACCGCACCCGGGTGGCCAGTGCCGCTCCGCCCTCGCACTACGAGCAGGCGGTCGAGCGCGCAGTGGAGCGGATACGCGCCGGTGAGCTTCAGAAGGTGGTGCTGGCACGCGAGGTGCGCGCCCACGCCGCGGCCGTCCACGACCCCGGCGCGGTGGTCGGGGCCCTGCGCGACGCCTTCCCGGCGTGCTTCTGCTGGTGCGTCGGCACCCCCGAGCTGGCCTTCGTCGGCGCCAGCCCCGAGCTGCTCGTGCGCCGCGACGGGGCGCGCGCCCAGACCGTCGCGCTCGCGGGCACCACCCGCCGCAGCGCCGACCCGGCCGTGGACGACCACCTCGGCGAGCAGCTGCTGCGCAGCGTCAAGGACCGCGAGGAGCAGGCGATCGTGGCGCGTGGCATCGAGCGCACGCTGGAGCCAGTCAGCGTGTGGGTGACGGCGGCCGACGAGCCCGTGCTCGTGAAGGTCCAGAACGTCCAACATTTGGCTACCCCGATCCGGGCGCAGCTGGCTGATCCGCTTCCGGCGGTCGAGCTCGCCGGGATGCTGCTGCCCACTCCGGCGGTGGGGGGAGAGCCGCGCGAGGCCGCGTTGCCACTGATCCCCGCGCTGGAAGGGCTCGACCGCGGCTGGTACGCGGGCGCGGTCGGCTGGACGGACCTGGGGGAGGACGGCGAGTTCTGCGTGGCCGTGCGCTGCGCGCTTCTGCGCGGCCGGCTCGCGCACCTGTATGCGGGTTGTGGAATCGTGCGGGACTCGGTGCCGGCCGAGGAGCTCGCGGAAAGCGAGGTCAAGTTCCAAGCGCTTTTGCCGCTGCTGTCGTAAGCCCCGGCCGCCGCCACGGACTTAGTGATCGCGGCCTGACGGAGGGTAGAGAGACGTTATGAGCGCGGGAGGGAACGGACTGCGCGAAGCGGGCGGAGCCTCGCCTGCGGTCCGTGCCGCGGTCGCCGGCGTGATCCTGCTGGCCGCCGTTGCGGTCGCCGTCGTGCTGTTCGCCGGCGACGGCGGGTACCGCGTCACCGCCGAGTTCGTGAACGCCGGCCAGCTCGTGAAGGGAAGCGAGGTGCGGGTCGCCGGCACCACCGTCGGAACCGTCGAGGACATCGAGGTCTCGCCGCACGGCACCGCGGACGTCACCTTCGGGGTCGACGCCGACTACGCCCCGCTGCGGCGCGGCACCCAGGCGACCGTCAAGCCGACCTCGCTGTCCGGCATCGCCAACCGCTTCATCGACCTCCAGCTCGGCCCGGACAGCGGGAGGGACATCGAGGACGGCGGGCGCATCGACTCGGACCACACGGACACCGCGGTCGAGCTGGACGAGGTGTTCTCCCTGTTCGACAAGGAGACGCGCGGGTCGCTGCGGCACGTCATAAAGGGCCAGGCGGACACGCTGCGCGGCCGCGGCGCCGAGTTGCGCAGCGGCATCCACTACCTCAACCCGGCGCTCTCCACCGGCAGCAGGCTGTTCCGGGAGCTGACCCGCGACGAGCCGCTGCTCAAGCGCTTCCTCGTCGACTCGTCCACGCTCGTGAACGCCCTTGCGGCTCGCCGCGGGGATCTCACCGGGGTCGTGGCGAACCTGAACTCCACATTCGGGGCGCTCGGGCACCAGCAGGACGCCCTGGCGGAGTCGATCCAGCGACTGCCGCCGTTCATGCGCCGGGCGAACACGACGTTCGTGAACCTGCGCTCCGCGCTCGACGACGTCGACCCGCTCGTGGACGCCGCCAAGCCGGCGGTGCGGCGGCTCGGGCCGTTCCTCGCCCAGGCCCGCCTGTTCGCGCGCGATGGCGAGCCGACCATCCGCGACCTGTCCCGCACGATCCGCCGCCCGGGCGCCACGAACGACCTGATCGAGCTGATCGACAGCTTCCCGCCGCTGAGCCGGGTCGCACTGGACGATCAGACCGTCAACGGAGCAGACCGGCGCGGCGCGTTCCCCGAAACCTCCGCCGCGCTGCGCGCCGCCGCCCCCACGATCGCCCTCGGCCGCCCCTACACGCCGGACTTCGTGGGCTGGCTCGACGACTTCTCGACCACGGGGGCCTACGACGCCCTGGGTGGGTTCTCGCGCGCCTGGATCAACCTGTCCGAGCTGCTCTACGGGCCGGGCCCGAAGACGAAGCAGTACCGCCGCTGCCCGGGCGCCAACGAGCTGCCGGCCCCTGACGGCAGCAACGTCTTCTCGGCCTTGGAGGCCGCCGCGCTCGACTGCGACCCGAGCCAGAGGTCGGTGGGCCCGTGAGGCGAACCTGGGCAGCGGTCCTGGTCGTGGCCGCGTGCGTGGCCGCGGCGTTCGCGCTCGGCGCCACGGGAGCCTCGGACTCGAGCGCCAAGACGTACGAGATCGTGCTCGACAACGCCTTCGGGCTGGCGGACGGGGGCGACTTCAAGATCGCCGGCGTGCGAGCCGGCAGCACCGGCGACGTCCACCTCGAGGGGCAGGCGCGACCGCTCGCGGTGGTCGAGGCGAAGGTGACCGAGCCGGGCCTGGCGGACCTGCGCGAGGACGCCCACTGCGAGGTGCGCCCCCAGTCGTTCATCGGCGAGTACTTCGTGGACTGCCAGCCGGGCACCTCGCCGCGGCGGCTGCCGGACGGCGGGCGCGTCCCGGTGAACCAGACCAGCTCCACGATCGGCCTGGACCTGGTCAACGACATCCTGCGCCGGCCCTACCGCGACCGCCTGCGGCTGATCGTGGGCGAGCTGGGCGCCGGGCTGGCCGGACGCTCCCAGGACCTCAACGACGCGATCCGTCGCGCGCACCCCGCGCTGCGGGAGACGAGCGAGACGCTGCGCGTCCTCGGCCGCCAGACCAAGACGATCGAGTCGCTGATCACGGACGCCGACCGGGTGGTCGGTGCGCTGGAGGCGCGCAAGGGCGACGTCACCCGTTTCGTGCGCGAGGCCGGGCGCACCGCCGAAACCACGTCGACGCGACGGGTCGAGCTGGCCGGGACGTTCCGCCGGCTGCCGGCCTTCCTCGGTGAGCTCGAGCCCTACATGGGCCGGCTGCGCGACCTGGCCCGGGCCCAGCAGCCGGTGCTGCGCGACCTGGGCGCGGCCTCCGGCGACCTCAACACGTTCCTGACCAGGGTGAGGCCCTTCGCGCAGGCGGGGACTCCGGCCCTCGAGGCGCTCGGCGACGCCTCGGTGGTGGGCCGCCGGGCGGTCCGGGCCAGCGACGAGGAGATCCACGAGCTGCGCCGGCTGGCGAAGGACGCGCCGGGCGTGGCGAAGCCGCTGCGCCAGTTCCTGCAGACGAGCGACGACCGCCAGAGGGCGGTGGAGCCGGATGCCCGGGCCGCCGCCACGGGGCCGCCGGCTCCGGACAAGACCCACATCTCCGGCCGCGGCGGCTTCACCGGCATGGAGGCGATCTGGAACTACTTCTACTGGCAGACGCTCAGCACCAACGCGCTGGACGACATCGGGCACGTGCTGCGGCTCGGCATCGTCGTCAACGGCTGCATCGGCTACACGACGCAGGCCGACAAGAAGGCGCTGGACCAGTGCAACCAGTTCCTCGGGCCGACGCAGCCGGGCGTCACGACGCCCGATCCGACCGAGGGCAGCACCGCGTCCGCGGCCACGACGCCCGCCGCCGCGCCGGCCGCGCCGGCGCCTGCCCCATCGACGGACGGCGGCGATGCGGGCCTCATCGACTACCTGCTGGCGCCATGAGGAAGGCCCGCCGACAGCTTGCCGCCAGCCCCGTCCTGATCGGGGCGGTGACCGTGCTGGTCGCGATCGTCGCGGTCTTCATCTCGTACAGCGCGAACCAGGGCCTGCCGTTCGTGCCCACCTACAAGCTCAACGCCGAGATCCCCAACGGCGCGAAGCTCGTGCCGGGCAACGAGGTGCGCGCGGGCGGCTTCCGGGTCGGCGTGGTGGACGGCATCACGGTCGTTCGCCGCACGGTCAACGGGAAGGAGCGCTCTGTCGCCCGGCTGGAGCTGAAGCTGGACAAGACGATCGAGCCGCTGTCGGTGGACACGCGCGTGGGGGTTCGCCCGCGCTCCGCGCTCGGGCTCAAGTACGTCGAGCTGGTGCCGGGCCGCGCGCGGCGCACGTTCGCGACGGGCGACACCGTGCCCCTGCGCAACGCGGCGCCGACCGCACCCGAGCTGGAGGACGTGCTGTCCACCTTCGCGCCGCGCACGCGCTCCGACGCCCAGAAGGCGCTCGTGGGCTTCGGGGACGCCTTCGCGGGCCGCGGCGACCAGATCAACACCGCGATCCGGGAGCTGAGGCCGTTCCTGGTCCACCTGGAGCCGGTCATGCGCAACCTCTCCGACCCGAAGTCTGAGCTGCGCAACCTGGTCCCGGCGCTGGCCGCCGCGGCTGCCCAGGCCGCTCCGGTGGCCGAGGTGCAGGCTCGCCTGTTCGGTGAGCTGGCCGACACCTTCGCCGCGCTGAACCGCGACCCGGCCGCGCTCCAGGAGACGCTCGACGAGACGCCGCGCACGCTTGCCGCCGCCACCGAGTCCTTCCGCGTCCAGACCCCGTTCCTGGCGCACTTCGCCGACGTGTCGCGCCGCCTCGGGCCGGGCGCCGCCGAGCTGCGCCGCGCACTGCCGTTGGTGAACGGCGCGCTGGCCGCGGGGGTGCCCGCGTTGAAGCGCACGCCAGAGCTGGGCCAGCGTGTCGATCAGCTGCTGGAGGCGCTCGAGGAGCTCTCCCGGAATCCGAACACGCTGATGTCGCTGCGGGACCTGCACCGGGCGCTCCAGGTGAGCCGGCCGGCACTCCAGCAGATCGCGCCCTACCAGACCGTCTGCAACTACCTCGTCTACTTCTTCAACCCGCTCGGAACCCACCAGTCGGAGGCCGTGCCCGGAGGCACCGACCAGCGCATCCTCGCCAAGCTCCCGAGCCGCACCCAGGCCAACACGCTGGCCACGACCGAGTCGCTCCGCCCGGTCGACGTGCCAGCGAACAAGCCGTCGCGGTCGCCCGACCAGCCCCAGGCGCTGCACTCGCAGGTCGGCGGGCCGGCCGTCGACTCCCGCGGGCAGGCCGACTGCCAGAGCGGCCAGACCGGCTATCTCAACCGGCTCGTCACCGATCCCCGCTGGCCGCCCGACTCGTCCGCGGGCGGCTTCACCGGCGGCGGCAGCCACGTGGTGTTGGACCCCGACACGCCGGGGCTGGCCGGCGGGACCTACAAGTCGCGCCAGCTCGGCATCGACAACCTGAAGGACGTGCCGTGAGCGCCTTCCGGGCAGGAGTCCTCACCCTGGTGGTGCTCGTGGTGGCCGTGTACTTCGGCTTCACCAAGTCGAACCCGTTCGCGAACCCGTACGAGCTCAAGGCCCTGGTGCGCGACGCGCAGAACCTCAAGCGCGGCGCGCCGGTGCGCGAGGCGGGAGTCGAGGTCGGCGAGGTCACGAAGGTCGAGGCGGCGGACGGCGAAAGCCCGGCCGCCCGCGTGACGATGCAGCTGCGCGACGACGCGCTGCCCGTGCACAGGGACGCACGGCTCCAGATCCGACCGCGCATCCTGCTCGAGGGCAACTTCTTCGTCGACCTGCAGCCGGGCTCGTCGTCGACGGGCGACCTCGAGGACGGCGGCACCGTCCCGATCACCCAGACGACCACCTCCGTGACGCTGCCGGACGTGCTCTCGGTGCTCGACTCCGACACCCGCACCGACCTCCAGACGCTGCTCCGCGAGTACGGGGCCGCACTGGACGGGGGAGGCGCACGGGGGCTCAATCGCGCGATCCGGTGGTTCGAGCCCGCCTACCGGCTGACCGCGATCACAAACGACGCGCTGCTCGGCGAGCGGCCGACCCAGGACCTCCAGCGGGTGCTGCGCGGCCAGCGCCGCGTGTTTGCCGCACTCGCGGAGAACCCGCAGGCGCTCGAGGACCTGGTCACGGACCTCGACACCACCGCGGGGGCGATCGCCGCCCAGGACACGGCGCTCGAGGCCGCGGTGCCGGCCCTGCGCGACACGCTGCGAGAGGGCTACCCCGCGCTGGGCGAGCTGAACGCGGCCCTGCCGGTCCTGCGCTCCTTCTCGCGCGAGGCCGTGCCCGGAGTGCGCTCCTCGGTGGGAACGCTCGACGCCGCGATCCCGTGGATCGGACAGGCCCGCGGGCTCGTGAGCGAGCACGAGCTCAAGGGGCTCGCCGCGGACCTGCGCCAGGCGGTCCCCAGCCTCGTCCGGCTCAACCGCCGCCTGATCCCGGCGCTGCGCCAGCTGCGGGCGCTGTCCTCCTGCACCAACTCCGTGCTCGTCCCGTTCGTCGAGTCGCCGATCCCGAGCATCGAGGCCGGCAACTCCGGGCAGGCCGTGCGCGAGCAGCTCATGCGCGGCTTCGTCGGGCTGTCCGGCGAGAGCCGCGTGAACGACGCGAACACGCCGGTCTTCCACATTCAGGGCGTGAGCCCGCAGAACCTGTCCGCCGGGCGCATCGAGCCCGCTCCGCCGCCCGACCCGAACACGCCGCCGTCGCACCGGCCGGACGTCCCGTGCGAAACCCAGCAGCCGCCCAACCTCGCGGCCCCGGGCGGCTCGGCGCTCGACCCCCAGCTCACATCGGTGACGCCATGAGGCTCGCCATCCGCAAGCACCTGCGCGAGGTAATGGCCGTGATCGGGCTGATCCTGCTCGCGCTCGTCGTGGCCGTGTACATCCTGAGCGCCCAGAGCCTGCGCTTCCCGTTCGTCGAGGAGGCGCCGAAGCACATCGCCGTCGAGCTGGAGAACGCGCAGGCCGTGCAGCCGGGGCAGGGCCAGAGCGTGCGCGTGGCCGGCGTGGAGGTCGGCCGCATCTCCGGGGTCAAGGTGGACGAGGGCGTTGCGGTCGTCGACGTGGAGCTGGAGCACAGGTACGAGAACCTGATCCGCGACGACGCGACCGCACTGCTGCGGCCGAAGACGGCGCTCAAGGACATGTTCCTCGAGGTCACGCCCGGCACCGGACGGGTGCTCAAGGAGGGCGGGCGGATCCCGGTGGCCAACACGCTCCCGGACGTGGATCCCGACGAGATCTACGCTGCCCTCGACGCCGACACGCGCCCGTACCTGAAGCTGCTGGTGTCGGGCGCGGGCAAGGGACTCCGCGGCCGCGGCGCCGACCTGCGCGAGGTGTTCCGCCGCTTCGAGCCGGTGCACCGGGACCTGGCGCGAGTCACCCGGGCCACCGCACGCCGCCGCGCGGCGCTCAAGCGCCTGATCCACCGCTATGGCGTGCTCCTGGCCGAGCTCGGCCGGCACCCCGATGACCTGCGCCGGCTGGTCAGCGCGTCGCACGCGGTGTTCGACACGCTCGCGGGCGAGGACCAGAACATCTCGACGTCGGTGGCGCGACTGCCCGGCTCGCTGCGGGCGTCGGAGCGCGCGCTGAGCGAGGTGCGCCGCTTCGCGCCGCTGCTGCGCACCACGCTCGCGTCCCTGCGCGAGCCGATCCGCCGGCTCCCCGCCACGAACGCGGCGCTGACCCCGTTCCTCGAGGACACGACGCCGGTGCTGCGCGACGAGATCCGGCCGTTCGTGCGCACGGCGGGGCCCTTCACGGACGACCTGCGGCTCGCCGCCCGCGATGTCAGCAAGGCGACGCCCGACCTCGGCACGGCGCTCGAGGAAACCAACCGCTTCTTCAACATCGGCGCCTACAACCCGGGAGGGGCCGAGGCCCTGGCCGGCCTGTCCGTGCCGCAGCAGCGCAGCCGCTCCGAGGGCTTCCTCTACTGGCTCGGGTGGGCGGCGCAGAACGGCGTCTCGCTGTTCTCGAGCGCCGATGCCCAGGGGCCGTGGCGCCGGGTCACGATCTGCAAGGTCCCGGCACTCGTCCTGAACGGGCTGATCAACGAGGTGGTGGCCGAGGTCGGCGCCAGCAATCCGGGCCTGATCCAGCAGCTGATCGGCGGGACCGGCTCGGTCGTCCAGCCCGGCAGCCCGATCGACCAGCTGCTGGGCACGGGCTTCGGCTCCTGCGACTTCGCCGCGCTTCCGACGCCATGAACAAGAACCCGCCCAGCATCGGACAGATCGCCGCGATGGTGATGTTCACGCTGTCGGTCTTTGCCCTGCTGCTGTTCCTCTGGGTGTCCTTCGGCGGCACCCTGCCGCTCAGGCCGGAGGGGTACCGCTTCAAGGCGGCCTTCCCGGAGGCGGCGCTGCTGGCCAAGGAGGCCGACGTGCGGATGGCGGGCGTGAACGTGGGCAAGGTCAAGTCGACCGAGCTCGGGCCCGGCGGGCGCACCACGCTCGCCGAGATCGAGCTGGACGAGCGGTTCGCGCCGATCAAGGCCGACACGCGCGCGATCCTGCGCCAGAAGAGCCTGCTGGGCGAGACGTACGTGGAGCTGTCGACCGGCGAGGCGGGCAGCCGCAACCTGCCCGACGGCGCCACGCTGGCCCACGCGAACGTGCAGGACACCGTCCAGCTCGACGAGGTCTTCCGGGCCTTCGACCCGCGCACACGCAGATACCTCCAGGAATGGCTCCACGAGGCGGGGATCGCGTCGACAGGCCCATACGCGTCCGACCTCAACGACTCGCTCGGCAACCTGGCGCCCTTCCTCGAGAACGGCGCCGACCTGCTGCGGCCGCTGGACGAGCAGGAGGTGGCGCTGCGCCGCGTGGTGCGCGACACCGGTCGCGTCTTCCACGCGGTTTCGCGCGAGGACGGCCAGCTGCGCGGCCTGATCGTGAACGGGGAGGCCACCTTCTCGGCGCTGGCCTCGCGCGACGACGCGCTCGCCGACACGTTCCAGATCCTGCCCACCTTCCTGCGCGAGACGCGCGCCACGGTCGGACGGCTGGAGCGCTTCGCCCGCAACACGGACCCGCTCGTGCGCGACCTTCGCAAGCCGGCCGACGACCTGGCGCCGACGCTGCGCGACCTCGGCGACCTGTCGCCGGACCTCGAGAAGCTGTTCCACAACGTCCACCCGCTCGTGAACGCGTCGGCGACGGGGGTACCCGCGGCCGAGCGGTTCCTCCGCGGGGCCGAGCCGCTGCTCGAGTCCACGCACGTGTTCCTCCGCGAGCTCAACCCGATCCTGGCGTACCTGTCCTACGCCCGCACTCCGGTCAGCCAGTTCCTGTCCGTCGGGGCTTCGGCCCTCGCCGGGACGGGCGAGGGCGGCTACCAGGGCGGCGGGGCCGGCGAGCACTACCTGCCACAGGTGGCGATGATCGACAGCCGCTCGCTCCAGCAGCGCCTCGCCCGGCCGCCGTGGGAGCGCGCCAACGCCTACCTGGCGCCGAACGCCTACGCGCGTGCGATCCCGCTGGGCGTGATCGAGAGCTTCGACTGCAATCCCAACGGCGGCGAGCAGCCCGACCCCAGCGGTTCGGACGGCGACGCGGAGCCGCCCTGCTTCGTCGCGCCGGAACAGCTCTTCGGAAAGCAGAAGTTCCCGCACCTGCGCAGCGGCCACGCGCCCGTGGTGCCGCCCCCGAAGGGCACCGAGGGCACCAAGCCGGCGCGGCCGTAGCCGTCTAGTACAGGCCGCGCGCCACGCGCTCCACCACCTGCCGGTGGAGCTCGACGTTCGTGCGCCGGTCGGTGCGCACCTCGGTCACCTCGGGAGCGAGCGCCGCCAGGTCGGCCGTCGCCGGCGTGGCGATGTGCTCCTCGAAGAGCGCCGCGTCGGCGTGGGTGGCGAGCGGGAGGAAGTCGAAGATGGCGCCGCCGCCGTTGTTGAGGCAGACGATGTGCAGGTCGGCGCCGGCGCGACGCGCCGCCAGCAAGCCGCCGAAGTCGTGCAACAGCGCCAGCTCGCCGGTGAGCAGCCAGGCGGGCGCCCCGCCGGCGAGCGCGGCGCCGGCGGCGGACGAGACGACCCCGTCGATGCCGTTGGCCCCGCGGTTGGCGAGGAAGCGCAGCCGCTTGGGCGACTGGGGGAAGTAGGCCTCCACGTCGCGCACGGGCATCGACGAGCTGAGCCACACGACGGCGCCGTCGGGCAGCTGGGGCTCCAGCGCGGCCAGCACCTTGGGCTCGAACGGGTCCGGAGCGGTGGCGAGGGCCGGCGGGACCTGAGCGTCCGCGGCCCGCCAGGACGTGAGCCAGTCCGCGTCGGTTCGGGGCGCTCGAACGTCAATCGCGGCAGCCAGGGCATCGAGGGCGGGCGCCGCGGCGCTGCGCAGGATCAGCTCGGCTCGCCGTGTTGGCTCGTGCCAGGCCGCGTGCGGGTCGAGCACCACCTGCTCGGCCTCCGCCGCCCAGCCGCGCAGCGGCTTCGAGGTGGGCATGTCGCCGATGCGCAGCAGGAGCCCGGGGGCGTGCTCGGCGGCGAAGCGCTCCACGCGCAGCAGCACGTCGTAGTGGGCGATGACGTGTGAGCGGTCGTGCGGGCCGCAGCGCACTCCCGAGGTCGGCTCGGCGAGCAGCGGCCAGCCGCACGCCGCGGCCAGCCGCGCCGCCGGCTCGGCCACCTGCTCGGAGGTGGGCCCGCACACGATCGCCCCGCGCGGCTCGGAGGCGATTCGCGCGGCCAGCTCCTGCACGTCGTCGCCGTGGGGGGCGGCGGTGTGCTCGCGCAGCTCGGTCCAGGGCCGGCCATCGCGGCGCCCGGCCCAATCCGCCGCCTCGAGCGGCTCCGGCTCCGGCGCGAGCGGCTCGCGCAGCGGGAAGTTCAGGTGCACGGGGCCGGGGCGGTCGCCGGCCGCGGTCCAGTAGGCCCGGCAGGCGAGCGCGCGGTGGTGGATGGCGGTGTCGCGATGCGGCGCGTGCGTGCCCACCTCCACGAACCATTTGACGGCGCTCCCGTAGAGCTTGAGCTGGTCGATCGCCTGACCGGCGCCGACGTCGCGCAGCTCGGGCGGTCGGTCGGCGGTCAGCACGATCAGCGGCACGCGCGCCTCCCAAGCCTCGGCGACCGCCGGATGCAGGTTGGCCGCCGCGGTGCCCGAGGTGCAGGTGACCGCCACCGGCCGCCCCGTGGCCTTCGCCATGCCGAGCGCGAAGAACCCCGCGCTGCGCTCGTCGAGCACCGAAACCGCCTGTAGCTCCGGCCGGCCGGCGAGCGTGAGCGCCAGGGGCGCGTTGCGCGAGCCCGGACACGTCACGACATGCCGCATGCCGCAGCGCACGAGCTCGTCCACGAACGCCTGCACCGGCGCATAGGTCCGGTTGATCGGCTCCACGGCGCGGCACGCTACCCGCCCGGACCGAGTGTGGTCGTCAAACCGCGCGCATATGACGCAGAACGGAGCAATCACTCGAGCGACCGGCCCCTGGTAGCCGCAGTTCACAATGCGGGCAATGGCCGTCCCCGTCCTGTTCATCCCCGGCTTCATGCAGCCCGCCGGCGCCTGGGCCCCGACCGCCGAGCAGCTCGAGCCGCCAACCACGCTGCTCGACCACCGCGAGCACTCCTTCGAGGGCCGGCTGGAGGAGATCGCCGCGGCCGGGGCCCAAGCGCTGCTCGTCGGCTACTCCCTCGGTGGCCGCCTCGCGCTGCGGGCGGCGCTGCGCGATCCAGCCCGCTACGCGGGGCTGGTCACCGTCGGCGCCACCGCGGGCATCGACGAGCCCGCGGAGCGTGCCGCACGCGCCCAGGCGGACGAGCGGCTCGCCTCGTGGATCGAGGCGGC
>JAXDIG010000016.1:0-107454 GCA_034664125.1 Thermoleophilaceae bacterium | reverse complement strand
GCCTGCAGCAGCGCCAGCGTGTGCGGGAAGTTCTTCTGGAGCGCAGCCACGACGTCGGCCTGCGAAAGGCCCGTCTGCTTCGAGACGAACGCGATCAGCTTCGGCACCTCGGCCGCGCCGCCACCCTGCTCCGTGATGATCGGATCGGCAGCGTCCACGTTCTTGGAGATGACGTCGATGCCGCTTCGGGCGGCGGCGACGCGGTCAGGGGTGAACGCCGGCCTGGCCGAGTCCAGGACCTTCTGGCCGTCATTCAGACGGGAAATCAGGTTCAGGCCGAGGACCACGGTCACGACGAGCACGCCGACGACCAGTACCACGACCCACTGCAGGACTCCCGAACGGCTGCCGCCTATGCGTTCCATGCTCGCGACCCTACACCGAACCGACGGGCAGGTCCCTAAGAGGAAACTGCAAAATTACTAGCGTCTTCATAGAGCTGCGGCTAACGGTCGAGCCGGGCGTCGATCGCGACCTCGACCTCGTCGGCGACCTTCAGCGCGCCGAATAGAGCCGAGTAGGGCTTGATCCCCCAGTCGGTCTGCTTCACGACAGCCGTGCCGGTGAGCTCGCCGTCCTCGCCCGCCGCGAGGTCGAACGCGATCGGCCGCGCCGCGCCGGCGAGCGTCAGCTCGCCCTGCACGCTGATCCAGTTGCCGCCCCCGGCCGCCTGAGCCTCGGTCGAGCGGAATCCGATGCCGTTCCGCTTCAACACCTCGTCGTCGATCGTCGTCTCGATGTTGGCCTTGTCGTCGTCCCCGAGCGACTGCATCCCACCGGTGCCCTCGCGCACGCGTAGAGACGTGGCGTCCGCGTCGAGCACGATGCTGGTCTGCGCCGGATCCTCGCCGACCTCGAGCGTCGCCTGCCAAGCGGTGACGTGTATCAGCAGGTCGTGCCCGGCCTTTGCCGCGGCGCCGGTGCGCGCGGTCCTCACCGAGAGGGTGCCGTTCTGAGGGCCGAGCCTGTACGTGCCTGGCTGGATGGACATCCTCCGCTCGGGATCAGTCGTTGTAGACGGTCTGCGCGTCGAGCCCGCCCTCGACTCCCGGCGGCAGGGCGCCGCTGCCGTGCGCGTACAGCGCGACGTCCTCGACCGTCTTGACCTGCGTCGGGTCGCTGCCGTCCACCATGACCCACGTGCCGTTGACCCATTTGAGGGTTTCAGGTGAGGTTTCCAGCGCCGCGCCCGCGAGCAGCTGCCCCTTGGCGCGAATCTTCTCGGTGGCCCTGGCGATCGCCCCGCTGGTTCCCTCGGAGGGACTGGTGTTGTAGCTATGGCCGACGCCGAACCGGTCGGTGTCCGCGGGAACGACCTTGACGTCGAGCGCCGGGATGCCGAGCTCGTCGGCCACGAGCCGGGCGTACTGGCCCTCCTTCCCGTCGGACTCGGTGGTCAGGCTGAGCACCATCTTGCCGGTGGGGTGCACGCGCAGAAAAACTGCTCGGTAGGCCTCGTCAGTCACGGCTGGATCTCTCCTTGGTTTGGTGATGGCGGATCATCGCCCTCGTTCGCGAGGCGCTGGCGCTCCTGATGCGCAGTGAGCGCGTTGTGCTCCTCCAAGTCGCAGAAAGAGGGCTGCGGTCCGCCCAGCGGGTGCGCCGCGACCGCGGGCCGCTCGCACCCCGGGTAGATGCACGTCTTGGCCGAGGGGGCGCTCATGTCACCCATCCCGGGGTGGTCCTGCCCCTGCTCGGTCCGTGCCCGCTGGGCATCGCGACCGAGCTGCCCGGCACCGGGGTCGCGCTCGCCCATGGCTCGCCGTCCTCGGCCGCCGCGGGCAGCTGCCAGCGCTCTGCCGCCGAGCCTCGGCGGCCCCACGACTCCGCCCCGATCGCCTCGGCGACCTCGCCAAGCGCCTGGAAGCTATGCCCGCTCACGAGCGCGTCGCAGTGGGGCAGCGCGGCCACCATGCCGGCGGACTGCACCGAGAAGGCGCCGGCGCTGACCCGCGGATTGACCCACACGATCCGATGGGCCAGGCGCGCAAGGCGCTCCATCTCGCGCCCCACCAGCAGCGGATCCCCGCGCTCCCAGCCGTCGGAGAGGATCACGACCACGGCGCCGCGGGCCATGCCGCGGCGTCCGTGGCGGTCGTTGAACGCCCTCAGGGCGTCGCCGATCCGCGTGCCACTCGACCAGTCGGGCGCGGCGGCGGCGGCGCGCTGGATCGCGCGCTCCGGGTTGCGAGAGCTCAAGGCCCGGGTCAGGCGGGTCAGCCGCGTGGCGAACACGAACGCCTCGGCGTTCGGACCGCTGCCGGCGGCGGAGGTCAGGAACTGAAGGTAGGCGCGCGCGTAGGGCTCCATCGAGCCGGAGATGTCGCACAGGATCACGAGCCGCCTGCGCGCGACGCGGCGGCGCCGATGCGCGAGGCGCATCGGGTCCCCGCCGGTGCGATGGCTGGCGCGCAGCGTTCGCCGCATGTCGATGCGCTCTCCGTGGCGGCCCTTCTCATAGCGGCGAGTGCGGCGGCGCGGGGTGGCGAGCTCGAGGCGCGACATCAGACGGTAGAGCTGCGCGACCTCGTGCGGCTCCAGCGCGTCGAAGCTCTTTTGCCTCAGCAGCTCATCGTCGCTGGCCATCGCCAGCGGCACCTCGACCTCGGCCGCGTCCTCGTCCTCGTCGCCCCCGCGCGGCGGCGGCGACGACAGGGCGGCACGGGGATCCTCGTCGCGGGAGTCGCGCGGCGACGCCTTGTGGTCCGACTTCGGCCGGTCGTCGGGCGGAGCGGCGACGGTCCGCGCGTCTTCGGGCTCGAAGTCCTCGCCTTCGGACGTCTCGCCGAAGACCGAGAAGAACACCTCGTCGAAGGCCTTGACCTGCGCCTGATCGGACACGAAAACCGACCTCGCCGTCCAGTACAGCCGCCGGCGCGAGATCGGCCGGACGAGCTTGAGCGCCCGCGCGAAGTCGGCCGAGCGGCCGGGCGTGACGGGCACGCCGCGATCGTGCAGGCGCCGGCTCAACGCCCCTACGAGCGGCGGGAGGTCGAGGTCGATCGTCTCCACCCCGAACACCGCACCCGAGCGGCCCGCGTCACTCACGGCTGCGCACGAGCTGGTCGAGTCCAGCCGCGCGGATCACCTCCTGGTCCTCGCTGTACTTCAGCACCGTTCCCAGAGTGAGGTCCACGCCGGCGGCGTCCAGGCGCTCGATGCCGAGCAGGCTCAGCGCGGCCAGCCAATCGATCGCCTCGGCGATGCCCGGCGGCTTCTGCACGTCGCTGTCGCGCATTCGCGAAACCGCGTTTGCCACCTGTACCGCCAGCGTCTCGGAGGCACCCTTGACGCGGCGGCGCACGATCTCCACCTCCCGCTGCGGACTCGGGTAGGCGATCCAGTGATAGAGGCAGCGGCGCTTGACGGCGTCGTGCAGGTCGCGCGTCCGGTTGGAGGTGAGCACGATGATCGGCGGATGCGTGGCCCGGATCGTGCCGATCTCGGGGATCGTCACGCTGGCCTCCGCGAGCAGCTCGAGCAGGAACGCCTCGAAGTCGTCGTCGGCGCGATCGATCTCGTCGATCAGCAGCACCGCGGGCCGCGGCCCGGGGTGCTCGAGCGCGCGCAGGAGCGGGCGGCGGATGAGGTAGTCGGGACCGAACAGGTCCTCTTCGGCGAGCGCCTCGCCGCTCGAGTCGGCGAGGCGGATGCTGAGCAGCTGGCGCGGGTAGTTCCACTCGTACAGCGCCTCCGCCGCGTCGATCCCCTCGTAGCACTGCAGGCGGATCAGCGGCGTGTCCAGCACGACCGCGAGCGACTTGGCGGCCTCGGTCTTGCCGACGCCCGCCTCGCCCTCGAGCAGCAAGGGCTGCGGCAGCCGCAAGCTGAGGAACATCGACATCGCCAAGCCCTCGTCGACGAGGTAGTCGACGTCGGCGAGACGCCGCGCGAGGGTTTCTACGTCGGGCAGGAGGCGGAGGATCTCGTCAGCCGCCTCCCCCGAAGCCCCCGGCGAGCTCATGTCGTCACTGCGGGGGCTCGGGACGCCCCTGCATCGCCGCCCAGACCCGCGCCGGGGTGCACGGCATGTCGATGTGGTCCACGCCGTGCGACTCGTGCAGCGCGTCGATGACGGCGTTCACGATCGCCGGCGGCGAGCCGACGTTCGGCGACTCGCCGACGCCCTTGGCCCCGAGCGGATGGTGCGGGCACGGCGTGACCGTCTCGCCCAGCTCGAACTCGGGGCACTCGAGCGCGGTCGGGATGAGGTAGTCCATGAACGACGAGTTGAGGCAGTTGCCCTCCTCGTCGAACGTGATGACCTCCATCAGCGCGATGCCGATCCCTTCGGCGAGGCCGCCGTGGATCTGGCCGTCGACCACCATCGGGTTGATGCGAACGCCGCAGTCGTCGACCGCGATGAAGCGCCTGACGGTCACGTGGCCGGTGTCGGGATCGATGTCCACGACGGCGATGTAGGCGCCGTAGGGGTACGTCAGGTTGGGTGGGTCGTAGATCACCTGCGCGTCGAGTCCGCCCTCCATCCCGGTGGGCATGGGGTCGCCGCTGTACGCCCGCCACGCGATCTCCTCGATCATCGCGCCCTTCTCGGGATCGCCCTTGACGTACCAACGGCCCTTCTCCCAGGCGAGGTCGTCCGGCGCGGTTTCGAGCATCGTCGCCGCGATCAGACGGGCCTTGTCGCGCACCTTGCGCGAGACGACGGCGACCGCGGCGCCGGACACGGGCGTCGACCGACTGCCGTAGGTGCCGAGCCCGTACGGCGACTTGTCCGTGTCGCCGGCACGCACCTCGACGTCCTCGGGCGGGATGCCGAGCTCCTCGGCGACGATCTGCGCGAACGTCGTCTCGTGGCCCTGCCCCTGCGGCTGGGCGCTGATGCTGACCACCGCCTTGCCCGACGCGTGCACCCGCAGGTCGGCGCCGTCGTTCATCGACAGGCCGAGGATGTCCATGTGCTTGCGCGGGCCCGCGCCGACACCTTCGGTGAAGAAGGAGATGCCGATGCCCATCAGCTCCCCGCGGGCGCGCTTCTCCGCCTGCTCGCGGCGCAGATCGTCATAGCCGGCGATGTCCATCGCCACGCGCATCGTCGCCGCGTAGTCCCCGGAGTCGTACGTCCAGCCGGTGGTGGTCTCGTACGGGAACTGCTCCGGTCCGATGAAGCTGCTCATCCGCAGCTCGATCGGGTCGACCTTCATCTCGACCGCCAGGGCTTCGACCATGCGCTCGACCAGGTAGACGGCCTCGGTGATGCGGAAAGAGCAGCGGTACGCGACACCGCCTGGTGCCTTGTTCGTGTAGACCGCCTTGACCTGGACATGGGACGCCTCGAGGTCGTACGACCCGCAGACGATGTGGAAGAACCCGGCGGGGAACTTCGTCGGCTGCGCGGTGCTGTCGAAGGCGCCGTGGTCGGCGAGCACGTCGACCCGGAGGCCGGTGATCTTGCCGTCCTTCGCGCATATCTCGCTGCGCATGATGTAGTCGCGGGCGAACCCGGTGGACATCAGGTTCTCGGAGCGGTTCTCGACCCACTTCACAGGGACCCCGGCCACGATCGAGCCGGCGATCGCGCACACGTAGCCCGGATAGACCGGAACCTTGTTGCCGAAGCCGCCGCCGATGTCCTGGCACTGGATGCGGATCATGTGCTCCGCGAGCCCGGCGACGTGCGCGTAGACCGTTCGGTGCGCGTGCGGCGCCTGGTTGCCGTTGTAGATGTCCAGCTGGCCGGTCTCCGGGTTGAAGTCGGCGATCATGCCGCACGTCTCGAGCGGCGCCGGGTGGCAGCGGGGATAGATCATGTCGCGCGCCACGACGGTGTCGGCCTCGGCGAACGCGCGGTCCGTGGCCGCCTGATCGCCGGCCTCCCAGGTCGGGCTCGCGAGGTTGTCGCGCTGCCCGGTCTTGTCGTCGCGGATCAGCGGCGCGTCGGGGTCCAATGCCTTGCGGGCGTTGACGATCGCCGGCAGCGGCTCGTACTCGACGTCGATCAGCTCGAGCGCGTCGTTCGCCGAGTACTCGTCCGTCGCGATCACGAACGCCACTTCCTGGCCCTGGAATCGGACCTTGTCGCCCGCGAGCACCGCCTGGGTGTCGTAGGAGATCGTCGGCATCCACGCCAGCCCGAGGGTTTCGAGGTCCTTGGCGGTGATGACGGCGGCGACGTTCGGGTGCGCGAGCGCCTTCGAGGTGTCGATCGAGACGATGCGCGCGTGCGCGTAAGGGCTGCGCAGCACGGCGCCGTGGACCATGCCCGGCAGCCGGATGTCATCGAGATAGGTGCCCTTGCCGCGGATGAAGCGCGCGTCCTCCTTGCGCTTCAGCCGGCCGAAGCCGATGGGACGCTCGGTTTCGCCGCTCGGAAGGTTCTGAGTTACGGTCATGTCTGTTGTACCCCCTGCTTCGCGGCCGCTTCGTGCTCGGCGGCCCAGCGCACGGCGCTGACGATGTTCTGGTATCCCGTACAGCGGCAGATGGCTCCTGAGATCGCCGTCCGGATCTCCTCGTCGGATGGATCCGGGTTCTCGTCCAAGAGCGCGCGGGCCGTCATCAACATCCCCGGCGTGCAGAACCCGCACTGGAGCGCGTGCCGCTCGTGGAAGCCCATCTGGATCGGGTCCAGCTGGCCGTTGACCTCGAGCGACTCCACCGTCCGGATCTGGTGACCCTCGCACATCGCCGCCAGAATCGTGCACGACTTGACCGGCCTGCCGTCCATCTGCACCACGCAGGCGCCGCAGTTGGAGGTGTCGCAGCCCCAGTGGGTGCCGGTCAGGCCGGGCGTGTCGCGGATGAAGTGGATGAGCAGCTGACGTGGCTCGACGTCACGAGAAACCTGCTCACCGTTTACCGATATCGAGACTTGCATGATCAGGCCTCCTGGTAGAGCGCGCGCTCGGAGGCGCGGCGCAGAGCGCGTGTCGTGAGGACGCCCGCGAGATGGCGCTTGTAGTCGATCGGCCCGCGGCCGTCAGCGCTGGGAGAGCAGTCCTCCGATGCGATCTCGCCGGCCTGCGCGAACAGGTCCTCCGACGGGGCCTTGCCTCGCAGCAGATCCTCGGCTCGAGTGACGTGGATCGTCGTGAGCCCGACCGCGCTGAGCGCGATGCCCACGTCGGCGATCGCGCCGCGATCGATCCAAACGGCCGCGGACGCCGCGGCGATCGCCCAGTCGCCCGCGCGGCGCTCGACCTTTTCGTGCGCGCTGCCGCCGCCGGGACGCAGCGGAAGGCGGATCTCGGTGAGCATCTCCCCTTCGCCCACGGCGGTCATGTAGGGCCCGACGTGGAAGTCCCCCATATCGACCACCCGCGCGCCGCCGGCGCCGCGTATCACGACCTTGGCCTTGAGAGCAGAGCAGACCGCCGACAGGTCCTCTGCCGCATCCGCTTGGCACAGCGAGCCGCCGATCGTGCCGAGGTTGCGCACGACAGGGTCGGCGATCACGGTCTCGGCGTCGCGGAACAGGGGGAAGTGGCGCATCAGCAGCTCGGACTTCAGCAGATCCACATGCCGGGTCAGCGCGCCAATCGCAACGTCGGTGCCGTCCTCGCGGATATAGGACAGCTCCGTGAGGTCGTTGATGTCGATCAGGTGCGCCGGGTTCGCGAGTCGGAGCTTCATCATCGGGATCAGGCTGTGACCGCCGGCGATGATGCGCGCCTCGGAGCCGAGCCGCTGAAGCGATGCGATCGCGCCTTCGACGCTGGTCGCTCGCTCATACTCGAATGAGGCGGGGGTCTGCACCAGAGGTCCTTTCTGCGTTTAGACGGAAACTGCGGATCACGACATGATCATCTTCCACGGAACGACCGTCGACTGCCTGGACTCGATCCGCCGGGACGGACTGCGGGCACGGTCCTACGTCGCTCGCAGCCGCGCGCTCGCGGGCGAGTACGCCTGGCACAGAGCCATGACGCTGGGTGCGGACGCCTGTGTCGTCATCGAACTGGACGTGCCGAGCTCCGCGGTCGTCGAGGTTCAGAGCTGGTGGTGGGCCCGCGGCCAGCTGCAGCTCCCGGTTGGCTGCCCGCCGTCGTGCATCGTCTCGGTCGACGAGTCCGACCCAAGGCAGTTCTCGGTTGAGTGAGCGCACTCGCGACTCGGTCAGCTTCGATTGCTCGCCGCGCCGCCGGGGAGGCGCTTGCGCGGTGCCCCGATGTCGTCCCGCTGCTCGTACTGGACGGGCGAGTCGGTGCCGATGACCGGCGACCTGGGCAGAGACTCCGGCTTGGTCTGGCGGATCTCCGGATACAGCTCGCGTGCCGCCAGGCTGCCTCGCTCGACGTCTCTCAGCGCGGGACCTGCCGGGTTGCCGACGGCGATCGGCGCCTCTCGGCCGAGCCGCGCGAGCGTGAGCGTGCCCCTCGTGTAGACCTCGCCGATGCGGGGCGCCTCCACCGTGCGACTCTCCGGGAAGCTCCTGAAGCCCTCGGCGGCCGACCCGGCGTACATGCCCTCGACGAGGCCGACGGCGTCGGTCATGCCGGCCTTCTTCACCAGCAGGCCCTCGAGCAGCTCCACCCCGGCGTCGAGCTGCTCGTTGATGGTCGTCACGATGCCGTTCACCGGCGCGCTCTTCTGGACGATCTCACCCACGCCGTCGATGGCCTCGTCCAGGGCGGTGGTGATCTTTCGAAGTTGGAGGATCACCGAGACTAGGTAGAAGACGAGCGCCACCACTATCAGCAGGACGGCGAGGATCGTGACCGCGCCGACTGCGGCGATTGCAAGCACCGGTGCCATCGTTCCTCCTACTGAGCGTCGTCGAGGATTACGTCGAGGGAGCCGCCATAGTTCGCGACCGCGGCGACTGTCTTGGTTACTTGGTCCTGCGTCGTGACCAGCAGCGCGGCGGAGTCGAGGTCCTTCGACCCCTCGGCCGCCACCCTGGCGATCTCCTGCGTGCTGGGCACGATGCTCTGGGCGGCGTCCAGCACGCCGCGGAGCAGGTACACCACGACCGGAAGGATCACGGCGAGCAGGACGAGATTCCCGAGCCACCAGAGGATCATCGCGGCCTCCGCTCGGCGACTATCGCCGCTTTGCGGCCGATTCCCGGCAGCGCGCCGAGGATGATGTCGAACTGCGCGTTGATCGCCGTGACAGCGCCTTCCAGCGGACGCAGGTGCTGCGACTCGACGCCCTGCAGCGCGGATGCCAGCGTGGCAAGTCCCTCTGAGATCCTCATCAGGCCCCGACGGATCTCGATCAGCGCAGTCGCCAGCACGAGCACGACGCCCAGCGCGAGCACGACGCTCAGCAGGATCAGTGCGTCCTTGGTGCTCACGCGTCACCGTACCCGTCGGTCAGCGCGTTCATGTAGCCGTCCTGAACCACGGCTTCGTCCACGATCAGTGCCAGCACGGGCGCGGTCGCCTCGAGTTGCGGGATGTTCGCCGTGTTCGCGCCGACCTTCCCCGCGACCTCGAGCAAGCCGTCCACCGACTTCTCGATGCTCCCCACGCTCTGCAGGAGCACCGTCAGCAGGATCGCGACGACCACCGCCGCGCCGAAAGCGATGCTCAGCGCTATCGCCCAGTAGGTGCTTTCCGAGACTGCGGCCAGCGTGACCGTCATTTCCCGACCGCCACCTTTCGAAGGGCCCGGGCGGCGTGGAGGATCCGGACCCCCGAGTCATTGATCTGCGCGATGCCGCCGAGCTCGTCCGTCTGCTGGCGCACCACGTCGACGCCCTGCTCGGCCGCCTTGGCCTGCTTGGCGATTCTGGCGGCCAGCAGCACGATCACGATCACGATCAGGGCGGCCACGAGTACCACGGCGACCCCAATCGCAAGCCCTACTTCCCAAGCTGTCGAAGAGGCTGTCAACCCGAGTGCGCCTGCCGCGGCGTGCAACCTCTCCCCATGCGGCCACCATATCCGGGGGCCGAAAACGGGTCAAGCCGACTTGGCTCTATGGGTGACAAGAGCCGACTCGATACCTCGTAGCTAGGGCAGAGCGTCCAAGGTGCCGACGGCGACCAGGTCTCCAGCGTGGTTTCCCAGTTGCCCGCCGTCGAAGGTGCCCGAGCCCACGAGGGTCAGTCCCGAGCTCGTCGAGTCGAGCGGGGATCCCGTGATGGTCGCCCCGTCGACACCTTCCGCGGAGCCGGTCGTGAGGGTCAGCGCCAGATCGGAATCGCCGATCAGGACGACGCTGTGGTCGAACTTCAGCTTCACGGGAACCGATATCGCCCCGGTCGCGGCATCGAAGCTCCCCGGTCCGGCGCCCTTGTTCGTGACCGTCACGAGGTTGGCGCCCAAAGGGGTGTCGAACGGCCCCGCCACGATCGGGGCGAAGCTCACCACGAGCACCTGAGTCAGGCCGTCGAAGAACCCGAGCCCGATGCTGAACGTGACCGTGAAGCTGGGCGCGTCGGGATGCGTCGTGCGCAGCGTCGCGTTACCGCTGAACGTGGTCTGGAACTGCAGCGTCGGTGCCTCCGGAACCTCGATGTAGTCAGCCCCGGTGAACACGTGGTAGGTGGCCTGTATCTCGGCGCCGGAGAGGCTCGCGGCCGAAATCGCGCCTGTGGGGATGGTGTTCGCCCGGCGCGCGAAGAGGAAGTCGGTGTGAGCGAAGGGGCTGGGCACGACCCCGCGGACCCTCCTCATCACCACGTCGCCCAGGGGCTCCACCATCTGCACCGAGAACTTGGCGCCCACCGTCCGATGCAGTGGCGTGAACCTTCCCGCTTTCAAGATTTGGACCTTTTGCAGGCGTGCCATCGGCTGGCTGATCCTTGCACAGTCACCTTGACATTGGTGAGGGGTCCTGCGCGTAATAGGCCGCAGCGCCTCCCTCTCTCCCTTCTCCGCAAAGGAGTCCCACATGGCGACCCAGGCACCTCCTCCCCCGCACGCGCACCCGCTGGTGTTCGAAACGGGACTGCTCGAAGCCAACGCCACGCTCGACGCGGCACACCCCGGCGCTGCCGACGTGCAGATCCAACCGGACGCCGCTGCCATTCTCGGGCTTCGCTTGGCGACGGATGCGCCCTTCACGGCGCAGTCGAAGACGATGAGCTTCCAGGGCAAGCTGTTCGTCGGGAGCACCCAGGCCGCGACGCTGGACGAGGCGACCGTCACGGTGACGCGCATGGCGAACCCCTCGACCGGCGCGCCGTTCCTGTTCATCACCTTCTCGTACCTCGCAACCTCGATGCAATTCCGGACGGGCAGGGGTGCGCCCACGGGTGAGCCGCTTGGCATGCCACACGGGCTCTACTTCAAGAACTCGGCCGGCGGAACGATGTACTCGTGGGGCTTTCCGTACGACGACTTCCGACTCGAGTGCAATTGGAACCACGAGCACCGCTACCACGTGATCCGCGAGTACACCTTCGTGGACTGGTTCGACCTGTGGGCAGGGGTCCAGCACCGGGTGCAGGGCGCCATGTTCCACTGCTAGGGAATCGTCGCGCGCGCGAGCTGGTAGTTGATCGACCCGGCCTGTGAGTCGGGCCCCGTGAGCAGGGCGTAGGACGGTCCGCCGTCGGGCCAGGCCCGCGTGTTCACGGTCAGGGCCCAGTCCACCCCGTCCAAGCGGGAGACGGCAAGCGTCGAGGCTCCCGGCGTGCTGCCGGAGCGGCCAAAGCCGGGCGCCCGGCCACCGTTGCCCCAGACGGCGTGCCGGTGGATGAACCGCACCATCGCGTGAGCCGAGCACGCGAGTCCGGCGCACCCGGCGGCCACCTCCTTGATCTCCTGGTCGCCGCCGTACACGGCCGGGACGAGCGCGGGCGAGCTCAGGTCCAGCGGACTCGGGCCCAGGCCCTGGTCCTCGGCGATCGCCTGCTCCGGCGGACGACCCGCGGCGCGCGTGGAGCTGACCAGGACCTCGGTGATGGCCTCGGGCCCGAGGATGGTCGCGGTGAGGTAGCCGAAGAAGTCCCGTCCCGTGACGTGCTCGACGAGGGCGCTGGACAGCAGATACCCGTAGTTGCAGTACTTGCTGTTGGTGCCCGGCTCGAAGTCGAGCGCGTACCTCTCGTACATGTAGCGCGCGACGTCGAGCCTGGTGACCGGGACGCTCAGCCCGAGGTCCAGCGCGATCTGGCGCATCGAGTAGGTGGGGTCGTAGCGCGATCCGGTGGCGGTGTCGTCGTAGCCGCCGGCGTGGTCCAGGAGCTGCTGCACGGTGATCCGGTCGCTGCGCGTGTCGAGCGGGCCCGAGAAGCCGAGCAGGGGGTAGACCTCGGTCGACGGCGTCAGGTCGCCCGAGTCGTAGAGCGACTGCACCGCGGCCGCGACGAACATCTTGCTGCAGCTCGCGAGTAGAAACCGGTCGGACGGCTGGGTCGTCCGGTAGCCGGGCTCCGCCCACGTGTAGCCGCGCGACAGCTTGATGACGCCGTTCTTGCCCACCGCGAGCTGCGCCGCCCGCACCCCGTTGGCCATCATGAAGCCCTGCATGGCGTGATCGAGGCCGGCGAGCGCCGGCACCTCCGTCCCGGTCACGGTCCAGACCCGGGACTCGGGGATGTCCTGCTTGGCGAAGATCGCCGCGTAGCGCGTCTCGGCGTCCGTCCCCCCGCCCTGGAGGCAGATCGGGTAGGCCCCCTCCGCCGCCTGCCGGTGGCGCTCGTCTTCGTACTCGCTCGCGGTCAGGCCGTGGCGGGCCTTCCAGTCCCCGACGACGTCGTCGCGAAACGACGAGCAGTAGAGCTGGTCGTCGGCGAGCGTGACAAAGGCGGGCCGGTAGCCCGCCAGGGCAAAGCCGGGCAGCTGCGCGTCGGCATCGAAGACCGTCTGGTAGCTCGCGGCGGTGTCGGACGGGTGCACGGTCCACTTCGAGAAGCCGGGGTTCGCGTGCCAGACGCCCGCATAGCGGCGATCGACGGCGGTCCCGTAGATCGCGGCGGAGCGCAGGATCAATCCCTGCGTGCGGGCGACCTGGTTCTGGTTCTGGAAGGTCCCGGCGTTGACGGCCGGCCCGGCGGTCAGCCCGTGATGGGCCTGCCACGGCCCGGCTATGCCCTGCTCGAAGACGGCGGCGAAGACGGGGTCCGCGAAGGCGCCGGTGGCCGAGACGAGCACCGGAACGTACCCATTGGCGGTCGAGGTGTCGAAGAACGACTGGTACCCCGCCGCGTCGACCCCGTGGACGGACAGCCAGGCGGCGCCGTCACGCTTCGCCCAGACCGCCGCGTACCGCGGATCGGCGGGATCTCCGTAGACGCTGATGGAGATGGGCCGATATCCCTGTGCGGTCAGCGAGTCGATGCGCGCCTCGTGCTCGGCGGGGGTGACGCCGTGATAAGCCTCGACCACGCAACAAGCCTCGCGTAACAGAGGGCCCAAGCGCAACCTGCGCGTGAAAGCCGATGGCGAGGGCGCAGTCCTCGCCATTTCCCGAGCGAGCCGCCCGACTGGCAAGGACGCAGTGAGCGACGCGTGCTCCGCACGCGAGCGAGCGAGGACGCAGCCAAGCGATGCGGCGCAGCCGGGAAGTGGCGAGGGCCGGAATCGAACCGGCGACACCACGATTTTCAGTGGCTCGGGAGGGGACCGTTTGGTGCCCGGGAACCGCTTTGCAACGCGGTTGGTGACGTGTGCAGCGTCGGGGGCCTACCCGCGGATTTGGGTGGTTTCGGGTGGGTTTGGGACTCCACACGGCCACGGAGTCCCAAACGCTCACGCTACCGGCGCCCGGCGACGTAGCTGCGCTCGAGGGCTCAATCGGCGTCGTCACCGCGTCACGCCAGCCGAGTGCGCGACTCATGATGCACGTCCGGCGCGCGGGTCCGGTCCGCTAGGGAGGCTGCAAACGCTTACCGGGGGCGATCCTGAGAGCGGCAAGGTAGCTCGAGCCACCGCGTGACCCGCCGCGGGCGGGGGGTCTAAAGGATTCAGGACGCGGCGCCGACCGAAGAAGCGAATGTTATTCGTTGGCATGTCTTGAGTTTCTTGGGCGTTGAGCCGTAACGTGCGGCCTGGCGTCGTTGCGACTGGATGGGTCGGGCAGCCCACGGATGCTCGAAAGACGGGCGGCGGACACTTCTAGGAGGTGTGAGGATGGCCAGGAGACGGGGGTTCTTCGCTGAGCTGCAGTATCAGAATCAGCTCGCCGCGAGACAGAGAGCGCAGGCCGAGCGAGCACAGGCACGAGCTTTCGCAGCCGCAACGCGCGAGGCTGAGCAGGCGCAACGTAGGGCCGAGCGCGCGGCCGCGGCAGCGGCCCGAGCGTCAGCAGCTGAGCAGAAGGCCGCGGAGCGCGAGGCCAAGCGCCTACATGTCGAGTCCCGCCTAGCGGAGGTCGAGGCGCTCAACAGTCAGCTGGCTGCGACCGCCGACGAGCTGGACTCGATCCTGTCCGCCACGCTGATCGTCGATGACTTCGTGGATCTCGAGAATCTGCGCGTCTCGGCTAGCCACCCTCCCTTTCCCAGGCCCGACCTCGAGGCGCCGACCCCAGAGGTCGTGCCCGTTTCTGCGCCGCCGGAGCCCGTATTCGCCGAGCCGGAGGCCCCGACGGGTCTAAGCGCAAGGTTCGGTGGCAAGAAGAGACACGAGGCCGCGGTCGCGCAGGCCCGCGAAGCCTTCGAAGTCGAGCATCGCAAGTGGGAGGCCGAGGCCGCTGCCGTCCCAGGCCGCCAACTCGAACAGATAAGCCAGCGGGACGCGCTTGAGCGGCAGCGCGCGCGCGACCTGCAGGCCGCGCGCGATGTCTATCAGCGCGAGTGCAAAGCGCGAGAATCCGAGGTCGTAGCAGCCAACGGCAAGCTGGACGCGCTCATCGCCGGGCTCGCTGCGGGCGACCACGAGGCCGTCCAGGCGTACGTCGGGATTGTCCTTGGCAATTCGGTCTATCCCGAGATCCTGGATGTTGAGTACGACTACGAGTTCGACGCCGAGACTCGCGAGCTCACGCTGACGGTCCTAGTTTGCCCTCCTGACCGTTTGCCCACCGAGAAGGCCTACCGCTACATCAAGGCCAAAGACGAAGTCGCTGTCGCTGACCTTTCGAAGAAAGAGCTCAGGGAGCGCTATGCGAGCGTCGTTGATCAAGTCGCAGTGCGAACGCTTCATGAGGTCTTTGAGGCCGACCGAGCCGGGAGGATTCAGACGATCGCGCTTCAGGTCGCAACCGAGACCAAGGACCCGGCTACCGGGCTCGAGCGTCGAGTTGCCTTCGTTGGCGTTGGCGCCGAGCGCGACTCGTTCATGAGGTTCGACCTGCGCAACGTCGTGCCGGCAGCAACGCTGCAGCACCTCGGTGCGACGACGTCGAAGAACCCTTACCAGCTCGTCGGCATCGACGAGGCTCCCGGTGTTCGGGGCCGATGACGCCTAGCGGCTATTCGTTCAACGCACCTCCCGGCTGGGAGGTACCCCCCGGCGACTGGGTTCCGCCAGAAGGATGGGCGCCGGACTCCGCCTGGCCGCCTGCGCCCGAAGGATGGGCGTTCTGGGTCCGCAGAACCGCCGCGCCCCCTCCCCCGCCGCCAAGCGACCACGTCGAGATCCCCCCACCACCCGAGGCAGGAGACCTTCTCCCCCCTTCGGACACCGCAGGGGCCCGGGAAGCTGCACCGCCCGAAGAGGATCGGCTCCGTCAGCAAATCAGCGAACTCGAAGGAGAGCTCGCGCGCCTTCAGGCCGACGCGGCGGCTGGGCCGAGGGTCGAACTCGACGACGAACGGATCCTGCAAGAGGTCGGGATCTATCGCTACCACCACCCGCTCGAGAACGCCGCCGAATACCAGGCCGAGCTCAACGAGCTGAGCCAGCAGATCAAGACGATGGTCAGGGCCGGCGATGCTGTGCTGGCCTCGGACCTGTTCACGTTCAACAACTCCTTGGCCAAGGGCCGCAAGATGACGGCCGAGTTCTCCAAGCTAATGCTTCGCGCCTACAACGCAGAGGCCGACAACTGCGTGCGCGCACTGCGCGCCGGGAACGTGCTCACTGCGAAGAATCGACTCGAGTCGTCGGTCAGCGCCATCGCCAAGCTCGGAGCGATGATGGAGATGCGGATCAACCCGGACTACCACCAGCTACGCCTCCGCGAACTCGAGCTGACCGCCGACTACCTCATGAAGGTCCAGGTCGAGAAGGAAGAAGCCCGCGAGGAGCGCCAGCGCCTCCGCGAGGAACGCAAGGCCGAGCAAGAACTAGCCGCCGAGCGCGCCCGGCTCGAAAAGGAACGCGAGCACTACGTCAACGCCCTGCAGGTGCTAGTTGAAAGCAACGACCAGACTGCCATCGCCGAACTCAACGATCGCTTGGGCGAGATAGACCAAGCGATAGAGCGAAACGACTACCGCGTCGCAAACATCCGCGCCGGCTACGTCTACGTCATCAGCAACCGCGGCGCCCTCGGCCCCAACATCATCAAGATCGGGCTAACCCGACGACTGGAGCCCATGGACCGCGTCCGGGAGCTAGGAGACGCCTCCGTCCCCTTCCCCTTCGACGTCCACGCCATGTTCTTCGCCGACGACGCCGTCACCGTGGAAGCCGACCTCCACCGAGCTTTCGCCGACCGACGCGTCAACGTCATCAACCAGCGCCGAGAGTTCTTCTTCGTCACACCCGCCGAGGTCCGAACCGTCCTACTTGAGCAAGTCGGCAACCTCCTCGAGTTCGCCGAGGAGCCAGAAGCCACGCAATACCTCCAAAGCAAGAAGTACTGGCCCAGCCACGCGGCCCTCGCGAGCGGTCCAGACGTCTGATCTATGCGACCCGCAGGCTGGGCAACGGTTATCAAACGGGCCGACGCGCCAAGGTCTGTCGCAGTCGGAAGACCTTGGCGGTGGACACGGGGGAACGACGGCTGAGATCGAGCAGGGACGCGGGATCGATCTCTACTGGCTAGACGACCGATGAGCACCCGCGAGCCAGAAGCGACAGGCGGCAGGAGATCACAATCGGTGCAGCAGAGCTCTTTTCAAATGCACACGATCGATGGCGAGTTCACGCCCGAACGCCTCATGGAGCACTCACGGATCCTCGATGAGCGGCTGTCCGGAAAAAAGTCACACAATCCGCCGCTCGCGGTGCTCATGGCCGGCGGACCGGCCGCGGGGAAGAGTCGGCTTCTTGAAGCCCTCCTCTTGCCGCCAGATGCGGTCGTCATCGACCCCGACGCGCTCCGGGAGGAGCTACCCGAGTACACAGGGTTCGTCGCAAACGAAAGGGCGGACGCTGCCGTCCTCACGCACGAGGAGGTTCGCCTGATCGCGCATCAGATGTTCGCCATCGCCGGACAGCGACGATTGAACCTCGTGCTTGACGCTGTGGGCAGCAACGATGAGGGGCAATTCTCAAGGAGGATTGAGCCGCTCATCAAGCACGGGTACAGCGTGACCGTCCGGTACGCGACGGTTCCACTTGACGTTGCCATTGAGCGAGCGAAGGCCCGTTACGAGGCAGGGGGACGACATGTTGCCGAGGATGTCATCCGCGAGAAGCACGCGGCGGTCAGCCGCGGTGTCTTTAGGGTCGCGGAACTTCCTGTCGAGCGGATTGAGATCTACTCAACAGTCGGGCCCGACCCCGAGCTGATAGCCGAGGGCCGGGGTGGTTCCGGCCTAGGTGGCCTTCGAGTTTTGGACGATGCTCGC
This sequence comes from Thermoleophilaceae bacterium, assembly GCA_034664125.1. Classification (GTDB taxonomy): domain Bacteria; phylum Actinomycetota; class Thermoleophilia; order Solirubrobacterales; family Thermoleophilaceae; genus JACVRW01. The sequence goes on along the minus strand of JAXDIG010000016.1, from coordinate 89,915 downwards.
TACGCTGAGTTCTTGGAGAAAGGGGAGCAATGAGCCCGCAGAATCCCCATTCTGGGTCGGGCACCATGGATTACGACTTCCTCGATGCACCGCTCCCGCGATACCAAGGGAAGGCCGTCGTCAGGATCGGGGAGGACTCCTACGACCTCAACGCGCTAGAGGATCCATTCTCGGACGAGACGGCTAACGAAGGCTCAGCTCCCGCTCTGAAGATCGCGGTGGTCTACGTGAAGCGGGCCGCAGCCGAATTGGCCGAGGGTGTCCGCGGAAAAGCACCACGTGAAGCAGAACAGCTGCTGACTCAGATTCAATCGGCTGCCGGCAAGGCGTTGGCTGACATTCAGGCCCGCACCGGGGCTACGCAATCGGAAGGAAGCCAAGGTGCCCCTCGGGGGTCCGACGCAGCGACCCAACGGGAACGCAAGTCTGGGACCGCGCGAACCGGCACATCCCGCAGGGCGCGGAGCGCGGTGTCGGGTCGCTACGTCACGAAGCGCGCAGACGCATCGCAGGACGCGGGCGCAGGGAAGACGAGTGGGAAGAGGGCGGCGAAGGTTGCTCGGTCGGTCGGCAGTGGCAAGTCGGGTGCGCCGACTACGGCTCGTGCTAAGGGCGCCGCGAAGGCGCCCAAGACATTAAGCAGCGCTAGTGGGAGGACCAAGAGCAGCGGCCAGGCCGGAAAGACAGGGAAGGGAACGGGTAGGTCAGCGAGCAGCACAGGCCGGACCACAAGATCCAGCAAGAAGTCCAGTGGGTCCGCGAGGTCAAGCGGGAAGGGCGCGCGCGAGAGCTAAGCCACTCCCGTTGCCGCGCGCGACCCACGACTCCGGGCGCAAGAATCGTTTCTGCGAATCCCATGATCGGCAGCCACGGTCAGGCGCGCGCTTATGAGCTGCCTACGCCTTCGGGCGACTTTGCATGCACCACCTCTGGTCAGCGGCTAGCTCCCTGACCGCGGAGGTGACGTGCCCGTGTACTGACGCGGCGGCGGCGCGTCTCGCCGCTCGAAGACGTTTTTCCTCGTGAGGCGTGCGAACGCGTCTTTCGCTCGCGGCGTGCCTCTTCTCGACCGGCTCTCGCTTCCGCTGTGCGCGAGAGGCGGAAGTCCGCCTGTCGTCTAGTTTGCTTCGATCTCCCGACCAAGAACAGGACGGGCTAACGCGCTACTACCGTCCGCTTTGGGAGCTTGCTGGTCGTCCGACGACCGGGAGTCACCGTGTCTGGGGGCGACTCTTCGGCTAGCAGGGAGCACCGCGTCTGCCTTTCGCCATGCGTGGGAGCCTGTCCACTGGCGAACCTATGATCTTTCCGGAACGATCCGTTGGAGGTAATCATGGCCAAGTCAGGTCGAACAGGCCGTAAGGCGGCGTCAGCAGCAGGCAAGACATTGAGATCGCCCTCTGCTTCGAAGTCAGCCAAGCGGGCTGCAGCATCCGACCTCTCTCAGGTTGGCAACAGCAGGCGAACCGGGAGAGCGGCCGCGTCCGCTGCCAGCAAGACCCTGCGGTCGCCGTCGGCTTCCAAGTCCGCGAAGCGCGCAGCCGCTTCGGACCTTGCTCAGCGCCGCAAGTAGGCGAACCCCAACTCGTCGGGATCAGACAGACCTCCTTCCAAAGGGTGGGCCTCTTTATTGAGACGCCAGACTGATTCGCGATGCGCGCCTCCCTACTAGGGGGGTCGGCCACGTCTCCTTGACGGCGGCGAATGCAGGAGCTGCGGCAGCTGGTCTAGACGAGCTCGTTCTTTCGCTTGGCAAGTCACCTTGGTTCTCTGTCGCCCCGTCGCGTCCTCGAACCGCGACCACCACGAGTACGACGAATGTCGCTCAGTGGCTGGAGAGGGGACCGATTGGTGCCCGGAAACCGCATTGAGAAGCGCGTTTGCGGCGGGCGCTTACGCGGCCGCCTGAGTCGTGGTCTTAGGCACGCATGTGACGGGCCCTACCGCCTGCAGACCGGGCAGAATCCGTCTTATCGTCTCTCGCAACACCCGCCCCCGTGCCGTCCCTTGCCCAGGCGAGCCGATCCTCTGGCGGGTCAGCCGGCTCGGCGACCGCCAATGAGCGGCGTGTCTCAAGAGTTGAGCGTGCGGCGCTGCATCTCAGCGGATCTCGCTCCCGGGTTGAAAACCGAGCGATCCGGGCAGCGCCGGCCGTGACGATAGCCCTGCTCGCCTCTCTTGGCGATTGGAAGACGGTCAGTGACATCGCCTCCAACGTTGTAACGGCCGTCGCCGTCGCCGTCGGGGCGTCTTGGGCGTACTGGCGCTTCGTGCGGGAGCGGACGCGCTGGCCCAGAGCGGAGCTTGAGCTCGTCGTGACTCATCGAGAGATGACCGTCGAGCACACCCTGCTCAACGCAACGGTCAAAATCAAGAACGTTGGCGCCGGGTTGATGAAGCTGAGCGGGATCCGTGCGTACGTCTACCGAATCCTGCCGCTCGACGAGGAGACTGAACGGAGGCTTACCAACCCTGCGTTCTTCTCGATGGAGAATGGCGGGGACTGGCCATGCATCGGTTCGTTTCACCCGCAATGGGGAGAGCGGAGGCAGCCCGAGGTGGAGACCAGTCAGAACTCGCAGAGGGAGCTGCAGAAACCCGAGCGGGAGCCACGGAAGGAACCCGAGATCGAGCCGCAAGAACACGAGGAGTTCGGCTGGGACTTCATCGTTCCGAGTTCCACCGAGACGGTGTTTGTCTACGTCTACGTCACGAACGTAAAGAAGCAACGAGCAAACCGTGAGTTAGGTTGGCAGGTGACGGCGTTTTACGACCTGACCGAGCAGGCCACGGAGCGTCGCGTCAGCAACGTGACGATGGGAGACACGATCTCAGGATCAAGAGCACTGCGACAGGAACAGAGGCCGCCCTCGCGCCGACCTAGGAGGGAGCGCGAAGAGAAGCAGCGGGAGCCGCGGCCGGACCCGGCGCCCCAGCCGCAGCGAGAGCCGCGCCCCGATCCACCACCACCGCCACAACCGCCGCCGGCAACACCCCCTAGAGAGCCCCGACGCCATTAGCGGAGGGCTCCGGCGCGGGCGAACGACTGCGGTAGCAGCCCGTTGAACAGCGTGCGGTTGGGGCTGCACCGCCGGTACCTTGTCAGTGCGGTCTCGACAGCAGCTCGGCTTTGGTGCCGACGCAACTCTGCGTGGCAAGCGTTGGTTGGCTGCCGTGTAGCTGATCGCGGGCTTGGCGTACGAGTTGGTCGAAGGCGGTGCCGTGGGCTCGTTTGACGCGTTGTTGGAGTTGGGCGTAGACGTCGAGGGTCATTTTGGAGTCGGCGTGGCCGACTTGGCCCATGACCCAGAGCACGTATTGCATCAAGCTGCGGGCGTAGCCGCGCGGCAAAGCCGCCTGCGAGGCCGAGGGCGTTCTGGTCGAGGGCCAAGCCGCTTGCTCAGATCCCCGGCCTCAAGCGTGGGCTTGAGCGAGTTCTGAAGCCAGGCCGTGCGACTAATCCCAAGAACCTCGTTGATCTTGAAGGGGGCACGGAGGGCGCTTCGGAACTGCTTGAAGCTCGCGTTCAACGCCTCGCGCTCCTCCCTCGCCCAGGCCACCAAGCGGTCGGCAACGTGCTGCTGCTGGACAGAGTCGACCGGGGCATCTCTGAGGCCTGGACGACGAGCATCAGGACTCGCTGCGGATCCGCGTCATCCCAGGAGAAGCTGGCCGAGTGCTCCTGCACCCTCGTGCGGGCGAAGCGCTCGCAGAGCTTCTCGGCGGTGAGCTCTCCGCTCTCGTAGGCCGCGATAGCCCCGCCGAGATCCTTCATCAGAATCCCGCCGCTCTGCGCGATCGTCAGCGTCGCCCGCCCGTAGTGGACCCGAGTCGGCGGGGGGCCCTCGATCCGGATGATGCGGCGCCTCCCGGCCATGGAGTCAGTTTAGGAGCGACGACGGCAACTCTGACGGAAGGCCGGGCTCAGACCCCGATCCGCTTGGTGGTCTCACTTAGATCGAGCGCTCGACCATCTCCTCGAAGCGCCGGAGCATCGGCTGGAGGTGATCCACGAAGAAGCCGGGCGGTCCAGCTTCTGCTTTCGCGTGAAAGCGGAGCGCGACGGCGGCATTGATCCCCTCGTTCCGCGAGGGACATCGCCCTTCCGCGACGCGTTTAGGACTCTGAATGGGACTCCGAGTTTGAAATCCGCCGGATGTGGCACGCATCACGGCTAAGCCAAAAGTCACGTCTTAGCAGGGACAAAGCGTAATGGCGAGGGCCGGAATCGAACCGGCGACACCACGATTTTCAGTCGTGTGCTCTACCAACTGAGCTACCTCGCCGCGCAGGCCGACAGCGTAGCGGCGAGTAGCCGAACTCTGCAGCATTTTCCCATCTATAGGGGGGAAAATGCTGCATAAGAGACGGTCGTGCCGCGCGGGCACGACCGAACGGCGCCCTAGGCCAGGCCTTCGCTCTTGTACTCCCGCAGGAAGCCCTCGAAGAGGCGCCGGTGGCCCTCCTCGTCGTGCAGGATCGCCGTGACCATGTCCTGCGTCACCGGGTCCTTGCCCTCGCAGAACTCGATGACCTGGTTGTAGTGCTCGATGGCGCCGGTCTCGGCCTCGATCACGCCCTTGATCACGTGGACGACGTCGATCTGGTCGTCGGGCGGCTGCAGGTAGGACTGCTCGGCGTGGAAGTCGAGCGACCCCGGCACTACTCCGTAGAGCTCCTTGATCCGCTCGCCGAACTGGCGGGCGTGGCCGAGCTCCTCCTGGATGTCCTCCTCGAGGGACTCGATGATCTCCTGGGCGCGCACCCCTTCGGGGTTGATCGAGTTGGCGATGTAGCTCATCACCGTCTCGACCTCCATCCAGTAGGCCTTCGTGAGCAGCTCGATGAGCTGCGTTCGCTCCTCGCTGAGCTCGTCGCTGAGGATGCCGTGGCGCAGTGAAGTGTTGGTATCGGTGGCCATAACACGCTGGTACCGCACGCCCCCCGCCTGCAAACTAGGCTGCGCGCATGAGAACCGGCCTGATCGTCACCCTCGTCGCCCTGCTGGTCGCCGTCCCGATAGCCGCGGCGACGGATCCCACGTCGAAGACCGCGGAGCAGATCCGCGAGTACCGGGACTCGGGCGACTGGGCCCAGGCCGTCGCGAAGCAGGCCAAGAAGGCCAAGGCGTGGCTCAAGCAGCGCACCGAGGCAAGGCACGCGCCCAAGAAGCCGGCGCTGGTGCTGGACATCGACGAAACCGCCCTGGACAACTACCCGTGCCTCGACGAGAAGGGCGGGATCCCGTACGACACCATCATCAACATCCAGTGCGTCACGGCCTACGACGCGCCCGCCGTCAAGCCGGTGCTGTCGCTGTTCAAGGCGGCCAAGCAGCTCAAGGTCAAGGTGTTCTTCATCACCGGCCGCCCGGAGCCGATCCGCGACGGCACGCTGAAGAACCTGCGCGCCGCCGGCTACACCGGCAAGTACGAGCTGACGCTCCTGCCGGGTGGGTACAGCGAGGACTCGCTGGCCCCGTACAAGAGCGGCGCTCGGAAGCAGATCCAGAAGCGCGGCTTCAAGATCATCGCCAACGTGGGCGATCAGCGGAGCGACCTGAAGGGCGGGTTCTCGGAGCGGACATACAAGCTGCCAAACCTCATCTACCTGACTCCATAGAGCGCCCGCCGCGGTCGCTCTGGGACCGCCTGCTGGCGGAGCCGGAGCGCGCGCCGGAGCACATCGCGCTGGCGGCGTCCGAGCGGTTCGGCCCGCAGGCGGAGGAGTGGGTGCGTGTCGCCGGCGCGGGTCACACGCCCGAGCAGCTGGCGAAGATCGCCTACCGCAAGCACGTGCGCCTGGCGCGCTTGGAGGGCGCCGCGCTGGGCGTGGGCGGCATCGTGACGGCGGCGCCCGACGTCGTGGCCCTGCTCTGGATCCAGAGCAGGATGGTCTTCTACATCGCGGCGGCATACGGCTACGACCCCCGTCACCCGATGCGCCCCGCCGAGCTGCTCGCCCTCCAGGGCGTGTACCCGACGCCCGAAGAAGCCCGCCGGGCGCTCGACGGCATGGGCAAGCTGATGGCCCAGGCCATGGTGGAGAAGGCGCTGGCCTCGCGCGGCGCCGACCGCCTCCACCGCCAGCTGCTGAAGTACCTCGCCAAGCGCATGGCGCGTCGCTACGCCGGCCGGCTGATCCCCTTGATCGGCGCCCCGATCGGGGCCATCCAGAACGCGGCCGCCACCAAGGAGCTCGGCCGCCGCACGTTGTCCTACTACGCGCGCCCGTAGACGGGCACGGCCGCGCCGGTGGTCGGCGCCGAGTCCTCGGACACGAGGAAGCGCACGACCTTGGCGATCTCCTCGGGCTTGACCCACTTCGAGTAGTCCGCGTCGGGCTGGGCGGCGCGGTTGGCGGGCGTGTCGATGACGCTCGGCAGGATGGCGTTGCAGCGGATGCCGTCGTGCTTGTACTCGGCGTCGAGCGCTTGTATCAGCGCGAGCACCGCCGCCTTCGACGCGATGTAGCCGGCGGCGCCGGGGAAGGGCCGCAGCGCGGCGCGCGCCGAGACGCCCACGAAGGCGCCGCCGCCGCGCTCGATCAGCCGCGGCATGGCCGCGCGGGCGAGCAGGAAGCCGGGCTTGACGTTGAGCCGCATCATCGAGTCGAACTGCTCCGGCTCGGTTTCGTGCACGCGCGAGCCCTCGGCGTAGCCGCCGACGAGGTTCACGACCGCCTCGAGATCGGCCACGGCGGCCACGGCGGCGTCGACCTGATCCGGCTCGAACAGATCCGCCTGCACCAGCTCGACCGGGTCGGAAGCCAGCCGCTCGCGCTCCTTCTCCACCACCCAGGTGACCGTGACCGCGTAGCCGCTGGCAAGCAGCTCGCGCACGACCGCCGAGCCCAGGTAGCCGGTTCCGCCTGCGACGAGGACGGTCATGACCGGGGGGGCGACTCCATCGCCGTGGAGGCTATCCCGTCCGGGTTCCGTTCTACCGTGGCGAGCCAGATGGATCACCCCACTCTCACGCCCGCGAAGTGCTTCGTGCGCGACCTGGTGGACGGCCAGGAAGTCGACGCGATCTTTGCCGTAAGAGCCCGCAACAGGCGCCAGAAACGCAACGGGGAGGCGTTCCTGAAGCTGCAGCTGGGCGACGTGACCGGCGCCGTGGAGGGCGTGGTCTGGGAAGGCGTAGACGAGCTGGCTCCGGTCTGCGACAGCGGCGCGGTCGTGCGCGTGCTCGGCCGCTTCACCGTCGACGAGCGCTACGGAGCCGCCATCACGATCCGGACCATGCGCGCGGCGGCCGAGAGCGAGTACGACGTGGCCGACATCACCGAGGTCCCGCCGGTCCCATACCAGCAGCTGGCCGCGGACCTGCAGTCGCTGGTCGACACGGTCCAGCGCCCGCACCTACGCGAGCTGCTCGCGCGCCTGATCGATCCCACCACCAAGATCGGCCACGCCTACCACGAGGCGCCGGCGGCCAAGTACTACCACCAGGCCTACCGCCACGGGCTGCTCGAGCACTGCCTCTCGGTCGCACAGGGCGTAAGCGCGCTGGCCGCCACCTTCCAGGGCATCGACCGCGACATAGCGGTCGCCGGCGCCCTGCTGCACGACATCGGCAAGGTCGAGACGTACGCCACGCGCAACGGCTCGATCGACCTGACCGACGTCGGCAAGCTGCTCGGCGAGATCCCGCTCGGCTACTACAGGGTCAGGCGCATGATCGAGCGGATCGAGGGCTTCCCGCGCGCGGACGCCGCCGCGCTGCTGCACATCGTGCTCAGCCACCACGGCAAGCTCGAGCACGGGAGCCCGGTGGTTCCGTGCACGCGCGAGGCCACGCTGGTGCACTTCATCGACAACCTGGGCGGCAACCTGGGCAGCTTCGACCGCATCGAGAAGGCGCTCGCCGACGGCGCCAGCTGGTCCGACTTCGACCGCGGAATCGCCACCGCGGCGTACTTCGCCGCGCGCGAGCAAGCGGCTTAGGCCATGCGGCCGGGGTGGGTCTTCCTCCCGGCGCTGGGCGGGGCGATCGCGCACGCCCCGGTGCTGCGCTACGACCTGATCCCGTCCCTCAAGCGCCCGCTCGACCTCGGTGCCGCACCCGGCGGCGCACGCCTGTTCGGCGACAACAAGACCGTTCGCGGCGCCCTGATGATGGCGGGCGGCACGCTGGCCGCGACGTTTGCGCTGCACCGCGTCACGCCCTATCGCGAGCGGCTGCCGGCCGAGCTGCGCGCCGCCGGGCCGCTGCGCCACGGCGCGTTGCTGGGCGCCGCCGTCGTGCTGGGCGAGCTGCCCAACAGCGTCGTCAAGCGGCGGCTGGGCATCGGGCCGGGCGACCGCTCGCAGTCGGCGCTGGGCGTCGCGCTCGCGATCCACGACCAGGCCGACTTCGTGCTGGCCGCCTGGCCGTTGCTGCGACCCGTGTGGCGCATGTCCGCGCGCGAACTGGGCGAGGCGTTTGCGGTCGTGGCGGGGGTTCACATGGGGGTGAACCTCGCCGGCTTTGCGCTCGGAGCCCGCAGCAGCCCGCTCTAAGCGCGCAAATAGCGGGGGTGGGGGCACCGAATCCGGGGTTTCCTGCTTATCCTCGTGCGGACCACATGGCCAAGGACACCGAGAAGCTCATACGGCAGCTGTCGCTGATCTCTTTCCTGATGGCGGAGCGGCGACCCGTCTCCGCGCTCGAGATCAAGCAGGACGTCGAGGGCTACTCGCAGATGAACGACGAGGCCTTCGCGCGGCGCTTCTACGCCGACCGCGCGGAGCTCGACTCGCTCGGCATCCACCTCAAGGTCGACAAGCCCGCCGAGGGCTACTACGAGGCCGAGAACTACTCGCTGCCGCCCGAGAACTTCTACCTCCCGGCGATCGAGTTCACCGACGAGGAGCTGGGCGCGCTGCGCATGTCTCTGTCGCTGCTCGACGGCGAGTTCGCCTACGCGGAGCCGCTGCGGCTAGCGCTGCAGCAGCTCTCCTGGGGCAAGCCCTCCCCGCTGGACGCGCCCGAGGAGCGCTCGGTGGCGCTCGCCGTCACCGCCGGCGCCGGCGGCCGCGAGCTGTCCCAGCGCCTGTCCAAGGTCGAAACCGCGATCTTCCGGCGCAAGACGATCGTGTTCGACTACTACACGATCGGCCGGGACGCGCAGGAGCCGCGCAAGGTCGACCCCTACCACCTGCTCTACAAGGGCGGTCAGTTCTACCTGATCGGGTACTCGCACGAGCGCGACGACACGCGCGTCTTCCGCGTCTCCCGCATCCGCGGCAAGGTCGGCTACTCGTCCAAGGCCGAGCACGACTTCAACCGCCCGGAGGACTTCGAGGCGCGCGACTACGCCATCCGCACCGACTGGCAGCTGGGCGAGCCGATCGGGCGCGCCCGCATCTGGCTGTCGGACCGGATCGACTGGCTGGCGCTGCGCCACTTCGGCCACGCGGGCGACGTGACCGAGGTGGACGACGGGGTGATGTTCGAGACGAACTACGCGAACGCGCGCCAGATGGTGTCCTGGGTGCTGGGACTCGGCGAGCACGCCCGCGTGGAGGGCCCGCCCGAGCTGGTCGACGAGGCGCGGGCGCGGCTCGAGCTGATCATCGAGCGCCACACGAATCCGCCCGAGGTGGCCGCCAGCGTAGAGCCCGTCGTCGAGGAGGTCGAGGAGGACGACGACCGTGAGTCTTCGCCGATCCGGCCGGAGCGCTTCGCCCGGCTGGTCACGCTCGCGGGCATCCTGATCGACACCGCGCGCGAGGGCAAGAAGCTCGACGTGGCCGAGCTGTGCGAGCGCCTCCAGGTGTCGGAGACGGAGCTGCGCCAGGACGTCGACGTGCTGAACGTCGTGAACTTCGGCGGCGGCTCCTACGTCCTCTACGCGGAGGTCCAGGGCGACCAGATCGAGGTGGACCCGGAGCCCTACGGCGACAACTTCGCCCGGCCGGCGCGGCTGCTGCCGCTGGAGGCGAAGGCGCTGATGGCCGCGATCGACCTGATCGGCGAGCACCTGCCCGAAGGGTCGCTGTCGAGCGCCCGGCAGAAGATCGTGGACGCGCTCGGCGAGGACCCGGCGCAGGAGGGCCTGCAGATCACCACGGCCAAGGGCGACGACTCCGAGATCGCCCGCGTGGTCAGCGGCGCGATCGCCGCGCACCGGATGCTCGAGATCGAGCACTACAAGGAAGAGCTCGACGAGTTCACCAAGCGCCGCATCGAGCCCTACAAGCTGATGAACGGCCAGGAGGGCTGGTACGTGCACGCGTGGGATCCCGAGAAGGACGACACGCGCTCGTTCCGCCTGGACCGGATTCGCTCGGCCACCGTCCTGGACGACAGCTTCGAGCCGCGGCCGGGCATCGAGCCGGACATCCACGGCTGGCCGAGCACCGGCGAGGTCGCCGACTCCCGCCGCGCCCGCGTGTGGATGGCGCCCGACCGTGCTCGTTGGGCGCGCGAGGACAAGCGCGTGGTCACCGAGCTCGCCGACTCCGCCGTGATCGTCGAGCTGCCCTACGCCGGGCACCGCTACCTCGCGCGCGAGCTGCTCAAGGAGGCCGGCGACGCCGTCGTGCTGGAGCCCGACGACGCCCGCCAGTCGGTCCTCGAGGCTGCCGAGGTCCTGGCGGGCGCCGTCAAGCGCTAACTCTGGCTAGCCGGCCGCCTTCGCGCGCGCCAGCGACCCGCTGCCGCACACGTTCCCGACGTTGACCTTGTCGCCGCGGTCGACGACCACGCTGCGAGTGGCGCGCACCTTGCCCCGCTTGTCTTCGCAGGTGAGGTGCCAGGCCTCCTTCACGTCCTCGTGCCTCGGCGTCGGGCTGAGGAACGTCACCTTGCCGCCCGACCAGTCGTCCGGTGCCGGTGCGCCGTCCACCTGGTCGAAGTTGACCACGTGCGCGACGTAGTTGCCCGGCGGCGGGTCGACCAGGACGGCGTCCTCGGTGGTGTCGCCGAACGAGGCGGACTGCGTCACGACCTCACCCGCCTCGTTAACGATGTAGAGGTCCCAGTCGGTTTCGGGATTGCCCCACTCGATGTGCACGGTCATCCGCCCGTTGTCGACGTCGGGCGGGCCGCCCACCGTGAACGCGATGGCCTCGTACGGGCCGTCGGCGTAGTTGCCCTCGATGTTCTCGGCCGGGATCCCGGGCGGATTGGCGAACGTGATGTCCTCCTGCTTGGGCGCGACCGGATCGCGTCCGTCGCGACCGGCCACTACCGGCCGGGTCGACGGGTTGACGTTCCAGGCGAAGCGCCCGCCCTTCGAGGCGTACTTGTAGTCGAGCGCGTCCGGGAAAAGCTGCGCCGGGCCGACCTCCGTGCCGAAGTCGTTCTGCCAGACCGGCGAGGTGGACGTCATGAAGCTCTTCTGGATCCTCAGCGTCCAGCCCTTCGGCGCCTTACCGGTGATCAGCGAGTGATCCCGTGTCTTTGCCGTCGACTCCAGCATCTCGTAGTACGCCTCGCGGTTGCCGCCCTTGCCGGCGCCCGCAGCCTCGCCGAGGCCGAGGTACTCGTTCACGACCCCCACCTCGTACGGCGGATGGAAGTCGACATCCCCGATCTCGAACGTGTAGCCGAGGCTGCCGGCCACCCAGAACGTCCAGTCCTCGGTCGATCCGGTCGTGTCGTACAGCCCATAGCCGGGGATGTTCGAGTAGCCGTTGTGGCCGGTCATCCGAGCACCCAGGTCCCTCAGCAGCGGCTCCTCCAGCGGCGGGCCGACGTCCACGACGCCCGGCGGGCGCAGGACCAGGTTCGAGAACGTGTGGTTGGTGATCAGGTTCGTGATTGCCCGCGTGGACTGCAGCTCGCGGATGTTCTGCGTCTCCGGCTCCGAGAAAGGCCCGGTACCGCGGAACGTGTCGTCGAGCGGCTCGACGCTGGCGCCTGAACCGCCCCAGAACGCGCCGTAGTTGCGGTTCGGGTCGACTCCCAGCAGCCGGCCCGCCGTGCTGTTGTCGCACGGGCCGGTGGCGTCGGGGTTGGGCCAGCAGTTCTTGCGCTTCATCTCGTACGAGAACCGGCCGAACTCCGTCTCGGGCGGGAAGTCGGGCGCCTCGCGCGAGATGTTGAACCCGTCCGGGTTGACCACGGGGATGACGATGTTGCGCGTGGCCCTGACGAGGCGCGTCGTGCGCGCCTGCGTGCCGTAGTTCGTGAGCAGATCGTAGGCCCACTCGAGCGTGTGCTCGGCAGCGGGCCACTCGCGCGCGTGGTGCGTACCCATGTTCGCGAAGATCGGCTTCCCGTCATTCAGGTTGTACGGGTTGGTCGCGATCTCGATCCCGACCACGTCGCGGCCCTCGTGTGTCTTGTGGGCGAGTGTGATCGGTCGGACCAGCTTCGGGTACTTGCCCGCGAGCAGCTTCAGCTCGAGCTCGTAATCCGCCAGGTGGCGGTAGGTCGTGCGCCCGCTCGGCAGCGCGCTGCCGCCCGCCTGGGCGATCGAGTAGCGCCGGTCCGCCCGCCGCTGAGCCTCGACCCGCTTGGCGAGGTCCGCCACGCGGACCGTGTAGTGGAACTTGGCCGCCTGCAGCTTCTGGGCGTCCTGCTCGCCGTAGAGAACGACCTCGATCGAGTTCGCGTCGCCGCTCTCGGTCAGGTCCAGGCCGAGCGTCTGCAGACGGCGCTTGTCCGCGCGCGTCGGAGTGGAGACGCGCACGACCTGCGTCTTGCCAACTTGACGCGAAGCCGGCTCCGCGAGGAACGAGACGGACACCCGCGCGTTGGAAGCACGGCCGGCGAAGCGGCACGCCTGCACGAGCAGGCGCTGCCCCTTGGTCACGAAGCCCTCGGCCACCTCGTTGCCGTGGAAGGCGGCCGAGGCGGCCACCGTGCGCTTCGTCCTGGCGTCGAAGACCGCCAGGTCCCAGTCGCCGCGGCCCTCGAGCCGAGCCCGGACCAGGCCTTCCGCGCTTGACGTCGCGCGAACGACGTCGGTATGCCTGGACTTCCCGAAGAACTTCGCGTGGCAGCTCCGTGCGACCGACTTCGACGCGGTAACCGTGGCCGCGGGTGCCGCCGCGGTGGCGAACGTCAGCATCCCTGCCAGGGCGCAGACCAGCGCGAGGACCGTCTTCCTCATCGAATTTCCTCCCTCAAGACGGTTCACCAAACGATCGGCCCTTACCCGGGTACGCTGCCGCCTATGCCAAGCCGGCGCGACTCGATCACCATGAGCGACCAGGAGCTGCGCTCCTTTCTGGACGAGCAGATGGTCATGCAGTGCGCCACCCTGGGCCCGCGCGGCATGCCGCATTTGATGCCGCTCTGGTACTTGCCCGACGGGCCGGCGCTGATTTCCTGGACGTACGCGAAGTCCCAGAAGGCGAAGAACCTTGAGCGCGATCCGCGCGCGACGGTGGGCATCGAGGACGGCGTTCAGTACCACGAGCTGCGCGGTGTGACGTTCGAGTGCGACGTCGAGGTGGAGCGGGAACCGGAGCAGGTCGAAACCTATGGACTTAGGCTGTTCGAGCGCTATGCCGGTGAGCTCACACCAGAAACCCGCGAGATGGTCGCCCAGCAGGCCCAGAAGCGCGTCGGCATGCGCTTCGTCCCCTCTCGCACGGTGAGCTGGGACCACAGCAAGCTGGACGGCACCTACTAAGGATGCGCGGCCTGATCCTCTCCGGCGGGAAGGGCACCCGCCTGCGCCCGCTGACCCACACCAGCGCCAAGCAGCTGGTGCCGGTGGCGAACAAGCCCGTGCTCTTCTACGGGATCGAGGCCATGGCGGCCGCCGGCATCGACGAGGTCGGGATCATCATCGCGCCCGAAACCGGCGCGGAGATCCGGTCCGCGGCCGGCGACGGCTCCGACTTCGGCGTCTCGATCTCGTACATCGAGCAGGACGAGCCGCTCGGCCTGGCCCACGCGCTGCTCACCGCGGAGCCGTTCCTGGGGCAGTCGCCGTTCGTGATGTACCTGGGCGACAACCTGCTGCGCGACGGCATCGTGGACCTGGTGGAGACGTTCCGAACCGATCAGCCCGAGGCGCTGATCCTGCTCACGCCCGTCCCCGACCCCGAGCACTACGGCGTGGCGGAGCTGAATGACGGGCGCGTCGCGCGGCTGGTCGAGAAGCCCAAGCAGCCGCAGACGAACCTGGCCCTCGTCGGCGTCTACATGTTCATGCCGTCGATCTTCGACGCGGCTCGCTCGATCGAGCCATCGTGGCGGGGCGAGCTCGAGATCACCGACGCGATCCAGGTGCTGGTCGACCGCGGCCTGCGCGTGGATCCCCACATCGTGCACGGCTGGTGGAAGGACACCGGGCAGGTGCAGGACATGCTCGAGGCCAACCAGCTGATCCTCGACGACCTGACCGAGAGCATCGAGGGCGAGCTGGTGGACTCGCGCGTCGAAGGCCGCGTGGTGATCGCCGAGGGAGCGCGGCTGGAGCGCGCCACCGTGCGCGGCCCGGCGATCGTGGGGCGCGGCACTCGCATCACGGACGCCTACATCGGGCCCTACACGGCAATCGGCGACGACGTGACGATCACCCACGCCGAGCTGGAGCACTCGATCGTGCTCTCCGGCTCGTCGATCTCCGACCTCGAGTACCGCATCGAGGCGAGCCTGATCGGCAAGAACGTGCGCATCGGCCGCGGCCCCGCGCTGCCCAAGGCGTACCGCTTCGTCGTGGGCGACAACGCCGACGTTCAGATCCTCTGAGTCAGGCGCACGATGGCCGTGGCGGGCGCAATGCCCGCTTCGTCGAGCACGCGCAGTAGCAGCCGCTGCTCCGCGGTCGTGCCGAGATTGACTTCGTCCGGCCCCATCAGCACGCCCGGATCGACCTCGAAGGCCTCGGCGATCTTGACGTAGACGTACAGCGGGGCGCTGGCCCATCCGCGCTCCAGTCGCGAGAAATGGCCCGCGCTGTAGAAGCCGCCCTCGGGCTTGGGCACTCGCCGCGTGAGGTCGATCAGCGACCAGTCCCGGTCGCGCCGCAGACGCCGGATCCGATCCCCCACGACGATCGCCCACTCCAGGTAGTAGGGATCGCTCCAGCGCGGCCCGTCCTTGCGCCGAAAGCTGCTCACGTGTGTCTGGTAGCGGCCCATTCCGGCGACCCTACGTCCGCCCGATACGCCAGCTCACGATTGACTGGCAAAAACGACACACAGCTTTCGTGGTACGCAACGTTCGTTGCGTACCACGCAACTTCGTTGTCGTAGTTGTGAGCCTCCTTGAGGGACCGGACACGCCTGCGTTGGCGCTTCCAAAGCCCGGCCTTGACATCCTCTTGCGCGATGAGACTCGTTGTCGTAGGAGCCGGGGGCATGCTCGGGCAGGACGTGGTGCGCGCGGCGAACGCCGTCGCCTACTCGCGGGCGCAGGTGGACGTCACGGATCGCGCGGCGGTGCGGGAGGCGATCGGACCGGGCGACGTGGCGATCAACTGCGCCGCCTGGACCGACGTCGACGGCGCGGAGCAGCACGAGGACGAGGCTTTGCGCGTCAACCGCGACGGCGCGCGCAACGTGGCCGAGGCCGCCGGCACCGTGCTCTACGTATCCAGCGACTACGTCTTCGACGGCTCCAAGCGCGAGCCGTACCTGGAATCCGATCCGGTCAATCCGCTGTCCGCGTACGGGCGCACCAAGCTCGAGGGCGAGCGCGCCACCGCGGAGGCCAACCCTCGCCACTTCATCGCGCGCTCCTCATGGCTGTTCGGACCCGGCGGGAAGAACTTCGTCGAGACGATGCTCGGGCTGGGGCCCGAGGTGCGCGTGGTGGACGACCAGGTCGGCTCGCCCACCTTCACGGGGCACCTTGCCGAGGCGCTCGTGCGGCTGGCGCGCACCGAGGAGTTCGGCGTGCACCACGTCGCCGCCTCCGGCTCGTGCTCGTGGTTCGAGTTCGCGCGCGAGATCTTCGCCCGCACGGGGTCGGACACGCACGTGGAGCCCTGTACCACGGCGGACTTCCCGCGCCCCGCTCCAAGGCCCGCCTACTCGGTGCTCGGCAGCGAGCGCGACCTGCGCCTGCCGACCTGGCAGGAAGGCCTGGAGGCGTACCTGGGGGTGCGCGTATGAGGCTGCTCGTTACCGGCGCCGCCGGGTTCATCGGATCCACCTACGTCCAGCTCGTCAAGGACGAGCACGACGTCGTCGTGCTCGACAAGCTCACCTACGCCGGCCGGCGCGAGAACCTGCCCGACGGGGTCGAGCTGGTTGTCGGCGCGATCGAGGACCGCGACCTCGTGCTGCAGCTGACCGAGGGCGTCGACGCGATCGTGAACTTCGCGGCCGAGTCGCACGTTGACCGCTCGATCGCCGACCAGAACGCGTTCGCGCGCACCCACGTGATCGGCACGAGCGTGCTGCTCGATGCCGTGCGTGAGCACGGCGTGGCGCGCTACCTGCAGGTGTCGACGGACGAGGTCTACGGCTCGATCGAGGAGGGCTCGTTCACCGAGAGCTCGCCGCTCGACCCGTCGTCGCCCTACTCCGCCACCAAGGCGGGCGGGGACCTGCTCGTGTCGGCCTACGCGCACACCCACGGCGTCGAGGCCGTGATCTGCCGGGGCTCGAACAACTACGGGCCGCGCCAGTACCCCGAGAAGCTGATCCCCCTGTGCATCCTCAACGCGCTCCACGGCGACAAGCTGCCCGTCTACGGCGACGGACGCCAGGTGCGCAACTGGCTCTTCGTAGAGGACTTCTGCCGCGGCATCCACGCGGTGCTCGAGGGCGGCCGGCCGGGCGAGGCCTACAACGTGGGCGGCCCGGACGAGTGCGAGAACATCGAGGTGGTGCGCCGCATCGTCGAGCTTGCGGACGGCGACGAGTCGCTGATCGAGTACGTGACGGATCGACCGGGCCACGACCGCCGCTACTCGCTGGCCAGCGACAAGATCCGCGCGGAGCTCGGCTGGGAGGCGCAGGTGCGCTTCGCGGACGGCATCGCTCGCACCTTCGAGTGGTACCGCGACAACGAGCCCTGGTGGGAGCCGATCCGTTCGGGCGAGTACCGCGAGTACTACGAGAGGCAATACGGCAGACCGCTAGCCTCGTAACGGTGTATCGCGACCACCCCGCGCTTGCCTTGCGCGGCCTGACGAAGCGCTACGCCGACGGAACGCTCGCGCTCGAGGACTTCGATCTCGAGATCCCGGCCGGCGCCTTCTTCGGCCTGCTCGGCCCCAACGGGGCCGGCAAGACGACGCTGATCAGCGCCGTGTGCAACCTGCTGCGCATCACCGACGGCGAGATCGAGGTGTTCGGCGAGCCGCACGACTCGCTCCAGGCGCGTTCCTGGATCGGCCTGGCCGAGCAGGACATCAACCTGGACCGGTTCCTGACCGTGCGCGAGACGCTGATCTACCACGGCGGCTACTGGGGCATGCGGGACCCGGAGGAGCGCGCCGACGAGCTGATCGACGCCTTTGGCCTGCGCAGCAAGAGCGACACGCGCGCGCCCAGGCTGTCCGGCGGCCAGCGCCGCCGCCTGCTGCTGGCGCGCGCATTGATGCACCGCCCGCGGCTGGTGATCCTCGACGAGCCGACGGCCGGCGTGGACTTCGAGTTGCGCCAGGAGCTGTGGCGCTACATCCGCCAGCTGCACGCCGAGGGGACCACGATCCTGCTCACCACGCACTACCTCGAAGAGGCCGAGGAGCTGTGCGACGAGATCGGGCTGATCCGCGACGGCCACCTGATCGCGCGGGACAACGCCCAGGGTCTGCGCGACCACTTCGAGGTCGGGCGCCTGCAGGACGTGTACGTGAAGGCCATGGCGCAGTGACGCCGCTCGTCTGGCTCTGCAAGCGCGAAACGCTGCGGGTATCGAAGCTGTGGACGCAGACGGTGCTCGCCCCGGTGGTTTCGTCGATGCTGTTCATCCTCGTCTTCGGCCTCTCGCTCGGCGGCCGCATCAAGCAGGTAGGCGACGTGGACTACGACGTCTTCATCGTCCCGGGGCTGATCACGATGGCCATGGTCCAGGCGGCGTTCGCCAACAACGCCTCCACGATCTTCCAGGCGCGCTTCGACCGCTACGTCAACGACGTGCTGTCGGCGCCGATGAGGTCATGGCAGATGACGCTCGGCTACACGGTCGGCGGAGTGGTGCGGGCGCTGGCGATCGGGCTGTCGCTGCTCGTGCTCGCCCTCGTCATCGTCGACGTGCCGGTCAGGCACCCCTTCGAGCTGGCCGCGGCGATGGCGCTCGGGCTGCTGCTGTTCGCCCCGCTTGGCCTGGTGGTCGGCATCTACGCGGAGACGTGGGACCACAGCACCTTCATCCAGAACATCGTGATCCTGCCGCTCACGTTCGTCGGCGGCGTCTTCTACTCCGTCGACGTGCTGCCCTCTCCGTGGGAGGAGCTGTCGCACTTCAACCCGATCTTCTACCTCGTGAACGCGGTGCGATACGGGTTCCTCGGCGAGAGCGACGTCTCGATCTGGCTCTCCCTGGGCGTTATCGCGGCGCTCGCCGTCCCCGTCTACGCGTGGTCCCAGTGGCTGTTCAGCACCGGCAGGCGCTTGAAGGACTAGAAGAGCGGATCACGCGCTGCCGCCGCTGCCCGCGCCTCGTGGAGTGGCGCGAGCGAGTGGCCCGTGAGAAGCGCGCCGCCTTTCGGGACGAGGAGTACTGGGGCCGGCCGGTGCCCGGCTTCGGCGACCCCGACGCGAGCGTGTACGTGCTCGGCCTGGCCCCCGCGGCGCACGGCGGCAACCGCACCGGCCGCGTCTTCACCGGCGATCGCTCCGGGGACTGGCTGTTCGGCTCGCTCTACCGCACCGGCTTCGCGAACCAACCGACCTCCACCCACGCCGGCGACGGCCTGGCCCTGGACGACGCCTTCATCGCGGCAGCCGTGCGCTGCGCCCCGCCGGCCAACAAGCCGCTGCCAGCCGAGCGCGACAACTGCCTGCCGTACGCGGCCGAGGAGCTCGAGCTGCTGCGACCCGAGGTGATCGTGTGCCTCGGCGCGTACGCGTGGGACGCCGCGTGCCGGTTGCACGGCCTGCGCCCGCGCCCCCGCTTCGGGCACGGAGCCGAGCACGCGATCGAGGACGGGCCGGTTCTGCTCGGCACCTACCACCCCAGCCAGCAGAACACGTTCACCGGCAAGTTGACCGAGGAGATGCTCGATAGCGTTCTCTCCCGGGCGGCTTGTATAGTGCGCGCCCGTAAGGAGCCATAGCCGAGTCTCGCGCCGCCATGCGGCCGGGAGCGGGGGACCCACAGTCTTTCGGGGCGAATCGCGGTTTCGGCCGCGTAGCGCTGCTCTTCTAGCGCGAGCCCGTCAGCTAACCCCGTAGGCGCTTGAGAAGAGATAGGAGCACCTACGCATGCATAGGACGCTGCGCGCGGGAGTCGCCGCGGCCGCCATCCTGCTGGTACCGGCCGCCGACGCGGCCGCCGCGCCGTATGCCAGCCGCAC
Source organism: Thermoleophilaceae bacterium (assembly GCA_034664125.1). GTDB lineage: Bacteria > Actinomycetota > Thermoleophilia > Solirubrobacterales > Thermoleophilaceae > JACVRW01. The sequence goes on along the minus strand of JAXDIG010000016.1, from coordinate 70,553 downwards.
TCTCGGCAAGGGCACGAGCGGCAACGACGTGGAAGCCCTCCAGCGCTACCTCGACGAGTCCGGCTACGACACGGCGGCCGACGGACAGTTCGGACCGGCCACGGCCCGCAGCGTGCGCGGCTTCGAGTCCGCCGAGCAGCGCGCGGTGGACGGCAAGGCGACACCCTCTGAGCAGCGCCTGGTGCAGTCGCGCGCCGGCGAGGCCGGCGTCGAGGAGGACGTTGCGCCGGAGGCCGTCCCGCCCGAGGTCCAGGAGATAATCGACGCCGCCGACGAGATCGCCACGAAGCCGTACAAGTACGGCGGCGGCCACGGGCGCTGGCGCGACTCCGGCTACGACTGCTCCGGGTCGGTTTCCTACGCCCTGCACGGCGCGGGCCTGCTCGACAGCCCGCTCGACTCGACCGGCTTCATGAGCTGGGGCGAGGCCGGCAAGGGCGAGTGGGTCACGATCTACGCGAACGCCGGCCACGCCTACATGGTCGTGGCCGGAAGGCGCTTCGACACCAGCTCGAGCAAGCGCTCCGGCACCCGCTGGAGCGACACGATGCGCTCCGCTCGCGGCTACCGCGTCCGTCACCCGGAGGGACTCTGATGGCACTCGTCGCGCTGCTCGCACTGATGCTCGGCTCGTTCGCCGGGTTGCTGATCGGCCGCTGGACGGCCGCGCTGCCGTTCGCGGCGGTGATCCCAGCGGCCGCGCTGCTCGCCGGACCGGAAGCCGGCGCGGTGGGCGCGCTGGGGGCCGTGGGCCTGCTGACCGGCGTGCACCTGCACCGCGCCGTGGCGGACCAGTTCGCACCGCGCTGAGCGACTCGTAGCGCTCAAGGTCGGCCGCGCGGCGGTCGATAGAAAACACAATGAGCTGGGCCGGAAGACATGCCGCGTCGATCCGCGTTTTTGCGATCACGCTCGGTGTGGCGGCCGTGGCCGGGGGCACGATCTTCGCCACGGGCCTGATCAACGCGAAAAGCGATGACCAGTGGGCGGTCGCCGACACCGTCACCGCACTCGAGGCCAAGGCGAACCGGCTCAGCAGCCTGGAGTGGGAGTCGGTCGCGGAGCGCCGCGTGCGGCCGGAGTCGGCCGCGGAGGTCAAGCGCACGCTCGCCGACATGCACAGCGGGGTCGAGAGCCTCCGGAGCGAGGTGCGCGTCAGTCGCGACGTCCGGGTCCTGCACGCGACCTTCCACCGCTACCAGTCGGCGCTGCGCAAGGAGTTCGCGCTTCTGTCGGCCGGCCACCGGCAAGAGGCACGGGAGCTCGACGAGGCGCAAGTCGATCCGGCCTTCGGCCGCCTCCTCCCCACCATCCGGCAGACGGTCAAAATCTACTCGCGGGCCGCCGCGAACAGCGAGAGCCGCTCGCGGCGCACGATCATGGCGGTGATCGCCTTCGCCGCGATCGCGCTCGGCATGCTGTTCGCCCTCCTCGAGCGCGCGCGGCGGCGGGTGGCCCGCGTGACGGCGGCCAGGGAAAGCCGGCGTGAGCGCGAGCAGTACTTCGCGAGCCTTCTGCGCAACTCCTCCGACGTGGTGCTCGTCGTGGGCCCCGACGGGAAGATTCGGTCGGTCACCGAGCCGATCGCCCAGATGGCGGGCTGGACGCCGGACGAGCTGTCCGGGCGGCCGGTGTCCGAGCTCGTGGTGGCTGAGGATCCCGACTGGGAGTGGTCGGACATGGTCGACCACGGCGACTCGGAGGCGCTGCAGCTGCACCTGCGCCACCCGGACGGAGGGCTTCAGGCCGTCGAGATGCTGGTGAACGACCGGCGCGAAGATCCCTCCGTCGACGGAGTCATCCTCAACGTCCGCGACGTGAGCGAGCGCGTGGCCCTGGAAAGTCGCCTGCGACACCTCGCCTTCCACGACCCGCTCACCGGGCTGCCCAATCGCACGCTGCTGGAAGAGCGCCTCGAGCACGCGCTCACCGCCGCGCCTCGCCGTCAGACCGGCCTCGCCGTCGCGTTCCTCGACATCGACGACTTCAAGCTCGTCAACGACTCGCTGGGCCACGCCGCGGGTGACCACCTTCTCCAAGTCGTCGCCGAGCGCCTGGGCGACTGCCTGCGCGAAGGCGACAGCGTCGCGCGGTTGAGCGGCGACGAGTTCGCCATCCTCGTCGAGGACCTGAGCGAGGCACACGTCGCCGTGGACATGGCGGAGCGCGTCTTCCAATCTCTGGAGCCGGCCATCTCGGTCGCGGGCAAGGACATCTACGTCCACGCGAGCATGGGGATCGCGATCGCCGACGCCGACGCCGCGGCCGCGACGGCGGCGGCCGCCGACTGCCACGAGCGCAGCCTCGAGCTGCTTCGCAACGCGGACGTCGCCATGTACGCCGCCAAGGCGCATGGCAAGAACCGCTTCGAGATCTTCGACCACGTGATGCACAAGGCGGCGTTCGAGCGCCTGGATCGGAAGGTCAAGCTCCAGCTCGCACTCGCACGGGAGGAGTTCGAGCTCCACTACCAACCGATCATGGTCCTCAAGGAGCAGCGCATCGCGGGCGTCGAGGCGCTCGTCCGCTGGCGCGACCCGGACCGGGGACTAGTCCCGCCGCTCGATTTCATTCCGCTGGCCGAGGAAACCAACCTCATCATCCCGCTGGGTGGTTGGGTCCTGCGCACGGCCTGCCGGCAGCTCAAGGCCTGGCAGCAGCGCTTCGGCGCGGGCGCGCCGGGCTATGTCAGCGTCAACGTGGCCGGGGCGCAGCTGCAGCACGCGGCCTTCCTCGACGAGGTCCGGAGCGCCCTCAAGGAAACCGGCCTGGCCCCCGAGTCGCTGATGCTCGAGCTCACGGAGTCCTCGCTGATCGCCGACAGCGAGCGCAACGCCGGCCGCCTGCAGGAGCTGCGCCAGATCGGGGTGCGCCTGGCCATCGATGACTTCGGCACCGGGTACTCGTCGCTGAACTACCTGCGGCGCTTCCGGATGGACGTGCTCAAGATCGACCGCTCGTTCACGGACGGCGTCACTCACCCCGGCGAAGAGGCCGCTCTGGTCCGGGCCATGATCGCCATGGGCGAGAGCCTCAACCTCGCCGTCGTCGCCGAGGGAATCGAGGACAACGACCAGCTCGACCACCTCATCGACCTCGACTGTGCGCTCGGTCAGGGCTTCCTCTTCAGCCGCCCGCTCGACCCCGAGCACATCGAAGCCCTGCTCGGCGCCGCGAGCCTCACTGAGGCCATCTAGGGCAGCCGGCCCTCCAGCCATTCGGACTATCCACGCGATACATTCGTGGGTCGCTTGGCTTCCGATCCACTCGCATCGTTCACCCCGCAGGTACGTGACTGGTTCACGCGCTCCTTCGAGCGCCCCACGGCCGCGCAGGCGCAGGCCTGGCCCGCGATCGCGGACGGCGCGAACGTGCTGGTATCGGCGCCCACCGGCTCCGGCAAGACGCTCGCCGCGTTCCTCTGGGCGCTCGACCGCCTGGTGGCCGAGCCAGGGTGCGGGCGGCTCGTGTACGTGTCGCCGCTGAAGGCGCTCTCCTACGACATCGAGAAGAACCTGCGCGCGCCGCTGAGGGGCATCGGCGGCGACATCTCGGTCGCGATCCGCACCGGCGACACCCCCCAGAAGGAGCGCCAGGCGATGCTGCGGAAGCCGCCGGACGTGCTGATCACCACGCCCGAGTCGCTCTACCTGATGCTCACGTCCAAGGCGCGCGAGTTCCTCGCCGACACCGACTCCGTGATCGTCGACGAGATCCACGCCGTGGCCCGCACGAAGCGCGGCTCACACCTGGCGCTCACGCTCGAGCGTCTCGAGCAGGTGGCGCGGCGGCCGCTCCAGCGCATCGGCCTGTCGGCCACCCAGCGACCGCTCGAGGAGGTCGGCCGCTTCCTCGTGGGCGCGGGGCGCGACTGCCGCATCGTCGACGCCGGCGTGCGCAAGCCGCTCGACCTGAAGATCCACGTGCCGGTGGACGACATGGCCGAGCCGGGAGCCCACGACGTGATCGACTCGGGCGGCACGGCACCGCCCGCGCGTTCGATCTGGCCGGCCATCTACCCAGAGCTGCTGGAGCTCGTCCGCGAGCACAGCTCGACGATCATCTTCGTGAACAGCCGCCGTGGCGCCGAACGCCTGGCGGTGCGGCTGAACGACCTCGCGGAGGAGCCGATCGCCCGCGCCCACCACGGCTCGCTCGCTCGCGAGGAGCGGCTGATCGTCGAAGACCTGCTCAAGTCCGGCGAGCTGCCCTGCCTGGTGGCCACCAGCTCGCTCGAGCTCGGCATCGACATGGGGGCGGTCGACCTCGTCATCCAGGTGGAGTCGCCCAAGTCCGTCACGGCCGGGCTGCAGCGCATCGGGCGCGCCGGCCACGGCGTGGGCGAGGTGTCGCGCGGGCGCATCTTCCCCAAGTTCCGCGCGGACCTGGTCGAGTGCGCGGTGGTGGCCAAGCGCATGCGCGACGGCGACATCGAGCCGACGGTGGTGCCACGCAACCCGCTCGACGTGCTGGCGCAGCAGATCGTCGCGGTGACGGCCACCGGCGACGAGTGGAAGGTGGGCGAGCTGCACGACATGGTGAGGCGCGCGTACCCCTTCGCGGAGCTGTCGCGGGAGCTGCTCGACTCCGTGCTCGACATGCTCGACGGGCGCTACCCGTCCGAGGAGTTCGCCGAGCTGCGCCCGCGCATCGTGTGGGACCGCGTGGAGGACACGATCCGCGCGCGCAAGGGCGCGCTCCAGCTGGCGGTGACGAACGCGGGCACGATCCCCGACCGCGGCCTCTACAGCGTAAACCTCCCCGACGGCCGCCGCGTGGGCGAACTCGACGAGGAGATGGTCTACGAGGCCCGTCCCGGCCAGACGTTCCTGCTCGGGGCGTCGACGTGGCGGATCGAGGAGATCACCCGCGACCGCGTGATCGTGACGCCGGCTCCCGGCGCCCCCGGCGCCGTCCCGTTCTGGAAGGGCGACGGTGTCGGCCGTCCCAAGGAGCTGGGCGAGGCGATCGGCGCCTTCGTGCGCGAGGCGGTCGACACCGACCCGGCCGAGCTTGCGGCGGACTACGACCTCGACGAGCGGGCGGCGCGCAACCTGTCGGCCTTCCTGCGCGAGCAGCGCGACGCCACGCGCGTGCTGCCGAGCGACCGCACGATCGTGATCGAGCGCTTCCGCGACGAGATCGGCGACTGGCGGCTGTGCGTGCTCTCTCCCTACGGCGGGCGCGTCCACGCAGCCTGGGCGCTCGCCCTGTCCGCGCGCATCCGCGACGAGTTCGGGCTCGAGTCGGACGCGATCTGGTCGGACGACGGGATCATCGTCCACCTGCCCGACGCCGACGAAGCGCCGGCGGCGGAGCTCGTGCTGGTCCAGCCGGACGAGCTGGAGGAGCTGGTGGTGCGCGAGCTGTCGGGCTCGGCGCTGTTCGGCGCGCGCTTCCGTGAGAACGCGGCGCGCGCGCTGCTGCTGCCGCGCGCCCGGCCCGGCAAGCGCACCCCACTCTGGCAGCAGCGCCTCAAGGCGCAGTCGCTGCTCGAGGTGGCGAAGCGCTACGGCCAGTTCCCGATCGTCCTCGAGACTTACCGCGAGTGCCTGCGCGACGTGTTCGACCTGCCCGGGCTCGAGGCGCTCCTGCGCGGGCTTCACACCCGCGAGCTGTCATTGGTCGAGGTCGAAACCCAGCGTGCCTCCCCGTTCGCCTCCTCGCTGCTGTTCGACTACGTCGCCACCTACATGTACGAGGGCGATACGCCCAACGCCGAGCGGCGCGCCGCCGCGCTATCGCTCGACCGCGACCTGCTACGCGAGCTGCTCGGCCAGGAGGAGCTGCGCGAGCTGATCGATCCGGCCGCCCTGGCGGAGCTGGAGGCCGACCTCCAGCGGACCAGCGAGCGCACGCGCGCCGCCAACGGGGACGGGATGCACGACGTGTTGCGCGCGCTCGGCGACCTCACCACCGACGAGGCCCAGGCGCGCTGCCTGCCGGCGGTGTCGGCACAGCGCATGCTCGCCGAGCTCGAGAAGCAGCGCCGCGCCGTACGCATGCGGATCGCCGGCGAGGAGCGCTGGGTGGCTTCCGAGGACGCCGGCCTCTACCGCGACGCGCTCGGCGCGGTGCCGCCGGGCGGGCTCCCGGAGGTCTTCCTCGAGGCGGTCGAGGAGCCGCTCGCGCGCCTCACGCGCCGCTACGCGCGCACGCACGGACCGTTCACCACCGCCGAGGTGTCGAAGCGCTACGCCATCGACCTGGCACCGGTGCTGCGCGACCTGGAGCGCGCCGGCAACCTCGTGCAGGGCGAGCTGCGCCCCGGCGGGAGCGGGCGCGAGTGGTGCGACACGGAGGTGCTGCGCCGCCTGCGGCGCGCCTCGCTGGCGACGCTGCGCAAGGAGGTCGAGCCCGCCGAGCAGCGCGCGCTGGCCCGCTTCCTGCCGGCCTGGCAGGGGGTGGACACGGGCGGCGCTGCCGGCGTGGATCGCCTGCGGGAGCTGCTCGTGCCGCTGCAGGGGCTCGCGCTGGCGCCCGAGGTGTGGGAGCGCGACGTGCTGCCGCGCCGCATCGGCTCCTACTCGCCGGCGTGGATGGACCAGCTGTGTGCCAGCGGCGAGCTCGTGTGGGTCGGCGCCGGAGCACTCGGCCGCCGCTCCGGCCGGGTGGCGCTCTACTTCCGCGAGGACGCGCGCTGGCTCGGCCCGCCCCACTTCAAGGGCGACCCGCCCGCCGAGCCGGTGCACGTCGCGCTGCGCGAGCGGCTCGCGTCGGGCGCCGCCTTCTGGACGGACCTGCTTGCCGATCTCGGCGGCACCGAGCCGGTCGAGCTGCAGGAGGCGCTTTGGGACCTCGTCTGGGCCGGCGAGGTGACCAACGACGCCTTCGCCCCGCTGCGCGCGCCGCGGCTCACCCTGGCGAGGCAGCAGCGTGACGCCGGGCGCCGCTTCGCCAGGCGCCGGCGGCCGGGCGCTCCGCAGGTCCAGGGGCGCTGGTCGCTCACCGGCCCGCTGTTCGCCGACGCGCCGGCACACGGGCCGCGGATGCGCGCCGTCGCCGAGGTGCTGCTCGAGCGCTACGGGATCGTGACGCGCGAAACGGTGCTGGCCGAGGGGATCCCGGGCGGGTTCGCCGGGCTGTACGGCGAGCTGGCCAACCTGGAGACGTTGGGAACGGCGCGGCGCGGCTACTTCGTCGAAGGCCTCGGCGGCGCCCAGTTCGCCCTGCCGGCGGCGATCGAGCGCCTGCGCACGATGCGCAGCGACGAGCCTGCCGGCGCGCTGGTGCTGGCCGCCACCGACCCCGCCAACCCGTTCGGGGCCACGCTCGCCTGGCCCAAGCGCGAGGACGACTCGAACCGCCGGCCGGCGCGCGTGCCGGGCGCCTACGTCGTGACGATCGACGCCGAGCCGGTCCTGTACGTGGAGCGGGGCGGCAAGGGGCTGCTGCCGCTGCGGGGCGTCGAGGAGGAGTGGCTGAGGCCGGCGCTGGAGGGGCTCGCGGAGGCCGTGAGGCGTGGGCGCGTGCCGCGCCTCGGGATCGAGCGCTTCGACGGCGAGCCGGTGGTCGGCTCACAGACCGGCGAGCTGTTGATCGAGCTGGGCTTCCGGCAGAGCCCGCGCAGGTTGACGTTGAGCGCCTGATGTCGAGCGAGAACGTCGAGATCGTGCGGCGCGCGTTCGAGGCGTGGAACGGCGGCGACCCCGAGGCGGCGGTCGAGCTGCTCGACCCGGACGTCGAGTGGCACCTGCCGCCGAACTTCCCGGACGAGCAGGCCTGGCAGGGCCGAGACGCGGTGGTGCGAGGACTGACGGGCGTGGCGGGCTCGTTCGAGCATTTCCGCATCGAGGTGCAGGAGCTGATTGACGCCGGCGACCGGGTCGTCGCGCTGGTGCGCTTCCACGGCCGGGCCGCGATAACCGGGCTGGAGCTCGGAGGCATGAGCGTGGACGCCCAGATCTGGACCCTGCGCGACGGCAAGGCGGTCGACATCCAGATGTACAACGGCTCCGACGAGGCGCTCCAGGCGATCGGGCGATGAGCGCCCGCTAGTCGCTGAGCTGGGCCAACAGCGGCGCGTGGTCCGACGGCTTCGGGCCCTTGCGGAAATTGCGGTCGATGCCGCATTCCTCGAGCCGCTCGGCGAGCGGCGGCGACATCAGGAAGGCGTCGATACGCAGGCCCATCTTGCGGTGGAAATGGCCCTGGCGATAGTCCCACCACGTGAAGCCGGGGTCGTCCGGGTGCAGCTCGCGGAAGGCGTCGACCGTGCCGGCCTCGAGCAGCGCACGGAAGCGCTCGCGCTCCGGCTCGGTCACGTGCGTGTCGCCGACGAAGGCGGCCGGGTCGTAGACGTCGAGATCGGTCGGGCACACGTTGAAGTCGCCCGCCACCACCAGCGGGTCGCTCGCGAGCTCGCCGATCCGGTCGGCCATCGCGTCGAGGAAGCGCAGCTTGTCGTAGTAGGTCGGCGTGTCCGGCGCGCGCCCGTTGGGCACGTAGACCGACACCGCTCGCACCCCGTCGACCGTTGCCTCGAGCCAGCGCGCCTCGTCACGGGACGGCTCGCCGGCCAGGCCGGCGCAGACGTCCCCCAGTTCGCCGCGGGCGGCGAGGGCGACGCCGGCCCAGCGGCCGGCGCTGTGGTGCGCGACCTGATAGCCGGCGGCCTCGAACTCGAGCACCGGGAACGCATCCGGCTCGGACTTGGTTTCCTGCATGAAGAGGAGGTCCGGCTGGTGCAGCTCGAGCAACTCGAGCACGCGCGGCATGCGCACCTTGAGCGAGTTGACGTTCCAGGTGGCGAGCTTCACGGCCGCGACGGTAGCGTCCGTACGCTTGAGGCGTGCCCGAGGGCGACACGATCCTGTCCGCGGCGCGCCGCATTGGCGCCGCCCTGGTTGGCGAGCCGATCGTCGAGATCGAGACGCCGCAGCCGCGCCACGCGATGGATGGCTGGCCCGAGCGCCTCGGCGGGCGCGCCGTGCGCTCGGTCGACGCTCATGGCAAGCACCTGTTCATCCGCTTCGAGGGCGACCTCACGCTGCACTCCCACCTGCGCATGACCGGTCAGTGGGGCGTCTACCGGCGCGGGGAGCGCTGGCGCCGCTCGCCGCGGCGGGCCTGGCTCGTGATCCGCACCGACCAGCACGAGGTGGTCGAGTTCGACGGCCCCGTGCTCGAGCTGATGGCCGACTCCCGCACGCGCTTCGACCGCCGCCTCGCGACACTCGGCCCGGACGTGCTCGACCCGGACTTCGACGAGCGCCGCTTCCTCGAGTTGCTGCGCTCCGACGACCAGACCCGCGGGATCGGCGACGCGCTGCTCGACCAGCGCAACCTCGCCGGCATCGGAAACCTGTGGAAGGCGGAGGGCTGCTTCCTCGCGGGCATCGACCCGTGGCGCCGGCTGAGCGAGCTCTCCGACGGCGAGGCGCTGGCCGTGGTCCGCGCGGTCAGGCCACCGATGCGCGACTCGGCCGAGGGCCGCCGGCGTGAACGCAGGTGGGTCTACGACCGCGCCGGCCTGCCCTGCCGCCGCTGCGACACGCCGGTCCGCGCCCGCGGGCAGGGCGACGACAACCGCACGACCTACTGGTGCCCGGCGTGCCAGGCCTGATCCGAGTCGGCCACAAGGGCGCCGACCACGTCGCCCCGGGCAACACGATCGACAGCTTCCACGCCGCGCTCGAGCACGGCGTGGACATGATCGAGTTCGACGTGCTGCGCGCGCGCGACGGCCGGCTGGTGCTCGCGCACGACTACGAGGACGCCGAGTCGCGCGAGTGCCTGACCCTGGACGAGGGGCTCGACCACTTCGCCGGCGCGTCGTACGCGGACGTCCAGCTGGACGTCGACATGAAGCTGACCGGCTACGAGCGCGAGGTGGCTGAGGGGCTCGCCCGGCGCGGCCTCGCGGAGCGCTCGCTCGTGTCCACGATGTACCCCGAGAGCCTCGAGGCGCTGGGCGAGCTGGCACCCGGACTGCGGCGGGGCTGGTCCGTACCGCGCGTGCGGCGCGACTACATGCGCTCGCCGCTGGCGGTGCCGGCCTACGCGGTCGCGCGGGTGTGGCGGGCCCGGCTGCCGGGCCAGGCGGCCGCGCGCATCCGCGGCGGCGGCTGCGAGGCGGTGATGGCGCACCGGATCCTGGTAAGCCCGCGGCTGGTGCGCGCGGTTCACGCGGTGGGCGGGCAGGTCTACGTGTGGACGGTCGACGACGCCGATCGCATCCGTGCCCTGGAGGCGCTCGGGGTGGACGGCGTGATCACGAACGACCCCAGGCTCTTCGGGGATGACAGCCGGGGGCTCACGCCCCCGGACCCCCGCTGACACCTGGCTGCGCTCCTTACACCGGGCGCATGACGACCATCTTGCGATGGCGCACCGCCATCGAGAGCGCCTGCACCAGCGCGCTCGGCGACTTCGGCAGCCCGTGGCGGGTGATCTTGCCGGCACGCGCCATCGCCGCGGCCTCCTCGAGGAACTCCTGAAGGCTCAGCGCCGGGCTGGCCTGGCAGACGACGTGGGCCAGCTCGCCTGCGCGGTTGCGGTAGGCATGGCGCACGCCGGCTGGCACCACGACGGTGTCGCCCGGCGCCGCGGTCTGCCACTTCCGCCCCGACAGGAAGCTCGGCTGCCCGGACAGCACCGTGAAGCGCTCCTCCATCGACGGGTGCGCGTGCGGCGGGACGCCACCGCCCGGGTCGACCCAGATCTCCACCAGCAGCGCTTCGCCGTCCTCGGAGGGCTGGAACTCCAGCCGCTGCTTCAGTACCGGGTCCTCGATCAAGCTACCCACGACGGCGTAGCGGCGCTAACCGCCGATGGTGCAGGTGCCGGTGGTGTGCGTCTCGGAGCGGTTGGTTTCGCCGCTCCAGCGCAACTCGGCCACCGAACGCAGCTGGTACTGGTTGCCGGGCGGGACGCTGATGCTGAACGTCCAGCCGGCCTGGCCCCAGGTGTACTCGGCTGAGCCGGCGGACTGCCAGGGCGAAGTGGCGGCTCCGCCGAGCGACGCCCATCCGTCGGGCGAGAGCCACTGAGCCGTGAAGCGGACCGAGAGGTCGGACGCCGAGCCGTCGCCGGCAAGCTGAGCCCGTGCACCGAGCTGCGTGGCGTTGCAGACGTTCCCCTGGGCCCAGGATGAGCTCAGCTGCTCGCCCGTCTGGGCGTGCGCTACCCCGGTGCTTGCGAGCACCGTGCAGATGGCAGTGACGATGAGGGTCCTACGAGCCATCAGGGATGTTGTCGGTCTTCGGCACTTCCCCCTTGAGCGCAGACTACCGTTTCCCCCTGAGAAATTGCCCAGTTCACGGTGACGAACTCGACCCCCGGTCGTAGTAGGGGCGTGAACGAGGCGCTCGCGGAGCGGATGCCGGTCGTAACGGGAACCGATACGGAGACTTTCGCCGCTCTATACGAGCGCACCTTCCCGCGCGTGTATGCCTACGTGGCGTCGCTGCTGCGCGACCGCGCGGCGGCGGAGGACGTGACGGCCCAGGCGTTCGAGCGGGCCTACCGCAGGCGCACCAGCTACCGCGCCCGGCGGGGCACCCCCGAGGCCTGGCTGTTCGGCATCGCGCGCAACGCCGCCCTCGACGAGCTGAGGCGCCGCAAGCGCCGGGCTCGCCTGGAGAGCGACCCGGAGGACACGGGCGCCCTGGGCGCGGACGACCACGCCGAGCTGGCGCTGCGGCGGGAGGCCGTGCGCGCCGCCATGGGCGCTCTGGAGGGCCGCGAGCGTGACCTGCTCGCCCTGAAGTTCTCGGCCGGGCTCTCCAACTCCGAGATCGCCACCGTGCTCGGCCTCTCAGAGACGGCGGCGGGCACGCGCCTGCACCGCACCCTGACGAAGTTGCGAAAGGCCTGCAATGACTGACGAGAGCACGACGATCGAGCGCGACCTGGGCGCCGTGGAACTGGCGCTGGGCACCGGAGCGGCAACGCACGCGGACCCGGTCGCGCGGGAGCTGCAGGAGCTGGCGCTGGAGCTGCGCGCGGACGCGCCGCAGGCGGAGCCCCGGTTCGCTGAGGGGCTGCGGGCGCGGGTGGAGGCGGGCTTCCCGCGCGCGCCTGGCTCGGCTCGCGGACGGGCGGAAGCGGCCGGCGCGCGGCAGCAGGCCGCGCTCGAGCGACTGGCGGCCCGGGCAGCGCGGGGACCGGACGGCCTCGGCCGCAGGCTGCTCCGCCCGATCGCGGGGGTGGGCCTGCCGCTGCTGCTGATCGTGGTCGTCGTGTTCGCTGCGGGCGGCCCCCCGGGCGGCGGTGGCGGCGGTGGCGGCGATGACAACGCCTCCAGCGCCGCTGGCGGCGTGACCCGCGGAGGCTCCGGCGGGGGCTCCAGCGGCGGCGGCGCCGAGGCCGGCGCAGGCGACAATGCGATCGTCGCGCCCGCTCAGCCGCTTCCGTCCGGCCGCGGCTTCGCCCCCGGGCAGCGCGACCGCAAGATCGAGCGGTCGTTCTCCCTCGAGCTCGACGTGCCGCTCGACGACATGGCCCGGGTGGCCGACCAGGTCACGGCGGTGACCAATCGCCACGGCGGCTTCGTGCTCAACTCCTCGGTCAACTCCGGCAAGGATGGCGGCGGGGGCGACTTCTCGCTGCGCATCCCGACGGACCGGCTGCGGCCCGCCCTGCGCGACCTGGCCGAGCTCGCCCCCGTGATCCGCCAGAGCCAGGAAGGCCGCGACGTGACGCGCGAGCACGTCACCGCCAAGGATCGGCTACAGGCGGCGCGCGCCGAGCGCCGCAGCCTGCTGCGCAGGCTCGAGCAGGCGGCCACGGACGAGGAGGCAGAGTCGATCCGGCGCCGGCTGGACCTGGTCGCGGGCGAGATCAGCGGCCTGCGCGGGCAGCTGCGCGATCTGCGGCTGCGCACGGACTATGCCGTGGTCACGGTGAGCCTGCTGGTGGCCGACGATCACGACGACAACCGCGGCGGCGTGGGGGGCTCGTTCGACGACGCGATGAACGACGCCGGCGGCCTGCTGGTCGGCTTCGCCGGAGTGCTGATCCGGGTCCTCGCCCTGGCGCTCCCGCTGGGGCTGATCGCCCTGGCCGCCTGGCTGGGCACCCGAGTGGTGCGCCGCCGCCGGCGCGAGTCGGCGCTGGCCTAGCGGGACCCTCGCGGCCGCGCGCCCGGCGTGACTATCGCCTTGCCGGCGAACTCGCAGCCGGCCGCGAGGGCTTCGGCGGCGTCGGCGCCCCGCATCCGGGCGGCAAGCAGGCCGGCCGCGAAGGCGTCGCCCGCGCCGGTGGTGTCCAGCGCGGCGGCGGGCGACGCCGCGGCGGCCGGAGCACGCACCTCGTCGCTGCCGTTCCTCCACAGCGCCCCCTCCGCCCCGAGCTTCACCACGACCTCCGGGAAGCGGGTGGCGAGCGCCCGGGCGGCGGACGACGCGTCGCGCTCGCCTGTCAGCGCCCGCGCCTCCTCGGCGTTCGGCAGCAGCAACTGCGCTCCGTCGGCCAACTCGAGGAACGCCGGCGACAGCAGCGCCGCCGAGGAGGGATCGACCGACACCGTCATCCCCCCGGCAACCGCGCGCGAGATCGCCGCCAAGGCGGCCGCTCGCGGCCCGGGCCGCACGAGCGCGTACCCGGCCACGTGCAGGTGGCCGCCCGCGAGCAGCACGTCGTCTGGCAGGTCGGCCGCGGCGAGCGCGACGTTCGCCCCCGGGTCGGGCAGCATCGAGCGCTCCCCGCCAGGGGCCACCAGCACGATGCAGGTTCCGGTCGGCAGCGAGCCGTCGACCGTCAAGCGGGCATCCACCCCCGCCGCGCCCAGCTCGGCAGCCGCCGAAGCGCCGCGCTCGTCGGCCCCCACCCGGCCCACGAGCACCGGCGTCTCGCCCGCGAAGGCAAGCCACGCCGCCACATTGGCCGCCGAGCCACCGCCGCCGAAGGAGACGGAGGAAGGCGCATCGCTCCCCACCGCCACCGGCCCCGATAGGCGCGCGACGACGTCCACCATCACGTCGCCCAGCACGACGATCCGCGTCAAGCCGCCGTCGCGGCCACCGCTATCCGCGCTCCCAGCTCCGCGTTGCGGGTCACCAGCCGCACGTTCGCCGCGAGGCTCGCCCCCGCTGTCTCACGGTGGAAGAAGTCCAGCAGGAAGGGGGTGATCTCCTTGCCCCTGACGCCGGCCGCGGCGGCAGCGGCCAGCCCGGCCGACAGGACCCGATCGTGCAGGTCCGGATCGAGCTGCTCCTCTGCGGGCAGCGGATTGGCGACCACGACCGCCCGGTCGTCGGTGCCCAGCTCGTGGCGCGCGGCCAGCACGGCCGCCACCTCCGCCGGAGTGTCGACCCGCCACGGCGCCGGGTAGCCCGAGTCGTGCAGGTAGAAGCCCGGAAAGCCGTCGGTGCCGTAGCCGAGCACGGTCACGCCAAGCGTCTCGAGCCGCTCGAGCGTGGCCCCCACGTCGAGGATCGACTTGACCCCGGAGCAAACCACCGCGATGCCCACGCGGGCGAGCGTCTCCAGGTCGGCCGACTCGTCCCACGTCTCGCGCGCCTCTCGGTGCACGCCGCCCAGCCCGCCCGTCGCGAACACCGAGATGCCCGCCCGGGCCGCGAGGTGCGCCGTGGCCGCCACCGTGGTCGCTCCATGACCGCCGCGCGCCGCCACCACCGCCAGGTCGCGCACGCCGCACTTCACGACGGCCTCGCCGGCTGCGACCACCTCGAGGGCCGCCTCGTCGAGTCCGACACGCGCCTCTCCGTCTACGACGGCGATAGTGGCCGGCGTGGCGCCCGCCACTCGAACCGCCGCCTCGAGCTCGCGGGCCACGTCGAGGTTTCGCGGCCGCGGCAGGCCGTGGCTGATCAGCGTGCTCTCGAGCGCCACCACCGGCCGCCCGCCGGCGACTGCGTCGGCCACCTCGGGAGCGATCAGCATCGGCGAGTCAGGCTACCGTTTGGACCATGAAGCCGAGACAGCTCCGCGACCTGACCGTTTCCGCCATCGGCCTCGGCTGCATGGGAATGTCCGAGTTCTATGGGCCCAGCGACGAGGACGAGTCGATCGCCACGATCCACCGCGCCCTCGACCTCGGTGTCACGTTCCTCGACACCTCCGACATGTACGGCTCGGGCCACAACGAGCAGCTCGTCGGGAGGGCGATCGCCGGCCGCCGCGACGAGGTTCAGCTGGCCACCAAGTTCGGGATCCGGCGCGAGAACGGCGCGCGCCGCATCGACAACAGCCCGGAGTGGATCCGCGAGGCCTGCGAGGGCTCGCTGCGCCGCCTCGGCGTGGACCACATCGACCTCTACTACATGCACCGCCGCACCCCGGACGTGCCGATCGAGGAGAGCGTCGGCGCCATGGCCGACCTGGTCACCGACGGCAAGGTCGGTCACCTCGGCCTGAGCGAGGTGAACCCGGACACGCTCCGCGGCGCGAACGCGGTGCACCCGATCACCGCCCTGCAGAGCGAGTGGTCGCTGTTCACCCGCGAGATCGAGCGCGAGATCGTGCCGACGGCACGCGAGCTCGGCGTGGGCATCGTGCCCTACAGCCCGCTCGGCCGCGGCGAGCTGACCGGCGCGGTGGAGATCAGCGCCGACGACGACTTCCGGCGCAGCTCCCCGCGCTTCCAGGCGGGGAACCGGGAGCGCAACCTGGAGCGCGTGCAGCGAGCCGGGGAGATCGCCGCTGAGGTGGGCTGCACCCCCGCCCAGCTGGCGCTGGCGTGGCTGCTGCACCAGGGCGGCGACGTGGTGCCGATCCCCGGGACCAGGCGCGTCAGCCGCGTCGAGGAGAACGCGGCGGCGGTGGACATCGAACTGACCGCGGATCAGCTGCGCGCGCTGGACGAAGCGTTCCCGCCCGGCGGCACGGCGGGCGACCGCTACGCCGACATGGCGCCGGTCGAGCAGTAGCTAGGCCTGGCGCTCCACGCTCACCGGGAAGCCCTTCGCGCGAGCCGCATCGAGGATCTGCTGGCTGGCATCGGGCCCGCGCGTCTGCAGCACGAGCTTGATCGCCGTCTCGCGCACGTGCAGGTCGATGCCGTCGCGCAGGTGCTCGACGTCGACCACGTTGCCGCCGTGCTCGGCGACGATCTGCAGGAGGCCCGACAGGGCACCTGGGCGATCCGGCACGACCGTGGAGAGCACCATCCGCCGGCCGGCGGCGGTTTCCCCGAGCCGGATGCACTCGGACAGCAGCGACGCGTCGACGTTGCCGCCCGACAGCACGGCGCAGACCTGCCCGTTGGCGGGCGCCGGCACGCGGCCCTGCATGAGCGCCGCCACCGCGACCGCCCCGGCCCCCTCGACGACGAGCTTGGTGCGCTCGAGCAGCATCACCATCGCCTCCGCCGCCTCGTCGTCGGAAACCGTGACCACCTCGTCCACGTAGCGCTCGACCAGCGGCAGCGTGAAGTCGCCGGGGCGCTTGACGGCGATCCCGTCGCAGATCGTGTTCGCGGACCGCGCGCCGATCGGCTTGTGCGCCGCCAGCGAGTCGATGTACGGGGCGCACGCCTCCGCCTGCACGCCCACGACCCGCGCCCCAGGCAGCCACTCCGCCACCGCGAGCCCGATCCCGCTGGCCAGCCCGCCGCCGCCGAGCGGAACCACCACCAGCGTCACTTCGGGCGCGTCGCGCGCGATCTCCAGCCCCACCGTGCCCTGGCCCGCCACCACCTCGGCGTTGTCGAAGGCGTGCACGGCGGTCAGGCCCTCCGCCTCGACGAGGCGGGCCGCCTCGTCGTGCGCGTCGTCGTAGTTGCCGCCGTGCAGGCGCACCTCGCCGCCGTACTGGCGCACCGCGGCGACCTTGGAAACCGGGGCTTCCTCCGGCATCACCAGCACGGCGCGCGCCCCCGCGTCGCGAGCGGCACAGGCGACGGCCTGGGCGTGATTGCCGGCGCTGGCGGCCACCACCCCCGCCCGCAGCGCCTCCTTGGACAGTCGCCCGATCATGTTCGTGGCGCCGCGCGCCTTGAACGACCCGGTCAGCTGGAGGTTCTCGGCCTTGAGCACCACCGGGGCGCCCACCCGCCGCGACAGCTCGCCGGCCGGCAGGAGCGGCGTCTCGCGCACCTTCCCGGCGATCAGGCGGGCGGCGTCCTCGACGTCCCGGGCGCTCACGGCTTCACGTGCGACTGCCATCCAGTCATTATCCGCTCATGGCCACCGGGGAGGAAACCGCTCGGCTGCTCGCCCGCACCGAGGTGTTCATGGATCTCGAGCCGCGAGAGCTGCTGGCCGTGGCGCAGGTGGCGGTCCCGCGCCATTGGGACCGCGGCGAGATCATCTTCCGCGAGGGCGATGCCGGCGACACCTGCTACCTGCTGCGCTCGGGCGCGGTGGTGCTGACGCGCGAGCACCAGGACGGCCGCATGGTCGCGCTCGCCGAGCTGCGCGGCGGCGCGCTGTTCGGGGAGCTGGCCATGTTCCGAGGTGAAACCCGATCGGCCACGGCCGAGGCGATCGAGCCCTGCACCGCGGTGGCGCTGCTGTCGGGTGACGTGCAGCGCCTGGTCAAGCGCAATCCGGACCTGGCACTGAAGCTGCTCGCCACGCTCGCCGAGCGCGTCAGCCGCACCAACGAGCGGCTGCTCCAGCAGTCGTTCCAGACGGTCGCCGGCAGGGTCGCGAGCGCACTGCTCGCCCAGACCATCTCGCGCCAGGCCGAGGGCGCGCCCGACGAGGACGTCCTGATCCGCGCGACACAGGCCGAGATCGCGCACCTCGCCGGCACCTCGCGCGAGAGCGCGAGCCGCTTCCTCGCCACGCTGGAGCGCGCCGGGGTGGTCACCCTGGGACGGGGAAAGGTGACCGTGCATGACCCGGGACGGCTCCGCAACTACATCCACTGACGCGCGCGCCCGCATGGTGGAGCGCCAGCTCCGCCGCCGCGGCATCCGCGACGAGCGCGTGCTCGCCGCCATGACCGAGGTACCGCGGGAGCTGTTCGTGCCGCAGGACCAGCGCCGCCGTGCCTACCGCGACGGGGCCCTGCGGATCGGGGAGGGCCAGACCATCTCCCAGCCGTGGATCGTCGCCTGCATGTGTCAGCTGCTCGAGCTGCAGGGCGACGAGACGGTGCTCGAGGTGGGCACCGGCTCCGGGTACGCCGCCGCGGTGCTCTCGCGGCTGTGCGCTCAGGTGGTGACCATCGAGCGCTACGAGAGCCTGGCCACGCTGGCTGCCGCGACGCTCACGGAGCTGGGCTACGACAACGTCGAGGTGCGCGTGGGCGACGGCGCGCACGGCGCGCCCGACCGCGCCCCCTTCGAAGGGATCTCGGTAACCGCGACCGCGCGCGAGGAGCCCCCGCGGCCGCTGCTGGACCAGCTGGCGCCGGGCGCGGCGCTGGTGTGCCCGATCGCCCGCGGCCGCCGCGAGTACCTGATGCGGTTCCGTGACGACGAAGAGGAGGCGGTGGCCTCAGTGCGGTTCGTGCCGCTCGTGAGCGACGAGGAGTGATCCGCGAGTTCTCGGCCGGCGGCGTGGTCGTGCGCCGCATGCACGGGCGCCCGTACGTGGCCGTGGTCAGGGTGCGGGACCAGATCCTGGCCCTGCCGAAGGGCCACCCGGACGGGGACGAGTCGGCCGAGGAGGCGGCGCGGCGCGAGGTGCGCGAGGAAACCGGGCTCGAGGCCGAGGCGGTCGAACGGCTCGGCGACGTCAAGTACTGGTACGTGCGCGGCGGGGAGCGCGTGATGAAGATCGTGGCCTTCTTCCTGTTCCGCTACCGCTCGGGCAGCGTCGAGGATCACGACCACGAGGTCGAGGAGGCGCTCTGGATCCCGCTCGAGGAGGCGCCCAAGCGGCTCGCCTACAAGGGCGAGCGGGATATGGCGGAGGCCGCGCTCTCACGGCTCGAGGAAGGCCGCTAGGCTGCCCCGTCGTGTTCGTCCTCAACTTCTACTCGCCGATCTTCGTCGACCAGCTCAAGCGCGGCCGCAAGACGGCGACGATCCGCCTCGGCGACAAGAGCAACAAGTACCGCAAGGGCGAGGTCGTGCTGATCACCGTGGGCTTCCAGCACTCGCCGCGCGAGAAGATCTTCGAGGCCGTGATCGACTCGGTCGAGGTCAAGCGCGTAGGCGATCTGTCGCCGCGGGACATCGAGCACGACAACCCGGAGTTCCGCCGGCTCGACGAGATGGTGCACTTCCTGGAGCAGATCTACGGCCGCAAGGTCGCGACGGACGACACCGTCACCGTCGTGCGCTTCTCACAGATCTCGGACCGCCCGTCCGAGGTGCAGGAGCGCATGCGGCCCTCTGGGCCCCGCCAAAACTGAGACTGAAGTCGGCGTTTGGCACTCTCGGTGCTAGAGTGCCAGGCTGGCACTCGGACACGTGGAGTGCCAAGTTCACGAACTTCAGACGGAGGTATGCCCATGAATCTCAAGCCTCTAGGAGACCGCCTGATCGTTCAGGCGATCGAGGAAGAGGAAACCACGGCAAGCGGCATCGTCCTTCCTGACACGGCCAAGGAGAAGCCGCAGCGCGGCAAGGTCCTTGCGGTCGGAGACGGCAGGTGGGACGAGGACGGCGAAAAGCGGATTCCGCTCGACGTATCGAAGGGCGACGAGGTCCTGTACTCGAAGTACGGCGGCACCGAGGTGATCGTCGAGGGTGAGGATCTACTCGTCCTGCGTGAGTCGGACGTGCTCGCCAAGGTTGCGGGCTAGGAGGAAGCGAACACATGGCTCACAAGGAACTCAAGTACGACGTGGAGGCACGCCGTGCACTGGAAGACGGCGTAAACGCCGTCGCTAACGCTGTAAAGGTCACGCTCGGTCCGAAGGGCCGCTATGTCGTGATCGACAAGAAGTTCGGTGCTCCGACGATCACCAACGACGGCGTATCGATCGCTCGCGAGATCGAGATCGAGGATCCGTTCGCCAACCAGGGCGCTCAGCTCGTGCGTGAGGTGGCGACTTCCACCAACGACGTTGCCGGTGACGGCACCACCACCGCGACAGTTCTGGCCCAGCGCATCGTGCGCGACGGCCTGAAGAACGTCGCCGCCGGTGCGAACCCGCTTGCTCTCAAGCGAGGCGTCGAGAAGTCGGTCGACATGGTCGTCGACCACATCAAGAAGATCTCGACCGAGATCTCCGGCAAGGACCAGATCGCCCGTGTGGCGGCCATCTCCGCCGCCGACGACGAGATCGGCGATGTGATCGCCGACGCCATCGATCGGGTCGGCAAGGACGGCGTGGTCAACGTCGAGGAGGGCCAGACGTTCGGCATGGACCTCGAGTTCACCGAGGGCATGCAGTTCGACAAGGGCTACATCTCGCCGTACATGGTCACCGACCAGGACCGCATGGAGGCCGTGCTCGAGGATCCGTTCATCCTCATCGCGAACCAGAAGATCGGTTCGGTGCGCGACATCCTGCCGGTGCTCGAGCAGGTGATCCAGTCGGGTAAGCCGATCCTGATCATCGCCGAGGACGTGGAGGGCGAGACGCTCGCCACGCTGGTTGTCAACAAGCTGCGCGGCACCTTCACGGGCGTCGCGGTCAAGGCGCCGGGCTTCGGCGACCGCCGCAAGCGCATGCTGGAGGACATCGCCATCCTGACCGGTGGCGAGGTGATCACCGAGGAGATGGGCCTCAAGCTGGAGAACACACAGCTCTCGCAGCTCGGCCGTGCCCGTCGCGTGGTCGTTGCGAAGGACACGACCACCATCGTTGACGGCGCCGGTGACCCCGACGCCATCAAGGGCCGCATCAACCAGATCAAGACCGAGATCGAGAACACCGACTCGGACTTCGACCGCGAGAAGCTGCAGGAGCGGCTGGCCAAGCTGGCCGGCGGCGTCGCGGTCGTCAAGGTCGGCGCGGCCACCGAGACGGAGATGAAGGAGAAGAAGCACCGCGTCGAGGACGCGCTGCAGGCCACCCGGGCCGCGCTCGAAGAGGGCATCGTTCCGGGCGGCGGCGTAGCGCTGCTGCGGGCGCAGGCGGCCGTCAAGCTCGAGGCCTTCGAGGGCGACGAGCGCACGGGAGCGATGATCGTTCACCGCGCGCTGGAGGAGCCGCTGCGTCAGATCGCCGACAACGCGGGGCTCGAGGGCTCCGTCGTCGTCAACGACGTGCGCAACGCGAAGGGCAAGAACCAGGGCCTCAACGCCGACACCGGCGAGATCGTGGACCTGGTGGAAGCCGGCGTGATCGACCCCGCAATGGTCACGCGCTCCGCGCTCCAGAACGCGGCCTCGATCGGGAAGAACATCCTGACGACCGAGGCCATCATCGCCGAGATGCCGGAGCAGAACGGCGGCGGCGGCGGAATGCCGGGCGGCATGGGCGGCATGGACGGAATGATGTAAATAGCCGGGGGCCTCACGGCCCCCGGACCCCCGTGGAGCGTCGGCCAGTCGGCCGGCGCCCGCGGCCGCTTTTCGCTTGAGGGCCCCGCTTCGGCGGGGCCCTCTGCGTTTCTAGGCCGCTCGGCCCCCGAGCACGCTCGCCATCGGCAGCGGCCGCACGCCGAGCGCCTCCGCGTCGGCCGTTCCACGCGGGCTCGTCATCGGCTCCTCCATCAGCTCGGCTTCCTCCCAGGTGGCGAACACCTTGGCCCCGGCCAGCGGGCGCAGCGCCCGCAGCGACGCCCGCACCACCGGCAGGGGCACGTGCAGCAGCGGCCGTCGGCGCCCGGTCGCCGCGAGGGCGGCGCGCACGATCTCGTCGTAGGTGAGCGTCTCCGGGCCGCCCAGCTCGAAGGCGCGCCTGCGGGGGCCGGTGGCCATCAGCGCGGCAAGCACGCAGTCCGCCACGTCCTCCGCCCAGATCGGCTGGTACTCGGCGCGTCCCGACCCGGACACCGGCAGCGCCGGCAGGTACGAGAAGCGCTCGAGCAGTGTCAGCCACGGGTCCCCGGGCGTGTAGACGATCGACGGCCGGAACACCATCGTCTCCAGCGACGAGGCCTGCACCGCCTCCTGGGCCAGCGCCTTCGCGCGGAAGAAGCGCGTACGCGAGTGGTGGCGCGCTCCCATGGCCGAGAAGAACAGGAAGCGGCGCGCGCCGGCTCGCTCCGCCGCCCGCACCAGCCGCAGGGTGGCCACCGCGTTCAGCTCCTCGATCGAGCCGCTCGGCTGGTCGCGGATCGAGGCCGCCAGGTGCACGACGGTGCCGACGCCGCGCAGCGCGTTGCGGAACGAGGGCGGGTCGGCGAGGTCGCCGAGCGCGATCTGCACGCGCACGCGCTGCTCGCCCAGCCGGCGCGGGTCGCGCACGAGGCAGCGGACCGGCTCACCGGCGGCGATCAGCCGGCGCAGCAGGGCCGAGCCGACCGTGCCGGTGGCGCCCGTGAGCAGGATCACCGGCCGGTCACCACCATCCGCCACAGCGAGCGCTCGTTGCGGTGGACCTCGACCTTCTCGAAGCCGGCGTCCTCCAACCAGCCGCGCACCTCCGAGGGGGAGAAGTTGCGGCTGTGGCTCCAGGCGTAGAAGAGCAGGCTCGACACGGCGCCGTGCGGGGACATCGCGTCGCCCGGCTCGGGCCGAGCGGAGTCGCCGATCACCAGCACGCCGCCGGGCCGCAGGGACTCGCGCGCCATCCGGCACAGCTCGCGGTCGCGCTGCTCGGGGAGATGGTGGACCAAATTGAAGATCGAGACGACGTCGAGGTCCTCGCCGAGGCCGAGCTCGAACACGTCGCCCTCGCGGAACGAGACGCGGTCGGCGAAGCCCTGCTCGGCCACGATCTTGCGACCCACGGCCGCGCTCGGCGGCAGGTCCAGAACGGTCGCCTCGAGGCCAGGGTGGCGGCGGCACATGGCCATCGCGAAGCCGCCGTGGCCGCCGGCCACGTCCACGAGCCGGCGCGGCGACTCCACACCCACCAGCGCGGCGTTGGCTTCCTGCTCGGGACGCGAGATCTCGTACAGCCCGCGGATGTAGGCCTCCCAGCGCTCGTCGTCCTCGTGGCGCCGCTCGTGCATCGCGTACGCGGTGCCGTCGCGGACGGCGTCGGGCAGCAGGTCGAGCACCTGCCAGTGCAGGTCGCCCTGGCCACCGACGAACGTGGCTATCGACTCCGGCGACGAGCTGACCAGCAGCCGCTCGCTGACCGCCGTGTTGCGCCGTCGCTCACCGTCCGGCTCGACGTAGCCGAGGGTGGCGAGCGTGGTGAGCAGCGTCTCGGCGCCGAGCTCGTCCAGGCCGAGCCGCCGCGCCAGCTCCGCACCGGTGGCCGGTGCGTCGTCCAGCGCGTCGAACACGCCCAGCATCACGGCGGTGGTGATCGCGCGGGCGGCCACCAGGCCGGTGAAGGTATCGAGGAAGGGGTCTGGCTCCGAGCGCTGGGCCAACAAGGGCCCTGAGCCTACGCGGCAACGACGGCAAGCGGTGCATCGGCGGCCACGACCCGGTCGCGGCCCTCGCGCTTGGCTTGCAGCAGCGCCAGATCGGCCGCGCGGAACAAGTCGTCGTAGCGCACGAACTCGCCGGCCGCCGTGGCCACGCCGGCCGAAAGCGTCAGCTCCAGCTGGCCCGGGCGGCCCTGCGCGACGGCCATGCGGACGCGCTCGGCGGTTTCGATGCCGCCCTCCAGATCGGTGCCGGGCAGCAGCAGCAGGAACTCCTCTCCACCGATGCGGTAGACGAGCTCGAAGGAGCGCAGCGACTTGCGGATCTCGTAGGCGGCATCGCGCAGCACGGCATCGCCGCGCTCGTGGCCGTGCTCGTCGTTCACGCGCTTGAAGCGGTCCAAGTCGATCAGCACGAGCGCCACGGGTCCGTCCGTAAGGCGCGCCTGCTGCTCGATCTCCTCCACGCGCGACTCCAGCGACGCCCGGTTGAGCAGGCCCGTGAGCGGGTCGAGCACGGCGCGGTCGCGGTGCTCGAGCTCACCGCGCATGAGCGCCGTGCAAACGCCCACGACGTTCGCCACCATCACCAGCGCCGCGATCATCGGGACGGGGTTGTCGATGGCCTGCGCCGGGTCGACGGCGAAGCCGACCGCGACGATCAGGACCGCCGCCAAGCCCGCCAGGGCGGTGCTGACGGCCAAGCGAAAGCGAAGCGTCGCCATCGCGGGCACGAACACGAGCCAGGGCAGGACCGGGCTGTCGGGGCCGCCCGTCCCGGCGGCGGTGCCCGCCAGCAGGAACAGCATGACGACCAGCGTGAAGAACGGGATCAGCTCGGGGCTCTTGGCGCGCTCTATCCAGCGGTCCACCGTGACCAGGTGGATGCCCGCCGGGACGAACATGGCCAGCGTCCACCACCCGTTCCACGGCGCGGCGATCAGGACGCCGAGGCCAATCGCGCCCACGGCGACGATACGCGCCTTCTTAATGCGCCCGCTGGCGTCCACTACGCGCACGCGGTGGGCCGGGGTCGGGCAGAGCCATGCCCGAAGCAAGTCCATAGGAGCTATTCGGCAGACCGGGGTGCCTGCTCAAGCGCACGACGAGCCAACATTCGTCCGGGGCTTGCGGGCGCCCAACGGTACAATCGGCCCGCCTCGCTCTAAGCAGCACGTCGGACCCTCAAGGAGATCATGGCCTACGTCATCGCCGAACCCTGCATCGACACCAAGGACAACTCGTGCGTCGAGGTGTGTCCCGTCGACTGCATCCACCCCACGCCGGAAGAGCCTGACTACGACCAGGTCAAGCAGCTCTACATCGATCCGGAGGAGTGCATCGACTGCGACGCGTGCGTCGAGGCCTGCCCGGTGGACGCGTGCTTCGCCGAGGATCAGCTGCCCGACGAGTGGCAGCAGTACATCCAGATCAACGTGGACTACTTCAAGCAGGCGAGCTAGCGATACGACCCCGCGCAGCCGGCCGAGCCGGCTGCTTGGGCACTACGGCGCCATCGGCAGCGCCGTGCCCGTGACCGCGGGCACCGGCGGGCCCGACGGCGCCTGGAACACCCCGAGCTCCTGCGGCGTGGCGGCAATCAGGCCGCGCGCCGCGTGGTAGATCGCCTGGGCGGCCGGGGCGTCGGGGTCCTCGAGCACGAGCGGTCGACCCTCGTCGGCGCTGATTCGCAGCGCCTCCTGGAGCGGGATCTTCCCCAGCAGCGGCACGTCCAGCTCGTCGGCGAGCTGCTGGCCGCCGCCCTCGCCGAAGATCGTGAAGCGCTCGCCGTCGGGAGTGGTGAAGCCGGACATGTTCTCGATCACGCCGGCGATCTGGAGGTCGAAGCGCTTGGCCGTCTCGGCGGCGCGCTTGGCCACCTTCTGGGCGGCCGGCTGCGGCGTGGTCACGATCACGAACTGCGCCTGCGGCAGCAGCTGGGCGAGCGTCATCGCGACGTCGCCGGTGCCCGGCGGCAGGTCGATCAGCAGATAGTCGAGCTCGCCCCAGTCGACGTCCTCCAGGAACTGCCGGACCGCCTTGTGCAGCATCGGCCCGCGCCAGGTGATCGCCTGGTCCTGCTCGTTGAGGAAGAACTCGATCGAGATCGCCTTCACGCCGCCCGCCCCGTCGAGGGGCAGGATCTTGCGCTCGGGCGAAACCATCGGCCGACCGTGCACGCCGAGCATGCGCGGGATCGAGTAGCCCCAGACGTCGGCGTCGAGCGCGGCGGCCCGCATGCCGTCGGCCTGGAGCGCGGCGGCGAGGTTGGCGGTGATCGTGGACTTGCCCACGCCGCCCTTGCCGGACCCGATGCAGATCACGTTCTTGACCGCGGCGAGCGCGCCCTGGGGCAGGCCGTCCTGGCGCCCGAGGCGCTGAGCGAGCCCCTGCTTCTCCTGATCGGAGAGCACGTCGAACGACACGGTGACGGTCCGCACGCCGAGCGCCTGGACGCTCTCCACGACCGCCTTCTCGAAATGCGAGCGGATCGGGCACCCGGGCGTGGTCAGCGAGACCATGACGTCGACGCGGCCTTCCTCGGGCTGCTCGATCGCGCGCACCATGCCGAGCGACACGATGTCCTTGCGCAGCTCCGGGTCGATGACGTTGCGCAGGGCGTCCTGAATCTCTTCACGGGAGGGCATCGCATCCGATGATGGCAGACGGGCGCCCCCGGAAGGCCAACGCCGCCCCCGAAGGGACGGCGCCGGCTGAGGGAGGAGAGATACTGCACTGGCGGCGAGTATGTGGCCGCCAGCCTTACCCCGGTGCCGGTCTCCTCGGCCGGCCGGGGGGAAGCGTTCGGTTAGCCGAACCGCGCGCACTCGGCCGAGCCGAGTGCCTGCGGCCTATGCGATCGAGGCCACGCGGGACGCGATGCTCTCGGCCTGGCCCTGCACCTCACGGCGAGCCAGCTTGACCTGCTTCTCGACCCCGCGACGGTTCTGCTTCACCGTGCGCACGGCCTTGTTGCGACGCTGACGCAGCTCGCGCTCGACGCGCGTGCGGGTGCGCTTGACCTCGCGCACCGTGCGGTTGCGGGCCGTAGCGCCGCGACGCTCGAACTTGCGCAGGCTGGTGCCGACACGCTTCTGGAGGCCCTTGAGCTCGCGCTCGGCGCTGTCGCGACCGTCGACGTAGGGCTTGGTGGCCTCGACCACGGCGTCGCGCGCCTCGAGGGCGGCACCCACCGGGATCAGCAGGGCACGCTCGGCCTGCGCCTGGACGACCTGCAGGGTGTTCAGCTCGGCCTGGGCGCGGGTTTCGGCCGCCTTGCGGGCGGACTGGCTGCGCTTGGCGGCGTTGCGACGACGAGTCGCAGCAGCCTTCTGAGCGGTCGCCTTGCGCTGTGTCTGAGTCTGGGTAGCCATCTGATTGCTCCTTCCCCTCGGATCTCGTCCGGGTTGGGTCGGACGCTGAGTGGGGGCTCGTTGAGGATCTTATTAGATCTAAGTTCAGTAGAACTATACCACCGAACACATGTACGTAAACCGGGCCCCGGCCGGGGTTACACGACAGGCGCCAAACGGCAGCAACCAGGGGTGGCGCGACCCGGGGGCGGCCTCGATGCCGGGGATGCCTCGATGCCGGGGGGCGGCCTCGCGGAGTGTGGGCTACGCACCGCGTCACATGCGGGGCGTTCTGCTACCCACACTCGCGCCAAGGCGCTCCTACCGTGACCTCTTTGCTGCCGTTCGTAACGCGAGAGCCACCGGGCGGTTACGCCGCCGCCGCGCGCGACGGCGTGCCGCGCGCTACGCCGCTGCCGCGGGCGCCGGGCCCACGCGCGCCAGCCAGTCCAGCGGGCGATCCAGCTCGGCCTCGGTGGGCAGCGCCTCGGGCGAGGCCCAGACCCTGTTGAGGCCTTCCATGCCGGCTTCCGCCGCCACGGCGTCGCAGAACGTCTTGCCCTGCTCGTACTGGCGCATCTTCATCTCCAGCCCCAGCAGGCGCTCGATCAGTCGCTCCGGCGCCGAGCGACTGCGGCGGCGCGCGTCCATCGCCGTGCGGAGCGCCTCGTGGCCGGGGATCGCCTCCGCCGCGATCGCGTCCATCACGTGCTCGGAGTAGCCCTCCACCACCGCCATCGCCGCCTGCATGCGCCCCATCAGGGCGCGCTGCTCCTTCGTCTGCACCAGTGCCGCAAGCCCGCCGTCGCGGAAGGCCTCCACCAGGCGAGCCGGGTCCGGGATCGACGGCAGCCCGCCAGCCGCGCCGCGCTCGATCCGCACCTCCACGGTCGACAGGTAGCTGCGCACCATGCCGCCCAGGTAGTCGCGCAGCCAGTCGACGCCCTGGAACTGGAACACGTGCGTGAGCTCGTGGGCGCAGATCCAGCGGTGGAACGATTCGGGGTCCACATCCAGCTCGCGCACGGCCTTCCGCAGGTTCGGCGCGACGAACAGCAGGCGCGGCGGCGCGTCTCCTCCGAGCAGCGACACCTCGTACTGTCCGAGCACTCGCTGCGCCACGTAGCCGATCACCAGCCCGGCCTCCGCGGCCAGCGTCGCCGCGGCGCCGGCCTTCAGGGCACCCGCGAGCGGCCCGGCGAAGTCGAGCCGCTTGTCGAGCCGGCCGGCAACGGGGTCGAGCAGCTGCGACAGCGAATCCAGGTTCACGGACGCCCAGTCGCCGCGGCTGACGAGCTCGGCGGGCGGCACGGGCCTGACCGGCGCCAGCCCGGTGTAGGCCGCGACGTGGCCCTCCATCTCCGCGCACAGGGCCGCCACGTCCGCCTGCGGGGGGCCCTCGTCGCCGGAGCCGGCCGCGAGGCGAGCCACCTGCCGGGCGAGCGACCAGTCGACCATCGTCACACGGAGGCTATCTCGATCACATGGGAAGAGCCGGGCACGCTCAGCTCTCGCTCGGCCGATCCCTCGATCGTGACCCGCACCCGGGCGTCCGCGGCCGGCCGGTCGGTGAACAGCCAGGCGCGCCCCACCGGGACCAGGATGAACAGGCCGCGGTCGTCGCCCACCGCGCTGAAGTTCTCGCGGTCGCCGCTGAAGTGCGGCAGGCCCAGCTCGGCCTCGAGGAAGTCCACCGCGGCCCCAACGTCGGCCACGGGCAGGCCGACCTCGCTCACCTCGATCAGCAGCTCCTCCCCGGGCGCGCGCTCGCGGGCGATCAGCTCCACGAGGTTGCCCGCCGGGTCGAAGTAGTAGGCGGCGCGCGCGCGCCACAGCGGGAACGGCACGTCGTCCTGGATCAACGGGGCCTGCTCGCGCCCCCAGGCGACCGCCTCCTCGAAGCGCTCGGCCGGCACGTTCACGGCGAAGTGCGAGCAGACCTCCGGGCCCGGCTCGAACCGCACGACGCTCGCGCCGTAGCGCTCGGGATGGAACGCGGCCGGCACGGCCGGATCGGCGGCCGGCAGCACCACCTCGCGGATCCTCATAGGTCCGGCAGCTCCTGCCGCATCTCCACGACCGGCGCGAACAGGTCGCCGTGCCGCTCCACCCGCTCGAGCACGTCGGCGGCCTCGAACACGAGCGACTCCGGGTCCTCGAGCTCCTCCCACGCCAGCGGGGTCGACACCGTCGGCCGCTCGCGCGCCCGCAGCGAGTACACGCCGACGGTCGTCTTGTGCTCGTCGTTCTGGCTCCAGTCGATCAGCACCTTGCCCTTCCGCAGCTCCTTCTTCTGCTGCGAGACGATCAGCCGCGGGTGCTGGGCCTCCAGGTGCCGGGCCAGCGCCTTCGAGAGCGGCTTGGTGCCGTGGTCGTAGTCCACGCCCTCGGTGTTGAGCGGCACGTAGAGCTGGATGCCCTTCGACCCGGACGTCTTGGCGAAGCTCTCGAGCTTCAGCTGCGACAGGGCGTCGCGCAGCAGGAATGCGACCTCGCAGCACTCCGCCAGGCCGGCCCCGGGGCCCGGGTCGAGGTCGAAGGCCATCACGGTCGGGCGCAGGATGTCGTCGACGGTCGACAGCGACGGGTGCAGCTCCAGATCGGCGAGGTTGGCGAGCCAGACCAGCGTCGCCAGGTCGTCGCAGACGCAGTACGTGATCTTCTCGACCTGCTCACGGCGGACCCAATCCGGGGCGTGGGGCGGGCAGCGCTTCTCGTAGAAGTGTCCGCCCTCCACCCCGTTCGGATACCGCTTCAGCGTCAGCGGGCGGTTGCGCAGGTGCGGCAGCACCGCCGGCGCGATGCGCGTGTAGTAGTCGATCACCTGCCCCTTGGTGAAGCCCATGGCGGGGTACATGACCTTGTCGAGGTTCGAGAGCGAGAGCCGGCGGCCCTCGACTTCGACCTCGACGCGCGCGGCGGGCGGCACTACGTCTTGGCTGGGGCCTTCTTCTTGGCCGGCGCGCGCTTCTTGGCGGGCTGCTTCGGCTTGGCCTTGCTCTGGCCCTTGGCGCCGGCGATGCTCGCCTCGAGCGCCGCCATCAGGTCGGGCACCTGCTCCGGCTCGGCGGTGGGCTCCTCGATCACGATCGTCTCGCCCTGCGCCTTGCGCTCGATCAGGTCGAGCACGCGCTCGCGGTACTCGTCGTGGTACTTCTCGGGCTCGAAGTCGGAGGACAGCGAGTCGATCAGCTGCCGCGCCATGGTCAGCTCGCGGTCGCTGGTCTTGACCTCGGCGTCGGAGCCCAGCTCGTCGAGGCTGTCGGGCGGCACCACCTCGTCCGCGAACAGCATCGTCTCCATCGCGAGCACGCCGTCGCGCGGCCGGATGGCCACGAGGCTCTCCTTGGAGCGCAGCACCACGCGCGCGATCGCGACCTTGCCCGCGTCCTCCATCGCGTCGACCAGCAGCTGGTAGGCCTTGGTCGCCCCGGTGTCGGGCGCGAGGTAGTAGGGGTGGTCGTAGTAGATCGGGTCGATCTCTTCGAGGTCCACGAAGTCCTCGATGTCGATCGTGCGCGTCTTCTGCGGCTCGAGCGCGTCGAGCTCCTCGGGCGAGATCGTCACGTAGCGGTCGGGACCGATCTCGTAGCCCTTGATGATCTGCTCGTACGGGATCTCCTCACCGTCCGGGCCGACGCGCTTCTGGCGCACCCGGCCGCCCGACTCGGCGTCGATCTGGTGGAAACGCACGGTCTTGCGCGAAACCGCGCTGAACAGCTTCACCGGGATGTTGACCAGCCCGAAGCTGATCGCGCCACTCCAAATTGCCCTTGCCATAGATCCTCCAAATTACATCCCTTAGCCGCAAGGCCCTTCCTCACGCACGCAATCCTGCGGATCGACGTCGTCTCTTAGACCCTTGAACGAGGGCGCTCTCATCGTTCCGCTGCGAGTCCATTCGCGCAGCTCGACGCGCGCGACCAGGCGTGGCTCGATGAACACCGTGCCCTTCGGCGGCTGCCGGCCGACGAACGGCGAGGTGTCCCGGCGCAGCGGTTCCAGCTCGCGCTGGACCAGCGCGAGCGTCTTCTCCGTGAAGCCCGTCCCCACCTTGCCGACGTAGGTCAGCTTGCCGTCGTCGTAGACGCCGCACACGAGCGCTCCGAGCGTGCCGCTGCGCCCGCCCTCGCCCGGAGTGAAGCCGCCGATCACCACGTCCTGCTCGCAGACGTTCTTGATCTTCAGCCAGGCTGAGCCGCGCGCGCCGGGCTGGTAGGTGCTGTCGAGCCGCTTCGCCACGATGCCCTCGATGCCGAGCTCGCGCGTGGCGTTGAGCAGCGCGGAGCCCTCGCCGCGGTGGTACGCCGGCGCCCGCCATGCCGGCCCATCGAGCTCCAGCGCCTCGAGCAGCTCGCGCCGCTGCTCGTAGGCGAGCCCGAGCGTCGAGTGGCCGTCGAGGTAGAGCAGGTCGAAGATGACGTACGTGACCGGGGTGTCGCGCGCGCGGCGCCTCACGGCGGAGTCCGACGCCAGGTGCATGCGGGTCTGGAGGCGCTCGAAGCTCGGCTTGCCGTCGTCGTCGAAGGCCACGACCTCACCGTCGAGGATCACCCGGCGCGCGCCCAGCTCGCGCGCGAGCTCGCGCACCTCCGGGTAGCGCGGCGTGAAGTCGCTGAAGTTGCGTCCCTGGAGGTTGATGTGCCCGTGGTCCAGGAACGCGACCGCGCGGATGCCGTCCCACTTGACCTCGAACCCCCATTTCTCCTCGTCGGGTGGCAGCTCGCCCAGGCGCGCCAGCATCGGCGCGATCCGGTCCGGCATCGGCTCGTAGCCGGGGTCCGGCGGCGGGTCCATGCGGTGGATCAGCCAGTCCTTGCCGCGCGTCTGAAACAGCGCGTAGCGACCCTGCAGGCGCTCACCGTGGAAGGTCGCGATCACCTCGTCGTCGCGAAACTTCTCCGCCTCGTAGGTGCCGCGGTCCCAGACCTCCATCGTGCCCGCCCCGTACTCGCCCTTCGGGATCTCGCCCTCGAAGTCGAGGTACTCGAGCGGGTGGTCCTCGGTGCGCACCGCCAGGCGGTTCTCCTTCGGGTGCTGGGGGATGCCGCGCGGCAGCGCCCACGAGGCCAGCACCCCGCCTTGCTCCATGCGCAGGTCCCAGTGCAGGCGCCGCGCGTGGTGCTCCTGCACGACGAAACGCCCCCGGGCCGGTCCGCCGTCGCGGCCGCCTTTCGGCTCGGACGTCTTGCCGAAGTCACGCTTGGCGCGGTAGCTCTCGAGTTTCTCCGCCAACACGCTCACCGTACCCGGCGGCGAGCGGCGTCTCGTCGAGGCGGTCGCGCAGCTCGGCGATCGACTCGAACACCACGACCGCACCGGCCTCGCGCAGCTCGGCCTCCGAGAAGCCGCCGGTCAGCACCGCGACCGTCTCGATGCCCGCGCGCTCCGCGGCCACGCAGTCCCAGGTGGAGTCGCCGACCATCACCGCGTCGCTCGTGCCCGCCTTCTCCATCGCCGCCCGCAGCAGGTCCGGCGCCGGCTTGGTCGCGTCCACGTCGCCCGAGTCGGTCCAGTCGTCGAGCAGCTCGCGGGCGTCGAGCAGATCCAGGTAGTGCTCGACCTCCTCGGGCTTGGCCGAGCTGGCCAGCACGACCGGGTGACCGCGCTCCTTCAGATCGACGATCAGCTCGCGCGCGCCGCCGAAGGGCTCGACCTCGTCGATCATCGCCATGTAGAGCTCCTTCTCGGCCGCGCGGATGTCCTCGCCCTTCTCCTGCTCCACGGCGTCGCCGCAGAGCGACTTGACCAGGTGGTCGCCGCCCATGCCGATGTGACGGTGGATGCGCCACACCGGCAGCACCTCGCCGTGTCGGCGGAGGGCGCGGAACCAGGCCAGGGCGTGCTGGTAGTTCGTGTCCACGAGCGTTCCGTCGATGTCGAGGATGGCGGCGGATGGCATGGCCTCCCCATTCCCTCGTACATGCGTCCATAACCAGCCCTAGGGACGGATCGATAGCCGGTTTGCGGGACGACTAGACCACAGAACTAGTTCCTTCTGATGACTGTCGCCCTCCCTCGTCTAGCCGTCGTTGTGCTCGCCTTCGTGGCCGGGTTGCTCTGCGCCGCGCCGTCGGCGCTTGCCGAGCAGGCCTGCGCCGCCGCCAACGCGACCCCGGCGAACGCGACCAAGCGCGAGATCTTCCGGGCGACGCTGTGCGAGCTCAACCGCGAGCGAGCTCACCACGGCCTGCGCAGCCTGAAGGTCAACAAGCGCCTGTCGCGGGCGGCCCGCCGCCACGCCCGCGACATGGCCCGGCGCAACTACTTCTCGCACGACACCCTCGGCGGCGGGTCGTTCGTCGACCGGATCCGCGCGGAGGGCTACCTGAAGGGCGCGCACAGCTGGGTCGTGGGCGAGAACCTCGGCTGGGGCAGCCGCGGCTTCTCCCGTCCCCGCGTGATCATGCGGATGTGGATGAACAGCCCGGGCCACCGGGCCAACATCCTCAACGCGGCGTTCCGGGAGATAGGGATCGGCGTGGCCTACGACGCGCCCGTAGCCCATGGCGGCACGCCGGCCGGCACCTACGCCACGGAGTTCGGCGCGCGGGGGTAGACTCCAGCCCGCTTTGCGTCGTTGGCTGGCAACTGCACTGGCGGTCGTCGTGGCGGGTATCGCCGCCGGCCCTGCGGCGGCCCACGGCGACGGCGGACTGTGGGGGGTGTACGACAACGGCCTCACCTCGGCCAAGTACATCGACCTGTCTCACGTGCTCACGCCCTCGATCCCAGTCTGGAAGGGCTTCGGGCCGTCGTTCTTCTCGCCCGCCGTGGACCCGGCCACGGGCCAGCCCTACACCTACGCGAAGGATGGCTTCGAGGCGACCGCGTACAGCCTCTCCACCGACCAGTTCGGCACGCAGCTCGACCCGCCGGCGCACTGGGCGCCCGAGTACGCGGCGATCGACGAGCTGCCGCCCACGTTCGCGGTGCGCAAGCTCGTGGTCATCTCGATCGTGCGGCAGGTCAAGCACAACTTCAACTACCACCTGCAGGTGTCCGACATCCTCCGTTTCGAGCGGCGGCACGGGCGCATCCCGGCCGGCAGCGTGGTGTTCGTCCGCTCCGACTGGTCCAAGCGCTGGCCCGACCCCGCCCTCTCGGCGCTCACCGAGTTCCCGGGCGTGTCGCTCGACGCGCTGATGTTCCTGCACCTCAGGCGCCACATCCTGTTCCACGGCCACGAGCCGCTCGACACGGACTCCACGCCCACGCTCGAGGGCGAGGCCTGGCTCATGCACAACGGGTTCGCCCAGGCCGAGGGCGTGGCCGACCTGTCCGGCGTGCCCGCAACCGGCTGCCTGGTCAACATGGGCTTCCCGCGCTTCGGCGGCGGCGTCGGCGGCTTCGTCCGCTTCGTGGCGATCTGCCCGCCCGACACCAAGCGCGGAGTGAGCATCGGAGAGGTGCCGGAGGCCCCGCTGCAGCAGTACTCGACTCCGCTGCACTGGGACCCGGCGCTGGGCATGCGGGTGCGCTGAGCTAGACCGCCACGGCCTCGAGCTCCTCGACCAGGTCGTCGGCCTTCTCGACGGCGTCGGAGCCCATGTCCTTCGCGAGCAGGTCCAGCACGCCCTCCTCGATCGTGCCCTGAAGGTCCGGCCACTCGGCGGTGTCCTCGGCCAGCTCCGGGAGCACCCCCGCGATCGTGAGGCCGCCGTCGAAGCGGTCGAACACGCGCGGGTCGATGTAGCTGGTGCGGGCGACCGTCGGGGTGTTGCCGAGGTAGCGGGCCACTTCGTTGACCGCGCGCGCCTTGGCTCGCTTGCGGGAGGTCTTGGTGCCGTGGGCCGGCCCGGAAACCGCCAGGGCGACGGCGGCGAGCACGGTGCCGCTCCAAGTGCGGAAGTCCTTCGCGCTGAACTCCTCGCCCGCGGCTTCCTTTACGTACTGGTTGATGTCCGGGGACTTCACGTCAACCCAGCGGCGGCCGACCTTGTAGGCGAGCAGCTCCTCGCCGCCGCCGCGCCTCTGCTTGAGGGCGCGCACCAGGTCGGCCACCTCGGCGTCGCCGATCGTCTGGAGCCGGCGCTTGCTGCCCTTGGCCTCGTAGTCGAACGTCACCTCGTCGCCCGAGACGGTCACGTGGCGCTTCTGCATCGTCGCGATCCCGTACGTGTCGTTCTCCTCCGCGTAGTCCTCGGAGCCGATGCGAAAGAAGCCGCGATCGAGCAGCCGCGCGGCGCACGCGAGCACCTTCTCGCGCGGCATCCCCTCGAGGACGATGTCCTTCGCGACGCGGCGGCGCAGCTTGGGCAGTGCGCGGGCAAAGCGAATCATCGACTCGAACTTCTCGGCGTCGCGGCGCTGACGCCAGTGGTCGTGATAGCGGTACTGCTTGCGCCCCGCGGCGTCGAGGCCGGTGGCCTGGATGTGGCCCATCGGATACGGGCAGATCCAGACCTGCTCCCAGGCGGGCGGGATGGCCAGCTCGCGGATGCGCTCCAGCACGACCGGCTCGGTGATCCGCCGGCCGTTCTCGTCGAGGTACTCGAAGCCCTTGCCGCGGCGGCGGCGCGCGATTCCGGTACCCGAGCAGTCGACGCGCCTCAGCCTGGCCATGGCGGCTCCCATGCCCGCTCGGAGTACCGGCCAATCCTCCGCGCAAGCGTGGTCCCATGCGAGCTCTGATCCTCAGCTGCACCCTGAAGCCAGCGCCGGCCGCCTCGAACACGGAGGCGCTGGCGA
Organism: Thermoleophilaceae bacterium; assembly: GCA_034664125.1. GTDB lineage: Bacteria > Actinomycetota > Thermoleophilia > Solirubrobacterales > Thermoleophilaceae > JACVRW01. Next base: position 35,270 of record JAXDIG010000016.1, on the reverse strand, counting down.
GCCCAACCTGGCTGGAATCGCGGCCCCGGCCCGGGGCGACGGCTACCTCGACACCGACGAGGGCAAGGAGTGGTCTGAGCGAACGGGCCACGCGGCGGCGGCGAACCTGGTCGGTGTCGCGCGGGCGCTCGCGGAGCGGCCGGTGGGGGCGCCACCGAGCTGAGCCCCGGTCCCGACGCATGCGAACGGCAGCGTCGAAGGGCGCGCCCGACTCGGGCGTGGGCCCCGAACGTCAGATATAGCCCCCGCTTGGGGGCCCACCCCCTCCCGAGCGGCCCCTTATCGCCGCAGTTAGCCCGGCCCCGAGCCCTGGAAGCGCTCCTTCAGCTGCTCCACCAGCTCCGCGGAGCGGGCGGCGAAGGCGCGGGAGCGCATCTGCAGGTCGAGGGCGTCTCCGCCTGGCAGCTCGACCGTCCCCCCGGCCTCGCGCACGATCAGCTGCGCCGCCGCCACGTCCACCGAGCGCACCTCGCGCAGGGTGAGCATCGCGTCGAGGCGGCCGCCGGCCACCAGGCACATCGAGGCGGCGACCGAGCCCAGCGCCCGCAGCCGGCGGGCATCCAGCGATCCGAGCACCTCCGCGGCCGCCGCCACGCGCTCGGGGCGCGCCGTCTCCAGGCCGAGCATCTCCAGCGGCCCGGGGGTCAGGAGCGCCAGCCGATCGCCGTCGCAGAACGCGCCCTCGCCCCTGACGGCCCACCAGTCGCGCGACGGCACGAGCTCCGCCACGAAGCCGAGCTCCACGTCGGACATGCGGTCCCCGGACGCGACCGCGATCGACACGCAGGCGAACGGCAGCCCTCGCTTTGCGTTCACAGAGCCGTCGACCGGGTCCACCACCACGCGCGCGTCGGCCGAGCCTCCGCCGATGGGCACCTCGCCGCGTTCCTCCGACACCGCCATCAGCGGCACGCCCAGCGCCTCCAGCTCGGCGAACACGGCGTCCTCCGCGGCCTTGTCGACGGCGAGCGTGGTGTCGCCGCCCTCGCCCTCTCCCTGCGGCACCGACCGCTCCGCCGTGCTGGCCATGCCCGCCACAGCCTCGCGCGCCGCGTGTGCGGCCCGGCGGCACAGCCCGAGCCAGTCGGCGTCCGGAAGCGGCATCCTCGCCATCCTAGGCGCCATACTGGTCCGGTATGTGCATGCAGTGCATGGCCGGTGCGATGACGGCCGTCGGGGCGGCCTCCGGAACACGCGCCTACCTTGGGAGCCGAGCCCTCAGCTGGCTCACGCCCAGGCGCCTGAAGGCGCTGACCGTCAGCCTGGCCGTTGCGGCGCTGGTCGCTTCCGCCACGCTGGTGAGCGGATCGAGCGCCGCGCCCAAGCAAGCCGGGCAGCCGGCAGCCCAGGCGCACCCTTCGGCGCAGCGCTGATGACGAGGGCCGCGGCGCACGCGGCTCCCGAGATCCGCTCCGCGGGTCGGCCGTCGCCGCCCGTGCTGCCGCTCTGGGTCGTGGCGGCCGCTTTCTGGGCCGCGGTCGCGGCCGTGGTGCTGGCCCGCGCCGCCGGCGCCGGCGACAACGAGGTGATCGGGACCTTCGGCGTGATCTTCACGTCGATCGTCGTCGAGGCCTTGCCCTTCATCCTGATCGGCGCCGCCGCGTCGGCCGCCATCGCCGTGTTCGTCCCGGCCCGGGCGTTCACCCGCCTCGCCGCCCTGCCCGCGCCGGTGCAGGTGCCGGCCGCGGCGCTCGCCGGCTTCGCGATGCCGGTGTGCGAGTGCGGGTCGGTGCCGGTGGCGCGCCGACTGATCATGCGCGGCGTCCACCCGTCGGCGGGCATCGCCTTCATGCTGGCCGCGCCGATCCTCAACCCGATCGTGCTGGCGTCGACCTGGGTCGCCTACGGCGCCGCGGGCAAGGCCCTGGAGATGACCGCGGCCCGGGCCGCGCTCGGGCTCTTGGTGGCGATCACCGCCGGCCTGCTGATCGGGCGCCACGGCGATTCGGTCATGCGGGCGGCCGGCGGTCCGCAGGACGAGCACGACCACCGGCGCGGCTCGATGGGCGCCTTCGCCGAGCACCTCGCCTCCGACTTCCTGTTCATGGGCCGCTTCCTCGTGCTCGGCGCCGCCGTGGCCGCGCTATTGCAGACCGCCGTGCCGCAGGACTGGCTCTCCTCGGTCGCACACCAGGAGGTGATCGGCGCGCTCGCGCTCATGGGCATGGCCGTGGCGCTCTCCCTCTGCTCGGAGGCCGACGCCTTCGTGGCCGTCTCCTTCACCGCCTTCCCGCTCGGCTCCCAGCTCGCCTTCCTGGTGCTCGGTCCCGTGGTGGACGCCAAGCTGGCGGTGCTCTACGGCGCCACCTTCCGCCGGCGCTTCGTGCTGCGCCTGCTGGCGGTCGCGGCCCCGATCGCGCTGGCGGGCGCGCTCATCTTCGACGCGGTGGTCGGATGAGGCTCGACCGGCGCTCCATCCGCGCTCTCGCGCTCGTCGCGTGGGCGGGCGTGTTCGCCTGGCTCTGGCTGAGCGGCGAGTCCGTGCGCTACCTCGGCCCGCGCACCCAGTGGGTTGTGCCCGTCGGGGCCATCGGCCTCACGCTCGCCGCCGCCGGCTACCTGCTCACGACGCGGGCGGACACGCCCACCCGGCTCGGCGTGCGCGAAGGGCTCGGCCTGGTCGGGCTGGTGCTGCCGGTGCTGGCCGCCGCGATGCTGGCCAACGCCCAGCTCGGCGCCCTGGCCGCCTCGAACAAGCTCAGCTCGCGCGGCATCGACTCCTCGGCGCTGGCCCGGCTCGCCTCCCGCGACGCCAAGCACGTCGGGTTCCTACAGCTAAACGCGGCGGGGCGCGACGACGGCCTCACCCGCGAGCTCGGGCTGGCGGAGGGCAGATCCGTCGAGCTGACCGGGTTCGTGTCGAAGACGGGGCGCCCCTTCACCCTCAGCCGCTTCTACATCACATGCTGCGTGGCGGATGCCGTGCCGATCGGGGTGCGCGTGCTCCCGCGCAAGACGGGCGGAAACCTCGACCGCGACGACTGGATCTCCGTGACGGGGGTGCTCACGCGCGGCCACCGCGAGTGGATCGTCAAGGCGCTCCAGATCAGGCACGTGAAGCCGCCATCCGATCCGTATCTGTCGTTCGCCGGCTGAAAGCGGCGGCGTATCCTAGGTCGGCATGCCCGACCTCCTCGACGGCCTGAACGCGAACCAGCGCGCGGTCGTCACGCATCCCGGGGGACCGCTGCTTGTCGTTGCCGGCGCCGGCACCGGGAAGACGCGCACCCTCACCCGCCGCTTCGCCTGGCTCGTCGAGCAGGGCACGCCCGCGGACGGCATCCTCGCCCTCACCTTCTCGAGCCCCGCCTGCGCGGAGATGCGCGAGCGCCTCGAAACGCTGCTGGAAGCTCCCTACGAGGAGCTGCACGTCTCGACGTTCCACTCGTTCTGCGTGAAGCTGCTGCGCGACGAGGCGCTCGAGGCCGGCGTGGACCCGTTCCTGACGCCCGTCACCCCGGCGGACCGGCTCGCCCTGCTGCTGGAGCGGATCAACGATCTGTCGCTGCGCCATCACGAGATCCGCGGCAACCCGGCGCCTCTGCTGGCCAGCTTCGTCTCGCGCATCGACCGTCTCAAGGACGAGCTGATCTCATCCGACGAGCTGCGAGCCTGGGCCGAGGCGCTGCCCGCGAGCACCGACGCCGAGCGCGCCAACGCCAACCGCGAGCGTGAGTTCGCGCGCCTCTACGCCGATCACGACCGCCTGCTCGAGGAACGCGGCGCGCTCGACTTCGGCGACCTGATCGTGCGCGCGTTCAAGCTGCTGCACGAGCGCCCGCACGTGCGCGAGCGCACGGCACGGCGCTTCCAGCACGTGCTCGTGGACGAGTACCAGGACACGAACTTCGCCCAGGGGATGCTCCTGCGCCTGCTGGTGGAGGAGCACATGAACGTCACCGTGGTCGGCGACGACGACCAGGCCATCTACCGCTTCCGCGGGGCGTCGCAGAAGAACCTGCTCGAGTTCGGGCGAGAGCTGCCCGACGTCACGACGATCAAGCTCGAGCGCAACTTCCGCTCCGGGCGGCGCATCCTCGACGCGTCCGCCGCGGTGGTGGCGCCGATCGAGGCCCGCGTCCAGAAGAAGCTCACCGGCGCCAGCGGCGGCCGGGTGCGCTTCTGGCGCTGCACCTCGGAGCGCGCCCAGGCGCAGGCGGTGGCCGGCGAGGCAGAGCGCCTGATAGCCGGCGGCGTGCCGCCGGAGGAGATCTGCGTGCTCGTGCGCTCGGTCAAGGGGGAGGGCGCGGTGGTTGCCGCGGCGCTCGAGGAGCGCGCGATCCCGTTCCGCACGCTCGGAGCGGCCGCCTACTTCCAGCGCGCCGAGGTCCGTGACGTGCTGGCCTGGCTGCGCGCGCTGGCGGACCCGGGCGACTCCGGAGCCGTCGTGCGCGCGCTCAGCCGGCCGCCGATCGAGCTGCGCTCCGTGGACGTCGCGCGCCTGACGCAGCTGGCGCGCAGGCGCAAGCTGGACATGCCGTCCGCCATCGCGGCCGCCCTGGAGGGGCCGCAGCTCTCAGAGGAGGGGCGCGACCGGGCGCGTGCGTTCCTGCGGCTCTACCGCTCCGCGTCCACGGCCTTCGAAGATCGCCGCCCCGACGCGTTCGTGATGCGGCTGATCGAGCGCATCGGCCTGCGCCGCCAGCAGGTGTTCGCCACCCACGCCGACACAGTCGAGCGCCTGCGCAACATCGCCAAGCTGCCCGAGCTGGCCACCGCCTACATGCGCCGCGAGCCGCAGGCCACGGCACGCGAGTTCGCGCGCTACCTGGCCGCCGTAGCCGAGTCCGGCCTGCGCGAGGAGGAAGCGGTCGGCCAGCCGTCCACACCGGCCGTCCCGGTGATGACGATGCACGCGGCCAAGGGGCTCGAGTTCGACCACGTCTTCGTGCTCGGGTTGTCGGCGGGAGCCATGCCGGGCCCCTACCGCGCGCCCAACGGGGACGTGCCCGACGAGCTGCTCAAGGAGCGGCTCGACGCCGAGTCGCCGCGGGCGGTGCACGAGGCGGAGATGCGCCGCCTGCTGCACGTGGCCATGACGCGGGCGCGCAAGGGGCTCGTGCTCGCCTGGGCCGAGACGGGCCCGCCCGGCACCACGCCCCGCCCGTCGCCGTTCTACGAGGAGGCGCGTGCGGCGCTCGACCTCGAGGAGGAGGCGTTCGAGGAGGAGCTGTTCGGCCCCGCCGAGGGCCTCCACTCCACATTCCGGATCATGCGCGACGAGCTGCTCGACACCGTTGCCCGTGTCGGCGGGCGGCTTGGCGAGATGCGGCTCGACACCTACCTGGACGTCGACCAGGCCGTGGCGCGCTACCTCGAGCTGATCAAGGTGGCCGCGCTGATCGAACGCGCCCGCGAGGGTCAGCCGCTCGAGGCCGCGCTGCCCGAGGTGAACGAGATCCTCGCCCAGTGCGCCACGACCGAGCAGCGCGAGGTCTTCGAGGAGTCGGGCCTGGACGGCTGGCTGCGCGACACCGGCCGTGACCCGAAGGAGCTGCCCGGGTCGTCGAACGGGTCCGACGCCTCGCTGGACCCGTTCATCCCGCGCCGCGGGCGCGGGCTGATGCTGTCCGCCTCGGACATCGACACGTACCGGATCTGCCCGCTCAAGTACAAGTTCGCGCGCGTCTTCCGCATCCCCCAGGAGCCCACGATCAACCAGCGCTTCGGGATCGTCATGCACCAGGTGCTGGAGCGCTTCCACACCGAGGGCGGCGGATCGCTCGAGCGTCTGCGCGAGCTGTTCGAGATCTCGTGGCGCCGGTCGGGCTTCGGCGATTCGGACGACGAGCTGCAGTTCCGCGAGCGCGCCGTGGAGGCGCTCGAGCGCTACTGGCGCATGGATGACGAGTCCGAGGCCGAGCCGGTCTGGTTCGAGCGCTCGTTCGCCTTCAAGATCGGTCCGCACCTGCTGCGCGGGCGCGTCGACCGCGTGGACCGCCACCCGGACGGCTCCTTCGAGCTGATCGACTACAAGACCGGCAAGTCCAAGACCGAGGACGAGCTGCGCGAGGACGTGCAGCTGTCCGTCTACCAGATGGGCGCGCGCGAGTCGTGGCGCCTGGAAACCTCGGCCCAGAGCTACTTCTACGTGCTGAGCGGCGAGAAGGTGCCGGTGAAGCACTCGGCCGAGGAGCTCGAGCGGGTCCGCGCGACGGTGTCCGAGATCGCCGGTGGAATCCTCAAGCAGCGCTTCGATCCGACCCCCTCGCCGGAGATCTGCCGCTTCTGCGACTACCGGATCATCTGTCCAGCCGCCGAGAAGTAGGCGTTTGACGCCCGGCGTGGGGGGAATTCAGGGAGAATGACGATTGGAACATCACTCTTCCTGATCGCGATCGGCGCCATCCTCAAGTACGCCGTCACCGCCACGGTGGCCGGCGTCGATGTTCACACCGCCGGGCTGATCCTGATGATCGTCGGCGTAATCGGCCTGCTCATCGGACTGTTCCTGATGATGCAGCCGACCCGGGCCGACCGTCCGGTGGTGGACGACCCGCGGTACCGCTAGCCAGCCCAAGCTGGCAAGCCAATCTTTCACGGGGGTCCGGGGGCGCGAGCCCCCGGCTGTCATCCGTTGTCCGGCCCGCGCTGGCGCAGGAAGCGCTGGAAGTCGCGCGCGATCGTGTCCGCCGAGGGCAGGTCCTCCTCGTCGGGCGCGTCCAGGCCGACCTCGTCCATGGCCGTCTCGAGCCGCTCGACGAACGCCTTCACCTCGGGGTCGCTTGCCACCGCCGCGCTGACCTGACGCTCGTAGTCCTCGGCGGCGCTCTCCAGCTCCCCGGCGTCGACCACCACCCCCGCGATGCCCTCGAAGGCGCGCACCAGGGCCAGCGCCACCTTCGGGTTGGGCGCGGCGGCGACGTAGTGCGGCACCGACGCCCACAGGCTCGCCGACGGGATGCCGGCGTTGGCGAACGTGTTGTGCAGCACGCCGACGATCCCTGTCGGCCCCTCGTAGCTCGTGTGCTGGAAGCCGAGCCGGTCGACCAGCGAGCGATCGGAGGCGAGCCCGGTGATGGCCACCGGGCGCGTGTGCGGGACATCCGCGAGCAGCGCGCCGAGCGTGATCACCATGCGCACGTCGAGCTCGCGCGCGGTGGCCACGAGGTTGTCGGTGTAGCGGCGCCAGCGCAGCGACGGCTCGGTGGCCTGGAGCATCACCAGGTCCCCTTCGGCGCCCGGCACGGCGGCGGCCGAGATCGTGGCCACCGGCCAGTCGATCTCGCGCGTGACGCCCTCCGTGAGACGCACCGTCGGGCGGACCGCGGTGAAGTCGAAGAACTCCTCGGGGTCGATCGAGGCGACCTCCTCGGCCTCGAAGCTGCCGCGGATGAAGGAAACGGCGGCGGAGGCGGCCTCGCCCGCGTCGTTCCAGCCGTTGAAGGCGCACAGCATCACCGGTCTGCGCAGCGAGGGGCGGTCGTTCCAGATGACGTCCTGCATCCCACCTCACGGTACCCGACCGCGTCCGGAGCACCCATCACGATGGGTGCGTGGCCACCGTGGAGCAGGCGATCACGATCGCGGAGCTGCGCGCGGGCAGCGAGGTCGAGGGCGTCTTCGCGTGCACGCGCAAGGACCGCCTGACCGCCAGGAGCGGCACCCCCTACCTGGCGGTCGAGCTGCGCGACCGCTCCGGAGCGATCCAGGCGCGCGCCTTCCGCGAGGCCGACTTCCTGGCCGGCCAGTTCGAGCGCGGCGACCTGGTGGCGGTCAGCGGGCGGGTGGAGCGCTTTCGCGATGAGCTCCAGGTCGAGCTGCACTCGATCCGGCGCGCGGAGGCGGCCAACCCGGCCGAGTTCCTGCCGACCGCCTACCGCGACCTCGAGGAGCTGGACGGCTTCCTCGAGCACCTCGCCCGCGAGGTCTACGACCCCGACCTGCGCGCGCTGCTCGACGCCTTCCTCGGTGACGAGGCGTTCCGGGCGGAGCTGCGGCGCGCGCCCTGCACGCGCTCCGGCCACCACGCCTACCTCGGCGGGCTGCTCGAGCACACGGTCGCGGTCGGCACGCTCGCCGTGGAAGCCTGCGCCCTCCACCCCCGGCTCAACTCCGATCTGCTGATCTGCGCCGCCCTGCTGCACGACATCGGCAAGCTGCGCGAGTTCGAGCTGGGCGCGGAGATCGCCTTCAGCGAGGCCGGGACGCTGGTCGGCCACGTCGCGCTCGGCCAGCAGATGATCGTGGAGCGCGCCGCGCGTCTGGGCGACTTCCCGGACCAGAAGCTGCACGCGGTGCTGCACTGCGTGCTGGCGCACCACGGCCCGGACGCCCTGCCGGGCAGGCGCTTCCGCACCGCTGAGGCGCTCGCCCTGCAGCGCCTCAACGCGCTCGACGCGTCCGTCAAGGGCGCGCTCGAACACGGCCTGGACTGACCCCCACACCCCATTGGCCAAGCCAATCTGCACGGGGGTCCGGGGGCGCGAGCCCCCGGCTGACATCCCTCGACGCATGTCCGACGCGGGCCTGCGGCCGGTCGTGATACGGCCTCCCCCAACCGACCGATACGAGGACGTATGTACGAGGACCCCGGCACCACGGCCGCCTCCTCCGCGGAGGTAGTCGAAGAGCTGCTGCGCCAGCTCGTGGATGCCCGCTTCGTTCTCACTGACAGGGACGGGTCGGTAACACGCTGGAGCCGCCCGGCCGAGGAGCTGTTCGGGTGGCCGGCGCCGCGCATGCTCGGACGGCCGCTGGTTGACACGCTGCGCCTGGGCGGCGAGCTCCCCCAGAGCGGCGGGCAGATGGACACCACCGCGGTCCGCAAGGACGGGCACGAGCTCGAGGTGGGGCTGACGCTCGTGCCCGTGAGCATGAGCCAGAGCCTGGAGTTCAACGGCTTCCTCGAGGCGCTGGAGATCGCGGCGCCGCGCGGCAATGCTCTCTCTCAGCTCCAGCAGAGCCACCACACGGTGGTCGAGTGGATCCACGCCGCGGTGTCGGGCCTGGCACACCTCGAGGAGGACGTGCTGAGCGCCGGCACGATCGTCGCCTTCCGGCCACTTGGCGAGCCGCCGCCACCGCTTCCAACCGAGGTGGAGCCCCCCGTCCAGGGCGCGCCGCCCCCGGTCGCGACGGGACGGATGGCGGACGCGGTCGAGGCCGCGCTGGGTCGGTCGGACGACATCGAGCGTGCCCTGGAGCAGACAGCGGCCGAGCTCGCGGAGGCTCGCGCCCAAGCCGAGGTCGCCCGCGCGGAAGCGGCCGAGGCAGGGGCGCGCCTGATCGACCTCGAACAGACCGGCGCGGGGCTGCAGTCCGGGCTGGCCGAGGCACGCGGCGCGCTCGAGGAGATGCGCGCGCAGGTGGAGGGCCTGCGGGAGGGGCTGCAGCAGAGCCGCATGACCGGCGAGCAGCAGGCGCGCGAGGAGGGCGAGCGCCTGCGGGTCGAGCTGGAGGCCGTCCGCGCCGCGGTCGAGGGCATTCGCCGCGACCTGGCCGGCGCGCCCGAGGCCCAGGAGCGGCTGCGCACCCAGGTGAGCGCCCTGGAGGCGGCCGTGGCGGAGGAGAGTGGCCTGCCGGGCTGGGTCGACGAGGTTCAGGCGCGCATGGGCGTGCTCGAGGCCGCTCTGGCCGACACCGGCGCGGCCCGGTCCGCGCAGGAGGCCGCCGGAGCGGTCCGGGCCGAGCAGCGCGCCCGGCTCGAGGCGGAACTCTCAGACCAGCGGGGGCGGCTCGAGGCCGAGCTCGCCGACACGCGCACGCGCGTGCAGCAGCTGGAGAGCTCCCTGGCCACCGACCGCGACGTGCTGGAGGTGCAGCTGGCCTTCGCGCGCGAGCGGCTCGAGGAGCTGGCCGGCGAGCGCGCCCAGGGCACCGACTCCCTTGTGGACCAGCTCGCGGAGACGCGCGCGCGACTGCAGGAGATCCAGCGCGCGGGCGCCGAGGAACGCCGCGGGCTGGCCGACGAGCAGGCCGCCACACGCGCCCAGCTCGAGGCGCTCGAGCAGGCGCTGGCCGCGGAGCGCGGACGGGGCGAGGGCGAAACCCGGCTGCGCGCGGAGCTGGACGCGACGCGGTCGCTGGTGGAGGGCCTCGGCGCCCGCATCGAGCAGGTACAGCTGGAGGCGGTCGGCGACGAGGAGGCGCGCCGGCTCCTGAGCGACCTGCGGGAGGAGCTGACGGAGCTGCGCGCGGGAGCCGCGGAGGGCGCATCCAGCTCCGAGCAGCTGCTGGCCGTGGCGCAGGAGGTACGCGAGGCCGCGGACGCCGTCCGCGCGACGCAGTCGACCGTCGAGCGGCTGGCCCAGGGCGCCGAGGAGGCCGTGGAGCTGGCCCGCAGCCACTCGTCGGAGGCCTCGGCGGCGGCGGGCGCGGTGGCCGACCGGCTCGGGCGCGCGGAGCAGGCCATCGAGGCGGTGGAGGCCGAGGGGCGCCGGGCGCGGCAGCTCGAGAGCGAGGCCGCGCGCGCCCAGCAGACGGCCCGCGAGACGCTGGCGGCCATCGACTCGCGTGCGGCCGAGGTGACCGAGGCGCTGGCGGCGCTCGAGTCGGGCACCGCAGGGGCGCGTGAGGTGGCCGCCGCGGCCGCGCAGGTCGAGGGACTCGTGGAGCAGCAGGCCGGGCGCGTGCAGCAAGCCGCCGAGGCCGCCGAGGGGCGGGCCGCGCGCGCCGAGGCGGCTGCCACCTCCGCCGGCGAGCGGGCCGTGCATGCGCAGGATGCCGCGAGCGCCGCGGACGGCCACGCCGAGCGCGCCCAGGGCGCGTCCACGGCGGCCGACAGCCACGCCGGGCGCGCGCGTGAGGCGTCCGGGACGGCGGAGGGCCACGCGGGCCAGGCACGCGATGCCTCGTGGGCTTCCGAGCGCCACGCGGGGCGCTCGGAGGAGGCGGCCGTCACGTCGGAGCGCCACGCGGGCCGCGCCGGCGAGCACGCGCGCAGCGCCGACACCGCCGCCGAGCGCGTGGCGGCCGCGGTCGAGGCCGCGGAGCGGCGCGCCCAGCAGGCCGAGCAGGCGGCTGCCGCGGCGGCCGAGGCGGCCGCCCAGGCGCGCCAGTCCGCCGAGGAGGCGGGCGTCGACGCCGCGGCGGCCCGATGGGCGCTGGATCGGGACAACGCCAACGAGCTGCTCGAGCCCCTGCAGGCCCGCGGAAACGGCGTGCACCGCCCGCTGTTCGGTCGCCCGGCCGACTCGGGTCCCTCCCGCGAGCCTCGCCCGGGCTTCGACGACGCCGCCAACCCGATGGCGACGATCGCCCTGGACGGTCACTTCCGCGAGCTCAACCAGGCCTTCACGGAGCTGGTCGGCTACCCGGAGGGCGAGTTCGCGGCGGCCACCTGGCCGCCGGTCATGGACCACGCGAACCTGCCCAAGCACCGCGAGCAGATGGATCGGATGCTCGCCGGGGCGATCGAGTCCGCCGAGGTCAACACCGGCTACGTGCACGCCCAGGGGCTGTTGGTGCCCGTGGCCGGCCGGATCAAGCTCGTCAGGCAGGGCGACGAGCCCGATCACTTCCTGCTGGAGGTGCAGAACCGAGCGCTCAGCCGGTGACGCGTACGCTGAACTCGGCCCGGAAGCTGCCCCCGGGCGGCACGCTGCCCAGATCATCCCCGCTCACCAGCGCGTTGACCGGGGCGGTCATCGGCTCGAAGCAGATGTAGGGCTCCTCCTCGCCACCGAGCGGAGCGTAGACCTGGGCATAGGGGTAGCCCTGTCCCAGCTCGACCTCGATCCGCCTGCCGCCGCCCTCGAGGGCAAAGACGGCGGGCCGCTCCAGCTCCACGAAGTGGTCGTCGTAGGTGCGCTCGCCGAGCGGGCCCGGCTCGATCGTCACAGGCTCGGTCGCGCCGGTCGGCAACCTGCGCTCGTCCAGCACGGCCCTGCGGCGCACAGGCAGCTCCACGCGCCACTCCGCGCGCGGCACCCCCGGCAGGCGCAGGTAGGGGTGCCATCCGAACGAAACCGGCACCGCCACGTCTCCGGTCGGCAGCACGATCGTCGCGATCGTGAGCGTCTCGTCCGCCAGCTCGGCCTGCACGTGCACCTCGTGCGGGAAGGGGAAGGCGGCCATCAGCTCCTCGTGCGCCCCGAAATCGAGGCGCGCACCTATCGCGGCACGGCCGTTGCCGGGCGTGCGGCCGACGACCTGCCAGTGCGGGTACGCGGCCAGGAGTCCGTGGATCGGCAGGCCGTTCGCGTCCAGATGGACCGGCGAGCGCCGCGGGTCCAGCTCGACGCGCCGGCCGCCCACCGAGTAGGTCAGCCCCGCAAGACGGTTTGCCCAGGGATGCAGCAGCGGGATGCCGAAGCTGGACCCGCGCTCACGGTAGGCGTTCAGCCCTCCGCGCTGCCCGAGCAGCTCCTCGCCGCGATGGGTGAGTGAGTGCCCGACCATGCCGGCGCCTGGGACGAACGCAGCCCGCAGGTCCCGCTCGTGCGAGACGAGGGCGATCCCATCGAGGCCGTCGACGCGCTCGTCGCGGACCTCGTGCGCTGCCATCGTGCCTTCGACTCCTCGAGCCGGGGGCGAGTCCGCGTCACACCCTACCGCTAGGCTGGCCGCCCGATGGTGTCGGACGCCGGCCTGCTGCCGTGGTACGAGCGCATGCGCGCGGAGGTCCCCGGCGTGGAGGTATTCGACGTCCACACCCACATCGGGGCGAACGATCCCGACGGGTACAGATGCACCCGCATCGAGCTGGTCGAAGCGCTCGAGCGCGTGGACGCGAGCGCGTTCGTGTTCCCGATGCACGAGCCGGACGGGTACCCGGCGGCGAACGACATGGTCGCCGCCGAGGCGGCTGCCAGCGGTGGGCGGCTGTTCCCGTTCTGCCGCCTGGACCCGCATGACGAACCGCTCGCCGAGGCTCGCCGCTGCCTCGCCAACGGCGCACGCGGGATCAAGCTGCACCCGCGCGCCGAGGGCTTCAACCTCGACCACCCGGCGCTTCAGGACGTGTTCGCGCTGGCCGACGAGCAGCGCCTGCCGATCCTCTGCCACGCCGGCCGCGGCATTCCCGCGCTGGGGCGCCACGCGATCGAAGTCTGCTCCCGCCACCCCGGCCTGCGCCTGATCCTCGCTCACGCCGGCATCTCGGACCTGTCGTGGATCTGGCGCGAGGCGCCCGCTCACCCGAACCTGTTCTTCGACACCGCGTGGTGGTCGCCCAGCGACGTCCAGGCCCTGTTCGCGCTCGTGCCGCCCGGCCAGATCCTGATGGCCAGCGACGCGCCCTACGGCACGCCGTCCTTCGCCGCGACGATGGCGATCCGGCACGGGCTGCAGGTGGGGATCAGCCCGGACGGCGTGCGCGGGGTGCTGGGCGCTCAGGCGCGCCGGCTGGCCGAGCGCGAGGACCCGCTCGACCTCGGGCCCGCACCCGGCATCGAGTCGCTCTCGCGCGATCCGCTGCTGGAGCGGGTGTACTCGTTCCTGCTGAGCGCGATCGGCCAGATGTTCGCCGGCGTGGAGCCGAGCGAGACGCTGGCGCTCGCGGCGCTCGCCTGCGACGTCGGGGACGGCGACCCCCACGCCCCGCTGTACCGGGCGATCATGGCGCTACTGGATGCGCGCGCGAACTACGACCCGGCCGGCGACGGCAGGCCCTCCCGGTTCGCTCCCGGCCTGCACCTGATCATCGTGGCCGCCGCCCTTGCCCGCACGCCGGACGTGCCGCTGCCGGAGGGGGCGCTTGTTTTTCCCCGACGGGGCTCGGGTAGCGACGAGACCAGGGTCGGGCGGAGCTAGCCGGCGGACTTCACAGGACGCCGGCGAGCGACGGTCGACCCGTTTTTATGCCGCCGCGGCGCCGACCGCCGACAGGCGGTCCAGTGAACGGCGCAGCAAGCGCGAGACGTGCATCTGGGACACGCCGACGCACGCGGCGATCTCCGCCTGGGTCATGTCCTCTTCGAAGCGCAGCCTGAGGATCAGCCGCTCACGAGCGGGCAGAGCGTCGAGCGTGCCGCGCAGCGTCTCACCCAGCTCGACCAGCTCGTAGCCATGGTCCTCGCCGCCGAGCGCGTCCGCATGGGTCCATTCCTCGTCGTCGGCGCCCGGACGCGGCGCGTCGAGGGAGGCAGTCTCGTACGCCGTCGCCGCCTCCATCGCCTCGAGCACGTCCTCCACCGGCACGCCGATCGCCTCGGCAACGTCACGCGGCCGCGGCGAGCGCCCGAGCTTCGCCGGCAGCGTGCCGAGCGCGTCACTGACCTTGAGCGCCAGCTCCTGGGTGGCCCGCGGCACGCGCAGCGCCCACCCCTTGTCGCGGAAGTGGCGCTTCAGCTCGCCCAGCATGGTCGGCACGGCGTAGCGGGCAAAGCCGGTGCCGCGCTCGACGTCGTAGCGGTCGACCGCCTTGAGCAGGCCTACGCACGCCACCTGCACCAGGTCCTCCAGCGGTTCGCCGGCGTGGCGATAGCGCGAGGCCAGCTGGCGCGCGAGCGGCATGAAGCGCAGCACGAGCCGCTCGCGGGCATCCAGATCGCCTTCACCGTGGTAGCGCTGCAGGAGCCGCTCGTCCTCGTGCTGCCGGACCTCCGGCGCATCGGGCGTCGCGGGTTCGGCAGCCGCAACAGTCACAGCCACTCGTGCACCACCCTCTCGGACAGTTCCCTACCGACCACGTCCGATTATCACCCTTTTGGCGGGTGCTCAAACGCCGCGAGGGATGCTCAAAGGCGTCTGCTCAGTCGATCGCGCCGGCGTCGTCGACCATATCGAGCCGGTCGTCCAGACGAGTGATCGCGAACACCCGCTGCACGGCGTTGGGGCCGCGCACGATGACAATGCGGCGACCCTCCGAGCGCGCCCGCTCGTCGGCGGTCACGATGCAGCGCAGGCCGGTGGAGTCGAGGAACGTCAGCTTGGAGAGGTCGACCACCAGAGTCGGCGGCGAGGACGCCTCGACCCGGCGCAGCTCCTCCTGCACCTTCGCGACCGTGGACAGGTCCAACTCGCCTACGAGAGCGACATGCACGAGCCCGTTGCGGTCCTCGGTCCTTACGTCGAGGATCTCCACCGGTTGGGAACCTAGCGGAGTCCCGCGCTCTTGGCGAGTTGCCAGGCGAAAAGGAGCTGGACCGCGGCGAACGACAGCTCGAGGGCCCGCTCCGGAACGGCGTTGGCCAGTCCGACGCCGAGCAGGACTCCCAGTGGCGACAAAGCCCCGATGACCAGCCCGTCGCGCAACCGGACGTTGCCGTAGTCCTGCTGGCGCCAGGTACCGACAGCCGATACCAGCACGATCGCCACCAGGGAGGTGGCCTCGGCGCCGAGCTGGGACTTGTCGGCAAACACCACCAGCGCCGGCACGAAGAGGATGCCGCCCCCGACTCCGAGCAATCCGCTGGCCACGCCCGCGGCGAACGCGAGCCCGAGCAGGCCGGTCCAGTCGAGGGCGTCCATGTCAGAACACGAGCACCGCGGCTGACGCGACCAGCAGCACCACGAACGCGCCGGCCACCGCCCGCTCCGAGATGCGCTGCTGGATCGCGGTGCCCGCCACCACCCCGACCACGCCGGGCATCCCGATGGCCAGGCCCAGCGAGAGGTCGACGTTCCCGTAAAGCGCCTGCGCGCCCGCCGCGAGCGCCCCGATCACGCTGATCGCGGCGAGCGACGTGCCGGTGGCCTCCTTCTGCTGGTACGCGAGCCAGAGCACGAGCAGCGGCACGATCACCGTCCCCCCGCCGACCCCGAACAGGCCGCTGAAGGCGCCCCCCGCGGTGGCGATGGCGGCCAGGCGCAAGCCGCGTGAACGGTGCGCCGCCGGCTCAGCCGGGGGCTTCCACCAAGACCGTGACGACATCGCGGGGCATACTACGGCCGGTGTCCGCTCACACATCTGAAGCGCTGGCGGAGGCTCTCGCCCCGCTCACGGCGGACCCGGCGCGTGCCGCGGTCTTCTGCGACATCGACGGCGTGCTCGCGCCGATCGTCGGCCGCGCCGAGGACGCCCAGGTGCGCAAGCAGACGGCGGTGCTGCTCGGTCGCCTGGCCCGCCGCTACGCCTGCGTGGCCTGCATCTCGGGCCGCTCCGCGGCCGAGGCGCGCCGGCTGGTCGGCGTCGGCGGGATCGTCTACGCGGGCTCCCACGGCGCCGAGCTGCTCGAGCCCGGCGCGGTCCGGCCTCAGACGAACCCGGCCTTCAAGAGCTGGGAGGCGCGCGTCAAGCAGTTCATCGCGAAGCGCGACAGCGCCGACCTGCGCCGGTTGCGCGTTCGGATCGAGGACAAGGGCCCGATCGGCGCGCTCCACTGGCGCGGCGCTCCCGACGAGGAGGCGGCGCTCGCGCGGGTGGAGCAGATCGCCCGGGAGGCGGAGGATGCCGGCCTGGCGACCCACTGGGGGCGCAAGGTGCTCGAGCTGCGCCCGCCAGTGCCCTTCGACAAGGGCCAGGCGGTCCGCGACCTGGTCGAGCGCTGCGGCGCCCGCACGGCGCTGTTCGGGGGCGACGACACGACCGACCTCGACGCCTTCGGGGCGCTCAGCGCGCTCGTGGAGGAGGGTGCTCTCGACGTGGGGCTGCGCGTGGGCGTCCGCTCCGAGGAGGGACCGGCCGCGATCGTGGAGCGCGCCGACGTGGTCGTGGACGGCGTCGAGGGGTTCGCCGAGGTGCTGGCCGTGCTGGCCGATCCGTGAGGTTCCGCGACCTGCTGCGCGTGTCCGTGCTGCTGTTCGGCGGCACGGCGACCGCGCTGGCCGTGGTATCCGTCGTGGGGGCCGCCGGCGAGGACACGAACACGCTCGTCTACGTCGCCGCCGTCTGGTGGTGCCTCGCCTCGCTCGTCGGGCTCTGGCTCGGGCGGCGCCTGATGACCACTCCCGGGATCGCGACGCTGCTCGTCGAGGCGAAGAAGAGCAACACGCTGCCCGAGCTCGAGCCCGGCACGGTGCTGTTCAACCGCCTCTGGCCCCTGATCGCGCTGGGGATCGTCTCGGCGGTCGTGGGATTCTTCGTCCCCCAGGTCCCGGCTATCGCAACCGGCTACTGCCTGCTGGTGGCCCTGCTGTGGCGCAACCAGTCGCGCGCCGTCGAGGCGATCGAGGGCCGCGACGGAGTGGAGTTCTGGCTGGACCGGAGCTCGCCGCTGGGCCGGCCGCAGCTGCTGCGCCTGCCCGGCCTGCGCAAGATCGTCCCGGAGGGTGACTAGCGGAGCGCTTTCGGGCGCACCCTCCTTGCTGCCGTTTGTAACGCGGGGGCCGGGGGCCGGCCCAGGGACTAGGTCGAGCGCTTGCGCAGCTTGTCCAGCTCCGCCCAGGGGCGCGTGTTGGCCACCTGCCCGGCCGTGAGCCAGGCGCGCCGCGCGGTCGCGACGCCGTAGCGCATGTTCGCCAGCGTGTGCGGCCAGTGCGCGTCCGAGTCGATCAGGAGCGTCACACCGGCCTCGCCGGCGGCCTTCGCGTACACGTCGTTGAGGTCGCGGCGGTCCGGATTGGCGTTGATCTCCAGGAACGTCCCCGTTTCCACGGCCTTGGCGATCACGCGGTCGATGTCGATCGCATAAGGGGCGCGCCGTTCGATCAGCCGCCCGGTCGGATGCCCGATCGCGTCCACGAGCGGGTGCTCCATCGCGTGCATCATCCGCTCCGTCTGCTCCTTCTCGGGCGTCCGGAACGAGGTGTGGAGGCTGGCCACCACCCAGTCGAGCTGCTCAAGCACCGAGTCGTCGTAGTCGAGCGAGCCGTCCAGGAGCACGTTGCTCTCCGTGCCGGCCAGCACGGTGATGCCCTCCAGCTCGAGCCCCCGGATCCGCTCGACCTGACGCAGCAGCTCGTCGGGCTGCACGTCGTCGCCGAACCCATGGCTCGCCGAGTGGTCGGTGATCGCCACGTACTGGTAGCCCCGCTCGCGCGCGGCCTCGGCCATCTCCTCGATCGAGGCGTGGCCGTCCGAGGCGGTGGTGTGCATGTGCAGGTCGCCGCGGATGTCGTCGAGCTCGATCAGCTGCGGCAACCGGCCCTCGCGCGCGGCTTCCAGCTCGCCCCGGTTCTCGCGCAGCTCCGGCGCGATCCACCGCATGCCGAGCCGCTCGTAGACCTCCTCCTCGGTGGCGTAGGCGATCGAGTCGCCGCTCTGGTCGTCGGCGATCCCGTACTCGCTCACGTGCAGGCCGCGCTTGACCGCGGCCGTGCGCAGCGCCTCGTTGTGCTTGCCCGAGCCGGTGAAGTGCTGGAGCAGGTTGCCGAACGCGTCCTCGGGCACGATGCGCAGGTCCACGGGCAGCCCCGAGTGCGTCAGCGCTCTGGCGCCGCCCTCGCCGGAGGAGTGCACGACGTCGATCGCCGGCGACGAGCTGAACGCCTCCACGAACGCCGCGGGATCGCTCGACGCCGCGACGATGTCCAGGTCCTTGACCGCGTCGGCCCAGCGCCGCGCGCTGCCCGCCAGCTCCACCCTCAGGGCGGACGGGTGGTCGCGCAGGGCGGCGACCAGCTCCTCGCCGATCGCCAGCGCCTTCGACAGCAGCATGCGCGTCTTGACGCTGCCGTCCGCGCCCCCCGCGAGGGCGGCCAGCACGTTCTCCTCGGCCTTCTGGCCGAACCCGGGCACGTCCTTGAGGCGGCCCTGCTCGGCTGCCTCGCGCAGCTCGTCGAGCGAGGCGACGCCCAGGTTCTCGTAGAGCAGGCGTGCCCGCTTCGGCCCGAGGCCGGGAATGCGGGTGACGGCGATCAGGCCCGACGGGATACGCGCCTTGAGCTTCTCGGAGGCCGGGATCGAGCCCGTTTCGAGCAGCAGGTCGATCTTCTCGGCGATCGTCTTGCCCACGCCGGAGAGCTCCTCCACGCGCCCCTGGCGCGCCATCTCCTCAACCGACACGCCTGCCTCGCGGATCGCCTTGGCGGCGTTGCGGTAGGCGACGACGCGGTACACGACCGCCCCGTCCAGCTCGTAGAGGCTGGCCAGCTCCTCGAAGGCCTCCGCTATCTCACCGTTGCGCACTCCGGAGCTAGGGTACGCGCCTCGTGCCGAGCGCCTGGCTGATCCTCCCGACATACAACGAGGCGCAGAACCTCGAGCCGATGGTCCGGGCCGTGCTGCCGCAGCTCGCGCAGGGCGGAGCGACCCCCACGATCCTGGTCGTGGACGACGCCTCGCCGGACGGGACCGGCCAGATCGCCGACCGGCTGGCGGCCGAGCTGCCCCAGGTGCAGGTGCTCCACAGGACGAGCAAGGACGGGCTCGGGCGCGCCTACCTGGCCGGCTTCGCCGCCGCCCTGGAGGGCGGCGCCGACCTGGTGCTCCAGATGGACTGCGACTTCTCGCACGACCCCGCGGACGTGCCGCGCCTGATGGAGGCGGGGAGATCGGCCGACGTGGTGCTCGGCTCGCGCTACGTGCCCGGCGGGGGCGTGGAGAACTGGGCGCTGCGGCGCCGCATCCAGAGCCGCGGCGGCTGCGCCTACGCGCGCCTGATCCTGGGCATCCCGGTGCGCGACCTCACGGGCGGCTTCAAGTGCTGGAGCCGCGCGGCGCTCGATGCGCTCGACTTCGGCGGGGTGGACGCCCAGGGCTACGTCTTCCAGATCGAGATGACCTACCGCGCGATCCAGGCCGGCCTGTCCGTGACGGAGGTGCCGATCGTGTTTCGAGAACGGCGCGAGGGACAATCCAAGATGACCGCGCGGATCACGCTGGAGGCGGTCTGGAAGGTCCCCGCGCTGCGCCTGCGGACCTGATTTCCACGGCCGCCAAGGTCGCTATATTTTGTATAGTACTGCGACGGCGACAAGGAGCTCGAATATGGCAGGCGCGATCATCGAGGTGACGGACACCAACTTCCAGGCTGAGGTGCTGGAGGCAGACCGGCCCGTGCTCGTCGACTTCTGGGCGCCTTGGTGCGGTCCGTGCCGGATCGTCGCCCCCCACCTCGAGGAGCTCGCCGGCGAGCGCGAGGACCTGCTGATCGTCAAGCTCAACGTGGACGAGAACCCGCAGACCTCGGCTAAGTACAACGTGATGTCGATCCCCACGCTGCTGCTCTTCAAGCACGGCGAGGTGGCCCACCAGATCATCGGCGCCCTGCCGAAGAGCCGGCTCGTGCAGGAGATCGAGCCGGCGCTCGCGGCCTAGCTCGAAGCGGCGCCGAGCTCGCGCTCGCGCCGCGCTCGGTACGCCGCGCCCAGGGCACCGAGAATCGAGCTGGCGATCGTCGTGACGAACACCAGCCCGGCCCGGGGGTCGCCCAGGTACGCCTCGGGTTCCTGGTTGATGATCTCCAGCCCGAGCAGGATGAAGCTGCCGAACACGAGGCCGACCATCGCGCCGCGCACGAAGCCCTCGTCGACGGTGCGGTGCTCCATGCCGCCCACGAACCCGCCGGTGATGGCGATCGGCCCGGCCAGGACGTAGTAGAGGATCGCGTTCCAGCCGAGCGCGAAGCCCGTCAGGAGCCCGAACACCATCGTCACCACCACCGCGCCGACGATCTGCTCGACCGGCTTGCGATCCTCGAACGCGGGCGGGAGCGGCATCGTCGGGCCAGACTACTGGCGGCTCACGGCGATCAGCAAGGGCCTTCCGTCGATCTCGGCGCGCGCCGCGTCGGCGTCGGCGCCGTCGTAGGTGACCGAGGTGGCGAGCGTCTCACCGGCCACGTAGTCCTCGTGCGCGCGCGTCGCGGCCAGCAGCTCGTCGTCGCCGCCGAGCGTGAGCGCGATGCGGTCCTCCACGTTCAGGCCCGCGGTCTTGCGCGCCGCCTGGACGGCGTGCACCACCTCGCGGGCCAGCCCCTCGTGGCGCAGCCCCTCGTCGAGCTCGAGGTTGAGCGCCACCGCGTGCGTTCCGGAGCGCTCGACCTGGTAGCCCTCCAGCGGCTGGAGCACGATCTGGACGTCCTCCGGGCCGATGTCGTGCTCCTTGCCGTCGAAGTTGATGCCCGCACGGCCGCCGTCGCGCAGGCGAGCCGGATCCAGCGCCGCGATCGCCGCGGCCACCTGCGGCATGTGCTTGCCGAACCGCGGGCCCAGCGCGCGGTAGTTGGGCTTCACCTCGAAGCGGCCCAGCTCGTCCGCCTCTGAGACGTAGCGGATCGACTTGACGTTCAGCTCCTCGGTGAGCAGGCGCTGCAGCCGCTCGATCGCCTCGCGCTCGCGCTCGGCAGCCACCACCACGGCCTCGCGCAGGGGCTGGCGCACCTTCAGCTTCGCGTGCGCGCGGGCGGCGCGGCCGAGCTCCACGGCGTCGCGGACCACCTGCATCTCCCACTCGAGCTGCTCGTCGCGGGCGCCCGGCTCCGGGAAGTCGCACAGGTGCACGGACGGCTCGCTGCCGTCGAGGTTCTCGTAGATGGCATCGGTCACGAACGGCGTCAGTGGCGCGAGCAGCTTGGACAGCGTCACAAGACAGCGATTCAGCACCGCGAAGGCCGTGGGGTCCCCGTCCCAGAAGCGGCGCCGCGACAGCCGCACGTACCAGTTCGACAGCTCGTCGACGAAATCGGCGATCGCCCGGCCGGCGAAGGTCGTGTCGTAGTCCTCCATGCGATCGATCACCCGCTCGGTGGTCGCGGCGAGGCGCGACTCGATCCAGCGGTCGAGCTCGTTCGGCTCGCCCTCCGAGGCGACGTCCTCGATCCCGTTCGCGTTCGCGTACAGGACGTAGAACGCGTACGTGTTCCAGAGCGGCTTGAGGAACTGGCGGACCGACTCGCCGACCGTCTCGAGCGAGAAGCGGTAGCCGTCCCAGGGCTGCTTCGAGGTGAAGTAGTACCAGCGGAAGGCGTCCGCCCCGTGGGTGTCCAGCACGTCCCAGGGCACCACCACGTTGCCCTTCGACTTGGACATCTTCTGCCCGTCGGGGTCGAGGATCAGGCCGAGGCAGAGGCAGGTCCGGTACGACGCCCGGCCGAACAGCAGCACCGACACCGCGAGCAGCGAGTAGAACCACCCGCGCGTCTGGTCGAGCGCCTCGCAGATGTAGTCGGCCGGGAAGTTGCGCTCGAACTCGTCCTCGTTCTCGAACGGGGAGTGCCACTGGGCGAAGGGCATGCAGCCCGAGTCCCACCACACGTCGATCAGGTCGGCCACGCGCCGCATCTCGCCCCCGCAGTCCTCGCAGCGCAGGACGACCTCGTCGACGTAGGGGCGGTGCATGTCGTCCGGCGGCGTGCCGCCGCGCTCGGCCAGCTCCGCCAGCGAGCCGACGCACACCACGTGGTCGGCGTCGTTCGTGCAGCGCCAGACCGGCAGCGGCGTGCCCCAGTAGCGCTCGCGCGAGAGCGCCCAGTCCACGTTGTTCTCGAGCCACTTGCCGAAGCGGCCGTGCTTGATGTGCTCGGGGTACCACTGGATCGTCTCGTTGGCGGCCAGCAGCTGGTCCTTCACGGCCGTCGTGCGCACGTACCAGTTCGTCTTGGCGTAGTAGATCAGCGGCGTGTCGCAGCGCCAGCAGTGCGGGTAGGCGTGCTCGTACTCACCCGCTCGGAACAGCCGGCCCGACTCGCGCAGCGCCTCGATGATCGGCGCGTCGGCATCGCGCACGTACATCCCGGCGAACGGGCCGGTGCGCTCGTCGAACGTGCCGTCGGGGCGGACCGGGTTCTGGATCGTGAGGCCGTTCTCCGTGGCGAGGCGGAAGTCGTCCTCGCCGAACGCCGCGCCGGTGTGGACCACGCCGGTGCCGTCCTCGATCGAGACGAAGTCGCCGGCCAGCACCGTGTGGCCCTTCTCGCCGTAGTCGGAGATGTAGGGGAACGGGGGCTCGTAGCGCAGGCCGAGCAGGGCGGAGCCGGGCACGCGCTCCTCGATCTCGGCGTCCTCGCCCAGCACCCGCTCCACGAGCGCCTCGGCCAGGATCAGCGTCTCGTCGCCGAGCCGGGCGCGCACGTAGGTGACATCGGGGTCCACGGCGATGGCCGCGTGCGGGACGAGCGTCCACGGCATGGTCGTCCAGGCGAGCAGGGACACGTTCGGCTCGTCTCGCAGCGGGAAGCGCACGAACACGCTCGGGTCGACCACGTCCCGGTAGCCGAGCGCCACCTCGTGCGACGAGAGCGCGGTGCCGCAGCGGGTGCAGTAGGGCACGACCTTGTGGCCCTCCACCAGCAGCCCCTTCTCCCAGACCTGCTTGAGCGACCACCAGACCGACTCGATGTATGTGTTGTCGAGCGTGAAGTAGGCGTCATCGGTATCGATCCAGAAGCCGATCCGCTCCGTCAGGGCGTTCCACTCGTCGACGTAGCGCAGCACCGACTCGCGGCACTTGGCGTTGAACTCCTCCACGCCGTAGCGCTCGATGTCCTCCTTCGAGGTGAACCCGAGCTCCTTCTCGATCTCCAGCTCGACCGGCAGCCCGTGGCAGTCCCATCCGCCCTTGCGCGGGACGAAGTGGCCGCGCATGGTCTTGAAGCGCGGGAAGACGTCCTTGAAGACCCGCGAGAGGACGTGGTGCGAGCCGGGCCGGCCGTTGGCGGTCGGCGGTCCCTCGTAGAACACGAAGCGCGGCGAGCCCTCGCGCCGGCGGATCGACTCGTGGAAGACGTCGCGCTCGCGCCAGCGCTCGAGCACGGCCTGCTCCAGCTCGGGGAAGCTTTGGCCTGAGTCGACTTGGGTATAACGGGCCACGGGTGGCGTCGATTCTAGGCGCGACCTGATAACACTCCGGATGAATCGCCGAATCGCCTCCGGCACCCGGCCGGCGGTGAGCGGGGGACCCAAGTAGTGCGGGGCTAACCGGCCAACAGAGCCGGCGCGCAACCTTTCCTGTGCGAGCCCGTCAGCTAACCCCGTAGGCCGTTGGAAAAGGGGATTAGCCTTGCACCGCCTCCCGGCCGCCCTCCTGGCCGGTTTTCTCATAGCCGTGGCCCTCTTGCCGGCCGCCACCGCCGCAGCCAGCCCGCAGGAGGAAGCGATCGACCAGCTCAACCAGGTCCGCCAGGCCAACGGCCTGGCGGCGTTGCGCGGGTCGGACGCGCTGGAACGGTCGTCCGAGCGTTACGCCCGCCAGATGATCGATACCGACTACTTCGGCCACGCGTCGCGGATCGCCGTGGGCAGCCAGTTCGCCCGCGCGGGCGAGACGCTCGCGCTGCACTCCGGCTGGACCGCCAAGCCGGAGCAGACGATCGGTCAATGGATGAACTCGCCGACCCACCGTGCCGTGCTGCTCTCACGCGGCTACCGCTGGGTCGGGATGGGCATCGCCCGCGGGCGCATCGGCTCACGGATCGTCACGGTGTGGGTGGCCCACGTGGGCGCGACGCGCTAAGCGGCGAGCTTGCGGCAGAGCTCCGCGAGCGAGCGCTTCTCGCCCTCGTCCAGGGCTCCGAACGCCCGCGCCACGCGGTCCGAGTGCTCGGGAAAGAGACGCTCGACGAGCTCGCGGCCGAGCATCGTGAGGTCCACCAGGACGATGCGCCGGTCCGCGGGGTCGCGCCGGCGCCGGACGAGGTAGCGCGCCTCGAGCGTGTCCGTCACCTCGGTGGCGTTGGCCTTGGACCAGCCCAGCCGCCGGCGCACGGTCCTGAGCTCCACCGAGCCGCCGGCCGTGGTCAGAACGACGAGCACCGAGAAGCCGGCGGCCGAAACCCCCTCCCGGCTCAGCTCGGCGGCGACCCGGCGGCGCACGGCCGCCTCAGCGCGCAGGAGCGCCTGCAGCGCACGATGTGCGAGCGGATCGCCGAGCTCGAGCGGCATCCCGGCGGCACTGTAGGCGGGGTTCCGGACGTTGTTCGCCCGCGACCCCCCGCCGTCCCCGCGCGGCCGCCGCGCTGGGCGCCCAAACTGCGGCAACGAGCGCGGCCCCAGCCGAGTGTGGGCTGCGCTCAGCGTCATATGCGCGCGTTTCGCTACCCACACTCGCGCCAAGGCGCTCCGACCGTCACCTCATTGCTGCCGTTTGTAACGGTGGGGTGACTAACCCGCGCGGCGGGCGTTCGCCATGGCCACGCGGCGGGCCGTGGCCTCGTCGGCGACTTCGGGCGCGGCGGTGGCCTGCTCGATGCGGCCGCTGTCGACGTAGCCCTTGAGGCGCTCCACGGCCTCGATCGGCTGGCCGCCCAGCGACGGGATGCCGTGATCGCCTGTGACCGGCATCGCCTCGCGGTACTCGAACACCGGCGCGGCCGAGCCGACCTGGCGCACCGTGTACACGAGCCGGCCGACCACCTCGAGGGTGGCCTCGCCGCCGCAGAACACGAAGGCGGTCGGGTCGAGCGCCCGGATGGCGCGCACCACGCGCTCGGGCGGAAGGTCGAAGGCGAGCAGCAGCGTCTTGAAGCCGGCGCGACGCAGGCCCAGTTCGAGCGCCTGCACGTGCAGCGACTCCAGGTCGAGGCGCGGGCTCGAGTCGAACAGCAGCACGCCCTGCGAGCGGCTCGCCGGCGGCGCCACGCGCCGGGAGGCGTACAGCCAGCCGGTCGCCCAGCGGAAGGCGAGCTCCCGCTCGGCCTCGCGGCTCTCGCGGTCGCTGGCCAGCTCGAGCGCCGGCAGCAGCACCTCCTCGATGCTGCGCTCGATCGAGCGCACGGCGAGGCTTTCCTCCATGACGCGGTCGGCGAGGACCTCGTCGAAGTGGTCCCAGGCGTCGAGCAGGCGGCTGGGCGTGCTCGGCCCGTCGCCGCGCTGGCGCGCGAGCTCGATGGCGGACGAGATGTTGTGCGTCTCCATCAACGCACGCCGCAGCGACTCCAGCTCGGCCAGGTCGTACTGGCGGTGACCGCCCTGCGTGCGGCGCGGCTTCGGATAGCTGAAGCGGCGCTCCCAGCTGCGCAGCGTGTTCGGGCTTACCCCGAGAAGTTCTGCGGCCGCATTTGTCCTGATCCCGCTCACGTCGCCTCCGTCCCGTGTGAAGCGCAGCAGCTGTGCGCCATTACTTCGCACGTCGCACCCTCCACTCGAAGGCACGTTGCGCTCTTGCACGGGTTTTCGGCATTAGCCCCAACATCTTGAGTGGAGCTTTCTCCCGGCTGGACGTTTGTCGTGCAACCCGTGCAGCGGTTCTTGCACCCGAAGCGCCTGCCGGGCGGCGGGCGGCTAGCGGCGGCCGAAGCCCGTGGGCTGTACGGTCACGAGGGCCGCGCGCGGAGGCCCGCAGGTGGCGATCCGGGCGGCCAGCATGCCCAGCGCCTCGCCCTCGGCGGAGCGGAGCCGCATCGGCACGACGACGGGCTCGCGGGCGCGCTGGGCGGCCAGCGCGGCGTGCCGGGCGAGCTGATCGTCGCCGAGCGGACAGGTCGCCAGGTCGAGCAGCTGAGCGCCCGCCAGCGCGTCCTGGGTCCCGAAGATCGGCTCGCCGGCCTCGCTCACGGCGCTCACGGTCAGCTCGTACGTGCAGATCAGGAATGCCGCGGAATCCGAGGGCAGCAGGGCGTCGCGCCTGCAGGTCAGGAGCACGCCTTCCTCGCAGCGGTCGCACACCCGGTGGGGTACGTGAAGCAGGCCCTTCGGCTGTTCCGACACGTTCCCGCAACGCGTGCAGAAGCGGATCGAGCCGGGGCGGTCGGGCCCGGGCGGCGTGGACGAGGGTTCTATGTGGGTCAGGGCGGACACGGCTTGTGCGATCAGAACACGGAAATCGGCCCCGCGCCTGCCCCCGACGGGCACTGCACGGCTTAATTGCCGGACCCGGTGCAAGTTACGAGCGATAGCCTCCCCGGCGATGGCGACACGGCAAGAGCTCTGGGGCTCGGAAACCAGCAAGGCGATAGACAACTTCCCGGTGTCGGGCGAGCCCGTTCCGGCGCCCGTGGTGCACTGGCTCGGCCGCATCAAGGCCGCCGCCGCGCGCGTGAACGCCGAGCTCGGCCTGCTGGACGCGGACCTGGCCGAGCGGATCGCCCAGGCCGGCGACGAGGTGGCAGGCGGCGAGCACGACGACCAGTTCCCGATCGACGTCTTCCAGACCGGCTCGGGCACCTCGACGAACATGAACGCGAACGAGGTGATCGCCAACCTCGCCGGCGACGGCGCCCACGCCAACGACCACGTGAACATGGGCCAGTCGTCCAACGACGTGTTCCCCTCGGCCGTCCACCTGGCCGCGGTCGACGCGATCCGCTCCGAGCTGGTGCCGGCGCTCGAGCGGCTGGCCGACTCGCTGGAGCGCAAGGCCGACGAGTGGGCCGACGTGGTGAAGGCGGGCCGCACCCACATGATGGACGCCGTACCGGTGACGCTGGGCCAGGAGTTCGGCGGCTACGCGGCGCAGATCGCGCTCGGCCGTGACCGTGTGCGCGACGCCCTCGGCCGCGCCACCGAGATCCCGCTGGGCGGCACCGCCACCGGAACCGGCCTCAACACCCACCCCGAGTTCGCCGAGCGTGTGCGCGAGAAGCTGGGGCTCGGAGAGGCTCCGCGCGACCGCTTCGAGGCGCAGGCCAACCGCGACGCGCTGGTGGAGCTGCACGGGGCGCTCAAGGTCGTGGCCGTGTCGCTGACCAAGATCGCCAACGACCTGGTGCTGATGGGCTCAGGCCCGCGCACGGGACTGGGCGAGCTGCAGCTCCCCGAGCTCCAGAAGGGCTCCTCGATCATGCCGGGCAAGGTCAACCCGGTGATCCCCGAGGTGGTGCTGCAGGTGGCAGCGCAGGTGATCGGCAACGACACCGCGATCACGGTGGCCGGGACCCAGGGCGCCTTCGAGCTGAACGTGCGAGTGCCCGTGATCGCGCGCAACCTGTTCGAGTCGATCCGCATCCTCACCTCCGCCAGCCGGCTGCTCGCGGAGAGGTGTGTCGACGGGCTGCAGGCGAACGAGGAGGTGCTGCGCCGGCACGCCGAGTCGACGCCCGCCATCGCCACCGCGCTCAACCCGCACATCGGCTACGACCGCGCCACGGAGATCGTCAACGAGGCGGTCGCCTCGCAGCGCACGATCCGCGAGGTCGCGCTGGAGAAGGGCGTAGACGAGCAGACGCTCGAGGCCGCCCTCGACCTGCGCGCGATGGCGCGCGGCACGAGCACCTGAGCGAACCCTGCGACCCGGCCAAGCCGGGCGCTTCGGGCTACTGACAGTCGTCGATGCGCGCCGTCGCGTAGGCGGCCGGGTCCGCGCAGCTGGCGCGCACCGTGACCCCCGTTGGCGCGCGGGCGGCCGTGCCGGCGAGCATGTACGGGAGCGGGTCGATAGGCACGTTGTTGAGGCGCACCTCGAAGTGCAGGTGCGGCCCCGTGGAGTGTCCGGTCGAGCCGACGTAGCCGATCCGGGTGCCGCCCTCGACGTGCTCGCCCGCCCACGAGGTGATTCGCGACATGTGCGCGTACCACGTGGTGTAGCCGAGCCGGTGCTGGATCACGACCAGGTTGCCGTAGCCGCCGCTGTTGTAGCCGGCGAAGACCGTCGTGCCGACGCCGGCCGCCTCGATGAGCGTGCCGTACGCGACCGGGAAGTCGATCCCCGAGTGCTTGCGCCCGTTCTCGCGGGGTGCGCCAAAGCGGTCGCCGATCGGTCCCGCCACGGGGCGGAAGAAGCTGATCGGGCCGGTGAGCGTGCGCGTCGGGCCGCCGGATCGATCGCGCAGAGCCGCGATGGTGCCCGACCCGGCCAGGCCGTCCACGGTCAGGCCGGCTGCGCGTTGGAAGGCGACCACGGCGTCGTGCGTGCCCGCCCCGAAGCCGCCGTCGATGCCGCCGGGCGCGTAGCCGCGACGGTGGAGCATGAATTGGAGGGCCGCGACGTCCCAGCCCCGCTGGCCGCGGTGCATGACGCGCGAGCCCAGTTGCGGGCGACCGCGCCTACCCAGCGCGTGCCGGGTCTGCGGGCCGGGCACGCCGTCGACCATGAGGCGCCGCCGCTGCTGCAGCGAGCGCACCCCGCGTTCGGTGAACGGGCCCTTCACGCCATCCACCGAAACGGGATAGAGGCCGAGTGCCTTGAGTGCCACCTGAAGCGCGGCCACGTTGGCGCTGCTCGCGGCTGCCTGCTCAGCAATACCCAACGAAAGCGTCCCTACGATCATGACCACGCCGGCGAGCTGCCGGACGTAACGCATACCTTTGGTTTCGGGGCCTTTCTGAGCCAGGCCAAGGGTCGCAACCGATCCTGCAGTCGCGATGATTTGCGCGCCGTCGAAGGGTCCTGACTCCCATGACAAAGCTCACGCTCGACATCTCGGTGTCTCTCGACGGGTTCGTCGCGGGACCGGAACAGACCCTCGACCAACCGCTGGGCGACGGCGGTGAACGCCTGCACGAGTGGATCTTCGGGCTCGAGAGCTGGCGCGCGGCGCATGGGCTCGAGGGTGGCGAAAGCAACGCGGACTCGGCAGTGGTCGAGGAATCGGTGCGCGCTGCCGGCGCCACGGTGATGGGCCGGCGGATGTTCAGCGGCGGCGCGGGCCCATGGGAGGACGACCCCAACGCCGACGCGTGGTGGGGCGACGACCCGCCCTTCCACCATCCCGTGTTCATCCTCACCCACCACGCCCGCGAGCCAATCCTAAAAGAGGGCGGAACCACGTTCACCTTCGTCACCGACGGCATCGAGTCTGCGCTGGAGCAGGCTCGAGCCGCCGCGGGCGAGGGCAACGTCGCGCTCGGCGGCGGCGCGAGCGTCGCGCAGCAGTACCTGAAGGCCGGGCTGCTCGACGAGTTCCAGCTGCACGTCGTGCCGGTGCTGCTCGGCGACGGCGTGAGGCTGTTCGAGGGCCACCTCGCCGACGCGCCGGTCGACGTCGAGTGCACCCGGGTACTGGAATCGCCCACGGGCGTGACGCACCTCGCCTACCGCGTGGTGAAGTGAGCGGCGGGACGACCGTGCCGGTGATTCGGATCCGACCAGTGGCCGAAATCAGGGAGGCGGTTGAAACCGCCTTTCGGAGGCATCGAGGGCGGATCTCGAATCTCCTGCCCGGCGCCGATGTGGAGCACGTCGGTTCGACAGCCGTCCCCGGCGCGCTGACGAAGGGGGACCTCGACCTACTCGTGCGGGTGGCAGCCGGCGACTTCGAGCCGGCGGTGCGGGCGCTTCGCACCACCTATGCGGTGCACCAGGCCGAGAATTGGACGGCCACCTTCGCGAGCTTCGTCGACTTGGACGCCACCGACCCACCGGTGGGCGTGCAACTGGTCGTGTCCGGTTCGGACGAGGACTCGATCTTCCGGCCATTCATCGAAGCGTTGACCCGCGACGCCGCGCTGCTCGACGAGTACAACGCGCTGAAGGCCACGCTCGACGGCGCCGACTACGAGCGCTACACGCGCGAGAAGGGCGAGTTCATCGAGCGGGTGCTGCGTCCTCCGGGGCCGGCGCGGTTGCCCCGGCCGCGGACCGTGTCAGAGCGAGCCGGAGGCGTAGCGAACGAGCGAGCGCAGCGAGCGAGCAGGTCCCGCGGACGGGGCAAGCGCGGCGGCCCCGGCCCCCACCGTCGGGGCCCTACAGATTCACCGCCACATACTTCGTCTCGAGGAACTCCTCCAACCCCTCGTGGCCGCCCTCGCGCCCGATCCCGGACTGCTTCACGCCCCCAAACGGCGCCCCGGCGTTCGAGACCATGCCCTGGTTCAGGCCGACCATTCCGGTTTCGAGCCCCTCGCACACCCGGATCGCCCGCTTGATGTCGCGCGTGAACACGTAGGCCACCAATCCGTACTCCGTGTCGTTGGCCCGCGCGATCGCCTCCTCCTCCGAGGAGAACGTGCCGATCGGCGCCACCGGGCCGAAGATCTCCTCGTGGAAGACGCGGGCGTCCGGCGGCACGTCGTCCAGCACCGTCGGCGGGTAGAAGTAGCCGCGCCCGTCCGGCAGCTCGCCGCCGATGACCCGCTTGGCGCCGCGCGACAGCGCGTCCTCGACCAGCTCGGCCACCTTCTCGCGCGACGGCTGGTCGATCAGCGGACCGACCTTCACGTCCGCCTCGGTGCCGCGACCGAGCTTCAGCGAACCCATCTTTTCGGCGAGCCGCGCGGCGAACTCCTCACGGACCGACTCTGCAACGTGGAAGCGGTTGGCCGCGGTGCAGGCCTCGCCGATGTTGCGCATCTTGGCCAGCAGCGCGCCGTCGACGGCCTCGTCCAGGTCGGCGTCGTCGAACACCAGGAACGGCGCGTTGCCGCCCAGCTCCATCGACACCTTCAGCACGTTCTTGGCCGACGCCGCGATCAGGTTGCGCCCGACCTCGGTCGAGCCCGTGAACGACAGCTTGCGCAGGCGCGGGTCCTCGATCAGCGGGCCCGTGGTGGCGCCCGAGGACGAGGTGGTGAAGATGTTGACGACCCCGCCCGGCAGCCCCACCTCCTCGAGGATCTGGCCCAGCGCGAGCATCGACAGCGGCGTCTGCGACGCCGGCTTGACCACGCTCGTGCAGCCGGCCGCGATCGCCGGGCCGAGCTTGCGCGTGCCCATCGCCAGCGGGAAGTTCCAGGGCGTGATCATCAGGCTCGGCCCGACGGGCTGCTTCATCACGATCACCCGGCTGGTGCCGTTGGC
Organism: Thermoleophilaceae bacterium; assembly: GCA_034664125.1. Classification (GTDB taxonomy): domain Bacteria; phylum Actinomycetota; class Thermoleophilia; order Solirubrobacterales; family Thermoleophilaceae; genus JACVRW01. Next base: position 3,955 of record JAXDIG010000016.1, on the reverse strand, counting down.
GAACTGCTTGTAGGTGCCCTCCATCCGCAGCGCCTCGCCGGAGTACCAGCGGAAGAAATCGGCGGCGTAGATGATCTCCGCCTTCGACTCGCTGACCGGCTTGCCCATCTCGAGGGTCATCAGCACGGCCAGCTCGTCGGCGCGCTCGACGATCACCTCGAAGGCCTTCCAGAGGATGCCCGCCCGGTCGTTGGCCGGCGTGGCGGCCCACTCGGCCTGCATCGAAACCGCGGCGTCGAGCGCGGCCCGGGCGTCCTCGGGAGTCGCGTCGGCGACCTCGCAGATCGGCTCCTCGGTGGCTGGGTCGATCACCTCGAGCGTCCCGCCGCCCGACGCGTCGCGCCATTCGCCTCCGATGTAGAGCTTCTTCTGGACCTTGTCTACGACTGTGTGTTCCTCAGCGGCGATGCTCATGTTGCAACGGTCTCCGTTCCAAGTTCCTCAGAGATGGCTACGTCGATGGAGTAGTCGATCGGCAGCACGATCAGCGACGGCACGTCCAGCGCCAGGGCCTGTCTCAGCCGCTCGCCGAACTCGTCGGCCGAGTCGCAGCGCCAGGCCGGCATGCCGAAGCCCTCGGCCAGCTTCACGAAGTCGGGGTTGGTGAAGTCGGTGCCGAAGTGCTTGCCGAACTTCTTGTCCTGCTTCCAGACGATCGAGCCGTACTGCCCGTTCTCCCAGATCACGTTCACGAACGGCGTCTTCAGGCGCACGGCGGTTTCGAGCTCCTGGGCGTTCATCAGAAAGCCGCCGTCGCCGTTCACCGTGACCACCTTGCGGTTGGGGTGGACGAGCTTCGCCCCGACGGCCGCGGGCACCGCGAATCCCATGCCCGCGAGCCCGTTCGCGATCAGCACGGTGTTGGGCTCATAGGCCGGGAACATGCGCCCGATCCACAGCTTGTGGAGGCCGACGTCCGAGATCAGGATGTCGTCGCGGCCGAGGGCCTTGCGGATCTCGTAGAGCGCGCGCGGCGGCTGCACCGGGAACGAGTCGTCGTCCTTGGCCTGCTCGAAGCGGCCCAGCACCACGTCGCGCAGGCGCGTGGACCCACCCTGGTGGGGCACGTGCCGGCACTCCTCGCCGAGCCGGGTGAGCACGTGGTAGATGTCGCCGATCAGCTCGACCTCGGGGATGAAGTACTCGTCGATCTCGGCCGGCACCGAGTCGATGCAGATGATCTTCTTGTCGCGCCGCGGGTTCCAGTGCTCGGGCGAGTGCTCGACGAGGTCGTAGCCGATCGCCAGCACCAGATCGGCCTCGTCGAAGCCGGCCATGTTGTAGTCCCCCGACTGCAGGCCCACGGAGCCGAGCCACTTCTGGTTGTCCGGGGGGATCAGCCCCTTGCCCATGAAAGTCTCGGCGACCGGGATGCCGGTCGAGCGCACGAACTCCCGTAGCGCCGGGGCGCCGTTCGCGCGGACCACGCCGTTGCCGGCCAGGACGACCGGGGTGATCGCGGCGCGGACGAGGTCGGCCGCCCGGAGCAGCTCGCGCGCGGCCGGCTCGCTGCGGACCGGCCGGCTGCGCGGCAGCGGCGCGGCGTCGATCTGCTGCTCCATCACGTCCTCGGGCAGTTCGATGTGCGTGGCGCCCGGCTTCTCGCCCTCCGCGAGCTTGAACGCCTTGCGCACGACCTCCGGGATGATCGCCGCGTCGGTCAGGCGCGCGTTCCACTTGGTGATCGGCCGCATCACGCGCAGCAGGTCGATGTACTGGTGCGACTCCTTGTGCATGCGCTCCAGGTCGCCCTGCCCGGTGAGCGCCACGAGCGGGGCGCGGTCGAGGAAGGCGTCGGCCACCGCGGTGACCAGGTTGAGCGCCCCCGGGCCGAGGGTGCCGAGGCAGACGCCGGCGTGGCCGGTCAGCCGCCCGTAGACGTCGGCCATGTAGGCGCCGCCCTGCTCGTGGCGCACCGGGACGAACGCGATCGACGAGTCCGAGAGCGACTCGTTCAGGTCGAGCGTCTCCTCGCCGGGGATCCCGAACACGTGCTTGACGCCCTCAGCTTCGAGGCACTCCACGAACACGTCCGATGCCTTGCGCATAGCCATGGCCCAGTGACGATACCCGCGACCGGTAACTTCAATGACGTGGCCCTGGTGGCTCGCTACGCCAAGAGCGGCGACCTCAACATCGCCTACATCGCCGAGGGTGAGGGCGCGCTCGACCTCGTCTGGATCCCGCCCTGGATCTCCCAGGTGGAGTACCTGTGGTCGGAGGAGTCGCTGTCGGCCGTGCTGGACCGCCTGACCACGTTCGCCCGGGTGATCAGCTTCGACCGGCGCGGCTCGGGGCTGTCCGACCCGCTCTACGGAGCACCCACGCTCGAGGAGCAGATGGACGACGTGATCGCGGTGATGGACGCCGCGGGCTGCGAGCGGGCCGCCATCGCCGGGACGCTGGAGGGCGGCCCGATGGCGACGCTGTTCGCCGCCACGCATCCCGACCGCGTCAGCGCGCTGGTGCTCTACGCCACCTTTGCGCGCGCCACGTGGGCGCCCGGCTACGAGTGGGCCTGGAACGCCGAGGAGCGCAAGCTGCGCATGGACCAGCTGATCGACCACTGGGGCGAGGGGTGGGTGGCCGGCAGCGTGGCGCCCAGCCGCATGAGCGACCCGCGCTTCATGGAGTGGTCCGGTCGCCTGGAGCGCCTGGCCGCGAGCCCCGCCACGATCAGGCGCATCTTCGACCTGATCGGGGAGTTCGACGTGCGCGACGTGCTGCCCTCGATCCGCGTCCCCACTCTGGTGCTGCACCGCAGCGGCGACACTTTCATCAAGGTCGAGCACTCGCGCTACATGGCGGAGCGCATCCCGGGAGCCAAGCTGGTGGAGCTGGAGGGGACGGACAACCTGTTCTCGATGGGCGACACCGAGGCCGTCCTCGGCGAGATCGAGGAGTTCCTCACCGGCGAGCGCCACGTGAACGAGCCAGACCGGATGCTCGCCACCGTCCTGTTCACGGACATCTGCGGGTCGACCCAGCACGCCGCCCAGATGGGCGACCGCAGCTGGCGCTTCATGCTCGAGCGCCACGACGCGCTGTTCCGCCGCGCGCTCGAGCGCCACCGCGGTCGCGAGATCAAGCGCACGGGCGACGGCTTCCTGGCCACCTTCGACGGGCCGGCGAGGGCGATCCGCTGCGCCTCCGACGTGGCCGACGCCGTCGCCTCGATCGGGCTGCAGGTGCGCGCCGGACTGCACACCGGCGAGCTGGAGGTGATGGACGGCGACCTGGGCGGGATGGCGGTGCACATCGCCGCCCGGGTGCTGGACCGCGCGGCGCCGAGCGAGGTGCTGGTGTCGAGCACGGTGAAGGACCTCGTGGTCGGCTCTGGCATCGACTTCGAGGCACGGGGACTGCACGATCTGCGCGGCGTGCCGGGCGAGTGGCAGCTTTTTTCCGTTAGTTGAAGTCCCGCTACCTTCCGCCGATAGAAGCGTTGTAGGGATTCATGCGTCGAACGCTCGCCGTCACAGCCTCACTGCTCGTCTTTGCCGTAGCGACCTCCGCGGCGGACGCTGCCGTGCGCCACGTCATTCGCGGCGCCGGCTTCGGCCACGGCATCGGCATGAGCCAGTACGGCGCCTACGGCTACGCGCTCAACGGCGCCAAGTACGAGGGGATCCTGGCCCATTACTACAAGAGCACGCGCCTGGCCACGGCGCCGACGCGCCCGGTTCGCGTGCTGCTGCAGCCGGAGGACAACTACATCCGCGTGCGCGGCGCCACCCGCATCGACGGGCACGCCCTGAAGCTCGACCGCACCTACGTCGCGCGCGAGTCGGGCGGCGGCATCGTGGTGAAGACCTCTTCGGGCAAGCGCGTCGCGCGCGTCGGCAACGGGGCGCGCTTCGAGGGCCCCGACGCGGTGCGGCTGCTCGGCCCTGCCCTGAACTTCGTCAGCGACGGCCTCTACCGCGGCGCGATCGAGCTGCGCACCGAGGGCGCG
>JAXDIG010000009.1:0-131403 GCA_034664125.1 Thermoleophilaceae bacterium | reverse complement strand
AGGCCCTGAAACGTCCCTTAGATGAACTCTTAACTTCTACGGCTGCTAAGAAGTGGGCGCACCCTAACCGGTGAGGATTGCAAATGCAATAGAGATTTCACACCAACTGGAAGGTGCCTCCATGGTGACCTAGGGCGGGGGTCAGGAAGCGCAATCTCGCCGTGGCATTTCCTGCGGCCTAGCGTGACGTCGAGCCCCAACGCAGGGCGGGCGCACCCCTACCAGGACCAGCCCCAATCCCTGTAGCTGGCGAGATCCATGAACCGGCATTCAGATGGGGCGCCCTCAGAAGGCGGCTCGACCGAGCCTACGTCGGGGCCTTCAGCTGGGCCCACAGTGGGCGGTGGTCGCTGATCGCCCAGATGACGTAGTCGTTGAACTCATTCGGCGTCTTGGATTGCCAGAGGTCGTGGAAGATGACGGCGTCGAAGTCGAAGACGCCTACTTGCTCGAGGTCGGCTTCGGTGGCGGTGGGGAAGAAGAGCAGGTGGTCGTAGTGGTTCTCGCTGCGTACGGCGGTGCCGATCTGGGTCTCGAGCACCGTGTCGTCGCCGTCCTTGTTCCAGCGTGGGGTGTGGAGCCGCGGGCGCGGAGGTCGTCGAGCATCTGCTTGGCCATTGGCCAGTCGTCCTCGCTGGGGGTGTTGAGGTCGCCGACGGCGAGGATGTCCTTGGTGTAGGAGTCGGGGTCCTTGGAGCGCTCCTGGCACCACCAGCCGAGCGCTTTCGTCTCGGCGAGCCGGCGGGCCATGTCGAGCGGGTTCTTGGCCTTGCCGAAGAAGCTGTGCGCGCTGACCAGCTCGATCTGCAGGCTGCCGGAGTGGAAGGTGCCCGATGTACGGCGCGCGGCTGAAGCCGAGGAAGCCCGTGCCACCAGCCCTTGCCAGCTCCTTGGGCTCGAAGGTGACCTTGCCGACGAGCTGGCCTGGGTCGACGGTGTCGTTGTCCCAATAGAAGCCGAAGCGCTCGTCGTTGCCGCCCGCCTCGGAGAACAGCAGGCGCCACGAGCTGGGCAGCGCGTCGAGCAGCTCCCTGGCGCCGAGACGTCGTCGCGGATCTCCTGCACGGCGACGAGGTCGAAGTAGCTGACGATCTCGGCGAGCAGCGGGAAGCACTCAGGCTCGCGCTCCTGCTCGGGCGCGCCGAGGTTGGCGATGTTCCAGGTGGCGAGCAGCAGGTGCCCGGCCTGTCGCTGCGGTAGCGCCCTGGTCGGCTTGTGCGCCCTAAGGGCCTTTCGCTCGCGGTTGACGTCGATCGCGTACGGGAAGGCCGGGCGCTTGAAGCCGGGCATGGCGGCCGAGCCTCCTATTCGTACGTCACGAGGCTGAGGTCCGAGAAGCGCAGAACGTCCTCGCTGTCGATGGTCGCTGTGGCTACGACGGTCACCTCGAGCTGGTCGACGTCGCCGAGCGCCTCGACGGCGTCGGTGATGTCGAGCGTGATGTTCTGCGGCGTGAGGCGATGCTCGGGGCGCCGGTCGAACGGGCTGGCCGGCTCTGGGACCTTGCAGTGGTCGTCGCCGCCCCAGCAGTCGCCGTGGGCGAAGACGGTGAAGCCGGCGGCGAATCGCTTGGTGGGGTCGCGGCCGGTGTCGGCGTCGACGCGGCGGTTGTTGAGGTAGACGAGCGCGACGTAGGAGCTGCCGTCGTGCTCGACGCCCTCGAACTCGAGGTCGACGCGCTTGTAGGGGGCCTGCGGGTCGACGGGCAGCGGTAGCGGCTTGGAGGTCCAGCGCTGCATCAGCCGCCGCCCGCGGGTCGGGTGCCGGGTACGCGGGCGGCCGTGCCGGCGTAGTCGTAGCCCAGTGCCTTTACGTCGAGCGTCTCCCTGACGGTCATGCCGCGCGGCTCGAGCGGCTCGTCGAGGATCTCGGCCGGCGGCCGGGCGCCGGGATGGTTGTGCTGCCAGATCCGCCAGGCGCGATCGATCATGACGTGGTGGGCCCAGAAGATCGGGTCGTAGGCGGCCCAGGCGACCTCGCCCATCGTCCCCGCCACCCAGCCGTGCACGTTGTTGTGCAGCAGCGAGATACGGCGGTCGAACTCGGTGAAGCTGGGAGCCTGCTGTGCCCAGTCCCAGCGGTCTCGCCAGGGAGGCGGCAGCGTGATCGCCACGCTGCCGACGGCGCGGCTGGTGCGCCGCGGCCAGGACGGGTCGCGCCTGCTCGTCATCGGCTCGATCGCAACCGAGAACAGCGGGTTGGCCTTGCCGCCGACGCGCCGCAACGCATATGCGCGCGGGATGTCGTCCGAGGTGGCCCAGTCCCACCACGGCAGCGTCACGTCGGGGTCGATGTCCTGGAGCGCCAGCTCGAAGTAGTAGAGGTAGGCGCGATGCCACGGCAAGAAGCGCGGGTCGCCGTGCCAGCACCAGCCAAACGGCACGCCGTGCCAGCCCGCGAAGTACTGGTAGCCACGATCGTCCCGTCGGCGGAGCGCCTCCTTGATCACATCGCGGAAGCTCTCGAACCACTCGTCCTCAAGCTTCGTCGCGCTGCGGCGGAGCTTGAGCCGCGCCCGCGTTCGCCTGCCCTTGGCCTGCGCGACGACGGTCACGTCACGGCCTCTTCGCGCTCCAGCTCTCGACTCGGCGCTACGCCGGCGCGAGCCGCGCGGGCTCCTACCGCCTCGTACCAGTTCACGAACCGCGGCGCCCCGTCAGCTGTCAGCTCTCCATGCACCTGCCGGCAGAGCCGCCGGACCCTAGACGCCCCACCACGTCCGGGAGGCTCCCGATCGGGACTCGGATACCGCCGACCACATCGTCTATGGCGGGCTGGCATAAATCCACCAGTGCACGAGCCGAGCCTCGGGATGCTCGTCGATCAGCGTCCAGAGGCGCTCAAGCTTCTCCTCCGGCAGAGCACGCTCACGAAGCCACTTGCTAGAGCCGCGTTCCTCCATCATTCCTCCCTCGAAGTAGTTGGGCGCAGTCGCCGGGAGGGGAGGCTGCTTTGCGCCGACTATCTCGCAGCAGCGTCCACTAGTCAAGCAGTTTTCCGCATGTGGGATATCTGGGTCAGGCGTGGTGGAGCGGCGGGTCACGGACAACTCAAACTGGCCCGCCTCTCGCTTCCTTTGAGCCGTCGAGCTACGGTCGCCGCTCGACGATGGCAGCGCCGAGCCGAGCCGCACCCCTGCCTATGCGCGCGGAGCCGCAGTGGGCAGGTGTGCTTGAGGCCTGGCACATCACGCGCACGCTGCGCGTGGGGTTAACGATCCCTCGGCTGCTACGCCTCGGCCAGTTCGGCATCGTCCGGCGCACGCGCGCCTGCGCCGTTCGCCGAGGTCGTCAGGCCGAAGCGCTCCGCACGCGCGTTGGCGGCCTCCTCCAGAGCGGCACGCCCCGCGTGCGCACCTAGCTCGCGATAAGCCTCGAACTTCTCGTCGGTGTAGAGCTGGTCGAGAGTCGAGTGATGCGGGAAGCGGGGGTCGCGAAGCCGCAAGGCCTGGACGTCGTAGGCGGCGTCCTTCGTGACGACGTTCCGCGCGTAGATCAATACGCCTTGCGCGCCCTCCTCGCCGTTCGGCCCGTCGGGGTACTTGATGCGGCCGCGGACGCAGCAGCGCTCCGCCACGCGAGTGTCGTCCTCCTCCAGCGGCCCGACGTCGAGGTTGTCGATCTCTACCCGGAGCTCGCTCCGAGCAAGGGCGATCGCGTCCCCGAGCGCGTCCAGCCGCGTGCCGCCGCTGGCGTCGAAGCAGAAGACCTCGGTGCAACCCCGCCGAAGCAGCTCGACGAGGCCGAGGTTCTCATAATGGCCGCCGTCGGTGACGTAGAGGTAGGGGTCGTTCACTGAATTCCAGCCGAACATCTCCTTGATGAGGTACCAAGGTCCGGCACGCGGCGCGGTTGCCCAACGCCTGAAGCGATCCTGAGGAACCGCGACGGCTCCGCTGAGCTCTCGGACTCGCCCTCGGTCGTGACCGCGCAGGTGCTGGTCGAGGAAGGACCGGACACCCCCGCCGGGTCGCTCGAGCCAGCGTTCGGCCCGCCGGGGGTTCGGAACCCAGACGCCGAGCCGGACGTTCGCGAGGGCCAGCAGGAAGCGGACCGATCGGCGAGTCTCCTTGCCCATCGAGGGTGACACGGCCGCGCCGGACATGGCGACGGCCGCCGCCAGCGTGAAGTCGCGCCTTCGAGCCGGCGTGATGTGGTCCTCGAACGCCCTGGTGTTCACGCCGCCCACTAGCGGCCCACCCATTGCGACTGGGCTGAACGTAAAGCTCGTCACATCCCGTCCCGGCGGAGTCGCGCCGGGGTCCGAAACGTTCGCGGCGGCGCAGACTATGAGGGTCGGCCACGCCTTGAAAGGCTCCGAGCCCGGCTTAACGCCCGACTCCGAGAGCGGCACGAGCTTCGTGTACTCGCGTTCCAGCGCGATGCCAAACTTGCCTGGGTTCGGGCCTCTGCCCTTCACGCGCTTGAGCGCGAACGCCGTGCACAACCTGCGGCGATAGAAGGGGTGGAGCGACCAGGAAGTCACGTCGCTGAAGGACCAGAACCAGACGAAGACCGCCGCGACGGCGACAATCGGCCAGGGGCTGATCGTCGGCGTTCCCACCATCCACACCAGCGCGAGGATGAGCGCTGCAGCGAGGAGCAGCGGCCCGGCGAGCCAGATCGCGAGCTGCGCGATCGCACGGCGCAGCGGGGCGGCGAGCTTCTGATACCACGCCTTGGCCTCCGCCGCTTGTGCGATCGTCAGTTTCGAGCGCAGTTCGAGAAGCGCCGCCAGCAGCAGCGCCGCGAACCCGCCGCCCGCCGCAACGCCTGCGCCGCCCTGCGCCTCCCCGGTGCTGACAGTACCCTTGCCGCTGCCCCCGAACTCGTTCCGAAGCAGCTCCACGAGCTCGGGTATCGCGACTGTCACGGCCAAGATCACCCCTGCGATCGCGAGGGCGCGGAGCGCGAGTGTCTCGAGGGCGCGCTGGGCTCGGTCGTGAACCGATCGGAGCCACACCGAGATGGCGCCGAGCACGAGCCCGAGGCCGGCAACTCCCGCGGCGAGCAAGAGCTCAAGCTGCGTCGTGTCGGCGATCGCCTCTGTTGCCCGGTTCTGAAGGTCGCCGTGGAACTGGCGATAGAACAGCGCGAGCACCCAGGCGAGCAATGCGACCGCCGCGCCAATAAAGACGAGGTTGAACATGAGCCCAAGCGCGACTCGCAGGATCAGCCGTGCGCGTCCGATACCTCCCGGGGCCATGTAGGAACTCCGGTTTCGCAGGTACTGCTCCTCGGGTGAGCCGTGGTAGAAGGGCAGCCGACCCTTCGCGAAGACCTCAGGATCGGAGTCGTCTTCGGTCTCCTTGGGCCGGCTCGGGTCCTTCGTCTTCGCGACCATCGAGAAGGCGGCCGCGATGTAGGAACCCCCCGAGACGGCGGCCAGGTACTTGACGCCAGCCCAGTTCCCGTCCCGGCCCTGGATCTGCTGAAGCGCTCCGAGGTTGAATGCCGCTGAGCGGATGCCGCCGCCGGAGCAGCAGACGCCGGTCCTCGGCTCGGCGTCGTCCGGCGGCGGCGCCTCGATACACCCGATGTGGGAGGGGATAGGCGTGCGGTCTCGGCCGACCAGCTTGCGCTTCAGCCACTCACCGGGCCTTTCGCTGTCGAGCGTGTAGCGCTCCCACGCTGGGATGACGTCGTAAAGCTTGTAGTCGCCTTGCAGCTCCGTGCCGGCCGCCGGTCCCGCGCCCACCGGCGAGGCCGCACGGTCGTCGTCTTGCCTCGGCGGTGGCTCGTCGCCGTTGTGCGCCCGCTGTCTGCGGCGCATCGCGAAGCCAACCAGACGGGAGACGGCGAAGACCGCCGCAACGTGCTCCGCCCATGACGCAATCTTGCCGAGACTGCTTTGGGACGATCGAGTGGTGCTAATCGTCCAGCGCATAGTACAACGCTAGAACTGTAAGAAGGGGACCGTCAAGTGCTGGCAGCTCTCGCCGAGGACGCAATCTCTGGCTCGGTGCGGGACATATTTGTCCCCCGGTTCGAGGGCATGGGAGAGTTTCACGGAGTGGCTTCAGCAATCAAGCTCTGTTGAGATACGAGGACGTGCGGCGGTGGGACGTGCCACGTAGTGCGCCTAGAGGTAGTCGCGTTGCTCGCAGGGCGCGATGATGGGGCGATGCCTGAGCTTTCGCCGCCTGACGCAGCGAAGGCGATTGCCCACCCCTTGCGGCTGGCGATCCTGGAGCGGCTGTATGACCGAGACGCGTCCCCGGTTGAGCTCGCGAGGGAGATGCAAGAGTCGCTCGCGAATGTCAGCTATCACGTGCGTGCGCTTCACGAGCTGGGTGCCGTGGCGCTCGTGCGACAGCGCCAAGTGCGCGGAGCGATGGAGCACACATACACTGCAACGGTGCGGATCACGCTCAAGCAGGAACCGCTCTAAAGCGTCCGGGACCCGCCCTGGATAAGGGCACCGACGGGCGTTCGTGGCCCGTCTGGGTGGGCGCGACAAACCCCCGAGCCCCCGTGCTCGCGTTTTGCGCTAGCTCGGTGTCGCGGGCAGCTCAGAACCGTGTTGAACGACCTCGACTGGTTTAGAGCAGTCCAGCGGAAGGGTACATAACTGTCCTCAGTTCTCGTGGCGTCCGAGTCTGGAGGGATTGCCAAGCTCGGGTCAGGTAGGAGCCTGAGTGCAGCAGCAAGACCGGCAAGGGAAACGATCGGTTCGAACGGCGGTAAGGACCCGGCCGCCCACCTTGCTTGGTGTCGTCGCTCACCCGCGTCACTCCCAGAGGGAGGGACCGCAGAAAGCGCCGCCGCGTTCGGGCCGGGATGCCCCGCCTGATCCCGATAGGGGCCAGTCGCTCCGCCAGGCAGGGGCCACTTCCTGGCGCCGGCCGTCTCTTGGTGCGGTGGCGATCACGACCTCACCTCCAGAAGCTTCCGACGTCACGCGTGACGCGCTAGAGCGGATCGCGAGCGGCGACTTGGCCGACCGCTTAAGGCGGTCGCTTCGGCGTCGGCATCCGCGCCGCTCGCCGGACGAGATTTCGGACGCCTTTCAGGAGGCCTACGCGCGGGCGTTGCGCTCTTGCCCTGTCGAGGATGCGCCAGCGGTCTACGCGTGGCTGTGGCGCACGATGGACAACGTCCTTGTGGATCGGCTGCGGCTGCTCACGCGCGAGGCACCGACCGCAGAGCCAGATTGCGGATCGGTTCACGCGGCCGTTGGGGCGAGTCCGGAGCGCGAGCTCGAACGTACGGAGGAACGGCGGGAGCTCGCCGGACTGTTCGAGGCAGTCGCGGCCGAGCTCGCTCCGCGGCAGAGAGCCGTGCTTGGGCTCTATGCGCGCGGCCTGAAGCGCCCGCAGCTGGCCCGCGAACTGCAGGTCAGTCAGCGCGTCGTCAAGCGCGACCTGGAGCGGATCTTGGCGCAGGCCCGCGCGCGGCTTGTAGAACGTTGCGGCGGCGGCTGCCTCGAGGAGTCACGGACCGTGTGGCGATTTGCGTTCGGGCTCGCGAACAGCCGCGAGGCGGCCCAGGCGCAGCTCCACCTGATGTCGTGCGCCTCCTGCCAAGCGTTTCTCAAGCGGCTCGGGTCTTGGCGCGAAGCGGCCGCCGCCGCAGTCCCCATCCCCGCGGCCGAACACGCTCATCAAGGGGTGCTCGAGCGCTGCGCCCAGGGCCTCACCGACATGGCCGAGGCTGCCAAGGCCCGGATCAGTGGCTCTGGAAGCAGCGTGCGACAGCACCTGGTCGACGGGGGCGCCCAGCTTAAACAGCAGTCTGCATCGGTGTACGCCCGCGCCGTCGACCCGACGCCGCTGGCCGGGATGCGTCCCGGAGCCGCCGCGGCGGCAATCGGCACGTGCCTCGCGCTTGGGGCTGGCGCCACGTATTGCGTCGACCAGGGGGTCGCTCCCCTGCCCAACGTCGCCCAGCTACTCCAGCATCACGACGCCCCCAAGGAGCCCCGCAAGGGTGCGGCACACCGCACAGCCCAGGTCGATCCGCCTCCCACTCATCCGCAGCCACCCGCCCCGGTTCCGGCGCCCGCCCCCGAGCCGACGCAATCCGCTCCCCAGCCCGTCGCGCAAGCAACGCCGACGCCGCCCCCGCCGGCGCCCGAGCAGGAGCAGTTCGACCCGGCCGCCGCGGCGGCGGCCGAACCGGAGCAGCAGCCGACCGCATCGGCCGCCGCGCCGGCCGCCGCGCCCAAGACCGGCGTCGGCGAATTCCTCGGAGGACCATGAACGTGACCCGTCTGCGACTGCGCTTCCAGTCCCGAGTTGTTGTCACGCTCGGGGCGATCATCATCGCGCTGGTCACGGCCTCGCGCGCGCACGCGGGGAACAGCATCTGGTTGAGCTTCTGCGACGCGGCGCCGAACCACAGCGTCGAGGGGTTCGCGGCCGTTCAGGATCGTGGGCTGCTGACGCGCCGGGATTGCCGCGAGGTCGGCAAGACTGAGGAGGGGCTGATGACCCGCACCGCGCGGGACACAGTCAAGGGCCGCCGGCGCTTCGAAGTGCGCTACCGCGATGTGGCGGGCCTGGTCTTTCGCGCACCTCCCGGAACGGTGATCAAGAGCGTCCAGTGGGGCGGGGACGCCAGGCGGCGTAGCTGTGACTGGCTGGCGCAGCTGCGGATCATCGACGAGAACCAGCCCGGCGTGAAGAACGAGCTGCTCGCCGGCCACAGCCGCGGACTTGATCGATGCCCCGATCGCGAGCCGCTTCATCCTGCGCGTCCGAAGCGGATTCGCACATACAACATCCTTGGCAACCCGCGGTACGACGTACCGCGTCCCAAGGTGCTCGCCCAGCGGGTGATCTGCGTCAACCGCCACGGCTGCCCACTCGCCGAGAAGCCGCAGGCCTACATCGTCACCCAGAACCTGCGCATCGAGATCGTCGACGAGCAACCACCAACCCAACTCACCGTCACTGGCGGGGATGTGTTCGGCGGCTGGATCAACAGCGACCGCAACCTCAGCTTCACGGCCAGCGACAGCGGATCGGGCGTGAAGACGGTGCGGGCCGTCAACGACGCCGGCACGGAGATCGGCAACCTCACCAGGGACTGCTTCTTTACACGGCCCGTCCCATGCCCCAATGACCCGGGATCACTCAATGTTCAGGTCCGCCGGGCGCGCGAGGGCACGCAGACCGTCGGGGTGCAGGCCCTCGACGCGGGGGGCAACGCGACAGGGCTGGTTCCGGCTGGCCAGATGCGGGTCGACACGATCGCGCCGGGTGCGGCTGCGGTGAGCGTCGATGGCGACACCGGTTGGCGCAACACACCCACTTTCACGCTGCGCTGGTCGAACGCAGACAACGCGGGCGATGTCGCACCGATCACCGGCGCCCGCTACCGAATCTGTCCGCTCAGCACACGCTGCGACGCGACCCCGGGTAGCTCGAGCTCAACGGACCAGCTGTCGATCGATGCGGCGCCTGGGGAGAGCGACATAGCCGTGTGGCGGGTCGACGCGGCCTCGAACGAGAACCCCGCAAACGCGTCCGTACCCGTCACGCTGCGCTTCGACCCCGACCCGCCGACGGCAGTCTTCGAGCCGTTGGACCCGGACGACCCGACAAGGCTGTCCGCGCCGGTGTCGGATCGGTACTCGGGTGTCGCGGCCGGCCAGATCGAACTCAGCCAGCAGGGCTCCGGCGTCTGGCAGGCCGTGCCCACGCAGCTGGAGGGATCCCGGCTCGTCGCCCGCATCGACGACTCCCGCCTGCCGGCTGGCATCTACGGCGCTCGCGTCGTGGCCCGCGACGCGGCTGGCAACACCACGGTTAGCGACCAGACCGCAGTCGGGCAGCCGATGCTGCTGCAGCTGCCGCTTCGGATCGAGTCCCGGCTCTCGGGCGGCGTCGAACACAAGGCGGTCAAGAAACGCACTGTGCGCCGGCGAGGAAAGCGCCGCGTGAAACGCCGGCGGGTGACGGTCCACCGGCCGAGCGTGACCGCTGGCCTTGACCGCAAAATCAGGATCGGTGGCCGGCTCACCAATCGCGACGGGCATCCGATCGGCGGGGCGCAGATTCACATCTACTCGAGGCCGCAGGGCGGGAGCGAGGAGCTCGTGGGTGTTGTGCGGACTGCTGCCGACGGCCGTTACCGCTACACCCTGCGCGCGGACCGCAACAGGACGCTGCGCGTGGCCTACCCGGGCACGCCGCTGATCCTGCCGGCGGAGCGACAGGTCGCGATCGGGGTCGCTGCGACATCGAGCTTCCGCGTGTCGAGGCGCGAGGTCCCAAACGGCGGCGCGGTCCTCTTTTCCGGACGGGTTCGCTCGCTGCCGGTGCCGAGCACCGGCAAGATCGTCGAGCTGCAATGGCGCGTCGGCGGCGCCGACTGGGGCACCTTCCAAACCGTGCGCACCGATCCCAGCGGCCGCTGGCGGCTGCGCTACCGCTTCTCGCGCATCCGCAGCACCGTCCAACTGCGCTTTCGAGCATGGGTCCCGGCTGAGGGCGGCTACCCCTTCGTCAGCGGCGCCAGCCGCAGCACGCGAATCACGGTGACGGCACGGGAATGACCAGCCGCCACGGCAGACGCCCGTCGGCCGCCGGTCCCCTTGGTGGCGAACTGGGGAGCAGTGCGAAACTTGCGCCCCCCAAGCCGTTCGCGGCGGCTGACAGCCAGCGATTGGAGGACGCTCGTGGCTGACTGGATCCGGGGGCGGCTCAGTTTCGCAAACGTGATGGCCGCCATCGCAGTGTTCGTCGCTTTCGGCGGCAGCTCGTACGCCGCACTAACGATCACCGGCCGGGAGGTCAAAGACAGCTCCCTAACCGGGAGGGACCTCAAAAGCAACACGCTTGGCGGCACGCGAATCAAGGAAGCCCGGCTCGGCCGCATTCCGCACGCCCGACGTGCCGACCGGCTCGGCGGCCTGACGGCCGGACAGCTCCAGCAACGCTGCCCAAAGGGCACCGTGCACAGCTCGGGCGCGTGCGTCGAGCTCACGGCACGCAGCCCCGCCCAGTACTCGCTTGCAATCGACATCTGCCAGCGAGACGCCTTCAACGGGTTCGCTGAAGGGGCTGGACGGCTACCGACCTGGACAGAGCTCTACCGGGCTGTCAACCGCGGCGGAACCCCAGCCCTTACACCGCCCGGCGAGTTCACCGAGGACATCGCAGACGTGCGCGCTGACGGCATCGTCCTTGTCGTAGTTATGACCACGCCAACCGGCCTCAGTGCGCTTGTCCCCGATAGCGCGGCAGAAGGCGGCGCCCGGCCCTACCGGTGCGCGATGGACCCAGCCAACAACGACGTCACCGACCCGTAGACAACAACTCCAGGAGGAGAAACCCGTGAACTCGCTTACCGCTCACCTAACCGGCGGGACTAGCCATGGTCGGCTCTCCTTCCGTCCCGACTGCCCGATCTGCGTAAGCCAGCGGCTGTCTGGTCCGACACCGGAGCTCACCCTCCCGGTCCGCGCGCAAGCCCGCGTGCTAGCCACGGCGATCGCTGCCGGCACACTTCTCCCGACGGCCTCACTCGCCGCCAGCCCCGTGGCCCCGGGACCGCGGACCGCGCAATCGTCCGAGAATCCGACGCTTGTGGCCGATGGCGTACCGCCGGGTGGTGACGAGACAGGAATCCCACCAACCGACGAAGCACCTGACCTGCGCGATGTGCTCACCAATCCCGACGCCGGCACAGACAGCGACGGCGAGGACGTCGGTGCGGAAGAAGACGTTCCCGAGCCCGCGCCACCGGCAACGCCGCTAGCCGAACCGCCAGTTGACGAGCCGACCGCGCCGGTCTTGACCGCTCCCGCACCGCCGACGCCAGCCCCTCCCGCACCTCCGCCAACCGCGCCGCAGCCACCTTCGCCACCCGCGCAAGGGCCGAGCGAGCCTCGCAGCCATCAGGTGGCGCAGTCACCCGGAAGCGACAAAGGCCGGGTGCGGCACGCACCCCGGCGCCGGCCGCATCGCCAGTCGAATGCTGAGACGTCACCCGGTCCGGTTCTGCCAGTTGCGTCTCCGGATCCCCCGCGGGCGACCGCCGCCGCGTCCCCGCGGACCGTCGCTGTTGTCACGGCCTCCCGCACGGGGCCGATCAGCACGGCCGTCTACACCGTGCGTCCGGGCGACAGCCTGTGGTCGATCGCGAGGCGACTGATCGGTACGAACGCGACGAACGGCCGGATCGCAAAGCAAGTCACCCGGATCTGGCAGCTCAATCGCGAACGGATTGGCACCGGCGATCCCAACCTCCTGCACGTCGGCACACAACTGCGACTGCGGTGAACCCGCGGACGGAGCTACGCCGCAGCTATACCAAGCCGATCATCGACGGTAAGACGGCGGGCGCGACCGCCGGGTTGCGCCACAGCATCGAGCGGCTGCTCTCTTCCGGTGCGGAACGCCAAGAGGCCGATGTCGAGGCTTCGCTGCGCCACCACCCAGACCTCACGCGCGCCAACGTCATCGCTGTGATCAGCCCTAAGGGCGGCGTCGGCAAGACCACGTGCGCCTTCGTGGCCGGCAACCTGCTCGCCGACCGACTGCGGCTACGCACCGTCGTTGTAGACGCCAACCCTGACTACGGCACCCTCGCCGAACTAGCGCCGGAAAAACTGCGCCGCGAGCAGTCGCTGGACGACGTGCTCACAGATCTCGACCGAATCCACACGGCGGCGGACCTGCGGCGCTACATGTCGACACTGCCGACCGGGCTTCATCTCCTGGCCGCCCCTCACGACGCCGACCTGATGGCAAGACTAAATCCGGAGAGCTACGGCCAGCTGCTCGCGCTGCTGGCGGTCTTCTATGAGGCGATCCTGCTCGATCTCGGCACCGGGGTCGCCGGCCCGCTCGCCCAGTTCGCCATCCAACAGGCCGACCAGATGCTGCTCGTTAGCACCCCAGAATGGATCACCTCCACGGTCGTGCTGGCCGCTCTTGAGCACCTCCAGCACGAACAGACCACCGTCGTCGCCAATAAGTTCCACGCCCGAGGGCCCGGAGACTTGGACGCGCTCGAGGGAAGGCTGCGCGAGCGGCGCCTGCACCGATCGATCGCCGTGCCTTACGACGAGCAGCTCGCCGGCATGCTCGACACCGCGACCTACGAGCTCGACGCCCTGAGGCGACCCACCCGGCTCGCGCTCAAACGAGTTGGCCTTGCTCTCGCCGAACAATTCGTCTGACGCTCGCCACGGCGGCCTGCAGTGAGCGGCGCCAGACCGTGGTGCTCTAGACCTGTGGGTGTTCCCGTTCGCTGCGGGCGACGGCTCGGATGCGGGGGTCGTTGCCGAGCCCTTCGAGATCAAGATATGACTCGGTAGCGAGCAAGTGCGTCAGGGCGATGGGGAGGATGGCCGCCCACCCGGAGAGGTGAGCCGTTCCTTGGTCGCAGCGGAGGCCTGGAGTCCGCAAGAGTTGCTCCAGGAACAGCCGCACCGTTATCTCATCGCTGACCAGCAGCCAGAGCGCGGAGTCCTCCTCCGCGGAGAGCGCCAGTGCCCATCGGCTTGCGGAGGTGTCATCGATGTGGACCATTCCGGCCTGGAGCGACACCTCACGTGACACCCATGAGCCGACGAAGCGATCCAGCTCGATGTCGATAAGGAACAGAAGCGCGCCCGCGTCGCGGAGAGACTTCAGCCACTCCTCCTGCCAGCCACGGTCGATCAGGCAACTCGCCGCGACGATGCTGATGATGGGCCCCCGGCCTTTCCAGGCCGAGACGAGATCTGCCAAGTCATGCGGTTGGGGAGTCGGCGCGTGCGCAATGACGCTGGCGTCGGCCTCGTCTGTCTCGATCACCCGGGCCGCAACGAGCGGGCTGTCCATCCTGGCGAGCACCGCTTGATCTGCGGACGACCAAACGTAGGAGCTCGTGAGCCGTCTGGGTAGGCGTGCGCTGATCACGAGATTTGGCTGATCGGCGATGCGGCTTGCGCGGTCAATAGACGCGACGAGTTCATCGGTGTCAGCGTCGATGAAACGCGCGCGCCACTGCTCGGCGAGCAGGAGCCGAACGCGTTCGATCGTCGCGGCTGCCAGCGCCCGGTCATCGGGTGCCGGTGTGGACGGGCGCGCTGCCGCGAGCGGGAGGTTGGGTTCTATCCCGCGGGCTCGAACGAGGACTTCGCGAGTGGGCTCCATGTGGCCGTTGAACTCGAGCGGCGAAGCTCCGGCGGCGCGCAAGGCGTCTGCGAGAACGGCGTAGGCGGCGCGCTCCCAGTCTTCCCACGCCGCGTCGAACCGGTCTGCCGACACCGCATCAGGGTCACGACCGTCGTCAAGATCGAGACAGTCTGTTCCGTGCGTATCGTGTACGACCGCGTCGGCAGCCGAGGCAGCCGAGGCGATTAGGCTAGCGCCGCCCCGCAGCAGGACCCGCCAGCGGCCGTTTGGCGTGTCGATGGCGCGTATGTCTGACACACCAATCGCAAGCGAGTTTCGCCCCATCATTTGTTCGAGGATCGGCGTCTGCATGCTCACGCGCGCCACTGCCGTCGCGGCGAGGTAGCGCCTGTGAGGACCGGTCACGGGGGCCAGCAGACGGGAGATCGCCTCATGTAAGGGGAGGTACATCGGATACCGGTCGAGCGTGGCGCTGGCGCCCACGTGCCGCGCCGACGCGACATTGACGCCGGCGAACGTCGCGTACGCCTCATGTGGGGATCGACAGGCGTCCAATAGAGGCAGAAATGGCGATCGGTGGGAGGGCGGCAGGCCGGCGAAGACGTGTAGGGCGGATCCCCAAGCAGTTGAGTCGTTGAGTCCCTGATGGTGGATCTCGTGTAGGTAGACGACGTGATCCACGACGGGGTCGACCCCTTCGAGCGAGAGCGAGACGCGCTCGGGGGTGTAGGCGCCCCCGCTTCCACCAACGCCGGTGAAGCAGAGTTGGGCCAGGTGGTCACGCCCCGCCACGTCAGCAGACGCCATGGCTCCGAGTATCGCGTGTCGCGTATGCCGACGAGGGCGCGCGGCTGTGAGATTCTGCCGACGCGATGTTCGCCAGCGACGACTTCCTCGGACCCCTGCTCGACGCCGCAGAGGTGTCGGGTGAGGAGCTCGGTGAGGTCGAACTCCGTCGCCTCTGGGCCCTGACCGGGGTGGACGATGGGCGCTTCGAGGAGTTCGTCGAGGTCGTCTTGCCGCGGAGCGGCGACGAGCTCGCGTTTCGCGCTGGCAGCTGGCGGATCGATCTCCGCGAGGCTGGCGTCCGCACCGGGCTCCTGACCGCGCTCGTAGCGGGCGTCCTCATTCCGCAGGGAATGTCGGAGTTCGCTATTGGTTTCGTGACCGCCGTACTTCCGTCCGTGCTCGAAATCGAGCGTGTTGAACTCAGCCAAGGCGACCGGCGTCTGCTCGTCGAGCTGCGAGCGCGCACGTCACTCGGCTCTCCCGACGAGCTGTATGCCGCGCTCCCCCCTGAGACCCGGGCCGTGATCAACCCCTACGACTTCGCCGACTTCATTCAACGACTCCGCGACGCGGGCCTCGCCGAAGGACCCGCGGCCGGGCCCATCCAGCTCCGCCCGCCACAGTAAGCCTGCCCCATAGTTCAACGCCGTCGAGCTCCTCGCCGCCGGTAAGGCTCCACGGTGGGCTTGAGGAGCTGAGCAAGAGGCCTCGCGGTGCCTGCCAAGCACTCGCGTGCCGCGAAGCGCAGGGGGCCAGTTCGGCCGAGTCCACGTCCCTCCTCGTGCGTGACTCGAACGAGTGATCAACACCATGCCGACCGCGATTGTCGGCACACCCGCGGCTGATGGTGACACCTCGACCTGGTGATCGCAGCCGGCCTGCTCGACGTCGGCTTCCCGATGAGGCGGTCGAGCTGGTCGCCGCGCGTCTGCGGGTGATCGGAGAGCCAACGAGGATCAGGCTCATGGGCTTGCTGGACGAGGGCGAAGCCTCGGTTCAGGAGCTGGCGGAGCGGCTGGGCACGACGCATCAGAACGCGTCGAAACACCTCGGAGTGCTTCACCAGGCGGGAATGGTGAGCCGCCACCGCGTGGGCACCTCGATCAGGTACGCACTCGTCGACTGGACCGGATGGTGGCTAGTCGAGCAGATCGCCACCAGCGCCGCCGATCACCTCGACCAGCTGCGCGACGCGCTCGGATAACGCGACCCCACCTCCCACCAGCGCAGCGCCGGGTCTCCCAGCGGCCTTGCCCATACGCAGTTGCGTGCTTGCACGGTTGGGGCCAGCCGATCCACCGCTGCGTCTTTCTCGCTCGAAGTCGCCGGTCGCACGAGGCGCGCCGGCCCAGATGAGACGGAGGCTTGAGTGAGAAATCGAGACAACCAATCGCGGCCCGCCGAGAGGCCAAGTCGCCGACGGTGGGATCCGCGTTGCGCGGGGTTCTCGAAGACATCGGGGCTCCTAGCCGGTGAAACGAGCGGACGACGAATGGTGCGCGCAGCTGGCCGAGTCGCGATCTGGGCCCTGGTGCTGTTGGTGTTCGTTCGAGGCCTCGGGGACGTCCTAGGCTCCGAGTCCGATCAGCATCAGTCTTCAAGCAATCCGGTGGGTGGGGCCCACTCAGTCCGGGCGTTCGCCGTCACCCTCGCGCGCGCGTACCTCGGCGGTGGCCACACGATCCAGCGCTACGCCCCCGAAGGCCTCTCGATGCCGGCATCGGGCACCCCCGGCAGGTCGCTCGTGGCGGCAACCGTGGCAGGCCAGCGGCGGCTGTCCGCAGCTCGCTGGCTGATCACCGTTGCTTGCGAACTGGCGGGCCGGGCGGGGACGCGCTACCTCGCGGTTCCAGTTCAAAGGGGGGACCGCGGGTCGCTTTCGATGTTCGCCCTGCCCGCCGTCGTCGCCGGGCCGGCGGCGGTCAAGCTCGATGTCGAGAAGCCGCAGCCGCTTGAAGGGCCTGCCGCAGGGTCGATCGGACGGCTGGTCGAGCGGTTCGTCGCGCGCTACCTGTCCGGTGACGCTCGAGGCGAGCTCGCCTATCTCACTCTTCTCGGCAACCAGCTCCGCACCCCGGGTGGGCTTGAACTGGTTGATGTCGAGCGGATCGGCCAAGCGAGCGAGCCGGACGGCCGAAGACTCGTTGTCGTGGCCGAGGTAATCGGCCGAGATCCAGCGACGTATTCGGTCTATCCACTCGCGTATCGGCTCGAGTTGGTGCGCCGCGATCGCTGGTATGTCGCCAGCGTTCAGGGGGCGCTCGGGTGAAGCGCCGATGGATCATCGTGCTGGTCTCGCTGATCGCGCTTGGCCTGTGCCTGTGGCTGGTGCCGGATGCGGTGGCGCAGTCGGGCAATGACGTGGGCCGCAACCTTGGCCGGCTGCTTCGGCGATATGCGTCGCAGATCTACGGCGGTGTGATCGCAATCATGAGCCTGCTGTTTCTGCTCAACCGCCGCTACACCGAGCTGGCGCTGTTCGTGCTGGCGGCGGTGCTGGTGGCGTGGCTTGTGTTTTCGCCTGAGCAGGTGGCCCGGGCGGCGCGCGGGATTGGCGACCAGGTCCTGCCCTGACCCATGTCGGGCCCGGCTTGATTCGCAGCTATCAGCGGATCTTCCGTCCCGAGCGGCGGCTGTACCAGCTCGAGGGCAAGCAGCTGCCGGTGCCGGGCGGGGTGCCGCTGCGCTGGCTCGGCTGGGCTGCCGGCACGTTGCTGGCGGTGTTGGCACTGTCGGCCGGATCCTGGGCGGTCGCGCTAGCCGCTGCGCTGGCCGCCGGCGTCGCCGGGCTCGCGGCCAGTGGGCGCTGGCTGGGGATCGTCTGCTGCGCGCTTGGTCTGATTGCAGCGCCGGGGGTGGGAGTTGTGCTCCGGCTGTTCGACTGGCCGCTTCGGCTCGTAGTGCTGCCGGCGCTCGTCGCGACGTTGGCGACGCAGGCGACGCCGGACGGACGGCGAGCGGACCGGTTTGCCTGGTCGTGGCTACTGACACGCTTGTCGGCGCGGCGCCGGTCACTCGGAAGGGCGTTGCCGGAGGCGCACCGGCCGTATGTCGTGGGCGCCGAGATCTGGGTCGCGGCTTGCGCTGGCCCGGTGTTGCGGCGCGGGCGGGTGCGCGGCCCCGCACTGGTGTCGTTCGGTGTGCCGGTCGTGCTCAGGCGGGGGCGGATTCGTCGTCGGCGGCTGGTCGCCCGCACGCCGGGTCCGCGATTCCGCCCTCGCGACACAGCCGCGGCTGTGGTCGAGCTGGGGGCGGCCGAGCGGCTCGAGGTGAGGCCGTGATCCGCTTCCCGCTGCGCTACGCGCGCGCGAATCTGGTGATCGGCCCCGCAGGTGAGGCCGCGTCGCTCTACCGGCTCGCCACGGCCGCCTATCCGTTCTTGCCGCCTGCGGGCAAGTGGCGGCTGCTGCGCCAGCTCGAGCGCCTGGTTGAGGTGGTGGGAGCGGACTTCTCGCTATGGCGCGTCCAGCGAGCCCAACCACCGGACCGCTACACCGAGCAGGTCGAGAGGCTCGTTGACTGGCGCTACGCCGACCCGGAGGGGTTGCATGGCTACGTAGAGGCACACGCCGTGCGCCTGCGAGGGCTGGAGTCGTGGCTGCCGGAGGTGTACCTCGCGGTCTCGCTGTCCGCTGCTGGGGGGGTCGGGATCGGGTCGGAGCTGGTTCGCTCGGTGGATCGGGCCCGGCGGCGCCTGGAGGAGCTGGCAGGTGTCGCGGCTCCGCAGCCGATCTCGGGACGCGAGCTGGAGGCCCTCGCGGTCGCCGAACAGCGCAGCTACGAGCGACTCGCCGGCGTGCTCTCGCTTCGACGTGCATCGTGCGTTGAACTGCAGTGGTTGGTGTCGCGCTGTGAGCGGCGCGGCGTGGGCGAGCCGCGGCTGGAAGGGTCGTGGGGGCCGGACGCGCTGGTGGCACGGGGACCGGATGGGTCGCTCGCCTATGAGCCGCTCGAGCACGACCTGTGGCGCTGCGTCAACGCGCCGCTGAGCGAGGACCCGGCCGAGCCGCCATCGCTCGAGGTCGAGGCGCAAAAGGGCCGCTCGTTTCAGGCGCTGCTCTGTCTTGGCTCGCTGCCCGAAGAGGCGGCGTTCCCAGGCCCGACCGCCGAGCTGCTGCACGCGCCGCTCGAGCAAGTGGACTTCCCTGTAGACGTGGTCGTGCACGCGCGCTGGGTCGGGAACCGCGAAGCGCTTGCACAGGTGCGCCGGCGGATCGTCGACGTTGACCACGCATGGCGCGAGCAAGCCGAGGGCGCCCTCGCAGGACCCGGCCTCCTTGCTGAAGACGATCGGTTGCTGGCGCGGGAGTACGAGGCGGCGCTCCAGGGTTCGGCGCGGCCGCCGATGCTGTACGCGTCGATCTCGCTCGCGGTGGGCGCGCCCACCCGAGATGAGTTGGAGCGGCGGGTGCAGGCGTTGCGGGAGCGCTACGGCGAGGTTGAGCTGCACCGCCCGAGGGGGTTGCAGCACCAGCTGTTCTTCGACCACCTGCTGCGCCCCGACGGCGGAACGACGCGCGACTACACGGCGCAGATGACGGCCGAGCAGTTCGGCGCGCTGGTCCCGACCGCCACCCACCAAGTCGGGTCGGAACAGGGCCTGTACATCGGCTACTGCCCGACCGGTGTACGGCGGCCCGTGTGGTACGACCCGGCCGAACCGTCGCGCGAGTCGAGGCCTTCGGGTGTTTTGCTGGTCGGGACGCTCGGGTCGGGCAAGACGATTGCCGCGCAGACGATCGCGTTCGCAGCGGAGCGGCTCGGGTCGCTGGTGATCGACT
This sequence comes from Thermoleophilaceae bacterium, assembly GCA_034664125.1. Taxonomy (GTDB): domain Bacteria; phylum Actinomycetota; class Thermoleophilia; order Solirubrobacterales; family Thermoleophilaceae; genus JACVRW01. Next base: position 111,759 of record JAXDIG010000009.1, on the reverse strand, counting down.
TCGACCCGCGCCCCGACCACCGCCTCGACCGTGTCTCGCAGCTCGACGGGCGGGTGGATGTGATCGAGCTGTCCGGCGATCCCGACCATCGCGGCAAGCTCGATCCGCTACGGATCGGGCTGGCGGAGCTGCGCGAGGACCTGGCTTCGTCGTTTCTGGTCGAGCTGCTGCGCGACCCGCCGCCCGCCTGGGAGAACGAGATCCAGCGGGCGGTGCGCGACGCCGTCAACGCGGGCGGGCAGAGCCTGCTCGATGTGGTCGAGCGGCTGGCCCGGTCGGAGCGCCCAGCGGCCCGGGAGGCAGGCGACGCGCTCGAGGTGGTGGCCGACTTCGGCCTCGCACGGCTCGGCTTCGGAACTGGTGAGGAGCCGCCATTGGAGGCCGCGAGGCCGGTCACGACGATCCGGACACCTGGCCTGACGCTGCCGGATACCGCGGCGTCACGGGAGACGTATACGCGCTCGGAGCGCGTCTCGGTGGCCGTCCTGGCGCTCGTGGCGGCGCTGTCGCTGCGGCTCGTCGCGAGCGACAGGGCAAGGCACAAGCTGGTGGTCTTGGACGAGGCTTGGTTTCTGCTCGCCTCGAGCCAGGGGCGCGCTTTGCTGAACCGGCTCGTGCGGCTCAGCCGCGGCTTCAACGCGACCGTGCTGCTGGTCAGCCAGCGCGTCCCCGACCTCGCCGAGCTGACCGACCTCGTCGGGACTTACTTCATCTTTGGCCAGGAGACCGAGCGCGAGGCCACCAACGCGCTCGTGCTGCTCGGCCGTGAACCCACCGACAGCCCGCTAGTCACCCGGGTGATGGGCTTTCGCAGGGGCCGCTGCCTAATGCGCGATCTGGACGGCCGGGTCGGCGAAGTTCAGGTAGACCCCGCCGTGCCGGGCCTGCTTGAGGCGCTCGACAACGCCCCGTCGTCGGTGGCCGCTTGAGCCGGGCGCGCCGGCTGTGGTCTGCGGGGGGCCTCGCGGCCTTGCTCGCCTTGGTGGTGGCGGCGCCGGCGCTGGCGTCGAGCGATGTGTTCGGCAATGTCGCGCCGGTCTCGCCTGTGCCGGCCGCGTTGGCGGAGCGTTACCCGCTCGGCAACTACGCCCTCGACGCCCACTTCCCCGCCGTAAAGGCGTCTCTCACAGGAGGGGTCGACGCGTCGGGGGTGGCGCCAACGATCGCGCACTTCCTCGCCAACACGCTCTGGCTGCTGACCGCCTTCCTCGCGGACACGCTGGTGACCCTGTTCGGGTTCGCCTTCTCGCTCGACCTGGTGCGCGGCTCGGAGGCGACCGGCGGGGCCGGCGCGCTCGCCCCGGTCGGTGAGGCGATCCGCGCCCTGTATGCCGATGTGCTCGGGGCGCCCTGGCTGGTGGCCGCGATCACCGTCACGGGGATTTGGGCGATCTGGCGCGGGCTGGTGCAGCGACGCTACACCGAGACCGCCGGCGCACTCGGGCTGTCGCTGCTTTACATCGTTGTCGCGCTGGCGTTCGTGACCCAGCCCGAGCGGACGGTCGGCGAGGCCGTCCGCTGGACCAACCAGCTCTCGCTCGCTTTCCTCTCCCTGTCAACCGCGGGCGACACGTCCGGCGCGGAGGGTGCGAAGCGCGCGGCGGCGGACCAGCTGTTCTCGCTGCTCGTCTACGAGCCCTGGGCGGTGCTGCAGTTCGGCGGGCGCGAGCATTGCGTCCGCCCGGGCACCGGCTCGGCCGACGACAACCCCGTGTCCGTGCCGGTGAGGCCGCTGGCGCGCGACGCGGCGAGCGACGCAGAGCTGGCCAGGCGACTCGCCGCCGGAATCGAGGTCCGGGTGCCGGGCAAGACCTGCATCAGCGACCGCAACAAGTACGCACCGCACTTCCTGCGCTTCGCACCGGGTTCAGAGGAGCGGGACACCGAATACGAGGCGCTCAACGAAGGCGACCCTTCCAAGCTGCACGACGCGGACCGGCGCGGCGGCTATCGGCTCGGGGTGGCGGACAAGCCCGCTGCTGACGCGATGGAGCAAGGCGGCCAGTACCAGCGCCTGCTCCTGGCGCTGGTCGTGTTCGCAGGCGAGCTCGGCGCCTTTCTCCTGCTCGGCGCGCTGTGCATCGGCGTCACCTTCGCCCAGGTCCTGCTGCTGTTGCTGCTCGCCTTCGCCCCCGTCGCGCTCGTATTCGCCACCATCCCCGGGCGCGGACACGACTTCTTCCAGGGATGGCTGACCCGCCTCGCGGGTTTCCTGCTGCGCAAGGCCGCCTACTCCCTGATCCTCGCCGTCCTGCTCGCCGTCAACGCCGCGCTCGCCCAAGCCACCTCCAACCTCGGCTGGCTGCTCTCCTTCGGACTGCAAGCGCTGCTGTTCTGGGCCGTCTTCCTCTACCGCCGCCAGCTCACCGGCCAACTGCTCGGCGCAACCGCCGGTCGCGGCGAGGTGACCGAAGCGGGACGGTTCGCCGCGCTCTACCACACCAGCCGCCTCGCCACCCGCCGCCTCGGCAGCACCGTCGCCCCGCGCAGGTGGCCGGGAAGGCATCACCGTCCTGCGCCAGACGACTTACCTGAACGACCCCCGACGCCGCCGGCCGCCGTTACGTCGCTCCAGCCGACTGCGCCCGACGCAGCGGCCAGCGAGCAAGCCGCCCACCCAGCGTTCACACGCGGCGAAACGCAGCCGCACGCTCACACGCAATCGGTCCCGGCCGGGGGCCTCGAACGTGGCGATGAGCGCGGCGGCTTCGCAGTCGCGCAGCCGGGCCCGTCCGATCGTGTGCAGGAGCTGCCCGCCGGACGCGAGGCCGCCCCGGACGAACAGTCGCCGGCCCGTCCGCGGCGCTCGCAGCCTGGCGACCAGTCTCCCGGCCGCGATGACCCGCCAGCCGACCCACCGGAGCGTCCGCGGCGGCACGACAATCCACTCCAGTCGGAGCTCAAGGCCGACCGCCGGCGCCTCAACGAGGCCGACCGGGCCTCGACAACAGAGGACAGCGAGGAGCCGCGGCGATGATCGGCCCGCTGGGAGGACAGGCCGCTCGCACCCTGGGCGAACGTGAGCGCCGCGAGCTGTTCGCACTGGCGACCGCGGTCATCCTAGGCGCGGCCGGACTGCTCCTGACGTTGCCGCCAGACCCGCCGCGGCCACCTCGGGCAGGCACGGCGCCGCTCGCCGCAGCAGCCGCAGCGAACCGCGCCACACCCTCACGGCCCCAGCACGAGCCCGCGAAGGCAGAGGCGACAACGAGGCGCTTCCTGCGCGGCTACCTCGCGTTCCTCTACGGCCGCGGCGCGGCCAGTGCGATTGAGGCCACGACCGCCGCGCTCAGGGATCAGCTCGCTGACACGCGACTGCGGGTGCCGCCGGCCGCGCTCCGCCGACACCCACGCGTCACAGAGGTCGAGCTCCGGCGTGTGCGAGGCGACCGTTTCGCCGCGACGGCCGGCGTCGTCGGCGGCGCCGCGCGCTACGCGATCGAGCTCACCGTCGCGCGCGACCACGGTCGCTGGCGCGTCGCGGGGGTCGCGGACCACTGATGCACTCGGCCGCTACAGCACCCACACGTCGCCGCGGTGCGATAGCGCTCTTCGGCGGCGTCGCAGCCCTCGCAGGGACGGTGCTGGTAGCGATCGTCGGGACGGTCGCGGCAGTTGTCGGCTCTGGCGTCGCTTGTCTCGGCGGGGGACAGGGTGAGACCCAGCCATCGCCGTCGCGTTCAGCGCTCGGCCAGATCCCAACTGACCGGCTGCGCCTCTACCGGGCGGCTGGGCGGGGCTTTGACATCGATTGGGCGTTCCTGGCCAGCATCGGTGCGCAGGAGTGCGGCCACGGATCCTGCCGCGGCGTCAACTCGTCGGGCTGCGCGGGCCCGATGCAGATCGGCGTTGGCGGTGCCTGCGGCAACATCTGGGATCGCTACAAGGTCGACGGCGACCGCGACGGCGACACCGAGGTCAACGACCCCGTCGACGCGATCTTCACCGCCGCCCGCATCCTTCGCCAGGCCAAGGACGCCCCACCCACGGGCGGCTCCTACCAGGCCTACCGCCAGGCGGCCTGCAACTACTTCGGCGCTTGCTCCGACGCCACCATCCCCTACGCCGACCAGGTGATGGCACGGGCGGTCCAGTACGGCTTCCAGGGGCCCGGCTCCCCGCAACCGACCAACCCAGATCAAGCATCGCCGGTGCTGGTATCGGCCGGCGGCTGTGCCGCCACACCGACGTCGCCGAAGCTGGGCGGCGCGCGGCGGGCGTTCGCACCGCGTCGGCTCGAGGCGCTGCCCGGCGACGTAGCGGCCGGTGGCCACGAGATCTGTGACGCGCGGATCGTCGCGGACGTCGTCTACCTCGCCCGCCGCTTCGGCGTGCTGGTCACCGACTGCTACGCCGCCATGGGCCACGCGGCAGACGGCGAGCACCCACTCGGCGCCGCCATCGACGCCGTCCCCCGCGACAGGGACTGGCGGCGAACTGCACGCCTCGCCCGCGCCGTCGGTTGGGAACCCACCTGCGCCTCGTCGGGTGTGCGGCCGGCCTGCGCCGACCCGCCGTTTCGGTTCGTTGGCTACAACGGCTTCCCCAACCACGGCGACCCGGGCCACTGCATCCCCTGCGCCGGCGGCCCCCACCTGCATATCTCCTGGCAGACCTCGGCGTCTCCGGGCCAGCCGGACAACAGGCCCCGTTACGGCTACCAGCCCGCCGACTGGGTTGAGGTGCTCGCAGGGCCGCGGGAGGGCCGGAATGCCTAAGACGCCCGGCCACCGCCTGCCACGCGCGCCCCCGGCTGGCAGCTGGTCAAAAAGAGAAGCCGTGGGGTCCGTTTTGGCCTTCCGCTGGCGGCCCCGCTTGGCCTTCACTTCTTCCGATGGCAAGTGGGCCCGAAGAGCACACAAACAGCGCGATTGCCGCGAACCGACGGCGCCGACATCTCTCCCAGCCGCGGTGATGAGGCATGAAGCCCTCTAGGGCCGATGACCCAACGCTGATGTTGGCGCTGCTTGCACTGGTCGCTTCGGTGGCCGTCGGCTCGGCGATCTCAGAGCTTCGGCTTCCCGACTCGCGGGCGGTTCTGGCACCGGTTGCGGCTGGCGCTGGCATTGGCGGTGCTCTACTGGCGGTGCGGTTTGCGGTGACGCGGCGGGAGCTTCGGTCGCGTGTCGGAGTGGTGGTGGTGCCGGCCGACGAGTTCGATCCCTCGCTTGAGGCGGTGCTGCGTTTCGCTTCGCAGCTTGGCCGCGTTCGTCGACGTGTGCGCGGCTGGCTCGACAAGCGCGCTAGCGCCGTCAGGGTCACGCTCACCAACGACCGCGAGGGCCGGCTCGTCTATCTCGTCGAGGCGCCTGGGCACGCCCAGGACAGCGTGCGTGCCGCCCTGCGCGGATTCGCTGGACTGGAGCTGCGGGAACCCGATGACCTCTCGGATGTTGGGTCGGCGGGCCGGGCTGTCGTACGGGCGGAGCTTGTGCTTGCCCGGCCAAGCGCCGAGCCGCTGCGGCTGCTCGAGCTAGACCCCGATCCACTCCAAGCGTTCGCGACCGCCGTCCCTCGCCACCCCGACGACCGTGCGCTGGTCTGCGTCGATTTGCTGCCGACCACGGCGGCTGAGGGCCGCCGCTTGCGCCGACGGCTGCTCCGCTCGGCCCGCCAGCGCGGAGCGGCCGGTGGCATGGATGCGCTCGAATGGCTGGACCGTCCGCAGGTTGGGAGACGTACGCCTCCCAGCGAGCTAGCCGAGCGGCGAGCCGAGGGCCGGGCGCTCGATGCGAAGTTGGCAGACCCGGGGTCGATGTTCCGGTTGCAAGTGCTGGTCCGGGTCGAGTCGCCCGATCCCGCGCGCGCGAAGGCCGGCCTGCGCTCGCTGCTTGGCTGCTTCGACCAGCTCGCCGCTCGCAACTGGCTGCGCGTCTCCGGCCTGGCACTACCGGGGCTGGCGTTCCTCGGTCCAGACCTGCCGGGGCGACGGCAGTGGTTTGACGGGCGCCTGCGCAGCGGGCTGTTTCGGCCCGCTCGCCGCAGCGTCGTGTCGGCGCGGGAGGTGGCCGGTTTTCTCAAGCCGCCCACGGTCCGCTGCGGCGCTCAGAACGTGCTGCGCGCCGGGGCGCTCGTGCCGCCCCCTCCGGTGCTGCCCGAGTTCGGCGGCCAGCAGGAACTGATCCCGCTCGGTCTGGTCACAGGCCACGACGGGGAGCGGCTCGTGGGTGTGCGGCTGGCCGACACGTTTTTCGCCTACGTCGCGGGCCGGTCGCGCTACGGCAAGACCGAGTTGGCCCTCTGCCAGTTCCTGCACCTCGTGCGGTCAGGTCATGGCGGGATGTTCATCGACCCCCACCAAGACGCCGTCGCGCGCCTCAAGCCGTACCTCACAGACGACGGGGTGAGGCAGCGGGTGGTCGAGATCGACCTCGCCGACCCCCGTGCGCACGACCGCCAGCCGGCCTGGAACCTGTTCGAGCTGACCGGACCGCCCGCCACGGGCGAGGCGCGGGTCGAGGCCCTTGTAGACGCGATCGCCTCAGCGCTTCGCTGGGATGAGCGCAACAACCGCGCCCTGACCGTCACCACCCAAGCCGCTCAGGCGCTAGCCGCCGTCGCCCGGACGCTTCCGGTCGAGTTGGCGCCGACGATCTTCCAGCTGCCAACCCTGCTGTCCGACGACGAGTGGCGGGCGGCGGTGCTGCCGCTGCTACCCGCCGCGAGCCGGCGCTTCTGGCTTGACCGCTTCCCGAGGCTGTCGGACGAGGCGATCACCCCGGTTACCAACCTGATCGACCGGCTGCGCGTCTCGACGCCGATCACCGCGCTGCTCGGCCAAAGCCAAAGCAGCTACCGGATCGCCGACGCAATGGACCGTGGGCTGATCGTGCTCGCCTGTCCCGGCTCCGGCGGCGCCCGCGACCGGCTAGTCGCGAACCTACTGCTGTTCGACCTGCTGCACGCCGCTCGCGCCAGAGCTGCTCTGGCCCCTGAGCGCAGGCGGCCGTTCTTCGTCGTGCTGGACGAGGTGCAGACCTACGACGGCGCGGCCGGCGGCAACCTCGCGGGGCTGTTGGAGCAGAGCGCCAAGTTCGGCGTGCGGGCGCTGCTGCTCAACCAGAACCCCGAGCGGCTCACCGCCCAGACGCTGAACGCGATCACAACCAACCGCTCGCACCTGCTGACGACCGCGCTCAACGCCAGGGCCGCCGCGATGGTCGCCAAGGAGTGGGGCGGCCAACCCGCGCCCGCCGCCATCACCCGCCTCCAGCGCTACCACTTCCTCGGCCAGGTAACCCACCACGGCCAGGCCAGCCCACCGTTCCGCATCCGCGGAGTTGCACTCGAGCAGCTGTTCGAAGAAGGACGGCCAGGCCGACTTGAGGCGCTCGAGCAGGAGGTCGATCGCACAAGCGGCCGGCGGCCCACAGCAGACGCGCTGGCGCACCTCGAGAGCCTCGACGAGCGGATCCAGCGTGAGCTCAAGCGCCGACGCGGCCACCCGGATAGCGAGGACACACGACCCGGCGGGCTAGCGATCAGCCCAGGAAGGCGACCCTCGTGAGTCGCGCCCGCCGACCCCCGTCGGCACGGCCGCTCACGCCGGCCGCCGTTCAGGCGCTCGAATGGGTCGCCCAGCACCGGCTGCTCACAACAGCCCAGGTCCGCGCCATGCGCGGCCCGGACGCCTCACAGCGCTGGACTAGGCAGCTCCTGAGCGACCTCGAACGGCGGGGACTGCTTGCGCACGTGCTCGCGAACCGGCGGCGCAAGCTCTGGCACGTCACGCCGCGTGGCGGACAGCTCGCCGAACAAGCCGGCGGACTCAGCCGGCGGCCGAAGCTGTTGCGCGGCGAGGACGCCTCGGCGGCGCTGCACGCGCACACGCTGGTAGTCAACGAGGCCAGTATGGCCTGGCTACACGCGGCCCGCGCACGCGGCGACGACTTCGGCCCGCTCGCGTGGCAGCACGAGGTCGCCCATCCCCTCGGTCGAGGCCGCCGCCGGGCGGTAATCGCCGACGCGCTGCTCACCTACCTACTCGCGGAGCAAGACGGCGAGCCGGCGTCGCTTGAGTTCCGGCTGTTGGAGCTCGACCGCGCCACGCTCAGCGTCGACCGTCTGGCCGCCAAGCTCGCCCGCTACGCCGACCTACACCGCGCCAGCGACGAGCAAGGCGCCCCGGTTTGGCGACCGTGGTACCCGACATTCCCGGCAGTCCACGTCGTGCTCACCGGCGCCAGCCCAATGCTGCTCGCGCGCCGCCGCGACGCGGTGTTCGCCCTCTGCCGAAGCGACCCACGCCTCGAGCGTGCCCCCGACTTGGCCATCTCAGTCGGCTTACTAGCCGACCTGCAGACCGAAGGGCCGTTCTCGGCGATCTTTGTGACCCGAGACGGCGCGGACGTCGATTGGCTCGGTCGCTCGCCATCGCGTAGGACGAGGCCGTGCGGGTAGCCCGGGTAATGCCGGCGGCCGAGACGGTCACTTCCAGTGCCACAGCGGCCACGAGGTCGCGTGAGACGGCTTGGACGGTCGTCGAGGGCGACTGCCTCGAGGTAGTCGCCGCGATGGAGCCCGAGAGCGTCGATGCGGTCGTGACCGACCCCCCGTACGGCATCGGCTTCAAGCAGAACCGCTGGGACTTGCAGGACATCCGCGACGCGGCCGCCCGCGCGGGCCACGAGCGCCTCAGCGACAGCGAGGCGTATGGGGTGTGGTGCCGCCTCTGGGGGCAGCAGTGTCTGCGGGTGCTCAAGCCGGGCGCTCACCTGCTCGCTTTCGGTTCGCCACGCACCGCGCACCGACTCGCCTGCGGCCTCGAGGACGCCGGGTTCGAGCTGCGCGACACACTCGTCTGGCTGTACGGCACCGGGCTACCGAAGTCGCGCCGGCTGCCCGGCGGGCGCGGCACGACACTCAAACCGGCCTACGAACCGATCCTGCTGGCGCGGCGCCCACCGGCGGGCACCGTTCAAGACACGATCGCGCGACACGGCACCGGCGGCCTGAATATCGACGCCTGCCGGATCGAGCGGCGCCACCCCGCCAACGTCATCGCCTCGCACGCCACCGGCTGCACCGCTGAGCGCTGCGAGCCGGACTGCGCGGCGGCGCTCATCGACTCCGGAGCGGACCGCAGCCGAGCACGCTCAGGCCCGCAGGTGCAGGCGAGCCGGCTCTTCTATTGCCCCAAGGTCAGCCGCCGCGAGCGCAACGCCGGCTGCGAACACCTACCCGCGGGACCGCTCGAGCTGTTCCCCAACGCCGACCGCGAGCAGCGCCGCACAAGGCCCGCTCGCAACCCCCATCCGACCGTCAAGCCGCTCGTGCTGATGCGCTGGCTCGTGCGGCTGGCCTGCCCGCCCGGCGGGCTCGTGCTCGACCCCTTCTGCGGCTCCGGCTCGACCGGCGCGGCCGCCGTCCTGGAGCAGCGCGGCTTCGTCGGGCTCGAGATCGATCGCGGCTACGCCCGCATCGCGCGCGCCCGGATCGCCCACTGGGCACGCCACGCTGGCAGAGAGACTGAACCGGTCCCTTTCGACCGAAGGCGGCAGTGACACCGCCGCCGCAAGCCACACCCGAGCAGGAGCTGCGGCTGGCCCCGGAGTCGGTCGAGGAGATCGCCCGCCGCGTCGCCCAGCTACTCACCCAGGAGGCCGGACCCCAGCGGCTGCTGACAGCCGCCGAGGTGTCGCAGTGGTGGGGCGTCGAGCGCTCCTGGGTGTACGCCAACGCCGACCGGCTCGGCGCCCGACGTCTCGGCGCTGGCCAACGCCCTCGGCTGCGCTTCGACCCCCAGGAGGTCGCCGAGCGCCTCGGCTCCGCCGACCGCCCCCGCGGCCAGGTGCCACCAACCGATCGCGTCCGATTGCCGCGGATGCCCCCCGACTCCACCCGGCGGTGAAACAGAGCTATCGTCGTCGCGCAACTCAGAAACGGCCGGGCGGCGCAGCAACGCCCCCGGCCCGGCACCGAAGGGCTGACCTTCGGCACGATGACCAGCCTAACCGCGCCCGGTCGCACGGGGCGCGGGGCTGGCCACCCGCGCCGACGCCCTTCGCCACGGAGGTGACCGGAGATGGCGGCTAAGTCGCAGGGACAGGTTCTCGAGCGGGTCTGGAAGAGCGGACGTGGCTACGCGCTGCGCTTCCGAGCCTATGGCGAGCGGCAGTACGTAACCCTCGGATTGGAGCGCGACGGCTGGACGCGCAAACGCGCCGAAGACGAACTCCAAAACATCGTCGCCGACGTCCGCCGCGGGCTCTGGATCCCCCCGGACCGCCGCCGCCGCAACACCGCTAGCGATGGGGGACCGGATCCCGCGCCGCGGTTCGGCCCGTTCGCTCGCGAATATGTCGCCGCTCGTAAGGCGGAAGTGCAGCCGCGCACCTACCAGTACTTGGAATGGGCGCTCGACCACCTGCTCCCGTACTTCGCCGACTGGCCGCTGTCCGACATCGATGTCGAGGCGGTCGACGGCTATCGCCGCCACAAGACCGAACAGGCCGAGCTGCGCCGGCGCGCGATCGAACGCCGCAAGGCAGCCACCGACGACGCCGGGCGGGTCGTGCGGCCGCTCTCACCGGGCTCGATCAACAAGACGATCGAGGTGCTGCAATCGATCCTCGCCATTGCGGTCGAGTACGGGCACCTGGACGCCAACCCCGCCGCCGGTCGCCGGCGCCGCATCAAGCTGCCGCCGCGCCGGCCGGTGCACCTCGACAGCGCCGACCAGATCCAGGCCCTGCTCGACGTCGCTGCCGAGATGGACCGCAAGCCGTACTGGCGCACAAGCGACCGTAGCGCGATCATCGCCACCCTCGTCTTCGCCGGCCCGCGTGCACACGAGCTCTGCCGCCTGCTCTGGCGCGACGTCGATCTCGCCAACGGTCGGATCTACATCGGCCGCTCCAAGACCCAGGCCGGCTTGCGCGAGATCCCGCTGCTGCCGATCCTGCGCGACGACCTCGCCGCCCACAAGGCCCGCTCCTATCGCGCAGGCCCTGACGACCGCGTGTTCCCCACCGGCACCGGCGGTATCCGCGACAAAGACAACCTTCGCAACCGCATCCTCGCTGCCGTCCTCGAGCCCGCCGACCAGCTCCTCCAGAAGCGCGGCCAGAGTCCACTCCCCCGGGGCCTGACGCCGCACAAGCTGCGCCACACCTTCGCCTCCATCCTGGTCGCCTGTGGCGAAGACCCCGCTTCGGTGATGGCCCAGCTCGGCCACACCGACCCCAAATTCACCCTCCGCGTCTACACCCACATGATGCGCCGCGACCGAGCCGAGCGCGAGCGGCTAAAGGCCCTCGTCGGCATCAACGACACTCGCGAGGCGCCGGTGCCGGCCCTCGCCGGCTGAGCAGCAGCACGGCCTCCCGCGCGTGCGACCCCCGTGTTTGCGGTTAATCATGGAGCGCCACGCCGGAAGGGCCGCACACGTCTCGCTCCGATGGGTGACGTGGGGCCGATCTCAGCGCAGCCGCCGCCAGAGCGGTGGTCCCGAGTCCATCTGAACGGTGCCGTTAGGGAGGTGTCCACCGCGGAGCTTGACGGTCCGCGTGAGCTCATACCGGGCAATGGGCCGCGCACGTCCGAGAACCGCACCACGACATCGACGGGCTCCCAAGCATGAGGCGGCCATGCGGGGGTGACGTCGCGGAGGGGGATATTCAGGTCCCGGTTGTCGGCCATGGGATCAAGCAGCTCCGCGTGGTGCCGCAAGACCTTGCCGTCACCGTACGTAACGCCCATGTGGACGTCCCCAGCGGACCACCGTGCGCTGTTTCGTACATTGAGGGTCATTCGCGTCGGCCCAGGAAGAGGACCGCCAGGGGTCCTCGGCTCCTCGAAGAGGTCGGCATGTAGCCGGGGCTCGATGCCGACCGCCAAGGCCTCGAGTGCATCGCGGCTCGTCGCGCGGGCTGCCGTGGACGCCCTCCACGCGGAGATACCGCCGACGGCGGCGCCGACACCACCTACCACCGCACCGGCCGCGCCTGCAACCTCCCACCACGGCGTCGCCGCCAGCATCCCCACTCAGGGTAGGTGGCGGCCCGCTGAAATGCCTCCACCCTCACGGCGGCACGCCTCAGCCGGCCGTCAGCCGCCGTGGCCCTCGTCCTTGGCGAACGTCCCTTCGAGCCACTGCTTGACCGCGGCTGGAGTGGAATGCCCGTGTCGCTTGAGCAGCTCGGCGATGTCGCGGCCGCACATCACGATGATCGGCTGCTGGTCGCCGCGGATCTCTTCGTAAGCCTGCTTGCCGACGTAACCGGTGGTAACGAACACGCCGAACTCACGGTGGCGAAGGCGGGAGATGAGCCGGCTGGTCTCCTTGACGCCCGCCCCGTTGCCCGGGGCGTAGAGCTTGGCCTCAAGCGACCATTCCAGCCGGATCCGGTCGGTGTCGGGGCCGACGTGGTACCAGCCATAGGCGTCGCGGCCCCCGTCTGCAGAACGGCGCGTCGCGACGAACGTAACGGACTCCTTGGCCTGCATGCTCCACAGCTCGATCGCGCATGCCTCGAAGGCATATGGGTCACCCGAGAAGTAGTCGTAGACCGCCTTGACCAGGACCTCGTCGGTCTTAGTCTCGGGCGCCTGCTGGGCCTTCGTGCGGTACTGGATCGTGCGTGGTGACTGCAGCGGCGTGTACTTGCTCTTCTCGACCCAGTCGCGGTAGGGCTTCGGGCAGGACGTGCCCAGGATGTCGCCCGCGGCGAGCTCGTCGAGCCAGGCGCGTGGCACCGTCGCGATATCGAGGATCGTGAACGTGGCACGGTAGTTCTGGAAGCGCTCGCCGCCGGAGGTTCGCCAGATCGCGACGAGATCGTCGGCGGGCTTGACGTCCTGGCCGCCGGGGACCGCAAGGCCGAGGAAGCGAACGTCGCGCCCGCCGGTCTGGCTGGCCTTGCTGAAGATCAGGAACGGCGGGATCTTGTCGCGCTCGGGCGGGCTGCCGTGCAGACGGTGGAAGTATCTGCGCAGGAGCGTGTTGCCGCTGCGGCTGGTCTCGTGCAGTTCGTTACCCGGCTCGCGGTTGTCGCCGAAGTAGGTGAACAGGCCGGTTTCGCGGTCCAGGGCGTCAGGCCAGTCGCGGTCGGCACCGCTGGTGTAAAGGACCACCATCCGCACGGTGTCGTCCTTGACCGAGCCGGCGGGCCGGAAGCCGCCTTGGTTACCGACCGGGGCGATCTTGGACAACGGGTCGTCGCCGACGTTGCCGGAGCGCCCGCCCTCGTAGATGGCCTCGACTGTGAGGTCGGCCGCGGGGAGCTTGCCGAACGGGATGACCTTGCCCATGCGCCCGGCGAGTATCGCCGGCGCATGGCTCTGCGGGTCAGCGGGCCCGGCTCCAGCCGTCGGCGGTTAGCACGCGCGAGCCGTCTCGCAGGCGCGTCATCGACGGGCGGCGGCCGCCGAAGAATCCGGCGAGGTCGCGGTGGCCCGAGTAGCCGGCGGCCTGGCCAAGGGCGAGCCACGCGGCGCCGTCAGGCACCGCACCCCCGGCGGCGGCGAGGGCTGCATACAGGTGCGTCTTGCGGAGCATGGATCCTCCTTGTCGTTGGCACGCGAGTTCGGCCTAGGTGATACGCGCAATCAGCCGATCGCTTCAATCGAGTGGAAGCCGGTGCGCCGTGGTTACCTTCTGCGGCGTGGCGAAGCTGCCGTCCTCTCCCCCGCCGACCACCCCTGGCCGTTCACGGAATATGGCGGCGATCAGGCGGCGGGACACAGCGCTCGAGCGGCGGGTGCGGTCGCTCCTGCATGCGCGGGGTCTGCGCTTCCGGGTCGATCTGCCGATCCGGTTGCACGGCATGCGCCCTATCCGGCCAGATGTCGTCTTCACGCGCCAGCGGGTCGCCGTCTTCCTGGACGGGTGCTTCTGGCACGGCTGCCCGCAGCACGGGCAGCGGCCCGGGGTGAGCAACGAGCACTACTGGTCGCCGAAGATCGCGGGCAACCGCGAACGCGACGCGCGGCACTCCGCGGCGCTGGAGGCCGCCGGCTGGCGCGTTCTTCGCTACTGGGAGCACGAGCCAGCAGAGGACGTCGCGGCAACGATCGCCAGCGCTGTGAAAGCCTGACGGTTGGGGCTAATCCGGTGGCGGGCGCCTACGCCGGTGAGGCCGGCGGCAGCCGCGGAACACGACGAGGTGCAGGCGGCCTATGACCGCATCGACGCCGCCGTCCGGCGTCGCTAGGCCCCCACACCTAACAGCCAGCGGTCCAGGCCGACGATCCGGCCTGCCTCCATCAGGTCCCGCAGCCGTGTTGGGTTGGGCCCCTTCGGCTGGTCAAGGTGGTGGACCTCCCAGACCGCCTGGGGGCAGATGTGCACCACCACATCGAACAAGCTGCGGTTCATCGTCGTATAGGTCGCGTTGGCGACCAGCCGGGCAGGGTCGAACTCGTTCGTGATCCAGACGTACTCGAACGGATCGCGCCACTCGTTGGCCTGCACGTAGGTCGCGAAGTCGCTGGGTAGTTGCTTCTCGCGGTCGGCACGTACCGACCACTTTGCGGTCACCAGCACGCGGCGACGGTCGCGGTCGCCGACCCACAGGTCGACCTTCTCGGTCTTGTCGCCCTGGCGCGTCGCGCGGAAGCCGGGGATGTCCTCCAGCGCTGTCTGGGTGTCGAAGGCGGCCGGTGGCTCGGGGAGCCGGGCGAGCACTCCGGCCAGGACATCTTCGAATCCGCGGCCGAGCAGGTTCGCACGCTTGTTCTCCGAGCGCATATGTGCGTAGACCTTGCGCAGCACATCGTTGACCTGATCCTCGCCGGGCCGCTGGTTCGAGTCGGGGGGCATCAGCGGCTCGACGATCGCGTGCAGCCGGGGATCGTCGCCGGGTACCGGCAGCTCACGCCCCTGCTCCGGAAAGAGCCTCTCCTGCACGGCGACGGCGTCGCGGATCATCTCGTCGGCCTCGGCCTGCGTCACGGCACCAATCACCTGCCGGAACATCCAGTCGACGTGATCCTTGAGGTCGAGCGGGGCGACGCCGAGCTCGCGCGACACCCAGTCGTGGAAGACGAGACTGCGCGGGTACCACGGCTTGCCGGGCTGCGACTTATCCGACTCGTAGCAGTGGGCGATGCCGGTCCGGTTATCGATCCAAAGCAGCAGCCGGTAGACGTCCATCCAAGCGGTCGCCGGGTTCACCGTCCGATCGGCGAAGTACTCGTCGATCAACCGGACGCGGTTGGGGCGGCTGAAGGGCCCCTGACTGCTAGACGCGGAGGCCACGAGCCGGCGAGTATCGCCGGCGCAGCCGCCGGATGTAGGGGCGGCGCCTCAGGCGACGGCGCGCAGCACGGGGCGCTGCACGCCAAGTAGCTCGGCGATCTTCAAGCCGATCGCCTGCGCGAGCAGCGGCGGAACGGCGTTGCCGACCTGCCGGTAGCGGGAGTGACGCGCACCGTTCTTCAGCTGGCCGGGGGTTCCGGGCGGCGCCGTAGTGAAGTGGAAGCGGTCAGAAAAACCCTGGATGCGCGCGGCCTCACGGACCGATAGGCCGCGGGCCGGCCCGTAGTGGTAGGCGAAGTCCGCCTTCGTGTTGACCGTCCAGGCGACCCAGTCGGGGTGCAGGCGGCGGTAGGCGTAGAAGTGACGGCGGGCGAGCCGCTCCCCATCTCCGGCAGGCCCCCACTTCGACGCACCCAGGTAACGGCGCAGCAGATGGTCCGGCAGGTCATAGATATTGCCGCCCGGCGGGATCGCCCTCAGGCGCTCGATGGTGTCAGCGCGGATTCTCGAGGGCTCGTGGTCCTGCGGCCGGCGGGAGCCCCGGCGCATATTGCGCTGATAAGCAGACTCAGCCCGGCCGGTGTAGGCGTCCCCGGGGTCGACCAGATCGCCGATGGCCTGCTGGGCAGTGACGGCGCGGGCGTCCTTCGAGTCGGCTAGAACGCTCAGCCAGTACCGGCGCTCGTCGAACAGCGTCCTCGCGGGCTCGCCGGACGGCTGGCTGCGCAGGTAGCGGCTGACCCCGGTGCCCCCGGGCAGCTCGGGCTCGCCGCCGTTCTCGGCGCCGATGAAGACCAGCCGCGGGCGGCGCTGCGGGACGCCGAAATCCGCTGCGTCGAGCACACCGGAGACGATCGTGTAGTCGCCACCGAGCGACAGGTCCTCCTCGATCCGGCGACGGACGGCTCCACCTTGGAGCTGGTCCATCCCAGGCACGTTCTCGAGCAACAGAGCGCGGGGGCGCAACTCGTCGAGGAGCTGCACAAACTCGCGATACAGCCGGTTGCGAGGATCGTCGATCAGCCGGTCATGGTTGCGCATCTGGCTGAACGCCTGGCAGGGCGGGCCACCCGCGAGCAAGTCGAGGTCTCTACCGCCCACCGCCTCGATTACCGACGCGTGGTTCTCGCGAGCAGTCAAGTCCCCCTCGACCATGACCGTGTCGGCGAAATTCAAGCGATGCGTCGCGCAGCTGTCAGGGTCGTGGTCGGCAGCGGCGACGATGTCGAACCCGGCGTCGTCCAGGCCCTGGCTGAGGCCCCCAGCGCCGCAGAAGAGGTCGACTGCGGTGAGGTGGGGCCGCGAACTGGACACCCTGGCGACGATACGGACGGCGCCGGAAGGAAGCCAGCGTCCCGATATTCGGCGCCGCCCGCCTGAGTTTGCGCGTGTCCCCGGTCCTGGCCCGGTACCGCCCCTCAGCGTCCTACCTGCTTGGCGCCGGCCTCCCCAACATCCGTCGTCATCTGAGCCAGGACAGATGTAGCAGGCGCGCCTCCCCCTTGTGAAGTCTCGCGCGGCGGTGCCGAACGCGACAATCGCCCGTCCCCAGCGAAGCGCTGTCGTAGGCCCGCGTTACGCTCACGACGTCAATGCGCCGGCGACCGAACGCACAGACCGTCAAGTTTTTCCTCGAGGCCGATGCGAACGGGCAGCTGGACCTCGACCCGCCGTACCAGCGGCGGTCGGCATGGTCCGATGATTGGCGCCGGTTCTTCGTCGATTCGGTGCTGCGAGGGTATCCGTGCCCCGCAATTTACCTTGACGTCGAGACTCAAGTGGGCTCTCCGACGATCTATCACGTGCTCGATGGCAAGCAGCGTCTGTTGGCTCTCATTGAGTTTGCGCGTGACGGTTTCCACCTCGGCGATTACATGGCTGAACGGGGACTCTCGAAGGTCTACTTCTCCCAGCTGCCAGACGACCTAAAGCAGGCGTTCATCGACTATGAGCTGTCGGTCGAGAACCTCAGCGCCACAAGCGAGGTCGAGCTTCAGCAAGCGTTCGATCGTCTCAACCGCAACGTCGCTCGGCTTAACCGGATGGAGCTACGGAACGCTGCCCTGGATGGCGAGTTCATTACGCGGATGGAGGACCTCTCGCAGCACAGCTTCTGGCTGAAGACTGGCGTCGCCAGTCGCACGAATGTGCGCCGCATGCGGGATGTGGAGTTCGTGGCGGAGCTCTTTCTGCTCACCATGCATGGCGTCCTCGAAGGCAGCGCCGACTTGTTGGACGACTACTTCGCTGAGTACGACGAGGTGATCCCGGACGAGGACGACCATCGCGAAGCGTATGACGAGGTCCTTGATTACCTCGACGACATGGAGCTTGAGTGGAAGAAGACTCGGTGGCGCAACCTTGCAGATCTCTACAGCCTCTGGGCGGCGCTCCTCATTCTTGGCGCCGAGAGCGAGCTCCCTGATCCGGGTGAGGCCGGGGACAGGCTGACGTCTTTCAGTCAGGCTTTGGAGGATCCGAGCGAAGGTCCGGAACGCGATTACTCCGATGCAGTGCGTCAGGGCCAGGGCAAGAGAGAAAATCGGCAAACCCGGGCGGACATCTTGGTCGACCTCCTGCGCGAATAGCTCGCGCCTGAGTCGGTATGCCAGGACGAACGCTAAGGCCGCGGGAATAGCTACGCGCCATGCGTATTCCGGTGAGCTTCCAAGTCGCCTACGACGAGCAGTTCGCAATCGTAGAGGAAGTCCGGAATCGCGCCGAGAGACGGCTACGCGTGCTCTGCGAGAACAACACCTGGCTCTTCGACCACCGAACCAAGGGCCCGGAGAGCGTCCTCGCCAAGCTTCAAACTGGCGCGCTCGCGTCGATCGAGGATATGCATGACTTCTATGCGGCGATGGTGCTCGTACCCACTCTGGCCGACGTGGAAGAGGCGGTTGAACAGGTCGCCGACGCCTTCCATACGGCGGATCGTCGCCAACGATCGGCAGCGGACGCTGAGGCGTTCATCTACGACGACGTGCACGTCATAGTCACCCTAGGTCCGCTTGGCCCGCTGGACCCGACCGGCCTCATCGGTGCCCGGCCCATCGAGGTCCAAATCCGTACCGGGCTTCAGTACGCGTGGTGGCGCGCGACGCACGACCGGATCTATAAGAGCGACGCCTCCTACAACGTACGGCGCGTCGCCGCAGAGTTGCGCGCAGCCCTCTCGGGAGCCGACCGTGCACTGGGAGACCTCGATGCGGCGGCTGCAGCGCTACCCGAGGCGCCGCCCGATGCTGACGCGGCCGATACTGAAGCGATAGCGGCCTGGCAGGAACGCTGGCCAAGCGAGCGCCGCGCGGCCGACCCGAACAAGTTCGTCGAAACCGTCAAGACTTATCTCGACGGGGCGGAACTCAGCGTCGCTGACGCCGAGGCGCTGCTGGACGCGCCGACAGGCCAAGCCGCGGTCGACGACATCGACCTGACCCCCGCGCAAGCGGTCCTGGTCACGCTCGTTGCCACGCAGGGAGTTGCCATGCTTGGCGCTATCCGAGCCGCCGGCCGACGACTTTTCGTGACCGAGGAGATGGGCGGCCGGTCGCCACTGCTCGAGGCCTTGCCACTGGCAGACCGTGTGAACCTTGCAGCAGGCAGTGGGGCGCCTCATGCGGAGACGGAGGCGGCGGCGGAATCTGATGACCTCACGCAGCCTCCCAGTTCTCCCCCGCCAGGGGCGCAATCCAGCCGCTCGACGGAGTCGTAGTTGAGATCTGGGTTTGACCGCCAGCACCCAAATCGCAAGCGTCTCCGCTCACGGAGCCCCGGCCTGAGTCGGATCTGAGGCGGGCCGCGACGTTCCTGCCACCAGCGGCGCAGCCGCCAGATGAGGGGCTGCAGGCTGCGGACTCTGAGCGCGTCGACCGCCCTGGCGAAGGACGTCGCGGACGTCGAAGACCCCTTGCACCGCTTGTCGGCGAGTTCGGCGATCACAACCTGAAGAGCACCACGGAGCCGGCGGCGTTCCCTCGCGACATCAGGCAGGCGAGACCCACCAAGTGGCGAGCGCCGTCACCAATGCGCCGACCGCCGCACCAGGACAGCGGGGAGAATGTGGGCGGCCGCGGTCAACCTCACGCCACGCCACACGCGCGCGGAATTGCTCTCGACGCGGGTGCCAGGCGGCCGCTTCGCCTGCCGCTAAGGCACCGGTCAAGGCCGAGGCAGCCGGTTCGGAGCCGAGGCAGACGGTTCGGAGCCGTGCAGCGAGATTTGGGCTGTGCCAATGCACCGCACGGCCCGGAACGCCCGTCTCCGGGCGTAGGCCAAAGCCTCAAGGGGAGGACCGGGCTGGATGTCGAATGCCGGGGGGTGGTGCTTGACGGGTACATCCGAGTTTCCGTGGTGGCGGGGCGGTCGGGTGAGAGTTTCATTTCTCCGACGGTGCAGCGCGAGGAAATTGAGTTGTGGGCCCGCCACAGAGGTGTGCTGCTAGGCCACGTGTTTGAAGAGCTAGACGAATCGGGCGGCCGTCCGGATCGACCGCTATTGCAACAGGCAATTAGTCGCGTCGAGGGGGGTGAATCCGATGGCGTCATCGTGGCGTATCTCAGTCGGTTTGGGCGCTCCCTGGTCGATGCGCTAAGCCACATCGAGCGGATTACGAAGGCGGGCGGAACGTTCGTTTCGGTGCAAGAAGGGCTTGATTTCTCGACGGACGCTGGCCGGCTTGTACTACGCGTGCTGTTCTCAGTTGCCGAGTGGGAGCGAGATCGCACCCGTTCCTACTGGAGGGCTGCCAGGGAGCGGGCCGTCGCGCGTGGCGTATGTATCCCCAGTCGCTCGTTCGGCTATCAGCGCGGACCGGATGGGCGTTTGGTGCCGGACCCAACCGAGGCGCCGTTAGTCAGCCAGGTCTTCCGCCGCCGGGCGGGCGGTGCATCGGTCGTCGAGTTGCGTGACTACCTCGCGACCACAGATGTCAGGACCGCCGCCGGCCGAGAGTGGGGGATCCATTCGGTTCGGGGGCTGCTGCGCTCACGGCGTTATCTAGGCGAGCTGCAGCACGGCGAGTTCGTGAATCCCGAGGCCCACGAGGCGCTGATTGACGAAGCGACGTGGCAGCTCGCCCAGCCCAGCCAAGTTCGGATTCCGTCGAGGAGAAGCGACCCGTCGCTGCTCGGCGGAATCTTGCGGTGTGCCGGGTGCAGGCGCGCCCTGCAGTCGAACGTCCGGCACTCCCAGACCAGCCTCGAAACGCGGATGTATCTCTGCAACAGCCGCGGGCCATGCCCTGCCCGAGCACAGATCACAGACGCGATCGTTGAGCCCTATCTCGAAGCCCTGTTCTGGCAAGAGCTGCCCGGCATCGCGCGAACTCGACTTGCACGCGAGTCGAAGCGCCTCGAAGTCGAGGTCGAGCGTCGAGAACGCGAGCTCGCCACCTACCGAGACAACCCTCGCATCCTCGCGACACTCGGCGGGAATCGCTTCGCCGAGGGATTGGCGACCAGGATTGGGCACCTCGAGCGAGCACAAGTCCAGCTAGCTCGGGCGCAAGCGAAGCGCCCCGCGCTGCCCGCCCCCGCAGCTCTGCGGGACGAATGGTGGTCGATGACTATCTCCGACAGGCGCAGCGCGATCTGGGAGGTCATCGACGCCGCCTTTCTGCGTCGTGGGGCAGGCAAGGTCGGGGACCGTGTCTTCGTGTGTCGGCGCGGCATGGCGCCAGCCGACCTTCCTCCACCCAATCCGCGTCACCCGATCGCAACCAAGCCGTTCGATCCCCCTGCCCGTCTGCGACCACTCGTCCTGCGCGACGCCGACCACGAGTGGAGCAGCACAGAGCTCTGCATAGCGCTCGCTCCGTTGCTGGAGGGACTGGAGCGGTGGCCTTCGTTCCGTGAGTTCCAGGGGGCCGGGCTGGGGCTGCTCTATCGACAGGTGCAGCTCCACGGGGGGCCCCGCCACGTCGCCCGCATGGCCGGTCTTCCCATCGCCGCCGGTGAAAAAGTGCGCGGCTACACCGAACCGCGCGTCCGGGACGAGTTGACGCACTACGTCGCGGGTCGCACCGACTGGCCGACCGTCCGACAGTTCCGGGCTGACGGGCGCAACAACCTTCGTGTCGCCGTCAACGCGTTCGGCGGTCCGGAGCATTGGGCGCGAGAAATGGGCGTCACGCTCGGCCATGACCAGCGCATCAAGGAACGGTGGTCCTACCAGCGCATCAAGGCCGAGCTAGCCGAGTTCACGGAGAGCCGCGTCGAGTGGCCAGCGCGAAGGGAGTTCAAAAACGCGGGGCTGCTCCGTCTATACACCGCGATCGCCAGCCACCAAGCCCGCGAACGCCTCGCCGAGCAACTCGGCCTGTATCTCCAGCCGGGCATCGTCGGATACAACCAGCGCTGGAACGAACCCGCCATAAGATCGGCGCTCGATCCTTTCCTCCAAGGACGAAAGACCTGGCCGACCGTTCGCGAGTTCAGAACCGCCGGACTCGCAGCGCTGCATCACGCGATCAGCACGCCACGAAGCCGGAGGGAGGCGTGGGCAACGGCATACAACCTGAAACCTCCCAGGCGGCCGCCCGGCCTCGCGTCGCACCGGCGAAGCCGGGGAGGCGACGAGCTGGCGATGGGCGAGACGTGAAAGCTCGAACTCGGCAATCGCCGGAGTGATCGCCCCGCACCGGGCTCGACGACGCCGAGTCGACTCATCCCCCCAGGCGCCGGGCTGGAGCGCAAGGCTCGTAGTCGCGGCGGGGATACCGCGGAGCCGGCAAACGCTGAGTAGATGCTCGGTCTGGGAACGACCGGCGGCTACCGCTTGTCGCGGAAAGCGACAGTGAGCCGACCCTAGGGACCGCGCTTGTCGTCCCGAGTGGGCGCGTCGTGGGCTTCACACGAGCCACCGCATCCAGGCGAAAGAGCAGCGCATCAGCGCGTGGGCGACGGAGGTCGCCATTCCGGGTCTCATGGAAGCAGGAGCGGATCGCTCGGCATCGTCGGTCGATCTGAGCGGCGGCCGCGTACGCTTCGCAAGCGTGGCGGGTAGATCTCACCTTGCGAGCCGCCACCAAGTTTCCCACTGATCATGAAACGCCTGTTCACTGCTTTCGTCTCGTCAACGTTCCTCGATCTCCAGGACGAACGGCAGCGCCTGGTGCAAGTGCTTCTAGACCACCAGTGCGTGCCGCTCGGCATGGAGTTCTTCCCATCAACAGGACGTAGCCAGTGGCCGACAATCGAGGAATCGATAGATGCGGCTGACTTCTGCGTCTTCGTGTTGGCTGGGCGCTATGGCTCGATCAGTGAGGAATCAGGTATCTCGTGGACGCATCGTGAATTCCGGGAGTGCGTCCGCCGAGGCAAACCCCTCATCGGGTTGCTCCGCAGCGACCTCGACGAGCTACCAGTGTCGAAGAGCGAGCAAACGGACGACGGACGGGGGAAGCTCACTGCGTTCAGGCGGGAGGTAGAACGGCAAACGACGGTCCGGTACTTCCGCAGCGAGACGGACCTCGTGCAGGCGGTGGGTTCCTCGATCAGTGCGCTCAGGGATGAGGAAGCGATCGAAGGCTGGGTTCCGGCCGGGCGCAACCCCGTCGTTCTTCAGGAGGCTGACTTCGACCGTATATACGAATACGCGGAGTCAGAGTGGGTGTTCCAGCGCAACGCAGTCGATCCAGGTACGTGGGACTGCCACTATCGCGGTCGTCGTAGAGTCACCGCGAATCAACGGGAAGGTCTGGAGCTACTCGTAGTCGACTTCACCCGGGAAAGCGACCGAGAGCTCCCGTTCGACTCAGAGCGCATGCCGCAGTTACGCCTCGGAGAGGAGCCTACCCGTACCGACACTGGCTACGTTACCCTCCGGCAGCCACGAAGACGCACCGGCAGCAACTTCGCACAAGACGTCGCGCTATCGCCGGCGCTCGGAATAGGTGAAACGGCTGAATATGTCGTTGAAGGCTTCATTCCGTCGTTCAAGTATGGATTTCGCGAGGAGGTCGCTAACGTGACGCTCGAGTCCAAAGCCGGCCCCCGAGCGTACGATTGGGCGTGGCGGAACGTCATATACCCGACGCGCCGCCTGGTCATGAGGGTCTTCCTACCGGTCAATTTGCTCGCGACTCCTAAGGGGCCTCTTGTCAGCCGCGGCGGTTCACCTCCAGACAAGGAGTTAAGTAACGTGCTGGTTCGTAGCGGCGCATACTCGGAGCGGCAGGTGCGCAGGGGTGGGACATTGGGGTACGAGCTCGAACTGGATTTGGCTGATCCACCCCTTAGGCGGCGCTACCAACTCGCGTGGAATCTGCCCTCACGAGCGGATCTCGGCGGCGAGCACGAAAGCTTTTAAGCGAAGGGTGTCGCATTCCGCTTGGGACGACGCGGCAGGCATCGCCCCGAGCAGCCGGGGCCACCGCAGGCCGCGCTGCCGATTCGAGGCAGAAGGGGTCGCGCGGGCCTGGGCCGCGGCGCTATCGCTGCGGGACGACGACCAAGCGTCTCACGTGCAGCCGCCACCACTTCCGCAAGTCGCGCAAAGCGGCACTCGTGCTCTGACTGCTCCCCCGCATGGAAGGGAGCAGTGACTCCGCATTCTGCCGACGAAGGTGGTAGTGCATGGCACGCCGGACGGCCAACTCCATGGTCGCAGTGTGCCGCCGGACACGGAGGTCACTGCAGTGGTGGCCCAATTCTGCGCCAGGCTGAGGCACTGGCCGCCTAAATGCTGGCTCTGGTTAGGTCGCGTTCGACCCCGGCTGGCCAACGGCCTTGCCCAGCCCTCGGGCGTCCGCGAAGGCCTCGAAACCGCCAGGCTCCACTACGATCTCCGCGCGCACACAGCGTGGCTTAATCTGCTGGGCCATCTTGCGCTCGAGTTCATTTCGCACCACTACGCGATACAGCGGGCGCTCGGACCCTCTTGCCCCTTGGTACACCCACCAGCCCGGGAACAGGCGCAACCGTTCCTGCGACTTCTCCACGGCACCGACCCGTCTAAGTCTGATGGCCACGACCCCTCCTATTGGCCCCGCCGGGGGTGCCGCTTTCGATATTGCTCGCCTTCCAGTCCTTGTAGACGGTTCGACGAGGCGTTGGAGCGCGCCCGAAACTCATCGCCGCCCTTCGTGCGCCGCAGCCAAAACCACTCGTCCGGATATTCCACGGTGATGGCCAAGAGGGTCTTTCCTTCGACTTCTTGATCGTGAAACCTGATCCAGCGGCGCGGATTTGGCCGAATCCTCTGCAGGAGCTTGTCCCAAAGTGCGCGACTGTAGGTATCGAAGTTCTCCTCGTCATAGTCGATCCCCTCCAAGCCGAGCAGCAGGTACTGGCCCGCTTTGGGTAGGTCCTTGACCGGCTCACAGTTGCCGTACAACCGCTTTTCCAGGACTCCGAGCAGCACTGTGCCGCCGGTGCCGTTAAGCAGCGACGTCACGGCCCGCGCCATGCTTAGGAAAGGTTGGTCTTCTACATCGCTTGAGTAGGCAATCTCACTAGCGCGGCCTTTGGCCCACTCATCTACTGCCGCGAACGCTGCGGCTTTGACCTCGAACTCGTGGCTCTCCTGAGTCTTAAGCAGCCGGTCGAAATCCGGCCGTTCGTGTTCAGGAGCCGGAGCAACCGAAATCTCGTCTTTGAAGGCAAGAAAACCTTCAAGGGGAAAGAAGTGGGTGTAGGTCTTGGTCCCTCCCGCGCCCGCGATGCGCGAGATCTCGTCCAGCAAGCGCGGAGTGATCTGATGGAAGGGGGACCGAGTTGCATGATCATGCGAAGCCGGATCGACTGACGCCCGCCCCAACACCAGGAACTGAAAGGCCCCATTGCGCGCGAAGTAGACTGAGCGGTCCCAGATCACTCCCTGAGCTTTGGTCAGCACTTCGCAGATTTGACCCTGGACGTGCTCGCGCTGCTCGACGTCGTTGGGGTTGCCAACCCGCACCAAGACCAGGAACTTGATGCCAGTTTCGTAGGGGGGGTCAGTGATGAGCTTGTGACTGCGGAACCGCCTGACCAGTTCATGCTGCTCCTCGTCTAACTGCAACTCGTCCAACGGCACGCCGGCCTCTTCGGCCAAGCGCTGCACCTTGTTCAGTGCCTCAAGCTCACGAGCTACCGCCGGACAGTCCAAGTCTTCTTCAGGCTCCTTCATCCGCCCGATCTCCGAGCGCTCGGTTTCCTGCCAGACCCAATGGTGCACCACGTCAGCGACCTTGACCGAGAAGCATTGCCCTGACCGCAGTTTCTCCAGATGAGCTTCGTAGTCGCGGTCCTTGATCCGGTCAGGGACCCAGGCGCGTACCAGCATGTCGTACTGACCAGTCAACTCGTAGAGCGCATAGGACTTGACCCCCACCTCAACCAGTGCGCGAGTGACGGCTTCAGTTACGGCACTCCGCCGGTAGGTCGGCTCGAACGCGAGGAAGGAGAACCACAGCGACTCGCCGCCCCACTTCTCGTGGACGCGGTGGTGCCACTGAAAGCCATGCGGGAAGGTCTGTTCGACTGAAGCCATAACTGCCTGGCTCGCGGAGCCTGCCGCGAGGCGGGCAGCCTACAGACATCACCGACGCTCGAGGAGTGGAGACAGGCCTGTGCTCAGACCGCCTCGGCCACCGACTCCGACTCGGTCTCGCCGGCCGTCGCCTCACGATTGGCCTCATCCAGCACCCGCTGTGCTTCGGCGGCCAGTTCCCGCCGCGCATCGGGTGCCAGGGGCTGCAACACCTCCAAAGCGGCGTTACCCAGCGATGTCATCTCGCAGGACTCGTCTCGTGTGAGCAGCCCGTGGGCGATCAGCTCGGCACGAGTGGCGAACGGGGAAGTCTGCAGTGCCAGACGACGCAGCTCCGGGGAAGCCTCCTTCAGGCTCTGCAGCAGCTGCACGGTGTCCGGGCCGAGGCGCTCGAGGCCGGCTTGCAGCTGGCTGCGCAGCGAGGAGGACTTAGAAGGATTGTGGGGGGCAGAATTGCTCATGACGCTCTCTCTACGGATCAGGAGCCGGGTTTGGCAAGTACCTCTCGCGAAATTCGCTGAGAGCGTCGTTGACCGCAGTGTGGCTGAGGTCCAGGTCTAGCCCAACTTGACGCGAAGAGGGCTCCTCGCCGAAGCGCTCCGCCAGCCGCAGCCACTGCAGCACCACCTTTACCACCGTGTAGCGCTGGTCCGCCACCGCTGCCTCCAAGCCGTCGAGAACGTCAGCGCGTGCAGCATGCTTGGCCAGTAGGCGGGCCAACTGATCATCGTCGAGAGGCATGGCCCCGTAGATCTCCTCCTCAAAAGGGAGCACCTGGTTCGGCGCACGGTGATAGTCGACGGCTGCGTTGCGCAGACTGCGCGCGATGTATGCGCCTGACCCGTCCGGGCGGATGGGCCTCCCGCGGCGAACGGCTTGGACGAACCGGACCACGACCTGGTCAACCAGTTCCTCCACGGTATCCGCACCGAGGTCCTGACCGGCCAGCCGGCGTGTCAGTTCCCGTTGCAGGACCGCCAGGGAGGCGAGCGCGAACTGCTGGCCATCCTGCAGAGCATGCACAAGCTCGGCGGCGGCCTCATCAAGGGTGGTGGGCGCAGACGGATCGGTCATCCCGGTTATGGTCCGGCACGCTAATGGTCGCGCTGGCGGTCAGTCAGGTGCACGGGGTCTAAGTGCCCCACAACCGGGAGCTGAGCCTACCCGCCGAGTGCCTGATCGCCACGGGGGTTCTGCTGTTCCTTCTCTGCCTGCTCGAGCGCAGACGGGTCGGGTTCTGGGGGTGGGGTTTTTACTCGCCTCGCAAGCGAGACTGGGGCATGACCGTTGCGCTTGGGCTGTTTCAGGCAGTCTTAGTCGGGGTCCTGACGTCCATCGTGCCTGTGCTCAACCGGGCCTTCGACGTGCATGCCCACAGCACCCTGGGAGATGTGTTTCTTATCGCGGAAGCGGTCGCCGCCGGGGCGGCTGCCCTTGCCGGGCTGCGCGCCATCGGGCGCCGAGGGGCGGAAGAGGACATCGAGGGTCTGTTACAAAGCGCCAGTCGCGCCGCCACCAGTGCGCTAACCGAACGGGCGGTCGACTCGGTGCCGCGCGCGCTGCGCCTGGCGCTGAACGACCCAGTCCAGCGAGCCAAGGTGCTCGGCAACCTCCACCAGCTCAAGCCAGAGTCCTCGTCCGATGTGGTGGTGGTCAATGTCAGTCGCTGGGACAGTGGCGAGGCTGACGAGGTGGAGAAGCCGGACAGGGAGGCCGACGAGGTGGCCGAGATCGCCCACAACGAGCAGGTCATCAGGGCCCTCCGGGAGTTCATCGTGGAGAGGCGCCTGTCACCCGGTCGCGTGATCAGGTAGGCGGGCGCTCGGCGAGGAAGTCCACTTCCGCAATATGCAGGTTATGCGGACGGCCTGCTTCGCCGACGGCGTCGGCATCCCGACCCACGCGAGCGCGCAGCTGGACGGTGGGGGACGCTCGGTCGGGTGGTCCCGATGCTTGGCATCGGCTCGGACGGCGACGAGGCTTTCCCGGCGAACTGCATGGTCAAGGCCGTCGAGCAGGCTCTTCACATCAGCAACCGCGGGTTCAGCGGCAGCCAGGACGCTCGGCTCGCGCTGACGCCTCCTCGACCGATGAGCGGGCGTCGGATGTTGGCTCGCTTGGGCTCAGCGTTGGGCGGCGCCCAGCCTACCGGTCGTCGCTAGAGACGTCGCAGACCACTCCACCCCGCTCAGCTGCCCGACTGGCAAATACGAACCGGTCTTGATGGTGCCGCCAGGCGGTCGCGCTGTAGCGACCGCTGACCGTGCTGCCGCGCGCCATCGGCCCAATGCTGGAGCGCTGGAGAGGATTCGCCCATCTTCCGTCCTGAAGCGACGTCTTGGGATCGGGGAATCCAGCGTGTCGCTTCCGCGTGACAGCAAACCGAGCCGCCGACGGGCCGGCTGCTTTGGACGAGCGGCGGTAGCGCCGCTCAGCCTGACGAGTTCCGTCTCGCTCCTGCTTCGGTCACTGAGCGACTGCTCTCGGTGGATGCTCGGTCGCGTTCTCCGAACCCGAGGAGGGGTCATGTCCGAGATACTGCTTGACCGCGCCGGTCGACGCCGCTCGCCGGCGACCATGCCCGGCTTCCATGCAGGTCGACCGCCGCGAAACAAGGGTTTCCGCTATCCGGCCGATCCGCCCCGAGTCGAGGAGATTGTCGCCGTCATGCGCAAGGCTGGCGATGCCGCGCACGGCCAACGGTTGCGTGGCTTGATCGTGGTCCTCTGGCGCGCCGGCCTGCGCATTCAGGAGGCGCTGGCGCTCGTAGAAGCCGATCTTGATCACCGACGCGGCGCTTTGCTCGTGCGTCGCGGCAAGGGCGGACGCCGCCGCGAGGTCGGCATGGACACGTGGGGCTGGGACGAACTCCAGCCGTGGCTCGAACGACGTGTCGGGCTTCCAGTCGGCCATTTGTTCTGTGTCCTTAACGGCCGGACGCGTGGTCGCCAGTGGTCGACTGCCGCCGCTCGAGCTGAGCTGCGGCGCACGGCCGTCGCGGCTGGGGTCCGCAGGCGTTTCGCTCCGCATCAGCTGCGCCATGCCCACGCCGTCGAGATGGCTCGCGAGGGCGTGCCGCTCGTCGTCATTCAGCGCCAGCTCGGCCATAGCAACCTCGGCATCACCTCGGTCTACCTCCAAGGCATCGACAATGCCGAAATCATCGAGACCGTCCACACCCGCCGCGCGCCAATGATCCAGGTCACCACTTCGCTTCGGCTCTGATCGACCCCGGCGCCGCTAATCGCGCGAAGCGCTACAGACGCGAAGCGCCGCTTCGCCCATGATTGTCGCGACAGCTAGATTGGTGGGCCCGGGGAACGCTGGTCCACCCGGTGGAGTACGTTGACAAGGATGAACCGACAGCGGCTACGTTTGGCTCTGTCTCTGCTGCGGCCGGACCAGTGGGAGCGCTTCGAAACGTTTGCGTCCGAGTGGTTGGCGCCGGAGTTCCCGGAGCTTCGGCCCGTCGCCGCGATGGCTGGAGACGGCGGTACTGACGCAGTTCTCTGGCAGCCAAGCGCGAGCCCGTCCGTCGTGGTGCAGTACTCCGTCGCGAGCGATTGGGCCGCGAAGATTCGGCAGACGGCAAAGCGCATCCGCGAACACCTCGCGGACGCGAAGGTCCTGATCTATCTCACCAGCCAAGAGATCGGCACCGCAGCGACTGCGATTCGCGAGGAATTGCTCAAGGACTACGGCCTTTATTTGGATGTGCGCGATCGCCAGACCCTGATCAGCGGGGAGGCGACTCCGGGCCGCGAACAAGCCGCGGAGTCGCTCGCGAAGGACGTCGTTGATCCGTATATGGAGGGGGCCCACGCCGGGGTCGAGGACGCCGGGCTGACGTCTGGTGAGGCCGAAACCGCATGTGTGTATCTAGCGCTGCAATGGCAGGACGAGGATAGAAACAAAGGACTCACGAGGCTCAGCTTCGAGGCAATCGTCCGCTCAGTCCTTCGCGACACAGATTCTGACCACAGAATCTCTCGCGAGGAGGTGCATCGCCGAGTCCGCAAGGCGCTGCCCGCGCAGCATCAAGAGGACGCCCGCAGGTACACCGACTCCGCCCTAGAACGACTCGAAAAACGGTACCTGCGCCACTGGAGGAAGGAGGACGAGTTTTGTCTGACTCACGAAGAGGCGGTTCGGCTCAGGGGACGGCTCACGGACGCGGCTGCTGACGAGGCCGCCCTCCGTGCCGAGTTGGAGCGAGTGGCACTACGCGTCGCGGGCAACCTCGAGATACGGCTGCCTGAGGACAGGTCCGACCTTTTGCGTCGGACTCGACGGGTCCTTGAGCGCGTGCTGATCGACCGAGGTGAGGCATTCGCGGCGGCTGTTCGGCGAGACCGCTTCGCGCCTCCAGCCGGCGACCCGCTCAAGACCGCCACGATACGCGACCTCAACCAGCACCCCGACAACTCACGACTCAAGGCGCGAGCGGTGCCGCTCGTAGTCGGTGTTGTATCGGAGGTGATGCGCTCCCCAGCGTATGAGGTGCGACAGTTCCTTAGGTCCCTCGCTGACAGCTACACCCTCTACGCCTTCCTGCGAGAAACGCCGGACGTCCAGGCCACCGTGCTGAAGCTGTTCGGGAACGCCGACGTGTGGCTCGATGCGAGCGTCCTCCTGCCTCTCTTCGGCGAGGACCTTCTCGACCCGGCCGACCGCGGATACACGAACATTTTCCAAGCGGCGAGCGAGGCTGGTCTCAACCTCTACGTCACCGAGGGTGTGCTTGAAGAGGTGAACGCGCATATTCGAAGATGCCTCGCGTATGCGCGCCGCAGCCCGACCGATCCGGAGTGGCGAGGGCGCGTTCCGTTTCTGTTCACTGCCTTTAGCCTCACTGGTAAGCACCGCGGCCACTTCGCGGCGTGGATCGAAACCTTTCGCGGCCACGCCAATCCAATTGACGACATTGCCGATTACGCGCGGCAGACGTTCGGGATTCGCATCCGGAACTTGGAGGACGAAGCCGAGAAGGAGCCTGAGGAGTTCCGTTACGGAGTACAGGAGCTGTTCCATGCAGCTCAGGAAGCCCGCGAGCGAGAGCTCGATCCCGACTTGCAGCGTCGGCTCGTCGCGCATGACGTTGAGAACTACGTGGGTGTCACGCACCTCCGCCGGCGCAGTCGCAGCGCGCACTTCGGACAAAAGCATTGGTGGCTCACCCTCGATGGAGCGGCCTTCAAGATCGGCGAGGGCTTGAAGGAGTACATGCGGGCCGATGACATCCCGGCTCCGCCGACGCTGAGCCCTGATTTCATGGTCAGCTACCTCTCCATCGGACCTCTACGAAACCGAATCTCGAAGCAGACGGAAACCGTCCTCCCCCTCGCGACCGATCTCGGCTCACTCGAGCTGCTGCCCCATGAGGTCCTGGAAGAAGCCGACAAGATACGTGGCGAGCTCGCAGACCTGCGGCCGCATGTCATCGATCGTCGGGTTCGCGACGGCATGGACGCGGCGCGACAAAGACTAGGCCCGATCGCGAGGGATGGCGCTGAGGGGATGCAGGCCGAACTGGTCCGACTCCTTCGCACGCGCGCCGGAATGGAACCTGCGCCAGGCCCCAACTGACCGAGGTCGGCGAACCGGAAGCTCGCCCGCCCGACCGGTGTACAGCGCAATGCAGGCGGCCGGCGCGGTAGAGCGGCAAAACGATGGCGAGGGACGCGAAGCAATGGCGGACAGAGCCGAGAGTGCTGCTCCCGCGTGGAAGGAGAAGCGACCGCTCGGCGACCCCGGGTGATCACTCGGTGCCTCCCTGACTCCGACTTGGAGCACTCGACAGGGCGGTCGCGGCGCGGATGACCGCCTCGGCGACCGTGGCGATGGTCTCGGTAGGGAGCCGCGTCGTCGTGGCAACAACGGCGACGGCTGCGATCGCCTCGCCGGTGGACGAGAGTACGGGTGCGGCGATCCCGCGGGTGTCCTGGGCGTACTCGCGGTCCTCGATGGCGTAGCCGCGCGCTCGTGTGTGTCCCAGCTGGCGGCGCAGCGCCTCAGGGCCGGTCAAGGTCCGGCCGGTGAATGACTCAAGCGGTTGCTCCAACACGGCGTTGCTCCAGCTGTTGCGCCACGCCAGCAGTGCTTTGCCAGACGCTGTGGAGTGGGCGGGGATAAGTTCGCGCAGGTGGGGTCGGCAGTCACCGCCCTGCCGAGCGGGGGCGTGGACTAGGCAGAGCACGGACAGGTAGCTCGGCACGCAGAGGTGGCAGGACTCGCCGAGTTCGTCGCGCAGCGCCGTCACGTACGGGACGGCGGTCTGGGTGAGCTCGGCCCGCGCCACGACCTGACCGGCCAGCGCCGCGATGCGCATCGTCGGCCGGTACCGGCGTCGGTGGTCGTCGCCTAGGTAGACGTAGCCCTCGGATTCGAGCTGTCTGAGGAGCCGCCGCGCTGTGCGGACGTGCGCTTGTAGGCCGGCCGCCAGCTCGGGTGCCGACCTTGGTGCGACTGCGAGCATCTCCAACGCGCGCAGCGTGCGAACGATATGCCATGCCTCCGCCACAACGAGGGCTCCCGTCCAGAGTCAGGTGCGCTGGTAGCGGCGTGGTTGCTTGCTGACCTGGCGGATACGCCTAGTGGCAGCGAGCCGGGCCAGGCAGTTGCCCACCGCGCCTGCAGAGCGCCCAAGCCCGTTCGCAACTGCGGTAGGGGTTAGGGGCTCGCGCTCGGCATGCTTGGCGAGGTAGTCGAGCACGAGCCCGTCCAGCTGTCCGGGACGCAGCCGCTTGGCGCTTGCGCGTCGCCGGCCGGGGTCCTTGGGCGCCCTGATCGCCCAGCGCTCCGGCGACCGGCGGGCGCCATCGCACCCGCCGGGACTTCGACAGACGTGCCCATCCCGCTCGAGGCGGGCGAGCGCCTTGCCGACGGTCGATCGCCCCAGGCCGGTCGCTGCGGCGATCTCGGACACCGACGCGTCGCGCCTCGACTTGAGCAACGCGACGACCGCCTCCGCGCTTGATCGCCTGGCGGCGCTCATCGTGAACCCTCCTCGGTTCGGCCCGCATCCGCGGCCGAGCATGGCGCGCTGGCGACACGGCTCAACAGCTCCCCGATCGCCGCCACGGCCGTCAGATCGCCCTCGGCGGCGATCTCCTCATCCTTGGGCCCCATCACGTACGCCCCGAGCGCTCCGACGGCTCCGCGGTGCAACCGAGCGAGCGTCCCGACCAACTCGTCCCGCGGCACAGTCAACGTGACCTGCTCGGCCTCGATTGTCTCGTCCCAACCGAGGTCGCCCATCAGGTGCAGATCCTCGACGAACTCCTGCGCCTGACGCTTCGCGGTCGCTTGATCGCGCCGCTGCAACTCGATCCAAACATCGCCGATCGCGCTCAGGTGGTTCACCACCAACTCGTAGAGAGCGTCACGCTGCTCCCGGCTGATCGTCAACGGCATGGTCTGCTCCTTTGGGTTTGGCGCCGAAGGAACAGGCCCGATCCGGCCGACCGACGCGACAATCCGAAGCGCGCGACAATCAGCGGTGCATCGAGGCCTGGTTCCTCGGTGCCAGGCCCCGGGGCGTTCCAGCGCCGCCGGGGCCACTTGATATCGACGCCGGCGACCATAGCTCGACCCGGTTACCGCAGCGAGCCTAATCACCCGAATCCACGGCAATCCGCGGCAATCGCCGCGATTTCAGGCACTAGTGCCTGAAACGGAGCGCGATCTCCGGCGATCTCCCCCGATTCGCCGCGAACAGAAGTAGCCGACATGCAGGGACTTCTGAGAATGGAGCTAGCCGGACTCGAACCGGCGACCTCCTGGGTGCGATCCAGGCGCTCTCCCAACTGAGCTATAGCCCCGTGGCTCGTCCATCGTAGCGGCGCGCCGGGCTCCCGGACTGCTCCGGAAATGGGCGGACCGAATGTAGTCTGGCCTCGAGTGAACTTCCGGGCGAGACTGCGGCTCTTCTTCGTTCTGCTCGTGATCCTCCCGATGATCGCGCTCGCGATCGTCCTGTTCACGCTGACCGCCCGCAGCGAAACCGGCAAGGCCGACGCGGGCGTCTCTGCCGGCACACGCACCGCCTTCTCCATCTACGAGGATTCCGCCGCGGCTGCGGGCCCCGCCTTGCGCGAGGTCGCCTCCGATCCCCAGCTCACCGCCGCCCTCGCCTCGGGCACTGGCATCCAGCAGCGCATGGAGCAGCTGCTCGGCGGCCCGACCGGGATCGTTTCGATCCAGCTCCGCTCCTCCGACGCCGGCCGGCTGATCGCCCGTGCCGGCTCGCCGCGCGGCATGGCCTCGAAGGCCGCCCCTCTGTCTGCCGGCGACCAGATGCGCGGCACCCTGATCGTCTCGCTCACCGACGCCCGCAACTTCGCCGCACGTGTCCGCAAGCTCACCGGCTACAACGTCGGCGTCTTCCGCAACGGCCGGCTCCTTGCCGCGACCGTCGAGGGCCTTGGGCCCCGCAGCCGGCTCGGCGAGCAGGGCGACCCGCACGCTTTCCAGCTCGCCGGCGACGAGTACCGCGGCCGAGTCGAGCCGCTCCACGAGCCCGGTGGCCCGCCGCTGGAGGTGGCCCTGTTCCGCAACACCGCGGCCCTGTCGGACACGATCTCCCACAGCCGCCTGCTGATCGGCGGCCTGCTGCTCGCCTTCCTGGCGCTCGCGGTCGTCTCCGCCGGGGTCGTCAGCCGCGCCCTCACCCAGCAGATCGACACCTTCCTCGTCGCCGCCCGCCGGCTCGCCCGCGGCGACTTCAGGCAGCCCGTCCCCGTCGAGGGCCATGACGAGTTCGCTCAGCTGGGCCGCGAGTTCAACAGCATGTCGGAGCAGCTCGCGTCGAAGATCGAGGAGGTCCATCGCCAGCGCGGTGAGCTGACCGAGGCAATCCGCCGCGTCGGCGACGCGCTGGCCATGGGCCTCGACCGCAACGGCGTCGTCGCGCTGGCTGTGCGCACCGCGGTCGACGCCTGCGAGGCCGAGGCGGGCCGCGCCAGTCCCGTCGACGAGGCTGCCTTCACCGAGAGCGCTCTCGGCAGCGAGGACGACGACCTGCGGCAGGCGATGCTGGCGGCCGAGAGGCGTGCGTCTGGGGTGCGCGTGGTCGGCCCGAAGCGCGCGCTCCCGACCGGGGACGGTGAGCCGGCGCGCCCGCCGCGGGTGGCGACTCCGGCAAGCGTCGGGAAGGTGCATGCGCTGGCGGTCCCGATGCTCGGCCTGCCGGGGTCGTCCGCGACCGAGTACCTCGGCGTGCTCTCGATCGCCCGGCGCAGGCGCCGCTTCTCCCGCGAGGAGGAGGAGCTGCTCCAGTACCTGGCCGGCCAGGCCGTGGTGTCGATCGAGAACGCGGCCTTGCACGAGACGGTCGAGCGCCAGGCGGTGACCGACGAGCTGACCGGCCTGGCCAACGTGCGCGCGTTCCACAGCATCCTCGAACAGGAGATCGAACGCAGCCGCCGCTTCAACACGCCGCTGGCGCTCGTGATGCTGGACCTCGACCACTTCAAGCAGATCAACGACGAGTACGGCCATCAGCAGGGGGACGAGGTGCTCGCCCTGGTCGCCGACGTGCTGCGTGACTTCTCACGCGACATCGACGCGCCCGCGCGCTACGGCGGCGAGGAGCTGGCCGTGATCCTCCCCCAGACGGATGCCCAGGGCGCCGAGCAGCTGGCCGAGCGCATTCGCGAGGCCGTAGAGCGCCTGGAGATCCCGCGCGTGGACGGCGAGGGTTCGCTGCGGCTGCAGGGAAGCTTCGGGGTCGCGTCGCTGCCCGAGAGCGCGGCCACCAGGGAGGGTCTGATCGCCGCGGCCGACGCGGCGCTCTACCGCGCCAAGCGGGCGGGCCGGAACAGGGTCGAACGCGCCCAGCCGGTGCCGGCGGCCGGCTGAGCGGTCCGGTGGGCGGACCCAGGGCGTCCTCCCTGCCTCGATAGGCTTCGCGCGATGGGCGTTCTCGACGATGCGATTCGGGAGCATCTCGACCTGAAGCGGCGCCACGGCGCGGCCGAGGAAGAGCTCCGCCGCCAGGAGGCAGAGGCGCTCGGCCCCGCACGCCGCGAGGTGGCTCCCGCCGAAGCGGACGACGGCAACGGGACCGGCGAACAGGCGCCGGCGGAGGTCGAGGCTGCGCATCAGGAGGCGCTGCCGGATCCCGACCTGGGGGTCGACAACGAGCACCCCGGCGAGCCGGAGCTGTCCGAGGCGCTGCCCGACGACGCGATGCGCTCTGACCCGCACGCCACGGAGACGGCGATCTACGAGGTGCCCCCTGAGATGCTCGAACCGGAGGCGCCGCACGAGGAGCCGCCGGCCGCCGGGGTGGAGGATGAGCCGCCGGCCGAGCAGCCCCAATCCGCCGACACCGGCTTCGACGAGGACGAACACGAGCCTCCCCGCGCCGGCGACACGCCGCCGCAGGGCTTCGAGGCCCTCGACGACGACTTCCTGGACGATGAAGACGAGCAGGAAGACGAGCCCGCGGGTCACGAACAGGGGTCGTTGGACGAGGACGACGAGGACGCCTCCGACGAGGACGCCGACGTCCTGGAGGACACGCCGGACTTCCTTCAGGAGACGCCCGAGCACGACCGGCTCTGGTTCGAGCAGAAGCCGCCGCGCGACTTCGACTTCGACTAGGCGCAGCGTTCGCGCCGGGGAGAGTTGCGGCGAGGGCCGCCCGCCCCGGCGGCCCCCGCGCTCATGCAACCCAGCGGCGCCAAGCGCCGCCTTGATTCGACGGAACCCTCCGTGCCGTCGTTAATGAGCTTTTCGGCTCCGCCTGAACGGGGCCTGAAATTCAGTGCCCAGAACTCGACATCTGTCCATGTGCGCCAGATGGTTCGCGCCCGCTCGCTCGCCTACCATTGCCTCGACGGGGCCATAGCTCAGCTGGAAGAGCGCCGGCTTTGCAAGCCGGAGGTCGCCGGTTCGAGCCCGGCTGGCTCCATAAGTAGAGCCCGCGAGCGCGAGCCCGGGGAGGGAGAGCGCTAGCGCCGCCTTGTCTAGCCCACCTCGCCGCGAGCCAGCTCGTTCGCGGCGGACTGCATCTGCGCCCCCGCGATAAGACCCGTGACGAGCGCGACCGGCAAGGTGACCAGGATGACCCCGCCCGCCAGGGCCAGGATCACGGTCCACAGGGCGAGGTCCTTCGACACCGGGTCGGGCATGCCCCTGATCCGGTACTGGAAGTTCAGCCGGTCGGCCAGCCTCAGCCAGAACACGAACACCCAGTAGAGGCTGAAAAAGGGTATGAACAGGAACCCGATGCCCTTGCCGGCGCCGAAGTCGTCGTGCTTGATCTTCGGCAGCGCGCCGTGCTTGAGGCCGTGCTGGATGACGCCGAAGAACCCCAGGGTGACGATGTTGAGCAGCACCCATGCCCAGGTCGGAAATTCCGTGAGGCGGTGCTGCTTGTAGGACTCCCGCTGCCCCGCGGAAAGGGCGGCAAAGTTGAAGTTCGGCGCGTAGGGATCCGCGACGAGCGCGACAGCCGCGGGAGCCGCAGCCGCGACGGCAGGCACCGGCGCGGCGACGGCCGGCGGTGTCGGGGCGACGGCCGGCCGCGGTGCGGCGACGGCTGGCGGTGTCGGGGCGACGGCCGGCGCCGTGTGCGTGGTCCACTGAGTGCCGTCCCAGTAGCGCTGCTGCTGAGAATCCTCGGGGTTGGCATACCAGCCGGCTGGAGCTGAAGGTTGGGTCACTCGACTAGCCTCACCCAGCGACGGGAGCCTGTCAACCAGGCCGGCCGCGCGAAGCGCGGCCCGCGCGGCTACCCCGCGCTCGCGAAGCCCGCGTCCAGCAGCTTCGGAGCGTGCTTGGCGGGGTCGCGCGAGTCGAGCAGCACCACGCCCAGCCGCCGGGCGCCCCTGCGCGCCACGCCAACGAAGCAGCGGCCGGCGGCATCGGTGTAGCCCGTCTTCAGGCCGATCGTCCCGGCGTAGCCCATCCGCATCAGCGGGTTGTGGCCGGTCAGGTACAGCTTGCCTCCCTTGATCGGGAAGCGCAGCGCCGCCTGGGGCCTGCGGGCGATCCGGCGGATGCGCGGCTTCGCCATGGCCAGCCGCGTGAGCACGGCCAGGTCGCGCGCGCAGGAGCGGTTTGCCGGCTCGAGCCCGTGGGACGAGGCGAAGTGGGTGCAGTGGAGCCCCCATTCGCGCGCACGCCGGTTCATCAGCCCGACGAAGCGCCGCTCGCTGCCCGCCACGTGCACGGCGAGCGCGATCGCGGCGTCGTTGCCCGACACGATCAGCAGCCCGTTCAGCAGCGCCTCCAGACGCACGCGCCGACCCTTCGGCAGCAGCCCGATCCCGGAGCCGGAGTAGTCGAGCGCCGCCTGGGTGATCCGCACCGGCTCGGCCGGCCGCCCCCGCTCCACCACCAACAGCGCGGTCATGATCTTCGTCAGGCTGGCGATCGGCAGCACGCGCATGGGGTCGCGCCGCCACAGCACCTCGCCGGTGTCGAGATCGAACACGAGCCCGGCGCGCGGCGGCTTGCGCAGGTTCACGTGGAAGGCATCGACGCCGGCGAGCGCGACTTCGGGCACGTCCTTCACCTCCGGTGCCGGATCGCGGGCCTTGTCGGCCGAGCGGTCCACCGGCGGCGTGTGCATCGCGATCGGAAGCCGGGGCGCCCCGCCGCTCACGTGGTGAGGCGCGAAGGAGAGGTAGGCCGCGGCGCCCACCGCGAGCGGCGCGAGCAGCAGCGTGAGCGTGGCGAATACCCGGGCGAGGCGCCGGGCGCGCCGCCTACTCATCGGGAGGGCGCGACGAGAGCGCCCCCAGTACGCCAAAGCCCAGCAGTGCCAGCACCAGCAGCGTTACCACCACCCCCGCGACGTTGATCGCGCCCTGCGCTGCGGCCGCGATCGTGAGCCCGATCAGCAGCACGATGATCGCCAGTGTCCCGGCCAGAACGGTGGCGCGGCCCATCAGTACACCGGCAGCCGGTGCGGACGCTCGTAGTCGTCCTGGACACGATCGGCGAACAGCTTGATCGCCAGCAGCCCGAACAGGAAGCCGCCGATGTGCGCGAAGTACGCCACCCCGCCCCCGCCGCCGGCGGTCTGCGATCCGAGGTCGCTCGCCCCGAGGAGGAGCTGCTCGAGAAACCAGAAGCCCAGGACCAGCAGCGCGGGCAGCTCGATGATCGTGAAGAAGATGACGATGAACACCACCGTGATCACGCGCGCGCGGGGGTAGAGCAGGCCGTAGGCGCCTAAGACGGCCGCGATCGCCCCGCTCGCTCCGACCGTCGGCACCGCTGCGTTCGGGCCCACCAGCGTCTGGGCCGCGAGCGCCGCGAGCCCGCCCAGCAGGTAGAACGCGACGAAGCGCGGCTTGCTCATCGAGTCCTCGATGTTGTTCCCGAAGATCCAGAGGAAGAGCATGTTGCCGGCCAGGTGCAGCAGGCTGCCGTGCATGAACATCGAGGTGACCAGCGTGACCCACCAGGGCGCCTGGTCCGGCGCCGTGCCCACGACCCCGGCCTGGCCTTCGCACACGATCTGGCCGGCGCTTTCCGCGCACTCCTTGCCCGGATGGGTGATCTCGTACGGAATCGCGCCGTACTCGATCACGCGCTCGTTGCCGGTCGCGCCGAGCCCCCACAAGCCGTGCTCGAAGAAGAAGTAGACCGCGCAGCAGATCACGATGATCCCCAGCGTTACGAACGGGAAGCTGCGGGTCGGGATGTCGTCCTTGATGGGGAGCACGTCGGAGGCTCAGCGCGGGGACACGTCGAGGAACTCGATCGTCCGGGTGAACGCGAAGCCGGGCGTGGGCCCGCCCTGGGGCGCCGCCATCATGCAGGCGCGGAGCCGGCGCCCGCCCGCGCGAGCGTCTGTTCGGCGTGGTAGCTCGAGCGCACCAGCGGGCCCGCGGCCACGGACTCGAAGCCGATCGCGTAAGCCTCGCGCTCGAGCTCGGCGAACTCCTCCGGGTGCCAGTAGCGCACCACCGGCAGGTGGTCGCGCGTCGGCCGCAGGTACTGGCCCACCGTGAGCACCTGGACATCGTGCTCGCGCAGGACGCCGAATGCCTCGATCAGCTCCTGCTTCGACTCTCCGAGCCCGGTCATCAGCCCGGACTTGGTCACGATGTCGCCGCCGC
Source organism: Thermoleophilaceae bacterium (assembly GCA_034664125.1). GTDB lineage: Bacteria > Actinomycetota > Thermoleophilia > Solirubrobacterales > Thermoleophilaceae > JACVRW01. The sequence goes on along the minus strand of JAXDIG010000009.1, from coordinate 72,009 downwards.
CCATTTCCTTGGCATTGCGCAGCACGCGGCAGGAGCGCAGGAAGCGCGAGCCGCGCCGCGCCAGCGGGTACAGCCTCGGCACCGTCTCGACGTTGTGGTTGAACACGTCGGGGCGCTCGGCGATCACGCGGGCGAGCGGCATCTCCTCGCCGCGGAAGTCCGGCGTGAGCACCTCGACCTTGCAGCCCGGCGCGAGCCTGCGGATCGAGCGGATCACGCCCACGAAGGCACTCGAGCCGAGGTCCGGCAGGTCGTCGCGGTCGACGGACGTGATGACCGCGTGCCGCAGCCCCATCTTGCGCACCGACTGCGCCACGCGCAGCGGCTCGAGCGGGTCGCTGTGGGTCGGCTTGCCGGTCTTGACGTTGCAGAACCCGCAGCGGCGCGTGCAGGTGTCGCCGAGGATCATGAACGTGGCGGTGCCGCGCTCCCAGCAGTCGCCGATGTTGGGGCAGGCCGCCTCCTGGCAGACCGTGTGCAGGCCCTGGCCCTCGATCATCCCGCGCAGCTCGCGGTAGCGCGGCCCGCCCGGGGCCGGGCGCTTGAACCACTCCGGCTTGCGGTCGCGGAACGGGCGCACCTCGCCCATGTCGAGCACCCGGGCGCCCCCCGGGGCAGAGCGCGAGCGCGTGCTCACGCCGCGACGACCTCGCGCTCGACAAGCCGGTCGAGCGAAACCAGCCGCTGACGGCGCCCGAACGCGTCAGCGAATCGGTACGCCATACGCTTGCGGAAGCACGGCAGCGACGGCGAGCGGCCGGTCTGGCGGGCGACGGAGGTCACCTGAACGTGATCGATGCCGCACGGCACGATCCACTCGAACGGCCGCAGGTCGTTGTCCACGTTCACCGCCAGCCCGTGCATCGAGACGCCTTCGCGCACGCGCACGCCGATCGAGCCGATCTTGGAGTCGCCCGCCCAGACGCCGGTGAAGGGCACCGCGCGCGGCTCGGCGCGCACGCCCTCGTCCGCAAGCGCGGCGACGATCGCGCTCTCCATCGTGTGCACGAAGTCGGCGACGCGGGCCACCGCCATGATCGGATAGGCCACCAGCTGGCCGGGGCCGTGGTAGGTCACCCGACCGCCGCGGTCCGAGTCCTCCACTCCGATCCCGCGCTCGCGGTACCAGTGCTCGCCCATCGGCAGATCGCCGGGCTCGGTGCGCTTCCCACGCGTATAGACCGGCGGGTGCTCCAGCACCAGCAGCAGGTCCGGGAGCTCCCCGGCGGCGCGACGGTCGCGCAGCGTCCGCTGCAGCTCGAATGCCTCCGCGTATGGGACGGCCCCGAGGTGCGTGACCCACAGCTCCCGCATGTCCCCAAGGCTACCCTGCGGCCGGTGAACCCTCACGAGGAGCGCTTCTGGCCCACCCGGATGCGCTGGCGGCTGCGCGGCGCCTGGATGTGGCCGTCGTTCGCCGCGCTCACGCTCCTCGACGGCCTGCTGCTCCACCACCTGTCGCCGGTGCGCGAGGGCATCGACCTGATCCCCGCCATCCTGGTGGCCACGTTCGGCAACATCGTGCTCATCGGAGCCGTGGCGCCCTGGCTGGCCCGCCGCATGTGGAAGCGCCGGCCGGCGGCGGACCCGGGCGCGCCGGCCAAGGCGCAGCTGGAGGTGCTCTCCGATCGCATCGGCACGGGCCTGCTGGTGGCGAGCGTGTTCGGCATCCTCGCGGCCGGCCTGGCCAACCGGCCCGTGATCGTGGCCGAGACCGACCAGCGCGAGCGGGCCGCCAAGGAGCTGTTCGACTTCGTGACCGGCCACGGCGACGCGGAGCTGCGCCGCAATCTCGAGGCCTCGGACACCCGCCGCTACACGGACGGCTACTACCGCAGCTGCATCCCCGACGACGACCGGGAGCGCTGGACGTGCTTCTTCATCGACGTCAGGACCAAGCACACCCGGCTCGACCGCGACCCGAGCCAGCTGCCCAACAGGCGCGACCCCTAGGTCGAGGCCAGCTCCGCGAGCCGGCCGTCGGGCCGCACCTCGAGCACCTCGACCGTGTTGCCGCCGTGCCGCAGGGCCGACTCGGGCACCAGCAGCGAGAAGAACTCCGTACGCCGGCCGCGCAGGTGGAAGCTGCGCCCCACGGCGCGGATGCGGCCGTTTACGGCCACCGCCAGGTCGCGCATGGCCCCGGGCGGGCCGCCCTTCAGCCGGCCCGTCACGCGCGTGGGCAGGATCTCGTCCGTGGCCTCCACGTCGGCCAGCAGGCCCGCGTTGGCGACCTCGCCGTGCACGCGGCTCGATGCCGAGACGGCGCCTGCGCGCACGCGGCGGCCGATCAGCTCCGGGTGCGGCCCGATGCGGTAGGCGGACTCCCACGGGTCGCCGAACATCAGCTCGCTCTGCGCCCCGGTCCCGTACTTGCTCGCGCGCCAGAGGCGCAGCTCGTGGCGGCGCCGCTCGAACTCGGCGCGGCCAAAGGAGATCACGCGGGCGAAGTCGCGCCGCGGCATCGCCACCCGGGTGCGCGCCCTGGCGGCTGCCGAGAACACCGAGCGGCTCTCGTGCTTCCACCAGACCTTCGTGTGGAGCACGCCGGCCACGGTGGGCACGATGTCGATGTTGCGGACGATGCTGTCGTCGATGCGCCCCTCGGTCTGATGCGGCGTCTTGACGAAGAACGGCACCGCCGCCACCTGCTCGAAGTTCGTCTCCGTCACCTGCCTGCGCTCGTCGACCCCCACCTCGAAGGCGATGCCGTGATCCGCCACCACGATGAACAGGCTGCTGTCGAACAGCCCGGTGCGCTTCAGCCGGCGCACGATCAGGCCGAGCTGGCGGTCCGTGTAGCCCACCTGGAGCAGGTGCCGCAGGTGGTTGTGATCGGTGAGCACCGGGTCGTGGAATCCCTCCGGGCGGTTGATCCCCTCGATCGGGTCGTTGCCGGAGGGCCTGCTCTGGTGTCCCGAGGGCAGGTAGATCCAGGGCTCGTGGGGCAGCAGGGCGTGGTGGAAGTAGAACGTCGGCCGCGGGCGGTCGCGGATCGCCCCGATCCACCTGTGCAGGCGCGCCGGCCGGCCACCGCCGGCGAGCCGCTTGAGCACGCCCGGCCTGCGCGTGCGTGCCCCCGGGCAGATCCGCGGCGGGCAGACGGCGCTGCCCGATTCGACCTTGACCACGTCGTAGCCGAGCCGGTCCAGCAGGTGGTAGATGCTCGGCTGGTGGCTGCGCACGTCCGGCGCCGTCCCGGGCCTCGGCATGCGCCCGTCGAGAATCGCCGGGACGGCCTTGAACGTCGAGTCGTAGACCGTGTGCCCGTTGCGAAACCAGGTCGACGTGCGGGCCAGCGCCGCGAAGTTCGGGTAGCGGGCGGCGTCGATCTGACCGTCCGGGCCGATCAGCGTGTCGCTCGGGAACTCGTCGAACACGACGATCACCACCGGCGGACGGCGCTCGTCGGCGGCGCGGCCGCCCGCTCCCGCCCCGTCGTGTCCGACGACCGCCACGGCTGCCGCCGCGGCGCCGACGAGCAAGAGCACCAGCACTGCCGCGCGCACGCGGCGAAGGCTAGAGCCGCCGCAGGCGCCCCGCGACGACCTCGAACAGCTCGATCGCGTTGCTGCCCTCGTGGAGAGCGCTTTCCGGGACCATCAGCGCGAAGTGCTCGGTCGGGTCGCCCTGGAGGTAGAAGGAACGGCCGACCGCCTCGATGCGGCCGTTGACGGCGATGGCAAGGTCGCGCTTGGCTCCGTCGCCTCCGCCGCGCAGGTCGCCCGCTATCTGGGCCGGCACCACGCCGCTCGCCCTTCGCACGTCGGCGAACAGGCTCGCCTGGGTGAGCGAGGCCCGCACGGATGCCCTTCCCACCGCGGGCGCGGTCCGCCCGATCAGGTCGCGGTGCGGCCCGATGCCCGTGAACAGCGAGCCGATGTCCCCGGAGCCGAACTGCCTCAGGCGCCGGCGCACGACGGCGCGCCTGCGCGCCTCCCAGCGCCGGCCCGAGATGTGCACGATGGCCGAGAAGTCGCGTGTGTCGAGCGTGACGTTGTGCCGCCGCCGCGTGACCGGGCCGAAGGCCGAGTGGCCGTCGACGGCGTAGCCGACCTTCCAGCCCAGCACGTCGGCGATCGTGGGCGTGACGTCGAGCGTGCGCGCGTAGACGTCGCTGATCCGCCCCCGGTCCTGGCCCGGCCGCTTCACGAACAGCGGCACCGGCGTCAGCTCCTCGACGTTGGACTGGCTCACGCTGCGGCGCGTCTGCACGCCGAATTGGAAGGCGATGCCGTGATCGGCCGTCGCCACGATCAGCGTGTCGTCGTAGATCCCCTGCTCCTTGAGGCGGTTCACGAGGCGGCCCAGCAGCCGGTCCGTGAAGCCGAGCTGGAGCAGGTAGCGCTGCTCGTTGTGGCGGGTCAGGAACTCGTCGTGGAAGCCCGGGACCGTGTTCATGCCCCGCAGCAGGTCACCCGGCCGCGGGCGCGTTTGCGCGCCCGAGGGGAGGTACAGGTAGGGGCCGTGCGGCAGCAGCATGTGCTTGACCCAGAGCGTGGGCCTGCCCGGCTTGATCGAGTGCACCCAGCGGTCGAAGCGCTGCGGCCGGCCGCCGAGCAGGTTCGGGATGATCGCCGGCCGCCGCGTCCGCCCGCCCCGGCAGATCGAGGGCGGGCAGAGCGCCGTCGCCTCTTCCGAGTCCACGATCCGGTAGCCGTGGCGGGCGAACATGCCGTAGATCGAGTGCGGGTGGTCGCGCCGGTCGGCCGACGTGCCCGGATGCGGCTTCACTCCGTCGAGGATCAACGGCACCGCCTTGGTGGTGGAGTCGTACACCGAGTAGGCGTTGCGGAACCAGGTGCCGTCGGCCGCCAGCGCCGCGAAGTTCGGATAGCGGACCGGGTCGATCCGCCGGCGGCGGTCGAGCAGCGAGTCGCCGGGAAACTCGTCCATCACGAGCAGCACCACGTAGGGGCGCTTCGGTGCGGCGGTGCTGCCGTGGCCGGCACGCGGCTCGTCGGACGAGCACGAGAAGCCAAGCAGCAGGGCGGCCGCGGCCGCGATCGTGACAAGCGCCATGCGCGTCATCGCGGCGCACTCTAGGCGGCGTCCGGACGTTTCACGACCGGGTAACACGCCATTACTCGGGCTGCCCTAGCCGGCAGCCAGCAGCTCCACCCCCAGCCGCCGGGCCAGGCCCTCGCCGCCCCAGCGCATCACCACGTCGTGGTTGTACTCGAACACCGGCCGGGCCACGGGCGCGACCAGATTCATCCAGCGCTTCGTGCTGCGAACGCGCCAGTCGTACACGACCGCCGTCACGCCGTCCTGCTCGAACAGGCGCCACAGTCCCGACCCCTCGAGCTCCCCGGTGGCGTCGCCCGCCATGCAGCACGGCTCGTCGACTCTGCGCACGGTGAAGTCGAACTCCAGCTCGTACGGGACGCGGCTGCGCCACGCGATCCGGTAGCGGCTGCCCAGCCGCCGCTCGTCACCCGCAGCGAGCTCGCTCACGCGGACCACGCCGCGCCACCACTCGGGCCAGCGCAGCGGATCCTGGAGGACCTCCCAGGCGGCGTCCCGGGAGGCCTCCAGCAGCCAGGTGGTGAGGAAGCGGTAGTGCGAGCCCTACGTCTCCAGGTTGACCATCACGTGCTTGATCTCCTGGTAGTCCTCGATCGCGTACTTCGACAGGTCCTTGCCGTAGCCGGACTGCTTGTAGCCGCCGTGCGGCATCTCCGACGCGATCGGGATGTGGTCGTTGATCCACACGCATCCGAAGCGGAGCGAGTTGGCCACCCGGTGCGCCCGCGCGATGTCGCGGGTCCACACGGACGAGGCGAGCCCGTAGCGGGTGCCGTTGGCCCACTCGATCGCCTTGGCCTCGTCGTCGAACTGCTGGACGGTCAGGACGGGTCCGAAGATCTCGTTCTGGATCATCTCGTCGTCCTGCTGCATGTTCGCGACGACCGTCGGCTCGAGGAAGAACCCGGGGAGGTCCGGCTCGCTTCCGCCGGTCACGATCTCGGCGTGTGACGGCTTGCCCGCCAGGAAGGCCTCCACCCGCTCGCGCTGGCGCTGCGAGTTGAGCGGCCCGAGCGTTGTCTCGGGGTCGAACGTGTCGCCCATCTTGTAGCCCTTGGCCTGCTCGGCCAGGCCGTTTACCACGTCGTCGTAGACCTTCGCCCCGGCGAGCACGCGCGTCGCGGCCGTGCAGTCCTGGCCGGCGTTGTAGAGGCCGGTCGCCGCGATCGTCTCCATGGCGGCCTCCATGTCCACGTCGTCGAACACGATCACCGGGGCCTTGCCGCCCAGCTCGAGGTGAACGCGCTTGAGCGACTCGGACGCCGCACGGGCGATCCACTTGCCCGTCTCGGGCGAGCCGGTCAGCGAGACCATCTCGATGTCGGGGTGCGTGACCAGCGACGAGCCCGCCGGCTGGCCGTGCCCGGTGATCACGTTGAGCACGCCCTTCGGCAGCACCTCGGACGCCAGCTCGGCGAGCTTGATCGTCGTGATCGGGGTCGTCTCGGCTGGCTTCAGGACGATCGTGCAGCCGGCGGCGAGCGCCGGACCGATCTTCCAGATGGCCATCATCAGCGGATAGTTCCACGGGGTGATCTGGCCGACCGGGCCGACCGGCTCGCGACGGATGATCGAGGTGTGGCCGGCGATGTACTCGGCCGATCCCTGGCCCTCCGGAACGCGCGCCGCCCCGCCGAAGAAGCGCAGGTTGTCGCACATGAACGGGATCTCGTCGTCGTGGAACGCGTTGCGCGGCTTGCCTGCGTCCGCGGCCTCGAGGTCGGACAGCTCGTCCGCGTGCTCCTCGATCAGGTCGGCGAGCTTGAACAGCGCCGCGGCGCGCTCGCCCGGGGGTGTAGTCGACCATTCGCCGAACGCACGCTTGGCCGCGGCGACGGCGCGGTCCACGTCCTCCTCAGTCGACAGCGGCATCTCGGCGATCACCTCGCCGTTGGCCGGGTTGACTACCTCCTCGGTGGCTCCGTCGGCGGAGTCCACGAACTCGCCGTCGATGAAGTTCTGCAGCTTGGTCCTGGTGGTGGTTGCCATCTCTCGTTCCTCTCTCCTAAGCGGTGACGCTAAGTACTTCTTCGACTGGCGTGTATTCAACGCCGACACCTTCGGCGACCGCTGGGTGGGTCACCTTGCCGGCGGCGACGTTGACGCCCGGCTTGAGGCCGGGCAGCTTCTGCAGTGCTCCCACGAGGCCTTCGTCGGCGAGCGCGAGCACGTAGGGAAGCGTGGCGTTGGTCAGGGCGAACGTCGACGTGACCGGCACGGCGCCGGGCATGTTGGCCACGCAGTAGTGGGTCACCCCGTCCACCTCGTAGACGGGGTCGGAGTGCGTGGTGGGGCGTGACGTCTCGAAGCAGCCGCCCTGGTCGATCGAGACGTCCACCAGCACCGCGCGCTGCTTCATCAGCTTGAGCTGGTCGCGCTTGACGACGTAGGGCGCCCGCGCTCCGTGAACGAGCACGGCGCCGATCACGAGGTCCGCGCGCGGCAGCATCTCCTCCACCGCGAGCGTGGAGGAGTAGACCGTGGAGGCGCGACCGCCGAAGGTCACGTCCAGCTCGCGCAGCCGGTCGATGTTGCGGTCGTAGACGAACACGTCCGCCTCCATGCCGATCGCGATGAAAGCCGCGTTCTGGCCGACCACGCCGCCGCCGATGATCATCACGGTCGCCGCCGCCACGCCGGGCACGCCGCCGAGCAGCACGCCGCGGCCGCCGAGCGGGCGCTCCAGGAAGAAGGCGCCGGCCTGGGTGGCGATCTTGCCGGCCACCTCGCTCATCGGGGCCAGCAGCGGCAGCCGGCCGCGCTCGTCGACCACCGTCTCGTAGGCGACGCAGATGGCGCCCGTCTCGCGCAGCCCCTTGGTCAGCTCGGGGTTGGGCGCGAGGTGCAGGTAGGTGAACAGCAGGTGGTGGGGCCGGAGCATCGCGACCTCGTCCGGCTGCGGCTCCTTGACGCCGAGGATCATCTCGGCCTCCTCGAACACGCTGGCCGCGTCGGGCACGATGCGGGCGCCCTGGGCCGTGTACTCGGCGTCCGGGATCGTGCTGCCCTCACCGGCGCCGGCCTGCACGATCACGTCGTGGCCGTGCTCGACCAGCTCGCGCGCCCCTGCCGGGGTGAGCGACACCCGGTACTCGTCCGTCTTGATCTCCGTCGGAACGCCGACTCTCATTCGCCTTGCATCCTCCCTTACGTCACCAGTTCCCGGGCGCGCAGGGCCAGCCAGAACTCGATCCGGTCGCGCGCGATCGACAGGTCCCTCCCGGTGAGCTGCTCCACGCGCCTGATGCGGTAGCGCAGCGTATGCCTGTGGCAGTAGAGCTCGCGTGCCGCTCGCTCCCACTGGCCGTTCTGCTCGATGAACGCCTCGAGCGAGCGGATCAGCTCGTCGCCGTACTCGCCGGTGGCGTCCTCGAGCGGGCCCAGCACGCTGTCGCAGTAGAGCCGCAGTGCGTCGTCGTCCTGCAGCGACAGCAGCAGCTGGAAGGCACCCAGGTCGCGGTAGGAGGCGACGGCCGGCGCGCTGCCGTTGGCCAGCGCCACCGCCTCGAGCGCGCAGCGCGCCTCGTGGAAAGAGCGCCGCAGCGCTCCCACGGCCGCGACCCGAGACGCCGCTGCGCGCAGCTGCCCGTGCTCGGGCGTGAGCGCCTCGCGCGCCCGCGTCGCCAGGGCCACGGGATCGAGGTCGTCGGCGGCGTCCACGACCGCGCACAGCAACGGCCCCCGCGACGCCACCAGAGCGCCCACATCGGCGTCGGCCAGGAAGCGGTCGAGGTCCGCCTCGGCCTCCGGGGCGCCCCCGTCGCTCTCCGCGAACACCAGCACGGCTGCCTGGGCGCCCACGCCGAAGGGGCGCATGCGCACTACCAGCTCGGCTTCGGACAGCCGTCCGGTGAGCGCCTCGGCCAGCACGTCCCCGGCCAGCCGCCGCTCGGTGTCGCGCATGGCCCGCTGGCGCATCAGCTCGAGCGCGACAACGGTCACCGCCTGCTGCAGGATCAGCCGCTCGAAGTCGCCGAGGCCGCCGGCGTCGCGCGCCGCCACGAGCCACGCCTGGGGCGCGCCGCGCCCGCGGGTGGACACGGGCAGTACGAGCGCGCGCCCGGCCAGCTCAGGGTGGTCCGGCACGAACTCGCTCGCCTCCGACCCCTGCCCGGCCGCCATGCTGCGCTGGCGCACCTCCTGGCTGACGTGCTCGAGCGCCGCCTGGGGGAGCTTGCGTCGGAACAGCTTCGTGGCGATCATCTCGCCCCGGCCCGAGAGCACGCTCACCGCGCCACCGGTGGCGGCCGCCAGCGCGCGCACGACCTCGTCGAGCCCGCGTTCCTCGAGCACGATGCGCTCGAGCCGCTTGTGGATGGCGATACCGCGCTGGAGCACCTCGTACTGCTCGTTCACCAGGCGCGTGAAGGCCTTCTCGGTGATGGCGATGAAGGGCAGCTCGTAGGGCACCTCGAAGACCGGGAACCCGGCATCGGCGGCCTCCTCCACGATGGTCGCGGGCAGCTCGCCGTGGGTGAAGCCCGTGGCGAAGCCGAGCCCCGCCAGATGCCGGTCCGACAGCAGCCGCACGAACTCGCGCTGGCGGGCTTCCGAGTCCAGCTGGATGCCGGTGGTCAGCAGCAGCTCGCCGCCGGACAGCCAGGGAGTCGGGTCGAGCAGCTCGGATATGTGCACCCACCGCACCGGCGCGTCCGCGCCGTCCTCGCCGGCCGCAAGCGAGAGGCCCATCTCGGCGACGAGGCCACGAACGGTGAGCATCAGTGGCGGACGATCCGCTCCCAGGCCTCGGTGAGCACCGAGCGCAGCACCCTGTCGATCAGCTCGAACTCCTCGGTGTCGGCGATCAGGGGCGGCGAGAGCTGGATCACCGGGTCGCCGCGGTCGTCGGCGCGGCAGATCAGCCCGCGCTTGTAGAGCTCGCCGGACATGAAGCCGCGGAGCAGCTCCTCACCCTCCTCGTCGCTGAAGCTCTCCTTGGTTTCCTTGTCCTTGACCAGCTCGAGCGCCTGGAAGTAGCCGGCGCCGCGGACGTCCCCCACGATCGGCAGGTCCTCCTTGAGCCGGTCGAGCATCCCGCGGAACTCCGGCTCCTTCTCGCGCACGTGGCCGCAGAGGTCCTCGCGCTCGAAGATGTCGAGGTTCGCCATCGCCACCGCCGCCGACACCGGATGGCCGCCGAACGTGATGCCGTGGGTGAACGTCCGTGAGTCCTCCATGAACGGGTCCGCCACGCGGTCGGACACGATCGCGGCGCCCATCGGCGCGTACGCGGAGGTGATCCCCTTGGCCGTGGTGATGATGTCCGGCACGACGCCGAAGCGCTCCACGCCGAACCAGTGACCGAGGCGGCCCCACGAGCAGATCACCTCGTCGGCGATCAGCAGCACGTTGTGCCTGTCGCAGATCTCGCGCACACGCTGCCAGTAGCCGTCCTGCGGGACGAAGCAGCCGCCCGAGTTCTGCACGGGCTCGAGGATCACGGCCGCCACGGTGTCCGGGCCCTGGAACTCGATGATGTGCTCGATCTGGTTTGCGGCCCAGAGCGGATCGCGGTCCTCCGACCAGCGGTAGTCGTTGGTGTTCGGCGCGTGGAACGCGCCCGGTACGAGCGGCTCGAAGGGATTGCGCAACGAGTTGATGCCGGTGATCGAGAGCGCCCCGAAGGTGGTGCCGTGGTAGGCGGTCTCGCGCGAGATGATCTTGTACTTGTTCGAGTTGCCCGTGAGCTTGTGGTACTGGCGCGACAGCTTCCAGGCGGACTCGACCGCCTCCGAGCCGCCGGAGGTGAAGAACACGCGGTTCAGGTCCCCCGGCGCCAGGTTCGCGATCCGCGCGGCCAGCTCTGCGGCCATCGGGTGCGCGTAGCTCCAGTTCGTGTAGAAGCCGAGCTGCTTCGCCTGGCGGGCGGCCGCCTCACCCAACTCGGCGCGCCCGTGGCCGGCGTTTACGCAGAACAGCGCGGACAGGCCGTCCATGTAGCGGTTGCCGTGCTCGTCGTAGACGTACGACCCCTCGCCTCGCACGATCATCGGGATCTGGTGCTGCTCGTCGTATCCACCCATGCGGGTGAAATGCATCCAGAGATGGCGGCGCGCCTTCTCCTGCAGCTCGCTGGGACTCCCGCTCTGCGGATCGTGCACGGCCTGTGGGGTCGTCGCCATTCTCTCTCCTCGCGATCGCTACAACTAGACGCTGTGGACAACCGTATCGACCTAACGGCAGGCCGTCTAGGGAGTCTGTGGCGAAATGCCGCTGCCGGGCGTTGTACGTTTTGTACTGTTAGCGATAGGTGTTTTCGGCATTCCGCACCTTGCGGCCATGCCGGATCGGCCATAAGTTGCGGGCGAGCATGAGCCACGAGGGCCATGGCACGGCTGCTCCAAGCGTGAGTCTTCGGGGCGTCACGAAGCGCTTCGGCGATTTCACCGCGGTCCGCCAAATGGATCTGGACGTTCCAAGGGGCCAGTTCTTCACGATGCTCGGCCCCTCGGGCTGCGGCAAGACCACCACGCTGCGCATGATCGCCGGGTTCGAGGAGCCGTCGGAGGGCACCGTGCTGCTCGACGGCGAGGACGTGACCGGTCAGCCGGCGTTCCGGCGCCCGACCAACACCGTCTTCCAGAGCTACGCGCTGTTCCCGCACCTGAGCGTGGAGCGCAACGTCGCCTTCGGCCTGGAGCGCCAGCGCGTCTCGAAGGACGAGGTGCGGCGGCGCGTCGGCGAGGAGCTCGAGCGGGTCGGCCTCGCCCGGGAGGCGAAGCGCAAGCCGCGCCAGCTCTCGGGCGGCCAGCAGCAGCGCGTCGCACTCGCGCGCGCGCTCGTCAACCGCCCGGCCGTGCTGCTGCTCGACGAGCCGCTCGGCGCGCTCGACCTCAAGCTGCGCAAGCAGCTCCAGATCGAGCTCAAGCGAATCCAGCAGGACGTCGGCATCACGTTCATCTACGTGACGCACGACCAGGAGGAAGCGCTGACGATGTCCGACTTCATCGCGGTGATGAATCGCGGCGTGGTCGAGCAGCTCGACGGCCCCGAGGAGATCTACGAGCGCCCCAGCACCACGTTCGTGGCCGGCTTCATCGGCGTGTCGAACCTGATGCCCGGCGAGGTGGTGTCCACCGGCACCGGCACGGCCGAGCTGCGGCTCGACGCCGGTCCGACCGTGAGGGCGGGGGCGGCCGGCGCCACCGTCGGGGAGCGCGCGCACGCCGTCGTGCGCCCGGAGAAGCTCCAGCTGCACGGGGCCGACGGGATCGGGTCGGACGGCCGGTCGAGCGTGGACGGCCAGGTGGAGAGCTCGCTCTACCTCGGCACGGCGACCCAGGTGATCGTCCGCCTCCCGGACGACACCCGCATGACGGTGCTGGTGCCGAACACCGACGAGGAGGCGCGCCGGCGACTGCCGGCGGCGGGCGACGCCGCCCGGCTGACCTGGTCGACCGAGAACATTCACATGGTGAGGGATCCGGCCGCCGAGGCCGTCCCCGACGAGGAAGGAATCAAGACGTGAGCGACCTCGAACGGCAGTTCGAACGCATCATCAGGCAAGAGGTCAGCCGTCGGCGGCTGCTGCGCCGCGGGGCGGCCGGGGCGCTCAGCGTGTCCGCGCTGTCCTATCTGGCCGCCTGCGGGGCGGAAACCGGCGGGACGGGCGGCAACAAGCCCGAGTCGAAGGTGATCCAGAAGGGCAAGATCGCCGACTCGATGTACATGGCCAACTGGCCGCTCTACATAGAGGAGGACCACGGCACCCTGAAGGACTTCGAGAAGGAGTACGGCACCAAGGTCAAGTACGTCGAAGAGGTCAACGACAACACCGAGTTCTTCGGCAAGGTCCGCCAGCAGTACGAGCGAGGCGACTCCGGCGGTCGCGACATCCACGTCGTCACCGACTGGATGGCCGCCAAGATGATCTCGCTCGGCTACGTGCAGAAGCTCGACCACTCGGCGCTGCCGCACGTCCAGGCCAACCTGATCGACCGGCTCAAGTCGCCGCCCTTCGACCCCAAGCGCGATTACTCGGTGCCGTGGCAGTCGGGCTTCGCGGGGATCATCTACCGCGAGGACAAGGTCAAGCGCGAGCCCAAGTCGATCGACGACCTGTTCGACCCCGCCTACAAGGGCAAGGTCACGATGCTCACCGAGATGCGCGACACGGTCGGGCTGGTGGCCGCCTCGATGGGCTTCGATCCGGAGAAGGCCTCGACGGACGACTTCATGAAGGCGATCGACAAGATCGGCCAGGCCTCGGACTCGGGCCAGATCCGCGGGTTCACCGGGAACGAGTACACCAAGGACATCACCAAGGGCGACTCGTGGGTGATCATCGGCTGGTCCGGCGACGCGGTGCAGCTGGAGGCCGACAACCCGAACATCAAGTTCGTGCCGCCGGAGAGCGGCGTGAGCCTGTGGACCGACAACATGCAGGTGCCGGTCGGGGCGCCCGAGCCCTACACCGCCGAGAAGTTCATGGACTTCGTCTACGAGCCGGAGGTCCAGGCCGACATCACCGCGTACGTGAACTACATCTGCCCGGTCAACGGCGTGAAGGAGATCCTCTCGGAGCGCGACCCGGCGCTCGCCAAGAACCAGCTGATCTTCCCGAACGACCAGACGCTCGCCAACGCGTTCATCTTCCGGCAGCTGAAGCCGGAGGAGGACACCCAGCTCACCGAGGCCTTCCAGGGCGTGATCGGCGCTTAGTTCCCTGCTGTGCGCGCAGGCCTGAAGAAAGCCGGGCTGCCCTACCTGCTCCTGTTGCCGGGGCTGGGATGGCTGGTGCTGTTCTTTGCCCTCCCGCTCGGCTACATGCTGTTCGAGTCGCTCAAGTCGGGCACGCCCGACACCGGCTTCCTGTTCGACTGGAACTTCTCGAACTACCCGGACTCGGCGTCCCAGTTCCGCGAGCAGTTCTTCCGTTCGTTCGAGTACGCCGGGATGGCCACGCTGATCTGCTTCGCGATCGGCTACCCGCTCGCCTACGTGATGGCCTTCCGCGCGGGGCGCTGGCGCAACGCGATGCTGCTGGCCGTGATCGTCCCCTTCTTCGTCACCTACCTGATCCGCACCCTGTCCTGGGAGACGATCCTGAACGACGACGGCGCCGTGGTCAGCACGCTGAAGACGATCGGCATCCTGTCCAGTGACGGGCGCCTGCTCGACACCACCGCGTCCGTGGTGCTCGGCATCACCTACAACTTCCTGCCCTTCATGGTCCTGCCGCTCTACGCGTCGCTGGAGCGGATCGATTCCCGTCTGCTGGAGGCGGGGTACGACCTCTATGGCCGCCGCCGCGACGTCTTCCTGCGGGTGACCCTGCCGCTCTCGATGCCGGGCGTGGTGGCCGGCACGCTGCTCACGTTCATCCCGGCCGCCGGCGACTTCATCAACGCCGAGCTGCTCGGCACTCCTCGGCAGTCCATGATCGGCAACGTAATCCAGAGCCGCTATCTCGAGGTGGCCGACTACCCGACCGCGGCGGCGCTGTCGTTCATCCTGATGGGAGCCATGCTGGTGCTCGTGGTGGTGTGGGCGCGCGTCGCGGGCACCGAGGCGCTCCTGGGCACCGAGGGCGAGGAGCGGCGGGCGTAATGGAAGCCACCACCGCCGGCAGAGTCACCGCCGCCAGCGAGGCCGGCGGCCCCCGCAGGCGCCGGGCGGGCGGCAAGCTGCTCGACGGCGGGCTCAACCTCTACGCCGGGCTTGCGCTGCTCTACCTGCTGGTGCCGATCGCGGTCATCCTCGTCTTCTCGTTCAACAAGCCGCGCGGGCGCTTCAACTTCCTCTGGCAGGAGTTCTCCTTCGACGCCTGGAAGGACCCGTTCGGCGTGCCGGGCGTCGGGGACGCGCTGCGCGTCTCGGTCGAGGTCGCCGGCCTGTCCACGCTGATCGCGACGGCGCTCGGCACGCTCACCGCCCTGGCGCTGGTGCGCTACGAGTTTCGCGGGCGGGCGCCGGTCAACTTCTTCATCTTCATCCCGCTGGCCACGCCGGAGGTCGTGCTCGGGGCGGCGCTGCTGTCCATGTTCCTCAACTTCTCGGTGGCCACCGGCTTCGCCACGATCGTGATCGCGCACATCATGTTCAACCTCTCGTTCGTGATCGTGACCGTGCGGTCGCGGCTGATCGGCTTCGACCGCTCGCTCGAGGAGGCGGCGCAGGACCTCGGTGCCACGCCGTGGCAGACGTTCCGGCTGATCACGCTCCCGCTGATCATGCCCGGGGTGCTGTCGGCCGCGCTGCTCGCGTTCGCGCTGTCGATCGACGACTACGTGATCACGAGCTTCAACAACGGCTCCACGATCACGTTCCCGGTGTTCATCTGGGGCGCCGTGCGGGTGGCGGTGCCGCCGCAGATCTACGTGATCGCCTCGATGATCTTCCTGTTCACGCTGGCGATGATGCTGCTGACCGTGTGGCAGCAGCGCCGCGCCGAGCGGATGGCCGCCGTGCGGCCCGACGAGCCCGAGCCGGCGCAGGCGTGATCACTGCCGTAGGCCCGCTCCTCAGTCGGGAGCGGGAGCGTTTTGCCGACACGCACCCGCGCTCGCGCGAGCTGCACGAGCGCGCACGGGGGTCGCTTCTGGCGGGAGTCCCGATGAGCTGGATGACGATGTGGGCCGGCGCCCACCCGGTCTACCTCGCCGAGGCCAGCGGGGCGACCGTGGTCGACGTGGACGGCAACGAGTACGCCGACTTCTGCCTGGGCGACACGGGCGCCATGGCGGGGCATTCCCCCGAGCCGACGATGGCGGCCCTGCGCGAGCGCTCCGGCATCACCACGATGCTGCCGACCGAGGACGCCGCCTGGGTCGGCGAGGAGCTGGGGCGTCGCTTCGGCGTGCCGCTCTGGCAGTTCTCGCTCACGGCCACCGACGCCAACCGCTGGCTGCTGCGCGTCTGCCGCCAGGTCACGGGGCGGTCGAAGGTGCTGCTCTTCAACTGGTGCTACCACGGGACCGTCGACGAGGCGTTCGCCACCCTCGGCGGCGATGGCGTGGTGCGCTCACGCGCGGGCAACGTCGGCCCGGCTGTGGACCCGGCGCAGACCACGCGCGTGGCCGAGTTCAACGACATCGAGTCGGTCGAGGCCGCGCTGGCCCACGGCGACGTGGCTTGCGTGCTGATGGAGCCGGCGCTCACCAACATCGGGATCGTGCTGCCCGAGGCGGGGTTCCTCGAGGCGGTGCGCGACGCGTGCACGCGGGCCGGCGCGCTGCTGATCATCGACGAGACGCACACGCTCAGCGCCGGCCCCGGCGGCTGCACGGCGGCCTGGGGCCTCGACCCAGATGCGGTCACGCTCGGCAAGTCGATCGGCGGCGGCGTGCCGATCGGCGCCTACGGAGTGACGGCGGAGCTGGCCGAGCGGATCGCCGCCGAGGAGGAGGCCGACTACGAGGACACCGGCGGGGTGGGGGGCACGCTGGCTGGCAATGCCATGTCCCTGGCCGCCGCGCGCGCGACGCTGGGCGAGGTGCTGACCGACTCCGCCTTCGGCCACATGGCGCAGCTGCGGGAGCGGTTCGTCGCGGGCGTCGAGGCGGCGCTCGACCGCCATTCCGTGCCCTGGAGCGTCGTGAGCCTGGGCGCCCGGGCCGAGTACCGCTTCTGCGCCGAGCCCCCGCGCACGGGGGCCGAGTCGGCGGCCGCGGGCGACCGCGACGTCGAGGAGTACCTGCACCTGTATCTGCTCAACCGCGGCGTGCTGATCACGCCCTTCCACAACATGGCGTTGATGTGCCCGGCAACCACCCCCACCCAGGTCGATCGGCACACGGAGGTCTTCGGCGAGGCCCTGAGGGAGCTGAGCGCATGACCGAGCCGGCCGGCGCCCGTCGCTAGTCTCGGCGGCCGTGAGCACCTGGGAACAGCTGGCCTCGCTGCCGCTCGAGATCGACCGCTACGACCTGGAGGGGCGCGAGCTCGCCTTCTCGGAGGACTTCGTCCGCTACACCACGCTGATCACACTGCACGGCGGTGGTGAGGAGGGCGTCGGCGAGGACGTGGTCTACGACGGGCTCGACCACGTGTCCTTCCAGGCGGCCGGCGGCGCGCTGCCGCTGGCCGGCTCGTGGACGCTCGGCTCGTTCGGCGAGCACCTGTCGGCGCTGGACACGTTCCCGGACCCGCCGGTGCGCGACGTCTCGCGCCGCTACCGCAACTGGGCCTTCGAGTCGGCCGCGCTCGACCTGGCGCTGCGGCAGGCGGGCCGCTCCCTGGCCGACCAGGTGGGCCGCGAGCTGCGCCCGCTCAACTACGTGGTGTCGATGCGCCTCGGTGCGGTCGACTCGACCGAGCCGGAAACCTCCGAGCGCATGCTGCGGGTACTCGAGCGCTACCCCTCCACCCGCTTCAAGCTCGACCCGACCAACACCTGGAGCGACGAGCTGATCGAGGAGCTGGCCGCGTCCGGCGCGGTCGACTCGCTCGACCTCAAGGGCCACTACAAGGGCACGCCGGTCGACGTGAAGACAGACCCCGTGCTCTACGCGAAGCTGGTCGAGGCGTTCCCGGACGCCTGGCTCGAGGACCCCGACATCAACGACGAGACACGCCCGATCCTCGAGCCGCACCGCGACCGCGTCACCTGGGACGCGCCGATCCACTCCGTCGACGACATCCTCGCGCTCGAATGGCAGCCGCGCACGGTGAACATCAAGCCGTCGCGGGTCGGCTCACTGGCCGAGCTGGGTCGCGCCTACGACTTCTGCGCCGAGCGCGGCATCGGCGCCTACGGCGGCGGACAGACCGAGCTCGGCGTCGGCCGCGACCACATCCAGTACCTGGCGGCGCTGTTTCACCCCGACACGCCCAACGACGTCGCGCCGCGCGGCTTCAACGCGCCGCAGCTGCCGGACGGCATGCCGGAGAGCCCGATCGAGCTCGAGCCGGCCGCCACCGGCTTCCGCCTGGCCTAGGCGCATGGCGCCCGCGCCGCTCGAGGTCCACCCGCTGCACCCCGGTGGCGAGACGGCTCTCCAGGGCGCCCAGCGAGTGGCGGCCTTCCTGGGCGAGGCGCGGCGGACGCTCGACCTGGCGCTGTACGACGTCCGGCTCCCCGGCGAGCCCGGCGACATCGTCGCGGCGGCGCTGCGGGACGCCGCCGCACGCGGCGTGGCGGTTCGGATCGCGTACAACGCCGACCACGACGAGCGCGTGTTCCCGCCGCCGCCGCGCACCAAGCCCGAGCTGCTCGAGGCGCTGCCTTTCCCGACCTGCGGCATCCCGGGCATTCCCGACCTGATGCACCACAAGTACGTGGTGCGCGACGGCGAGGCGGTCTGGACCGGCTCGACCAACTGGACCACGGACTCGTGGACGCTCCAGGAGAACGTGATCGTGGTGGTCCGATCGCCGCAGGTGGCGGCGGAGTACGCCCGCAACTTCGACGAGCTCTGGCGCGCCCGCGACGTGGACCGCTCCGGCCACGAGGAGCCGCGCACGCTCGATCTCGGCCGGCGCCAGACGCGCGCCTGGTTCACGCCGGGGCACGGCGAGGAGCTGTCGCACCGGATCGCTCGCGCGATTGGACGGGCTCGCGAGCGGGTGCGGATCGCCTCGCCCGTGCTCACCGCCGGCCCGGTGATCGGCACGCTCGCCGAGGTCGCCGCCGAGGCGCGCGTGGACCTGCGCGGCGTGGTCGACCGCACCCAGCTCGACCAGGTCTTCGAGCAGTGGCGCACCAACGGGCGATCGGCGTGGAAGATCCCGATCCTCGCGTCGATCCTGGAGCACGCCGACTTCCGCGGCAAGCCCTCCACGCCCTACACGCCGGATAGCGTCCACGACTTCATGCACGCGAAGGTGACCGTCGCGGACGACTGGGTGTTCGCCGGCTCGTTCAACCTGTCGCGCTCGGGCGAGCGCAACGCCGAGAACGTGCTCGAGGTGCGCGACCCAGAGCTGGCCGACGGCCTGGCTGCCTACATCGACGCGGTCAGGGAACGCTACGGAGCGATGTCCGCGCCTGACGGTGCGACGCGCACATGAGCCGGTCGCGGACCTCGAGCGGGTCGTCCGTGAGGTACAACAGGTCCAGGTCCTGGGGCGCGATCTTGCCCTCGGCCAGCAGCCGGCCGCGGAGCCAGTCGACCAGCCCGCCCCAGTAGTCGCTGCCCATCAGGATGACCGGGAAGTGGCGGATCTTGCCGGTCTGGATCAGCGTGAGCGCCTCGAATGTCTCGTCGAGCGTGCCGAAGCCGCCCGGGAAGACCACGAAGCCGCTCGCGTAGCGGACGAACATGACCTTGCGAGTGAAGAAGTAGTGGAACTCGAGCCCGATGTCGCAGTACCGGTTGAGGCCCTGCTCGAAGGGCAGCTCGATGTTGAGGCCGATCGACAGCGCGCCCGCGTCGCGCGCGCCGCGGTTGGCGGCCTCCATGACGCCGGGGCCGCCGCCGGTGATGATCGCTAGCCCGGCGTCGCCGACGATGCGGGCGGTGTCACGTGCGAGCAGGTACTCGTCGTCGTCCGGCGGGGTGCGGGCGGAGCCGAAGAAGGAAGCGGCCGGGCCGACGTGCGCCAGGGCGTCGAAGCCGGTCTGGAGCTCGCGCTTGATGCGCTCGATGCGCGCCGCGTCGGTGAGGGTGGAGACGACCGTCTGCTCCTGGGCGGCGATGATCTCCTCGTCGAAGGTGGCGGGCATGCGGGGCTGGGGAACTGACTCGGCCATAGCCTTCGAGAGTAATGCCGGTTGGCGATTACGGCGCGCGTAGGGCGATAGTCGCCACCCCGGCCCGCTCCAGAGCCGCGGGCAGCCGCCCGGCGAAGGGGTGCTCGTCCCCCGTGAGCCCGCGCGGGTTTGAGATCAGGAAGGCGACCCGTCCCCTGCTGCGCTGGACGCTGTAGCGCGCGCCGAACCGGCGCAACACGGCCGCGGCGCGGCCACGGCTCGAGGGCCGTACCGCGAGCCGGATGGTGTCCGAGCCGGCCAGCACGCTGGCCGCGGCCCGACGGGTGCGGCCCGCGGTGGAGATCGGCGCGGCGCGGGCGGCGCCGGCGTCGTCGCTGAACAGCGCGTTGCGGAGGAGCTTCTGGAAGCCGGTGGTGAAGGCGCGGAAGTTGGGCTCCACCGAGAAAACGGTCGCCCGGCCGTCGCCACGCGGCTCGTCGACGACCGCCGCCGTGCCGCCCAGCTCCTCGGCTCCGTCGGCGAACCCCGACACGAACCAGTCGGCGCTGCCGGCAGGCGGAAACTCCACGGCGACCTGACTGGGCGCGGAGGCGCGCATGACCCAGTCGTACGCGTAGAAGGCGTACGCCTCGGGTCCGACGCCCTCTTGGAGCGGCGACCCGTCCTTGACGCGCACCCGGAAGAGGCTTCCCGGGACATCCGAGGTGGGCTCGGTCAGGGTGACGGAGCTCACGCCGAGCAGGGCGGCCAATCGCGCGCCCTCGCGCCAGCCGACCCAGTGGCCGCCGCCGTTCACCCACGCTTGAACGGCCCCGACGCCGTCGGGCCCGAGCTCGGCCACCGCCGTCCCGGCGTCGCCCTCGGGATAGCTCGTCGGGTCCGGGCCGCTCGAGTTGGGGACGATCACGACGTCGTAGCGCCGCAGCGCGCCGGCCTTCACGTCCGCCGTCGTGACGTCGTCGTAGGGCAGCCTCCAGACCCGCTCCAGCAGGAATCGCAGCCAGCCGCTCGACTCGATAGCCGAGGTCGACTCCGCCGACAGCTGCCAGAGGGCGATCCTCGGCACGTGCCCGGCCGGCCGCTCGGCACGGGGCTCGGACAGCGTGTCGGCGCGGGTGGCGCGTGGTCGCAACCGCGCGCCCGAGTAGCCGCCGCTGACGTTGAACAGCAGCGGCTGGCTCCAGCCGGTCACGTCGTAGAAGTACGGGAACGGCGTATAGGAGTCCTCGTGCAGCATCGCCTGGATCCAGTGCTTCTGCATCTGGGCCATGGGGACCCACCACGTGCCGCGCGGCAGCCACTCGCCGCGAGCAGGCCGCCCGTACGGAGTGAAGTCGGATACGTACAGCGGCTTGTCCAGGCGATAGACGTCCACGTCCATGCGCTGCAGGCGGCGGATCAGGGAGCGCACCTCGTGCCGCTTGGAGTTGCTGTGCTCGGTGATGAAGTAGTTGCGCACCGGGCGGTCCGGGACCGGCGTGACCACCTCGTTGCCGGGGTTCACGACCTCGTTCGGCTCCAGCTCGCCTGCCACTCCCTGCCGGTACGCCTCGCGCCAGGCCGAAGCCCACTGCTCGAGGAGGAGCCGCTTGCGGTCGGCCGCCTGCGACAGCGACACCCACTGCGTCAGGTACTGCTCGAAGGAACGCCGCTCGATCGGGTCGTCCGTGGCCTTCTCGAACGTCATCCCCGCCGCGAGAAACGCGGTCGACGGAACGGTGTCGCCGTAGCCCATGTAGAAGAGGTCGTACACGTCGCGGTTGAAGTACGGGATGCCGCGCCGGTCGAACTCGGCCGCCATCGCCGCGCCGTACCAATTGTTGATCCAGTCGATCGACTCGTCGGGAATCTCGTGGTAGATCGGGTCGGCGTTGGGCGGGAAGAAGTAGTCGTTCGCGCCGCCGAACTCGTGCGCGTCGATGAACAGCGGGCCGGGCAGGCGGCGCAGCAGCTCCAACTTGCCGTCGGTTTCGGGCTGGGTGCGCGCGAACCAGTCGCGATTCATGTCGAACCCGTAGAAGTTGCGCCGCGTGTCGGCTTCGCGGCCGTCCGGGTTCTGGATCGGCAGCAGCACGACGATCGCGTTGTCCAGGATGCGGCGGGCGGCACAGTCGTCGCGATCGGCCAGCTCGTACAGCACCCGCAGCGATCCCTCCGTGCCCGACTCCTCGCCGCCGTGAACGTTCGCGGCGACCCACAGGATCGCGGGGAAACGGCGCGCGATCGCCCCTGCGACGTTGGGCGGGGTCCGGGGGTTGCGGAGCGCCTGGGCGGCCTTGGCGATCGCCTTCAGCCGACCGCCGCGCAGCCGGTCGCCGTGTCCGACGATGGCGAAGCGCAGCTCACGCCCCTGCCAGCTGCGCTCGTCCAGCGCACCGGTGATCACGCGCTCGCTCGCACGGTCGACCGCCGTCATGTATGCGTAGGCCTGGTCGACCGTGACTTCGCCGTTCTCGCCGGCGGGCGTCGGGACCACCTGGGCCAGCCGCGGCACCTGTCCGCGGAATTGGGGAGCTGTCTGAGTCGGGTCGCACGCGCTCTGGGCGGCCACGGGCGAAGCTGTGAACAGCAGCACGGCGAGCGCGGCCAGGGCAACGATCCGTGGGCGGATGCTCAGTACGTGCGGTCGCGACGACAAGCTGTCCCGAGCGGTACCCGGGATCGCGATCCGTCATTCCCCACGCGGGTGCGCCTCCGGCCCCTAGAGCGCCAGTGAGAGCGGCCGCTGGAGCAGCTCTTTCACCCGCGCCAGGAACTGGGCGCCGTCCGCTCCGTAGAGGATGCGGTGGTCGCAGACCAGCGATAGCTGCATCTGCTCGCGGGCGACGATGCGGCCGGTGTCGTCCACGGCGGGGCGCTTGGCCAGCGCGCCCACGGTCAGGATGGCCGCCTGCGGCGGGTTGATGATCGCCGTGAACTGCTCGATGCCGAACATGCCCAGGTTGGACACGGTGAACGTGGCACCCGAGAGCTCGGGCGGTGTGATCGTCCTGTCGCGCACCTTCTCGGCCACGGCGCGGGCGTCGCGGGCGATCTGGCCGAGCGACTTGCGGTCGGCGTCGAACACGGTCGGCACCACCAGCGCGTCCTGCGCGGCCACCGCCACGCCGACGTTGACGCGCTCGTAGAGCTCGAACTTGCCGTCGCGGTAGGCGCCGTTCACCCGCGGGTGCTCGCGCAGGGCCGTAGCCGCCGCCTTGACCACCATGTCGTTGAAGGACGGCGCGGGGTCGGCCACCTCCTTGAGCCGCTTGCGCAGCTCGACGGCCTCGGTCATGTCGACCGTCAGCGAGATCGAGAACTCGGGCGCCGTCGCCTTGGACTCCGCCATCCGCCGGCTGACCGTCTGCTGCAGGCGGGTCAGCTCCTGGATCTCGGCCTCGCCCTTGGCGCCGGCCTCGGCGCGCTGGGGCTCCGGCGCCCGCTCCTCCGCTCGTGCGGGGGCCTCCGTGGGAGCCGCCTCGGCCTGCGCTGCGCCGGCCTCGGCGCCGTCGCCACTCTCGGCGGCGGCCCGCACGTCTGCCTTCACGATGCGTCCGCCGGGGCCCGAACCCTCGAGCCGCGACAGCTCCACGCCGAGCTCGCGCGCCATGCGGCGGGCGACGGGCGAGGCCTTCACCCGGCCGCCGTCGCCGTTGCCGCTCGGAGCACGCTCCCTGGTCGCGGTACCCGCGCCGGCCTGCGTCTCGCCGCCGCCCGCGCCGGCCCCGGCGGCGCCCCGGGCCTCGCCCTCGGCGCTCGCCTCGGCGCCGACCGGCTCGCGCTCCTGCTCCTCGGTTTCTCGCGCCTCGCCCTCATCGCCGGCTTCCGCTTGGCCCTCGGCCTTCGCCTCCTTCGTCGCCGCTCCGCCGCCGCCGGCCTCGCTCGGGTCGCCGATGCGCGCGATCGTCTCGCCGATCGCCAGGGTGTCGCCCTCCTGCGCCACGATCTCGATCAGCGTGCCGTCGGTGTCGGCCTCGTAGGTCATGTTGGCCTTGTCCGTCTCGACCTCCACCAGCGGCTCACCGCGCTTGACCTCGCCGCCCTCCTCGATGAGCCACTTGAGGACGGTGCCCTCCTCCATCGAATCGGACAGGCGGGGCATAGTGACGTCGGTGGCCATTCGTTTCCTTCCTAGAGATCCCTGAACGTGGCGAGCGCGGCCTGGATGACGTGCTCGTCATGCGGGAACGCGGCCTGCTCCAACGGCTTGGAATACGGCATCGGAACGTCGGCTCCCGTTACGCGCTGGACGGGCGCGTCGAGCGAGTCGAAGGCCTGCTCCTGGATCAGCGCGGCCAGGTTGGCCCCCACGCCGCCGTGGGGCCAGCCTTCCTCGACGATCACGGCGCGATTCGTCTTCTCGACGGACGCGAGGATCGTGTCGAGGTCGAGCGGCCGCAGCGTGCGCGGGTCGATCACCTCGGCGTCGATCTCGTGCTCGTCGGCGAGCTTCTCGGCGGCCTTCTCCGCGGTGAGCGCCATGCGGGAGATGCCGATGATGGTCACATCCTTGCCCTCGCGCCGGATCGCCGCCTCGCCGAAGCGCATCGGGCCGCCGTTCTCGGGCACCTCGCCGCGCTGGCCGTAGAGCGTCTCGTGCTCGATGAAGACGACCGGGTTGTCGTCGCGGATGGCGGCCTTGAGCAGGCCCTTCGCGTCGGCCGGAGTGGACGGCGCCGCCACCAGCAGCCCGGGCACGTGAAGGTAGAAGGCCTCGAAGCTGTGTGAGTGGGTCGGGCCGAGCTGGTGCCCGGCGCCCTGGGGCATGCGGATCACCATCGGCACCTTCACCTGGCCGCCGAACATGTAGTGGATCGCGGCGGCGTGGTTGACGATCTGGTCCATCGCCAGCAGCGAGAAGTTGATCGTCATCAGCTCGACCACCGGCCGCAGGCCGATCATCGCCGCGCCCACGCCCATGCCCACGATCGTGTTCTCCGAGATCGGCGTGTCGCGCACGCGCTTCTCGCCGAACTCCTCGAGCAGGCCGGCGGTCACCTTGAAAGCGCCCTGGAAGACGCCGATGTCCTCCCCCATCAGGAAGACCTTCTCGTCTTCGGCCATCTCCTCGCGCAGCGCCTGGTTGAGCGCCTCGCGGTACCGCATGGTCGGCATCAGCCGGCGCCTCCGCGCTCCTCGGCGTCCTCGGCGCCGACCTCGCCTTCGCCGTCCTCGCTCTCGTCACGATTCCGCGCCCGGCGCTCGACGCCCGCGTACGCGGCAGCCTGCTCGGCCAGCTGGTGCGGCACTTCGCCGGCCTCGCGCTCGCGCTCGCCGCGATGGACCTCGGGCGAGCGCTCGTCGACGGTCCACCAGGCGGGCACGTCGCTGTCGAAGACGTAGACGTCGTCGTAGAGGGAGTCGAGGTCGGGGAAGGGGGACTCGTCGGCGAACTTGACCGCCTCGTCGACCGCCTCGATCGCCTGCTGGTCGAACCGCTCGACGTCCTCCGCGGTCAGCACGCCCTCGTCGAGGAGCCGGTCGGCGAAAGCCTTGATCGGGTCACGCTGGCGCCACTCCTCGACCTCTTCCTTGGTGCGGTACTCCTCGGGGTCCGCCATCGAGTGGCCGCGATAGCGGTAGGTGACGGCCTCGACCAGCTGCGGCCGGCGCTCTTCGCGCGCGCAGCGCAGCGCTTCCGTCACGACGCTGTGGACGTCGAGCACGTCCATGCCGTCGCAGCGGGTGCCGGGGACGCCGAAGCCCTCGGACTTGCGCGACAGGTCTGTGACGGCGGAGTGACGGTGGAGCGCCGTGCCCATGCCGAACTGGTTGTTGATGATCACGAACACCACCGGCAGCTTCCAGAGCGCGGCGAGGTTCATGGTTTCGCCGAAGGTGCCCTGGTTGGTGGCGCCGTCGCCCATCATCGAGAGGATCACGTCCTCGGTTTCGAGGTAGTCGTTGGCGAGCGCCACGCCGGCGCTCAGCGGGAGGCTGCCGCCGACGATGCCGTAGCCGCCGAGGAAGCGCCTGTCCCAGTCGAACAGGTGCATCGAGCCGCCGCGGCCCTTGGAACAGCCGGTTTCGCGTCCGAACAGCTCAGCCATGACGGCCTTCGGCTCGGTGCCGCGGGCGAGCGCCTGGCCGTGCTCGCGATAGGTGGACATGAGGTAGTCCGTGTCGCGCAGCGCCTGGGTGCCGCCGACCACGGTGGCCTCCTCGCCGATGCAGAGATGCAGGAAGCCGCCGACCTTGGCCTTCGCGTACATCTCGCCCGCCCGCTCCTCGAAGCGGCGGATCAGCATCATCTTCGCGAGGACGGTTTCGCAGGTTTCCCTGTCAGGCAGATCGTGCTTGATCTCGCCGAACTGGATCTCCTCCGCGGCGGCTACCTCAGCCGGCGCGGACCCGTCGCCGTTGCCCTCTTGGGCGTCGCCGGCCTGTCTCTTCCCCCTCGTGGCCATCGCGACGGAGAGTACCCGAGGGCCGCTGGCCACAACGCGAAAACCCCCCGATCTGGGGGGCGGGGCATCAAATTGGGTTCTGGCGCGTTTCGGCCAGTGGGCGTATGTTGGACCGCGGACTCGAAGCCATGCGCGCGCGCACCCTCGCTATCGCCGTGGTACTGGCCGTGCTGTGTGCGACAGCGCCTGCCGATGCCTCGGCCCATACGCTGGCCCCTCCCTCGCCGACCGCGGGGGATGGCGGCACGGCGTTCTACTTCGCGGGACGTGCCTGGCAGGCGGGCCAATCGATCCAGGCGCAGTACTACCGCCGCGAGAGCGATGCGCGGCCGTTCCGGACGAAGAACTTCCGAACGAGCCCCGTGGGCACCTTCGTCTTCCGCCTGCTCGACCCGTGGTTCTTCGACACGGGGCGCCTGCAGCGGATGTGCTTCGCGCAGTTCGACACGCGCTTCGGCCGCACGTTCCGCAAGTGCAAGACGTTCTACGTCGGGCCGCCCTTCGCGTACTTCATGCCGGCCGACGGCGCGGCCGGCCAGGTGTACATCCTGGTTGCCGGGGGCTTCCAGGCGAACCGCACGCTGAATATCGAGCTCACGCGCCCGGACGGCGTGGTCGAGAACTACTCGATGCGCACGCGCACGCGCTCCGGGTTCGTCTCGGGCGGCGAGTTCGGGGCGATCTACGTGCCGCGCGGCGGAGCTTTCCTGCGGTTCCAGTCCAACACGACGGATCCGCTCGGGCTGTACACCGCGTTCGTGAAGCAGTCGGACCAGCCGGCGCGGGCGCGGACGTCGGTGTTCGTGTTCCCGCCGGGCTAGCCGCCGGGCGCCCCGCCCAGAGCGGCCGCCGCCTCCTCGAGGCGGTCGTCGCCCCAGAACACCTGGTCGCCGACGACGACGCTCGGGACGCCGCGAACGCCGCGGGCGTAGGCCTCCTGCGTCGCGTCCCTGAGACGGTCCTTCGTCGACCGCAGCTCGATGCCCTTGAGCACCGCGTTGGGATGAAGCTCGCAGGCGGCGGCGGCGATCAGGACGTTGTCGAGGTCCTGGAGGTCCCTGCCGCCTGCGAAGGCCTGACGAAAGGCAGCCAGGGAGAAGGCCACGGCGCGGCCGGTCTGCTGAGCGAAGACGGCGGCGCGCATGGCCTTGAGCGTGTTGGTGGGCCACTCCACGGGCCATCTGACGGGAAGCAGGCCGTACTTGTCGGCTCTCTGCTCGACCTCACGCATGCCCTCATCACGCTGGTCGGTGACCGCCCAAGAACGCCCGCCGGTCTGCTGCCAGATACCGCCGAGCAGGATGGGCTGCCAGACCGCCACCTGCGGGAGCACGTGATGAATGCGCTCGGCGGCAAGCCAGGCGTAGGGGGAGCCGAGGTCGTAGTAGAAGGTCGGCTGGTCGTCCGGGTCGGCCACCGGTCACACAGTACGCGGGGCGGCTCGCCCACACGGCACCCGTCTGGCGACACGCCTCAGCGCAGCCGGAGCTTCACCCCGACGGGCAGCAGATCGGGATCTCGGGTGCCGATCCGAGCCTCGTTCAGTCCCCACAGCCGCTGCACCTCGGCAGCGATCGCGGCGGTCGAGGCTTCGGGGCCGAGCAGGTCCGCGCCAATCGACCAGAGCGACTCGCCCGGCCGCACGACATGGGAGCGACCGGCGCCGGGAGGCGGAGCGGGCGCCGCGGTTGCCGCTGATACGACCTGCACGGGGGTGCTCACCGCGGGCGCGTTGGACGGCGGAGGGGCTGTCGCGGGTGGTGGCGCAGCAGTCGCGACGCGACGCTCTCGCGTGGCCGGATCGTTCGCCCGGCGGTCGCCCTTGTGGCCTTTGCGTCCGGCCCGATGGCGCTCGCGTGGAGGCGCGGGCGCGGGCGGGGGCGGGGGCGTCAAGTCGGGCGACGGCGCCACCGGCAGCGAGGGAGCGACAGGCGGGTCCGGCTCGGTGGGCGGTACGGGCACGTCCTCGACGTCGATGGCGTCCGGCGCGCCCGGATCGGTCAATCCAAGGTCGGCGTCCGGGTCCGTGGCGGGTTGCGGCTCGAGCGGATCGGGCGCATCGGCCTCGTCACCCGGCGTACCGCCGGAAGGGCCATTCTCGGGATCGCTCGGGAGCGGGTCTACTTCGATGGGCAGCGCAGTCTCGCCGCCAGAGCCTTGTCCCAGCTCGTCGTCTGCCGATCCCTGGACGCCCCCCGCGTTCTCGCCGGTCGAGTCCCCTGGCGCGGGAGAGCTGCCTTGCTCGGGCACCGAAACGCCCTCCTGGCCACGGTCCGGCTCGGATGCGACGGAGGTCGTCGCGGCACCCGCGGACAGGGCGAGCACCCCGGTCGCGAGAAGAACCCGCACGCGATACGAGAAGACCGGCCGCGGAGACAAGGCTCCAAACAGGCGGTCCTGCCGGCAGGCCGGGCAGTCGGGATGGAACCCAAGCCGATCGTGGTCACTGGATCCGGACTGGTGGACGTTGCGCGTTGCCACCGCACCCCTCCTCGCCGCCGCTTGTGGTTGACATTTCGTTCGCGCCTAGTTGAGAGGGTCAGTGACACACCGAAACGCCTTGGCGCCCGCGGCCGTGTCGGTTGTTAGGCCGACGCTGCCGACGTCGTCGGTGATGAACAGCACGTCGAGCCGGCCGGGAGCGGAGGCGGATGGATAGACGTTTCGAGTGAGCTCACCGCCAGGGGCGAGAGCAATCCCGTCGTCCCCGATCGCGGTCATCAGCTCGTCGTGGCTGGGGAGGCGCCGGCCCGGTGTTCGGCGTCTGTCGACGCCTTCGCAGGTACCCGCGGCAATCTTGTACGGGGCAGTTGCGCGCGGAGTCGCTTCGACACACACATCCGAAACCGGCACGGTTTGGTCCGGACAACGGACGAGCAGCCGCGCAGCCGTCACACCGTTGAGGCGCTCGGCATTCCTCGCACGCGGTACCACGCCGAGGCGCGACTCCTTGATGCGCGTACCGCCGAGCGTCTCGCGTCTCAGATCCCGGCCGGTGAGCGAGCCGTCCCGGATGTCGCGACCCGTGAGCTGCAGGGCCGCGTAGGACGTCCCGCCAAGCGCGATGAAGACGGCCAACGTTGCCGTTGTGTTGGCGTAGGTGAGATTCCGGCGCACGCGGTCGATCACAAGGCCTCCGTTCCTTGTAGGCGGGTTGTGCGATACCGAGCTGGCTCCATGCCGTGTCCTACCTCGCTGCGGCTGGCGCGAGCCGAGCCCCCACCGGCGGTCGAAATGGCTCATCGGCAAGGCTCTCCCCGCACGCGAACGCCGATCGGCCGGGTGTGTCCACTCTCGAAGGGGTATCCCGACTCCGCGGGCAGCCGTGCCCGGAACCGATACCGCAGCAGCCCGCAACTTCTCCTGAACCGGTAGCGGACCCGCCAGATGCCGCTTGCGTCCGTGCGGACAGTTCGGAAGGTCTGCCACCTATCCGAGAGGACCACCTGGAGCTCCACGAGCTTCCCCGCGGCCGGTATCGGCAGCGAGCGCAGGCGGCCCACGAAGGTCACCGCTTGACCGTTCAGAACGCGGCGGGGGCGAGTGGCGATCGTTGAGGCCGCCGGCACGAGCAGCGCCACCTCTCGTTGGGATGGAAGTCTTGTGGAGGTCCCCGCGTAGAGGACGCGCAACACGCTCGTCGCGCGCGCGCGGACGTCATACGTGTAGCGGCCACGCTGATCGGTGCGGAGCACAGCGAGCGCCCGCTCAGGGGAGGTGGCGCTGCGCGACAGCACGCTTATGTCGGCACCTGGAACTGGTTGCCCGTCGCGGCTCCTGACCTGTCCGACGATGGTCACCTGACCACCGAGCGGCACTCGCGCGCGCGGTACGAGCACGGTGCGCCGATGTCTGCTTCGGCGACGCCTGTCGCGCCCCCGGATCCTTCGCTGCGTAGCCACGCCGGCGGTCACCGAGGTTGGAGTTCGCAACGGCAAGGTGATCGTCATTGGTTGACCGTCGAGGCGCAGGTCTGTGCTGCTCTGGTTGGCCGCTTGATCGCGTGCCGTCGCGCGCAGCACGTATCTACCGGCGGGAACGCGTGCGTCATCGATGCGCGCCACCAGCCGGTTGCCCGCTTGCCGTGTCGGGAGGGATTGCCAGGTGCCGGATCCCTCGACGCCCAGTTCGATCTGTCCCCCAGCGAGGCCGGACACCTCATCGGTGACGACAGCTGACACGAGCGTCGGGTCCGACGAGGAGGGGTCCTCGAAGCCGAGCTCAGGTGGCTCCGGGTCGTAGCGCAGCGTCACGGGAACCGAGGCGTTGGCCGGCTCCTGGTTCCCGGCACCATCCTCGCGCCAGATTCGGAGCTGCCACTCGCCTGGGCTCGGCACGGCCAGTGCCGCCACGCGAGTGACCTCGCCCAAGTGCCGGGCGGTGACGCAATCGCCTCCAGCTATCGGGCACAGCCGATAGTGGGCCGCGGTGATCGGCGCTCGATCCGCCTCCTCGGCGTTGGTCCACGCGACGTCGAAGGCGTTTCGGTTGCGCCATACGTCCCCGCCCTCGATTTCGATGGGAACCGCCCCCGGGGCAGTGTTGTCAACTCGAACGACCGCAGTGGATGACTGTCCGAGGTTGCCCGCGGCATCCTCCGCCTGCAGGGCAAAGGCCTGAGAACCCTCGGCTAGGTTGGTCGTGTCGACGACCAGGGAGCCGGGACCGTTCGGACACGGAACGCGCTGCGCGTAGTTACACGGCCTCAAGCTGTCGCCATACGAACTCCCGGCGAAGACGGGCCTCACCACCCGGACCCCCACATTGTCCAGCGTCGCATAGCCCACCTGCTGCGTCCCGTTCACCCACTCGCCGCGCGTGAATGCGTTGTCCTGGGTGATCGATACCCCGGGCGGGCTCACGTCGAGGACGGTGGCTTGGGCCTTGAACGTGCGGATGTAGTTGAGGCCTCGGCTTGAGCAGTAGGGAGTGCCGTCGGCGCCGACGCATAGGACTCGTTGCACGATCTTCGTCGCGCCGCCGATGTCGTAGGTGTGGGCGCTGGGCCAGCCGGCGGCTTGGGCGCGTCCCGCGTTGGGGCAGCCTCGGTTGGCCCGTACGTTCTTGATCGCGACCGTTGATCCGTCCGGACGGTCAGCCCACAGCTGCAGGGCGTAACGGCAGTCTTGTCGCCGCGCCTGTCCCGACCAGGTGAGGCGGGAGAAGCGCGTCCCGTCAGGCGCCTTCAAGATGAAAAAGGAGCGCGAGCCGCGCACGACGCGTCCAGCTCGCACGACGTTGGCGGTCACCAGCCCGCGCAGCCCCGGTCCCTCCGGGTCGCACGCACGCTTCCACATCATGCCGCGGTTGGCGAAGTCCTCGAATGCCTGGGTCGAGAACTCGCCGCGGTCGGCCTGGCACGCGTTGATGTTGAACTCGTTCGCTCGTGCGGTCACGGCGCCGAGCGCGACAAGTGCGACCAACGCAACGGCCAGGATGGCCATGACGCGCCGAAGATCCCCTGCAAGGCGCTCGGTGTGGCTGGATTTCATGACCCTTTGAAGCACGGAGGGGCAAAAGGTCGCCCCCCAGGTGTCCCCGTCTGGGTGAGGCCCCAGGTATTACCGCAAGATCGGTTCACCAATAGAGCCACCGCGCGTATTCAGTGTGGGTTTCCTCGCTAAGAGCGCGAAAAGCCTCACTGAGCAAGAGATCTACGGCAGGGCCACCTCACCCTGGACGACGATCGCCCGGCGGCCTAAGTAAGCACCCAGCATGTCGACTCCCGGCCTGAGCGCAGTCGCGTCGTTCGTCTTCCGCAGCCTCCACGATCACCCCCATCTGCGCCTCCCCGAGGCCATCGCCGCCGGTCCCGCCTCCGACGGAACGTACGACGTCGCGTCCGTCCAAAACGGGCTTGACGAGCTCAAGGAGCGAGGACTCGCCGAGCAGGGCTCAGGCGGACGCTGGCACCTCACGGACGCCGCGCTCAGCAGCAGCTAGAACGCCCGCGACCGGGGCTGTCGACGGCGGCCCCGGCCAGCACCGCCCGAGCCCAAAGCTAGCCGTGAATCAACCAGCCATCCGTCGCCCGAGCGGCCTCCATGACCGCCTCGGCAAACGCCGGATGGGGGTGGATGATGCGCGCCACCTCGGGATAGCCGCCCTCGAGCTCCCGCGCGTTGACCAGCTCCTGGATCAGGTCGGCCGCCTTCACCGCGCAGATGTGGGCGCCCAGGATCTCGCCGTACTGCTTGTCGCCGACGATCTTGACCAGGCCGTTGCGGTCGCCGTAGACGGTCGGCGCTCCGACGGCGCCCATCGGCACCTTGCCGACCACGACGTCGCGGCCGGCATCGCGGGCCTGCTTCTCGGTCAGCCCGAAAGAGGCCACCTGCGGGTGGCAGAAGGTGACGGCGGGGACGTACGCGTAGTCGATCGGGTGAACCTCGTTCCCGGCCGAGTCCTCGACGGCGATGATGCCCTCGTCGGATGCCTTGTGGGCCAGCGCCGGCCCGGGGACCATGTCGCCGATCGCCCACACGCCCGAGAGGGAGGTGCGCAGCCGGCCGTCGACCTTGATCAGTCCGCGCTCGTCGCGCTCGATGCCGGCCTCTTCCAGCCCGAGGCCCTCCACGTCCGGCGCTCGTCCCGCGGCGATCACGAGGTAGTCGAACTCCTCCTTCTCGCCGTTGAACGACACCGACACGCCCGAATCGGAAGCAACCGCGCCCTCCACCTCGGCGCCGGTTTCGATGCGCACGTTCTGCTTCTTGACCTCTCGCGCGCACGCGCGGGCGATGTCCTCGTCCTCCAAGGGCAGGATCTGGTCGAGCGCCTCGAGCAGCAGCACCTCGGTGCCGAGCCGGCCGAAGGCGGAGGCGATCTCAGTCCCTGACGCGCCCGCGCCGATCACGGCAAGCCGCGACGGCTGCTCGTTGAGCAGCCACATTCCGGCCGTGTCGAGGATGCGGCCGCCGAACTGCAGGTCCAGCAGCGGCTTCGCCACAGAGCCCGTAGCCAGGATGACGCGGTCGGTCTGGATCTCCGTGCCGTCGAACTGGCCGCCGATCTTCACGTTGCCGTCGTCGGTGACCGAGCCGAAGCCGTCGATCAGGTCGATCTTGTTCTTCTTGAACAGACCGGCGACGCCGCCGGTCAAAGTCTTGATCACCGTGTCGCGGTGCTTGACGGCGCCGGAGTAGTCCACGGACGAGCCGTCGACCTTCACGCCGAAGTCGCCGGCGTGCTGGACCTCGGAGAAGACCTCGGCCACGCGCAGGATCGCCTTGGCCGGGATGCATGCCTCGTTCAGGCAGCGCCCGCCGGTGTTGCCCTTCTCCACCACGGCGGTCTTCAGCCCCAGCTGGGCGGCCCGGATCGCCGCGACGTAGCCGCCCGGCCCGGATCCGATCACGATGCAGTCGTACTTGCTCTCCGGCATGGCGGCCGAGAGCCTAGCGACCTGCCCGCCGCAGGTAGTCTCGCGCCGCGAATGGCGACCGACTCACGCAGGCGCGACTGGCGCGACGGCGCGCTCGTGGGCCTCGCCGGCCTGGCCCTGCTGCTGATCGCCGACGCGTTCGTGCAGGACGCCGGCGCCCCGCGCGGCGACGACCAGATCTACGAGCTGATGGCGGACAGGCCGTTCGAGACGCACAGCTTCCCGTTCGCCTACCGCTTCCTGGTGCCCACGGTGGTGCACGTCCTGCCGTTCGGTCACACGTTCTCGTTCAGCCTGCTGGCCTGGCTCTCGAGCGCGGCCTGCGGAACCGTGGCTTACGTGCTCATGCGTCGCTTCGCCATCGAGCCGTGGCTGGCCGCGGCGCTGGCGCTCTGCCTCGTGCTGTGCCCGCAGCTGTTCGTGGTTTCGCTGCGCCAGGGGCGCAACGTCGACCCCGAAACCGTGCTGGTCATGCTCGCGGGCGGCCTGGCGATCGCGGACCGCCGGCCGCTCGCGCTCGGCCTGATCATCGCGCTGGGCGCCACGGTTCGGGAGTCCGCGCTGTTCCTGATCCCGTTCGCCTATGCGTACTGGGCCACCAGCCCGGTGGACCGGGAGGCGCTCAAGCGGGTGGCCGCGGCCGGGCTGCCGGGCCTGGCCGTCTACGTAGCGATCCGGACCGGGATACCGACCACGCGCAACGGCTACGGCAAGGCGCTCGACATCGTCAAGCAGGTGCTCGACCACCCCCAGGTGGAGCTGCGGCGCATCTTCATCGCGTTCGGCCCGCTCTGGCTCGTGGCGCCTTTCGCCGTGCGCGACCTGCGCTACGCGCGCGCCGGCGTGGCGCTGTTCGCGTGTTGCGTGTTCAGCTTCCTGTTCGTGCGCGACTGGGGGCGCGTGGTGCTGCTCGCGGCCCCCGCCATGTACGTGGCCGGGGCTCACGTGCTGAACGACCGGCGGCGGCTGGCGATCGCCGCGGTGGCCGCCTTCGTGGCTCTGGACGTGGGGTACGCCGTGTACATGCAGGTGCACGGCGTGGAGGCCAACATCATCAACGGCCCGGCGCCGTCGTACCCGGTGCGCTAGGAAGAGCCCGGCCGCTCGGGCATCTGGATGCGCGCCATCGCCTTGACGAGGAACCAGAAGAGCGTGCCAGAGGCGACCAGGATGATGGTCACGAGCACGAAGGCCCACACGTTCACCGCCTGGACGAGCGCGAGGGCGGCCACGACGATGGTGAGCGCGAGCAGCGTCTGCATGCCGAGCACCGCCCAGTAGCGGGCGCGCCACATCCCGTACGCGACGACCACGAGCAGCGCGGTGGCGATGATGCTGCCGGTGACGTCGCTGCCCGGCGACAGGCTGTCGTCGCCCGAGTTGTAGCCGAACACGAGTGCGATCAGGTTGGCGAGCGCGAGCGCGGCCGCCGCGACGGCGCCGACGGTCACCGCGGTCGGGCGCTCGCCCCGTCGCAGCGGCTTGAGCGCGGCGCGAGCGGCCTCGTCGCGGGCGCGGGAGCGCTCGTAGCCACGCGGGTCAGGCGCCGCCTCTCGGGCCGGCGCCTGCGCCGGCGCTGGGGCCGGCCTGCGCGCCTTGCGGCTCTTGCGCTTGTTCGCCATTGCGCCCGGCACGTTAGTACCCGGGGGCGCATCGATCTCTAGGCTGCCGGTTTCCATGCCGCGCATGCAGCGCCCTTTGATACTGCTCGCGGCGGCCCTCGCCCTGCTTCTCGCCGCTTCCCCAGCCGAGGCTGGCAAGCGCAAGGCGCCGCACGGCTTCTATGCGGTCATGTGGGACCGCGCGGCCACCGACGCGCCGGACGCCGAGCAGGAGGATCAGTGGTCGGTGATGGCGCGCGCGGGCGTCGAGTCCGTCCGGACCGTGTTCAGCTGGGCGCGCGCCCAGCCGGACCCCGGCGTCATCGACTTCGCGTACACCGATCGCATCGTCGATCTGGCGGCACGCCACAACATCGAGCTGCTGCCGGTCGTCCGAACCACCCCCGCATGGGCCGCTCTCGACCCCTTCGCGCACGGCTCGCCGCCGCAGCACGCCTCCGACTACACGGCCTACCTGACCGCGCTGATCGCGCGCTACGGCCCGGCCGGCTCGTTCTGGATCGAGCACCCCGAGCTCCCGCGCCTGCCGATCCGGACGTGGCAGATCTGGAACGAGCCGCACCTGAACCTGTGGTGGAACACCGACGGCCGATCGCCCAACGCCTGGGTGCGCGAGTACGCGGCTCTGCTGAAGGCGTCGAAGGCGGCCGTCGACGCGGCCGACCCCGGCGCGACGGTCGTGCTGGCCGCGCTGGCCGACTTCGCCTGGCGCCACCTCGCCCGGCTCAACCGCTTCAACGTCAGGCGCTACTACGACGTGGCGGCGATCAACCTGTTCACGGCACGGCCCGGAAACGTGATGAAGGGCGTGCGCCTGTTTCGCCGCGTCATGCGCAGGGGTGGCGCTCCGCGCAAGCCGGTCTGGCTGACGGAGTCCACCTGGCCGGCGGGCAAGGGCCGCGTGTCGCGGCCCCAGGTCGCCTGGCAGCGCGCCTGGTACACCACGGATGCTGGCATGGCGCAGCGCGTGAAGGCCATCTACAGGCTGGCGATCAAGAACCGGCGCAAGCTGCGGCTCGGGAAGGTGGTCTGGTACACGTGGTCGTCGGCCTACAGCGACAACGACCTGTTCGACTATTCCGGCCTGATCCGCTTCTCGGGAGGCGAGTACGAGGCGCGCCCGGCGCTCGTCGCCTACGCCGCCAGCGCCCGCCGCTTCCAGGGCTGTGCGAAGACCTCCGAGGGTTTCTGCCAATAACCGCTAGCCGGCGCGCAACCCGTTGCGCAGTGTCGTTGCGGCACGCTCGGGGTCGTCCGCGTCGCGGATCGCCCGCACCACCACGATCCGCCGCGCCCCCGCGCCGACCACCTCGCTGACGTTGCCGGCGTCGATGCCGCCGATCGCGAACCACGGAGTCTCGCCGCCCTGCCCGGCGGCGTAGCGCACGTAGTCGAGTCCGGCCGCCGGACGCCCGGCCTTGGTCGGCGTCTCCCACACCGGGCCGACGCTGAGCTGGTCGGCCTCCGAGAGCAGCGCCGCGTCGAACTGCGCCGGCGAGTGCGTGGACAGCCCGATCAGCACGTCCGGGCCGAGCCGCTCGCGGGCCTCGGCCACGGGCATGTCGTCCTGGCCGAGGTGGATGCCGTCGGCGCCCGCCTCCCGCGCGAGGTCCGGGCGGTCGTTGAGCCAGAACAGCGCGCCGTGCTCGTCGCAGAGCGCACGGAAGCGGGCCGCCGCGCGCAGGATCGCGTCGTCATCGGCCTCCTTGTCGCGCAGCTGGACCATGTCCACCCCGCCGCGGAGGGCCGGGCCGAGCACCGGCTCGGCCGCCGCCTCGACCACGAGGTAGAGCCGGGCTCGCCGCAGGCGCTCGCGCGCACCGGTGAGCCCTCCGCTCACAGGACCGGGTTGGGTGCCGCGGCCGGCAGCGAGATCGACCTGCCGGGCCGCTTGACCTTGCCGCGGTTGGCCCCGAACCAGCGTTGCAGCGCGCCGAACTGCGGATAGCGCTTGCCGCTCGGGGACAGCAGGGCGAGGTTGAAGAAGGCCGAGCTCGACCTGGCCGGCGGCGACACCAGCAGGTACTGCAGCTGGCTCTTGACCCGCGAGTTCTTCAGGGCGATCGAGTACGCCTGCTGGAGGTAGCGCGAGCGCGTCTTGGCCGGCAGGGCGCGGTGCCCGGTGGCGAAGTAGCCGTACTCGGTCAGGTAGACCGGCATGCGCCCGCCGCCCGCTGTGCGCAGCGCCCCGGCACGCGACAGCTTGTCGAGCGCCTTGGTCAGCCGGCTGAGCGTCCCGATCGTGACGTTGTCCGCGCCGGGGTACTGGAAGGCGGGCGCGTGGGCGAAGTCGTAGGGATGGTGGGCGAAGCCGTCGGCCTTGAGCCGCGGGCACGAGCCCACGCGCTTGTACTTCTCGTTGACGCAGGCGACCTTGCGCAGGAACGCGAGCGGAGCGGTGGACATGCCCGAGCGCTCGAACGGGCTCGTCTCGCCGATCAGCACCTTCGCTCGCCTATCGGCCTTCTTGATCGCGTCGTAGCCGCGGGTGTAGAGGCTGCGGTAGAGGGCCGGGGCGCTCTTCAGCGGCCCGAGCCAGGTCCTCCAGTTGGGCTCGTTCCAGATGCTGTAGCGGTCCACGCGACCGGCGAAGTGCTCGGCAACGACCCCGGCGAACTCGCCGAACTCGCGCGTGTCGGGCTTGAACCAGGCTTGGCGCACCGAGGCCTTGGGGCGCGCCCAGCGAGGGGCCGGACCGGTGAGCGACAGGTGGATGCGGATCCCCTTATCAGCCGCCGCGTCGATCAGCGCGTCGAAGTCGTCGAACAGGTACGGGATCTGCGCGGGCTTGCGGCGGGCGTTGTACACGCTCGGAGGCATCGTGTAGGCCCACAGCACGTTCACCCGCAGCCGCGTGACGCCGAGCTGACGGGCGTACGTGAACGCGCGTTCACGAGACACGCGCTTGCCGGTCACCAAGAACGTCGCGTCGTCCTGCAGCGCCAGCTCCATCCCGCGCGACGCGCGGGTGTCGCCCGGCGAGAACAGGCAGCCGGTCAGCAGCACGGAAGCTGCAGCGACGGCAGCAAGCAGGACGCGGGTGGGACGTACGGGCACGGCAGTCACGTGGCGGATTCTCCTCGAGGGGGTCGATGGAACGGGCTAGCGGGCGACCGGCGACTTCACACGGGTGATGCCGTCGAGCGTGACCCTGTACTTTCGCCGCGCGGCCCCGTTGACCTT
Organism: Thermoleophilaceae bacterium; assembly: GCA_034664125.1. Classification (GTDB taxonomy): domain Bacteria; phylum Actinomycetota; class Thermoleophilia; order Solirubrobacterales; family Thermoleophilaceae; genus JACVRW01. The sequence goes on along the minus strand of JAXDIG010000009.1, from coordinate 33,810 downwards.
GAAGACGCGCCGGAAGTAGCCGGCTTGGTTCACCTGGGCGGAGCCGAGCGAACGGTAGCCGGCACCAGGCGCCTTGGACTCGATCTGAGCGGTGCCGCTCGACAGCGTGCGCCGGCCGCCGAACACCTCGACGCGGTTGGCGCTGAGCGTGCGCACGAAGACGGGCAGCCGGAAGGCGTCGTAGACGTACGGCTTCTTCTTGCCGTTGCGGAAGCGCAAGCCGGCCTGCCAAGAGGACCAGATCAGCGGTCCCGAGCCGGGCCGCGGCGGGTCGTCGAGCAGCGTGTACTGCGAGTACGTGGCCACGCGCGAGTTGCGGAAGCTGATCCACTCGCTCTCGTCCATGAACGAGGCCGCCCTCCTGAGCCGGGCGCCCTGGATCGGATCGGGTGGGTTGGTCTGGTAGCCGAACTCGGTGATCCAGATCGGCAGGTGCCGTGGCAGCTTGCCGCGCCGCGCGAGCGCGTCGATGGTGTTGCGCAGTCGCGAGAGCTGGCCGATCGCGGCGTCATCCGGGCCCTCGGGCACGTGCGGGCCGTCCGGCGGCGTGTAGGGGTGGTAGGCGATGCCGGAGGTCGGGAAGCGCCCGACCTTGCGACAGCCGCGCTTCTTGGCGGCGCTGCCGCGAATCTGGCGGTAGTTGCGATCCAGGCACGCCATCTCACGCAGGAACTCGAGCGGGCGCACCTTGCGCGGCGACGTGCCGGCCCGCGGCATCAGCTCGCCGAGCAGGATCTTGTCGCCGAGGTGGCCGGCGTCCTTCAGGCCGCGGTAGCCGGCGAGGTAGAGGCCGCGGTAGATCGAGGGCGACAGCGGCGTCCCCTTGCTGCGCTGCGGGCCCAGCCAGGAGTAGAGGTTCGGCTCGTTCCAGATCGACCAGATGTGGACGCCGGGGTAGTGCTGGCCGGCCGCCTGGGCGAACAGGCGGAACTCCTTCGAGCTGGGGTTCAAGGTGCCCGCGCGCCCGTGGCCGTGCGTCGCCCACTGCGGCGCATGGCCGCCGATGCTGAGGTACGGCTGCAGGCCCTGGGCGAGGATCGCCTGGACGGCGGTGTCGTAACTGCCCCAGGCGTAGCTGCCGGGATTGGCGCCGTCGAACCCACTCGGCTTGCGCCTGCCCTTCGGGGCGACCTCGTCCCAGTAGAGGTTGATCTTCACGACGTCGGCGCCGAGGTCGGCGAACTCGGCGAGCGTCGTGCTCGGTGCCGAGCGCACCTGGGCGTCGTCTTGCACGATCAGCAGCTGCCGGCTGGAGGCGTCGGCGGCCGGGGCCGCTACGGCGGCGGCTACGAGCATGGCGATTGTGATCGTCAGTCGTTTCATGGCACAAGGAGGGGAGCGGCGGACTCAGAACAGCGCGCTCCGGTTCCTGGTCTAAACAGCACACGCTTGGAGAGTTGCGGTGCCGTCGGGTTGGAATGGATAGCAGATGGCGCGGGCGCGCCGATCTCGCGGCGATACGATTGGAGGCCTAACGGGAGCTCGGGGAAACCGGGCTGAGAGGGTGGCTGCGGCGCCGCCGACCGTCGAACCTGACCCGGGTAATGCCGGCGAAGGGAAGGAGATTGAACTGCCGCGGAGCACACGCTACGACGCCGTTGTGATCGGTGCCGGCCTGATCGGCCTCGCCTGCGCCTGGCGCGCTCGCCAGCGCGGCATGTCCGTGCTCGTGGTCGACCGCGCGGCGGTTCCCGGCGCGGGCGCCTCACACGCCGCGGCCGGCATGCTGGCCCCGGTGACGGAGGCCGACTTCGGCGAGGAGCGCCTGTTGGCCGTGAACCTGTCCGCCCGGGAGCGGTGGCCCGCTTTCGCCGCCGAGCTGGAGGAGCACACCGGCCTGCCGACCGGCTACCGCGAGGCCGGTGCCCTGGTCGTGGCCACCGACCGCGACGACGCGGAGGCGTTGCGGCGCCTGCACGAGTTCCAGCTCTCGCTCGGCCTCGACGTGGAGTGGCTGCCGCCGGGCCGCTGCCGCCGTCTCGAGCCCGGCCTCTCGCCGCGGATCGCCGGCGCGATCCTGACGCACGGCGACGCGCAGGCCGACCCGCGCGCGACGGCGCTGGCGCTCGCCGAGGCCGTCGAGGAGCTGGAGCTTCGGGTGGAGGCCGAGGCGATCGAGCACGACCGCGGCCGCGTGACCGGGGTGCGCACGTCCACCGGTGTCGTTCGGTGCGGAGCCGTGGTGGTGGCCGCCGGCGCCTGGAGCCCGGCGCTGGCACCCGACGGCAAGGGGCCGCCGGTGCGGCCGGTGAAGGGCCAGATCCTCGAGCTGCGCGTACGCGGCGCGATGGGCGAGCCGTTCACGCGCATCATCCGCACGCCGCGCTGCTACCTGGTGGCGCGGGGCGACGGGCGCGTCGTGCTCGGCGCGACGATGGAGGAGCAGGGCTTCGACACGGCCGTCACGGCGGACGGCGTATACCGCCTGCTGGAGGCGGCCTGGGAGGTCCTGCCCGAGGTCGGCGAGCTGGAGCTGGTCGACGCCCGCGCCGGGCTGCGGCCGGGGACGCCCGACAACGCCGCGGTCGTCGGGCCGGGCGAGCTGGACGGGCTCTTCTGGGCGACCGGTCACTGGCGCAACGGCGTGCTGCTGACGCCGCTGACCGGCGAGGTCGTGGCCGAGCTGCTGGCGGGCGGCACGCTCCCCGAAGAGCTGGCGCCGCTGGCGCCGGGGCGCTTCGACAGAGCGGAGGTGCGTGCGTGAGGAAGGTGTTCGTCAACGGCGAGTACCGCGAGCTGCCCGACGACGCCACCGTCGAGTCCGTGGTGCACGAGCTGGGCGTGGACCGCCGCGGCACCGCGGTGGCGGTGAACGGCGAGGTGGTCCCGCGTGGGGAGTGGGCCCAGACCGGCCTGTGCGACGGGCAGGAGATAGAGGTGCTGCACGCCGTTCAGGGCGGCTCGCCTGAGGCGTTCGAGATCGCGGGCCGCTCGCTGCGGTCGCGGCTGATCCTCGGCACGGGCGGCTTCCGCAGCCTGGAGGCCATGGCCGCGGCGGCGCGTGCGTCGGGCGCCGAGCTGGCGACGGTCGCGATGCGGCGCGTGGACCCGGCCGCGCGCGGGTCGATCCTCGAGGTGCTCGAGCAGGCCGGCCTGGAGGTGCTCCCGAACACGGCCGGGTGCTTCACCGCCCGCGAGGCCGTGACCACGGCCCGGCTCGCGCGCGAGGCGCTCGGCACGGACTGGGTCAAGCTCGAGGTGATCGGCGACGACCGCACGCTGCTGCCCGATCCCGCCGAGCTGCTGGAGGCCGCCGAGACGCTGGTCAGCGACGGCTTCGTGGTCCTTCCCTACACGAGCGACGACCCGATCCTGGCGCGCAGGCTCGAGGACGCCGGCTGCGCCGCGGTGATGCCGCTCGGCTCCCCGATCGGCAGCGGCATGGGCATCAACAACCCCTACAACCTGCGCCTGATCGTCGAGGGCGCGGGCGTGCCGGTGATCCTCGACGCCGGCGTCGGCACGGCATCGGACGCGGCGCTGGCGATGGAGGCCGGCTGCGCCGCGGTGCTGCTGGCCAGCGCGATCTCGCGGGCCGCCGACCCGGTCGCGATGGCCCGCGCCATGCGCAAGGCGATCGAGGCCGGCTACGAGGCGAGCCACGCCGGCCGCATCCCGCGGCGGCTGTACGCCCAGGCCTCGTCGCCGGAGGAGGGCCTGGCGGAGCTCGAGCACACGTGAGCGTCGAGCTCGAGCGCGGCGCTCTCGACGAGCTGGCCGCGCGCTGGCGGGCCGGCTGGCAGGGCGCCGGGTTCGAGGCCTGCTGTACCCCCGACGTCTCCTACGAGGATCCCGTCGCCGTGGACCCGCTGCGGCGCGTCGATGCGCTCGACCGCCACGCGGCGGTGCTGCGCGGGGCGTTCCCCGACCTGCGCGTGGAGGCCACCGCTCCTCCGCTCTCCCGGGGCGAGCACGTGTGCGTGCCCTGGCGCGCGCTCGGCACGCACCGCGGGGACATGGGCTCCGTCCTGCCGGCGAGCGACCGCTTCGTCAGCCTGCACGGGCTGCACTACCTCGAGCTGTCGGACGGCCAGGTGCGGCGCGCGCGCGGCTTCTTCGACCTCTACGACGCCGCCACGCAGCTCGGCCTGCTGCCGGCGCGCGGCGGCATGGGCGAGACGGTGCTGCTGATGCTGCGCGGCTTCGGGCTGCGGCGGCGCTACTGAACGCGGACGGCGCCCTTCATGCCGGGGTGCACGCTGCACACGTAGTCGAACGTTCCCGCCTTGTCGAACTTGTGCTTGAAGGTGTCGCCCTGCTGCAGGCCACCGGGATCGCCGGACTTGAAGCCGTCAGCCGTCACGTCGTGACCGACCGAGTCGTCATTCGTCCAGGTGACCGTGTCACCGGGCTTGACGGTCACCTCGCCGGGGTCGAACGTGATGTCCTTCATCGACACGGTGGCGCCGCCTCCCTCGCCCTCGGCCTTGGGCGCCGGCTGCGCTTTCGTGTCGGCGTTCCCGCTGCCGCCGCTGTTGTCGCTACCCCCGCACCCGGCCGCCACGAGGCCCAGGACAAGACACGCAAACAGGAGTGCAAGGGAGCGCGTCATCGCGGCGGAAGACTAGAGAAAAGGAGCTCCAGCAGGGCTTTCTGGGCGTGGAGGCGGTTCTCGGCCTGGTCCCAGACGGCCGAGCGCTCCCCGTAGAGCACCCCTTCCGAGATCTCCTCGCCCGGGTGTGCGGGCAGGCAGTGCAGGGCGACCGCGTCGTCGCGCGCCTTGGCGAGCAGCTCCTCGTCGAGGCGGTACGGGGCGAGCAGCTCGCGCTTGCGCTGAGCGTCCTCCTCGTCGCCCATGCTCACCCATACGTCCGTGTAGATGGCGTGGGCGCCGCGGACCGCCTCGTCGACCGGCAGCGACGCGAGCTCGGGCAGCGCGAGCTCGGGCGGGGTGGCGATCGCGAGCTCCACGCCGGCCAGGCGCGAGGCGATCAGCAGCGAGCGCGCCACGTTGTTGCCGTCGCCGACGTAGGCGAGCTTGAGGCCGTCCAGGCGTCCGAAGCGCTCGCGCAGCGTGACCAGGTCCGCCAGCGCCTGGCAGGGATGGTGATCGCGCGTGAGCATGTTGATCACCGGGATGTCGGAGTAGTGGGCCAGCTCCTCTACCGTCTCGTGGGGGCCGGTGCGGATGGCGATCGCGTGGACCATGCGCGAGAGCACCAGGGCCGTGTCCCGCGGGGACTCGCCGCGCGAGAGCTGCAGCTCGCCCTCGCGCAGGACGAGCGGCCGGCCGCCCAGCTCGAACACGCCGGTTTCGAAGGAAACGCGGGTGCGGGTGGACGGCCTGTCGAACACGAGTGCCACGCTCAGGCCCTCGAGCGCGCGCGAGCGCAGCCGGTCCCGCTTGAGCTCGAGCGCGCGCTCGACGAGCCAGTGCAGCTCGCCCGTCGTAAGCTCCTCGCCTGTCAGAAAATGTCGCGTCAAATGCGTGTCCTCAGCTGGAACCTCTACCACGGGCGCGACTTCCCCCCCGATCCCGCCCTCTTCACGCTCCGCTCGCGACGGCTGCGGAGGACCGAGCGCGGCGCCACGCACGCGCAGGTCAACAGGCCGCTGCTGGATGAGTTCGCGGGCCTGCTCGACGGCCTCGAGTGGGACATCGCTCTGCTTCAGGAAGCGCCGCCGCGCTGGTTCGCGGAGCTCGCGCGCCGCACCGGTTCGAGCGGCGTACGCGTGCTCACGTCGCGCAACTGGTGGCCGTGGGTGCAGGGTCGGCTCGCCGACTTCAACCCGGACCTGATCGCCTCGAGCGAGGGAGGCTCGAACCAGATCCTCGTGCGCCACCCCGGCCGCGTGGTCGAGCACCGGCGCCTGACGCTCGCGCTCCGGCCAGAGCGGCGCCGGATGCAGTGGGCGCGGCTGGAGCTTCCCGGCGGGGGACGAGTGTGCGTCGCGAACCTGCACGCCTCGGCGGGCCGCGCGGCGCAGGCGACCGCCGAGGTGTTGCGCGCGGCGGACGCCGCGGTCCGCTGGTCGGGAGACGACCCGCTCGTCTTCGGCGGCGACCTCAACCTGCGCCCGGCGCGCGACCCCGGGCCGTTCACCGTGCTGCACGAGCAGTTCGGGCTGGGCGAGCCGACCGGTCCTCGCGCGATCGACCACCTGCTCGCGCGCGGGCTCGAAGTGGTGGAGCGGCCGCGCCAGCCGGCGCCCGCCGAGCGCGAGGTCGACGGGCCGAGCGGGCTGCGCATCCGGCTCTCCGACCACGCCCCCGTCGTGGCAACGTTCCTGCGATAGTCCGCCGCTCAGCGGGCAACGGAGGGAGCGCGTCATGGCACAGAGCCGCAGCGGTGGCAGCAAGGGCAGGTCGAGCAGTTCGGGCTCGAAGGCGAAGTCCCCGAGCCGGGCCAGGTCCGCCTCGGCGAAGTCCTCCGGCCGCGGCGCTTCGGCCGCGAAGGCCTCCTCCGGCCGCGGTGCTTCCGCCGCGAAGTCTTCTTCCAGCCGCGGCGCTTCGGCCGCCAAGTCGTCCTCCGGTCGCGGCGCTTCGGCCGCGAAGTCTTCTTCCAGCCGCGGCGCTTCGGCCGCCAAGCCGTCCTCCGGCCGCGGCGCCTCGGCCGCCAAGTCCTCCTCTCGCCGCGGCTCCTCGGCTACCAAGTCGTCCTCCAGCCGCGGCTCCACGACCGCGAAGTCTTCTTCCAGCCGCAGCGCCGCTTCGCGTAAGGCCGCCGCCCGCAAGGGCGGTAAGGCGCGCGGCCGCCAGCAGACTGCGCGCAAGGCGGCGAGCGGGACCGCCAAGACCGCCGCGCGGGGCGCGCAAGCCGCCGGAGTCGAGGCCAAGACCGTCGCCGAGCTGCGCGACGCGCTCCGCAAGAACCTGATCAAGCCGATGGAGATGATGCTGATCTCGCGCGAGCGCATCGAGGAGGTCCTGGGCGAGGCCGTAGACCAGGGCCGCGTCACGACTCGCGACGCCCAGCGCATCACGTCGGGGCTCGTCAAGCGCGGCCAGCGGCAGACCACGGACGTGCTGAAGGACCTCGAGGGCCTGCTCGGCCGCGGCCGCAACGAGATCGAGGGGCGCGCCTCGAACGCCCGCGGCCGCGCGGTCCGGCGCGCCTCCCCGGCGCTGGCTCAGGTCGACCGGGTGCGCCGTACCGCGGGGGTCGGGGGGAACTTCCCGATCACCGGATACGACGACCTGACCGCGTCGCAGATCCAGGGGCGCCTCTCCACCCTCACGCCGGCCGAGCTGCGCAAGGTGCGCGACCACGAACGCCGCAACGCCAACCGCAAGACGGTGCTGCAGGCGATCGAGTCGAAGCTGACGTAAGCAGCCGGGGGCTCGCGCCCCCGTACCCCCGTGGAGATTGGCTTCGCGCTGCGCCGCTAGCCTCGGTGGCCGATGACCGAAATCGAGACACGTGCCGCCCGCCCGCGCCCGGGCGACCAGCTCGAGCTGACGATCGACCGGCTCGCCCACGGCGGCGCCGGGGTGGCGCGCCTCGATGGCTACGTGGTGTTCGTGCGCGGCGCCGTCCCGGGCGACCGGGTGCGGGCACGCGTGACCAAGTCGAAGCGCTCGTTCGCGGAGGCGGACGCGGTCGAGCTGCTCGAGCCTTCTCCCGACCGGGTGGAGCCGGTGGCCCCGCACCCCGGGGCGCCCTGGCAGGTGCTGCCCTACGAGCGCCAGCTGAGCGAGAAGCAGGACCAGGTCCGCGATGCGCTCGAGCGCATCGGCCGCTTCGAGGCGCCGCCGGTCGAGCCGATCGTTCCCGCCGTGGAGACGCTGCGCTACCGCAACAAGGTCGAGTACTCGTTCGGGGAGGACGAGAACGGCGAGCTCGTGCTGGGCTTCCACCGCCCGGGTCGCTTCGACCTGATCGACGACGTGACCACGGACGTCCTCGCCTCGGAGCGCGTGGACGAGGTGCGCGAGGCAGTGAAGGCGTGGTGCCGCGCCGCGGGCCTGCCGGCTTGGGACCGCCGCAACCAGGACGGGCTGCTGCGCAACCTGGTGGTGCGCGAGGGCCGACGCACCGGCCAGCTGCAGGCGCGCCTGGTGACCAGCACCGGGTCGATCTTCCAGGTGGCCGAGCTGGCCGCCGCCACCCCGGGGGACAGCTTCCTCTGGACGCGGGCGGCCGGCGTCGCCGAGACGACCCGAGCGGGCGAAACCGAGGTGGTCAAGGGCAGTGCCTACGTCGAGGAGGAGCTGTCCGGCCTGCGTTTTCGCATCTCGCCGGACGCCTTCTTCCAGACCAACACCGAGATGGCCGAGCGCCTGTACGGGGTGGCGACCGGGCTGGCGGGGCTGAGCGGCCGCGAGCGCGTGCTGGACCTGTTCTGCGGGATCGGCACGATCGCCCTCGTGATGGCGCTCGACGCAGCCGAGGTCTGGGGCGTGGAGATCGTCGAGGAGGCGGTGGCCGACGCGATCGAGAACGCGCGCCTCAACGGCGTGGACAACGTGAGCTTCTTCGCCGGTGACGTGCGCTTGGCCATGCGCCCGCTGCTCGAGCAGTCGGGCAAGCCTGACGTGGTGATGGTCGACCCGCCCCGCGCGGGCCTGTCGCAGAAGGTGGTCAGGCGCTTGCTGGAGGCGGAGGCGAAGCGAATCGTCTACGTCTCGTGCAACCCCACCACGCTGGCCCCGAACGCCCGCCAGATCGTGGACGCCGGCTACGAGCTCAAGACGGTCCAGCCGGTCGACATGTTCCCGCAGACGCCCCACATCGAGTGCGTGGCGCTGCTGGAACTCCCCTAGCGCGGGGTCGCGGTCGCCAGCGGATGCTGCGGGCTAGCCCGACGGCTCCGCGTCCTCGTCCAGCGCGACCTCTTCGTTCGCGTGCACCGTGCACAGGAAGGGGGACTTCGTTTCGAGCGCCGCTCGGATCTCCGCGTCGGTCAGCGTTGCGCCGCACTCGCTGCAGCGGCGCTCGATGACGGGATCGACTCCCTCGTGCTCCTCCAGCTCCACTAGCTCTCGCTCCCTACGACGTGGGTGACCGGCAGGCCGGTGGCCGCCTCCGCCTTGCGCGGCAGGTCAACGTGCAGCCACTTGGACAGCTTCAGGGGCAGCGTCGACACGACCAGCTCGTCGTACTCGGTGAAGTTGCACTCGTCCGAGATCGCGGCCAGCGGATCGGCGTCGCCCACCTTGGCGGCGGCCACGTCCAGGCCCTCGCCGCGCAGCTCCTCCAGGAAGGCCCGGCGGTGCTGTTCGGCCTCCTCGTTGCCCGCGTCGTACGTGTTCGCCGCCCACGCCAGCCCGTGCGGCGTCGAGGGCACCAGCAGGGTGAACTCGCAGGGTCCGTGGACGGCGCGGGTGTGCAGCGCCGCGAGCAGCTCCGGCGACTCCGCGGTCCGGTTGGCGACGACCAAGATCCTGGCCTTGTCGGCCATTCCGGGAGGGTACCCCGTCCGACGCGGTTCTATCTAGTACGGAGGGAAGTCCGCGTACCACTCGCCGAGCGCGCGGAACGCCGCCCAGAACTCCCGCTTGGCGACCTCCTCGTCGAGCGAGCGGTCGATGTCGGGCACGTAGAGCGCGTCGCACGACGGCGTGAGGCGCTGGATCTCGCCCGCGGTGGGCATGATCTCGCGGCCGAGCGGCACGCCGAGGCCGTTCAGCTCCTCCAACGCCTCCTCGCCCATCACGACGACGATGCGCGGCTGCACGATCGCGTACTCCTCCAGCACGCGCGCGCGGCACTCCGGCGCCGACAGGTCGGTGTCGCCGACCGGGCACTTCACGAAGACGGTGCCATAGACGGCGAGCGGGTCGATGCCGAGCCGCTTGAAGCTCTTCATCAGCGCGCTGCCCGCCCGCCCGTAGAACGCCACGCCCTCCTCGATCTCCGAGGGGACCGGGATGTACTTGAGCAGGAAGATGTCCGCCTGCGGGTGCCCGGAGCCGAGCACGGGCATCAAATTGCCGCGCGGGCAGTGGTCGCAGCCCTGGATCTCGCGCGTGAGCTGGTTCAGCTCACGGATCGCGCGCTCCAGGTACTTCTCTCTGATCTCGTCGTCGGTAGCCGGCACCTCGCCCACAGGCTTTGACGGCACGGCCTGCTGTCCTTTTGCGCGCATCACTTCTTGCCGCGCGTCTGGATGAACTTGAGGGCCTGGACGTAGAGCAGCGACTGGCGCTTGCGGACGATGTCCGCGTCGCGCAGCGACTCCAGGAACTCCTCCGGCCCGTCGAAGTCGCGCATCCTGATCTTCACCGAGCCCAGGCCCTGGGCCACGTGCGAGTCGGAGCCGGCGCCCGCCACGATGCGGTACTTGGCGGCGAAGCGGGCCGCCTCGTCGTTGAAGGCCGTGAAGGCCACGCGCGGGTTGAACACCTCGATCGCGTCGATGTCCTCGACCACGTCGAGCAGGTGCTCGTAGTCCGGGACCGAGTGCATGCGGTCGAACGGGTGGGGCACGTAGACGAGCCCGCCCTGGCGGCGGATCTCGGCGATCGTCTCCTGCAGCGTCATCCCGCGCGGGATCTTCTCCTCGATGAAGAGCCCGATCACCTCGCCCTGGTCCGCCGTCTTGATCTCCTCGGCCACGATCACCTTGATGCCGTTGGCCAGCTCGCGGGCCTCCAGAGCGCCGGAGATCTCGTTGTGGTCGGTGACCGCGATCGCGCCCAGCCCGACGCGCGACGCCGTGTCGAGCAGGGTCGGCACCGGGGTCGCGCAGTCCGGCGAGTGGTCGGTGTGCATGTGCAGGTCGACGTGGATGAAGTCGCGCCGGGCCAGCCGCCGTTGCACGTCGGGGCGTCCGTCGCCGTGACGGCGCGACGCGATCTCCTCGAAGAGCGCCTCGAACTCCTCCGCCACCCGCGACCACTCGATGTCCGGGTGCGCCGCGTGGATGCGCTTGCCGAAGTCCGCCACCAGCTGCGGGTCGGCGATCAGCCGCTCCAGCTGTGCCGCGAGCGTCACGGCGTCGCGGGGCTCGAACAGCAGCCCCAGCTCGCCCTCGCGCAGCGCCTCCTCGTATTGGGGCAAGCGCGCGACGACCGGTACGGCGCCGCCCGCCAGGGCGCGCAGCACCAGCTGCGGCGCCGGGGCCGCCCCCGCCGAGGCGGCCACGGCGATCGTGGCGCGCGCCAGGTGCTGGGCCTCGGACCCGTCGGCGGGGCCGGCCAGGCGCACCCGCTCGCGCAGCCGCCGCGACAGCGAGACGGCGGGCGCCGAGGACGGGTCGCGCAGCCAGATCGTGGCCTGCCAGTCGAGGTCGGCCGGGAGGCGGCGCAGCGCGCGCAGGAACAGCCGCAGAGCGCCGCGCTCCTCCTCGGCGGAGAAGACGATCTCGGGAGGCTCGGCCTGCGCGTCAGGTCGCTGGAGCAGGTCGGCGCCCGGCCGGATGATCCGGTACTCGCCGGGGAAGTACCGCTCGATCAGGTTGCGTGTGGCCGCGAAGCTGGCCGTGCGGCCGTCGAGCCGGCCGAACAGGAGCTCCACCACCTTGCGCGCCACCTGGGTGGAGACGAAGCGCTCCGTGGTCGAGTGGAACGTGCCGACGTTCAGCGCGCGCGAGTGGCGCAGCGCCGCGGACGACGCGCTCGGTGCGAACGGCTCGTGCACGTGGACGAAGTCGAGCTCGGCGCGGTCGAGCAGCTCCTCGAGCGTGCGCGACACGTCCAGCGGGAGCGACACGGAGCCGCCGCGCCGGAACGGCAGCGACTGACCGACGGCGAGCACCGACGCGCACCCGGGATCGGCGAATAGCGCTTCGGGATCGGAGCGCAGCTCCTCGACCGTGGCCCGCCCCTCGCGCACCAGCTCGCGGGAGTCCGACGGGGCGACCACGACCACGCGGTGGCCGCGCGCGCACAGCTCGTCGGAGAGCCGCTCGACGAAGCGGTTGACCTCGTGGTGCTGCTCCCAGGGCCACGGGGTGACCTGCGCGATGGAGAAGGGCTCGCGGGGCACCGGGGGCAGCATACGCACGCGAGCTGGGCTAGTTTGGCTCAGTGAGCGGAGCGCTCGAAGCACAGCCACCAGCGCGCGGATACTCGGGCGCCGGCTATGCGGCGTCATTGTCGGAGTTCGGCACGCCGCGGCGCTTGCCGCTGAGCGGTGGATGGCTGCTCGAGCGGCCCGTCCCGGGCGGATCCGCCAGCGATCTGATGGGGCCCTATCCACTGTTCACCTGCCCGAACTGGCCCGGCCTGGGCGCGGACATGGACGGGCTCGACGGTGACCTGGTCAGCGCGGTGATCGTGGCTGACCCACTCGCCCGCATGGACGAGGCGGAGCTACGGCGCGCGTTTCCAGATCTGGTCGTCCCGTTCAAGCGCCACCACGTGCGCGACTTGGATCGGCCGGCCGAGCTTCCCTCCCACCACCGCCGCCACCTCCGGCGCGCCTCCAGCGCGGTTGAGGTGGAGGTCTGCGCCGAGCCCGGCGCCCACCTCGACGACTGGATCCGTCTCTACAGAGGGCTCACGGAGCGCCACGGGCTCACGGGCGTCAGGGCGCTCTCTCGCGAGGCGTTCCGCCGCCAGCTCGGTTTACCGGGGTTGGTCGCTCTGCTGGGGCGGCGTGGGGGCCAGATCGTCGGCATGACGCTCTGGTTCGAGGATGCCCCCAACGCGTGGTACCACCTCGCCGCCTCCTCGGCCGAGGGTTATGAGGTCAGCGCCTCGTACGCGCTGTTCGCTGCCGCCTTGGACCACCTGCGCGACCTGGGCGTGCGCTGGGTCGATCTCGGCGGTGCGCCGGGCAACCGGACGAAAGACGACGGCCTGGCGCGCTTCAAGCGCGGCTGGGCGAGCGAGGAGCGCGACGCCTACCTCTGTGGCCGCGTCATCGATCGCGCCGCCTACGCTCGCCTGGCCGGAGGACACTCGTCGGAGTGGTTCCCGGCGTACCGGGCCGGCGACCGCGACCTGGCCGGGGCATGAGCGACTTCGCGATCCTCGGCGGGCCGCCGGCCTTTTCCGAGCCGCTGCACGTCGGCCGGCCGAACATAGGCGATCGCGACCGCCTGATGCAACGTATCGCGACGGTGATCGACCGTCGCTGGCTCACGAACGACGGGCCTCTCGTTCACGAGTTCGAGGAGGTGGTCGCGGAGTTCCTGGGCGTTCCGCACTGCATCGCAATGTGCAACGGCACCGTCGCGCTCGAGATCGCGATCCGGGCTGCGGGCCTGACCGGGGAGGTGATCCTCTCGCCCTTCACCTTCGTGGCGACGGCGCACGCGCTGCAGTGGCAGGAGATCACTCCAGTGTTCTGCGACATCGATCCGCGCACGCACAACATCGACGCCGCGCGTGTCGAGGAGCTGATCACGCCGCGGACCACAGGGATCCTCCCGGTCCACGTCTGGGGCCGGCCCGGTCCGGTCGAGGAGCTGACGGGGCTGGCCGACAAGCACGGCCTGCGACTGCTCTTCGACGCCGCTCACGCACTGGGGTGCACGCACGGCGGCCGGATGATCGGCAGCTTCGGGACTGCCGAGGTGCTCAGCTTCCACGCGACCAAGGTCGTGAACTCGTTCGAGGGCGGGGCGATCGTCACGGCCGATCAGGGGTTCGCTGACATAGCAAGGCTCATGCGCAACCACGGGTTTGCCGACTACGACGAGGTCAGCCACGTCGGAACGAACGGCAAGATGAGCGAGGTAGCGGCCGCCATGGGACTGACCTCGCTGGAGTCCCGGGACGACTTCTTCGCGGCCAACCGGCGCAACTACGAGGCCTATCGCGCTGGATTGGAAGGGGTCGAAGGCGTGGAGTTGATCGCCTACGACGACACGGAGCTGTGCAACTGGCAGTACGCGGTCCTCGAGGTCGACGAGTCCGCCGGCCTGTCGCGGGACGAGTTGCAGGCGGTGCTCTGGGCGGAGAACGTACTGGCCCGCCGGTATTTCTTCCCGGGCTGCCACCGCATGGAGCCCTACCGCTCGCTGTGCCCGGACGCGGCGAGGCGCCTGCCGGAGGCCGAGCGGCTGGTGCGGCGGGTGCTGGTCCTGCCGACCGGGACGTCGATGGACGAGAACGCGGTGGCGGTCGTCGCGGACCTCGTCCGCCGCGCCATGCTGGACGGGCCGCTGCTGCGCCCGGCGTTGCAGGCAAGGGGCTAGAAAAACCGGTGCGAGTCAGTGTGCTCATGACCAGCTTCGAGCACGAGCGCTACATCGCGGGGGCCCTCGACGGCGTCCTGGCGCAGCGGGGCGTTGAGTTCGAGCTGCTGGTGGGAGACGACGCCTCCACCGACACAACGCGCGCGGTAATCGACGAGTACGCCCGGGCGCACCCCGACGTGATCCGCACGTTTCTGCCCGAGCGCAACCTCGGGCAGGGGGGCAAGGCCCTCTTCGGCGAGTTGGTCCGGCGCGCAACCGGCGACTACCTCGCCGTGCTGGACGGCGACGACTACTGGACGTCTCCGGACAAGCTGAGCCGCCAGGTCACCTACCTCGACGAGCACCCCGAGTGCTCGATGTGCTTTCACGACGTGCTCTGCGTCTACGAGGACGAAGCCCGCATCGACGAGCCCTATAACGGGCCGGACCAGCCTTCGGAGCTCGACGCCGCCACGTTGCTGGACCGCTGTGTCGTCGCCTCCTGCTCGCCCGTCTTCCGCCGCGCGAGCATCTCGCCTCTGCCGCGCTGGTACTTCGAGCTTCCATGGGGCGACTGGCCGCTCTACTTCATGGCGGCGCAGCACGGCGCCCTGCGCTACCTCCCCGAAGTGATGGGCGTCTACCGCATCCATCGCGCCGGGATGTACAGCCGCCTCTCGCGGCTGGACGCCCTCGAGAACCGCACCGCTTTCTACCAGGGCCTGCGCGTGCCGCCGGAGCTCGAAGCCAAGCGCCGCGACAGGGTCGCCGGGACGTGGGTCAAACGGGCGCTTGAACACAACCGTCTCGGACACCGCTCAGCGGCGCTGCGTTGCCTGGGCACGGCGGTGCGCGTCTCGCCAGGGCTGCTGCTCAGCGCTCCCGCCGCGCTGATGAGCCGGCGGCGCGGTACGGCGGAAACCACCCGGCCCGGTCGGAGGTGACGGCGGCTTGACGGCAGAGCTGCTCGTAGACGCTCGGCTGGTAGACCTGGCGTAGGCTCACCAGCGGCAGCTCGGATGCGCCGAAGCGGCGTTTGAACTCAGCCACGTCGTCCCCCTCTCGCACGCCGCCGCCGAGGTTGAGCCGCTCGACACCCTCTGCGCGCAGCCGCTGCACGGCCGCCCACACCAGGTGAGCCGCGTGCCGCTCACCGCCGGGCGCCGAGACGCTGAACAGGGCGTCGCCGGAGTACGGGGTGTAGGCAAAGACCGCGACCGACTCGACCTGGCCACCCTCCCCGGCCCCCACGAGGAAGACGTCGTCCAGCGAGGCGATCGCCGCCATCGTCTCGGCGGTGAAGTCGGTTGCGCTGCCGGCCCCCTTCCTTGCGAAGAAGTCCTCGTATGTCCCCAAGAGGTGATCTGTCAGCCGCTCGCGGTCATGCTCAAGCCCGGCGGCCACGGCGGACCAGTTACGCAACTGCCGCCGCCGGTTGCGCGAGAGCCGTTCGTGAAGCTCGCGATCCGACCCGCCCAGGTCCATCACGTAGAGGCGGTTGTGTACGTGAACCTCATCCGACGCGAATCCGTGGCCGTCGCAGAACAGGGGGTTGAGGGCGATGTACCCGCACACCCAACCGCGCGAGCGCGCGAAGTCCATCCAGTCCTCCGGAAAGCGCTCGCAGTCGCCGCTCATGGCGAAGCCGCCGAAACCGTATGGCGTCGTGACGTCGATGGCCCCGTCGAAGTCCCGTTCGGCGATAGGACACACCACGCGTGCCGTTCCGCGCTCGTACCTGTAGAGATAGGTGGGCAGCCCTGACGTGAGCTGAATCGCCCGGCACAGGTCCCAGGTGTGCGCGTGCCCGTGCGGCACCTCCGAGAGGGCATCCGCCCAGCGCCCCCGCTCAGCGAGCGGGATCAGCTCGTGCTGGGGTCCCACGCCAGGTACAGGCCCCGACCGGATGGGCCCCCGGTTTCGTGCCGCGCCTCGAGGCCCGCGTTGCCGAAGGCGTCGAGGTGCTGTTGCTCGGTGAACAGACCGACCTCGTGTCGCTCGCGAAAGGTTTCGATGCCGGCCTGCCGCCCGACCATGTAGTGGATGTCGAGCACCGACACCGCACCCTCACGCTCACTCGTGTACATCCACGTGATCTTCAGATCGGGCTGATCCACGTGGTTGGCCGTGATCGTGCCGGTCCAGTACTGCTCGGGTGTGAACCACGGCTCGATGAGCAGCAGCCCTCCGGGGGCCAGGTGGCGGCTCATGCAGCCGACAGCGTCACGCAAGCGCGCTTCAGTTCGCACGTAGCCGATCGAGCTGAACAGGCACATGACCACGTCGAAGCTGCCCTCCAGGGAGAAATCCGCCATGTCTGCCTCGTGGAACGGCACGCCGGGACAGCGCTCCCGCGCGACCTCCAGCATCGTCGGGTTGATGTCGAGCCCTTCGACCTCGTAGCGGTTCCGCAAGAGCTCCAGGTGGCGTCCGGTTCCGCAAGCGACGTCGAGCAAGCGGGTTGCCCTCGGGGCCTCGCGGTCGAGCGTCGCCCGCAACTCGCGAACGGCCCCCCCGTAGTCGAGGAAGCTGTACAGGGCGTCGTAGAAGGCGGCGGACCTTTGGAACACTCGGGAACCCTATTCGCGTGTGCCCGACGCGGCCCGGAACCAGTCGACGTACTTGCCGCAGGCGCGGGCCAGTGGCACGAGCCGTCCGCGGTCGTCTATGCGTGTGGCGGCCAGCGTGCCCAGCCTGGGCGTTCGCAGCAGCTCGATCCGGCGCCGCGGCGGGACGGCGACGGCGACGGTCAGGGGGCCGCCGCCGGACACCACGCTCCCCGCGCTCGCGAACGCGGAGGTGTCCGTGAGATAGGGGGGCAGCGAGGCGTCCAGCGAGCCCGCGCGCATGCGCAGCGGCACATCGCTGAAGTAGCGCAGTGAGATGTCCCAGGTGCCGGGCGGGAGCTGCAGCCGCTGGAAGCGGGAGTCGCCGCTTCGCACATCGCCCGGCGTGCCCTTCGGCCGGCCCGCGGCGGATCGCCACGCATCGGCCCGACCTACGACCGGGGGCGGTCGCACGTAGGCCACTCCAGGCGTGCGCGCCAGCTGCCGGCCGCGGCGGCCGCGGCAGTCCAGCACCTTCCCCGGTGCCTCGCCCTCCGCGAGAATCTCGCGCGGCAGCATGGACCCGCGGCGCTCCCAGAGCACGTGCCAGCGCGTGCGGTCGATCGGGTGGAAATTGGCGGGCGGCACCGAGGCATAGGCGGTACGGGCCGTGACCAGGTAGCGCGCGCCGCCGAGTAGCAGGTTGTCGACCGAGTCGACGTCGACGGCGGGCGGCCGCGCATCCCCCTTGTACTTCTCCGGACGGTCGGCGATGCCCAGCGCCAGCGGAGTGTCGTAGGTCTGAAAACCGCGCAGCCGGGCTCCACGCAGCTCCCAGGGCGCGAAGTTGTCACGCCCGAAATAGAGAGTTGGCTCGCCGTCGACCTCGGCACGGAAGGCCGCCAGGTCGGGCCCCCGCTCGGCGGGCCGTACGTGCGCTCCTCTCAGCACAAGTCCGCTCGAGGCGCCGGCCACCGCCACGTACGCAGCGACCACGGCGGTCGCGACGGCCGGCCCGGCCGTCAGTTTGAGTGGCCCTCGTAGCCGCGCCTTCGCGGCAGTGGCGACGAGCGCCTTGACAGCGACCAGCGTCAGCATCGGCGCGACCACCGCGAGCGCCTTGCCGCTGAAGTAGGCGAGCGTGAATGGACGCGCCACGACGTAGACGCAGATCCCGCCCAGGGCACCGGCGAGGAGGGCCCATTCCCGCCGGCGCCAGCACCACACGAGCCCGAACGCGACCACGCCGCAGGCGAGCAGGATGCCGGGCTCCAGCAGCGGGTTGGGTACGGCGAACCGGAAATCCGGCTGGCGCCACACGCCGAGCGCCTCCAGCGGCGACAGCTGCCCGAGGAAGTTGCCGCCGGCCTCCTTGGTGGTGACGTAGCGCCCGGGCCCGGTGTCGAAGAAGTCGCGCGCACCGGCGATCAGCGCCACCCCCACGCCGGCGAGAAGGACCACCCCGAAGGCCGGGAGCCATCGGCGCAGGCGCCAGCGCCGGAGGTCCGGACGCCGCCCGTGCGCGAGCGTCAGGGCTCCGAGCCACAGCAGCGCGCCGGCGGGCCATGCCAGCGCTGCCACCCCGAAGACGGCGATCCCCGCCGAGGTGGTCAGGACCAGTGAGAGCGCAAGGCGCGCGTCACGCCGGCCCGACCCGTGCGCATCTCGCAGCGTGAGCACGAAGCTCATGAAGAGCAGAGCGAGCAGCGGCTCCTTGAAGGCGCCCTGCACGAAGTAGGAGACGATCAGGTAGGGGATGCCGGCGAGCGCGGCCGCGGGCAGGCGCAGATACCACCTGGCTCCGTCGAGCACCGCCAGCGCGGTCAACGCCGTCAGGACCGGAGTGGCGAGCAGAAGGCCGGTAAAGGCGGCAGGGGGACCGACCCCCAGGCCGCTCTCCAGCGCGGCGACCACTGCATGCGGCCCGTTGGGGTAGCCCGCCGGCGTGACGTGCGCCGCCGACCCGAGCGTCCTCAGCGCGTCCGCCTGTGCCATGTGGACCGCGAGGTCGGAGTTAATCCACGCCCCGAGCTCGCCGATCCGGTCGTTGGCGATGAACGGCAACGAGCAGAGGGCCAGGACGGCGCCGACGAGCGGGAGCCCGGCCGCCAGCGGGGCAAGCGCCACCCCGCGCCTCGCAACCGACCACAGCGAGGCGATCGCGGCCAAGGCCACCGCGACCGCCGCGGTAGTCCCGTGACCGGGGAGCCGCACCGTCGCAAGGGCGAGCAGCATCACCGCGCCGAGCCCCGCAGCCGGTGCCGTCCACGACCACTCCCGCGGGCGGCAGCAGAGCGCCGCTCCGACGACGATGGACGCTGCGCAGACCGCCAGTGCGCTCAAGTAGGCGGTCACCCGGGGATCGTCCCACCCGGGGTGCGGGCCTGGCAGCTCAGGGAGCCGCCGTGCCGCTCGGCACGGTGGGTGATTCAGTGGCGCGCCGGAAGCGCCCCGGCCTTCCGTTGCCCCGATGCATGAGCCCCGCCGCCGGCGCGTCGTGCACGATGAGGCGGGTGGTCCTGTGCCCGGAGCGGCGCAGGCGGTCGGCCGCGAACGCCACTACGCCGAGCGGAGCGGATCCGAGCGCGGCCGTGTTGTGCGCGGCGAGCAAAGCGACGGCCGCCGCCGCGCTCTGCGGCCCTGCGCGCCGGAACATCAGCCCGTAGAAGCGGAGGTTGATCGCGAAGTAGGCGGCGGCCAGCGGTGCCGCGAGACGGCGCCGCCCGAGCAGGGTCGCCGCGAGCCCGAGGGTGAACGCGACCGCCGCCACCCCGTGGCTGCCGCGCAGATTCAGGCGGGCCGCCTTCGGACCGCGATCGAGCATCAGGGCCGTCCACGGCATGCCGCGGTACAGCACGTCCGTAAGGAGCATTCGGCGCAGCCCCCAGCGTTTGAGGTGGGTGCCCTGGATCTCCGGGTCGAGCTTGATCAGCCCGCCCGCGCTGGCGAGCCGCAGGCCCAGCTCGATGTCCTCAACGGAAGGCGAGCGAAAGTGCCAGTCATCGAACCCGTCGACCGCGACGAAGGCCTCTCGCCGCACCGCGCCCAGGCCGGCCCAGAAGGTCGTCGCAACTCCCCCTGACCCCTGATGGACATAGTGGTGAAGCATGTTCCTAAAGGTCGACACGACACCGTGTATAGACGGCACGTCGTCGTATGAGCCGAAGATCGCGGCTAACTCGGGGTCGGCGTCGAACGCGGCCCGGAGTCGGGTGAAGACGTCCTCGTGCACGAGGACGTCCGAGTCGACGAAGATCAGGATCGACCCGGTGGCCCGCGTTGCGCCTGCATTGCGGGCCGCAGCAGGACCCATGCCCGAGGGGGAGTCGACCACGATCACCTCGTCGGGCGGGTCCGCGGCGTTGAGGATCGCCTCCACGCACACGTCTGTCGTGGCTGGGCGATCGGTCGCGGGCATCACCACGCTGTAGGTGGGTCCTTCCACAGGGCCGAGCGGGGCCTCCCGAGGCGCAGGCGAGGGCGTACCTTCCGGTCGCGATTTGCGCGGAAAACGGGTACGGCGCGATGAAGGTTTCCCCGCCAAACCTGTCCCACCTTAACCCTGGTTGCGCAAAGCGGCCACACCCTACGCATGGAGGTTCCCGCCGAACTGGCAATCAGCGCGTCCGCCGACGTATGTCGGCGAGCAGCCGTAGCGGGGCAAGGGCGGTGTCCAGGCGGCGGAGCAGGCGGTCATCCTGGGCCGTCCGTTGCGCCCCCGACTGATGCCAGAACGCGGCCCAGACGTAGAGGTGAAACGCGACCAGGAGCCCGGCGCGCAAGAGGCCGGGTACGCCGTCGCGCAGGGCGCGTGCGAGCACGAAGTGCCGGTAGAGCTTCTCGCCGAGGGTGAGCACCATTCGGCGTGCGGTGAACTCCTCACCCGCGTCGATCATCGCCTGCGCCTGCATCGGGGCGTAGCGGCGCACGCGGTCGAGCGCCTCCGGAATGTTCCGGTTGCGATCGTGTACGAGCGTCAGCTCGTCGCGGGACGCCACCAGCAGCACCCTGTCCTCGCGGACCTCGGGCAGGGCGTTCGGAAACCCGGGCCAGCGCACCGCGGCGCGACGATACATCCGCAGCTGAGGCTCGTAGCGCTGCAGGGGCGACGTCGCCGGATAGCCGAAGTCGAAGTTCATCCGCGGCACCACCACGGCATCGATGTCCGAGCGCTCCGACACACGGCGCAGCTCGGCGGCGAGGCCGGGAGACACACGTTCGTCGGGGTCGAGCGCCAGGATCCACTCGCCCGTCGCGGCGTCCGCGACCACGTTGCGAACGGCCTCGACGACCGGCACCGGTGCATGCCGCACGACACGCGCGCCCGCGGCCTGAGCCAGCTCCACCGATCCGTCCTCGCTGTCCAGGTCCAGCAGCACCACCTCGCCGGCCCAGCGCACCGATTCGAGGCACGGGCCGAGCTTGTCGGCCTCGTTGCGGCAGACGATGCAGACCGAGATCACCTCGCATCCCTTCGACGGCGCTCCCTCAAACCATCGCCCGATGACGCCTGCCTGAGGCCGTGCACGAACCCGGCGGCTGTGCCGCCGAGGACCAGCGCCTCCTCATGCAGTGCGTCCCAGCGCCGGCTGACGACGCCCGAGGCGAGCACCCGCAGTCGCAGGCCCGCCCATCCACCCAGCAGCCTGATGGCATAGAGGTCACCCTCGCGCAGCCGCATGCCGGATGCCGCGCCGACGCCGTAGCCGTAGGGCCGGCGCCGTTGGAGCCGTCCGGCTCGCGTAGCGGGCTCGTGGCGGACAAGAGCGGAAGGCTCGTATCGGGCCCGGGCGCCGGCCCGCAGCACCCGGTAGAAGAGGTCGATGTCCAGGCCGCCCTTGCCCGGAGTGCCAGGGCCGAGGCGCTCGTCACAGCCGCCGACGCGGTCGAACCACTCGCGCCGCAGCGCGAAGTTGTTGCCGCTACCGACGTTCCACGGTGCCGACCTGCTCGTGAACTCGCGCCTGTCGGTGCTGGTGCGCGAGGCGACCGCGAACACCCTGTCGCCCACGGCCGGCAGCGGCAGGACACGGCCACCGACCAGGGCGAGCCCAGGGTCGGCCCCGAAAGTCCGCTCGAGCGCTTCGATCCAGCCGCCGTCCGCGACGCAATCGTCGTCGAGCACGGCGATCACGGGCATTGTCGCGTGTCTGAAGGCGGCGTTCTGCGCGCCGGCGAGGCCGCCCTCGCCGCCGTCGACCCACCGAACCTCCAGCCCCGGGCCGTCGGCGCGTGCCGCGACGACTCGGGCCTCGGGGCCCGAACCCTGATCGGCCACCACGATCTCCGCCGGGGGCACACGGCTGCCCCGCAGCGACTCGAGACAGCGGGCCAGCGCCTGCGGCCGGTCCCGCGTCGCGATCGCGACGCTGATCTCCGCGCGCCGCCCGGTGGTCAACTGTCCCGTCCGGTCCTGCCGGTCAGTGCGAGCGCGAAGCGGGCCGACACGACGGCGGCCGCCTCGGCGAGAACCCGCGGCGATGCGTCCGACCGGATCGCCTCGCGCACCTGCGCCCACATCCCCGCGGTGTCGCCCGCGCCGAGCAGCCTGCGGGCGCGGCGCAGGCAGGTGGTGGCCGTCTCCCGCAGCGCCCGGCGGGTGATCTCGTCTGCCTGCGCGGGTGCGAAGTGCTCGCGATTGATCTCGATCACCCGGCGCAGGTCCCTCACGTTCTCGCCCGTGCGCAGCATGCGGCCACTCAGCGAGGACGAGTGGACGCGGTAGAGCGCGAGCGGGCCTGGCTCGTACGCGACCGGGTAGTGGGCCGAGATGCGAACCCACATCTCCCAGTCCTCGCCGAGTCCCTTGGGGCGCCGGTCGAATCCTCCCAGCTGTTCGTACACCTGCCGGCGCACCACCATGCAGGGCGTCTGCAGGCGCTGGCCGACGGCGATCTTCTCGAGCCAATCCCCGATCAGGCCCCGGGAGCGCTGCTCCAGAGGCGCGATGCTGCTCCAGTCGCCCGCCTCGTCGATGGCGATGTAGCGGCAGAACGCCGCGCCTGCGCTGCCTTCCGCTTCGAGCAGGCGTTCCATCGCCGCATAGAAGCCGTCGCGCACGCAGTCGTCTCCGTGCAGGAGGTGGACCAGGTGCCCGCGCGAACGCTCGAGGCAGGTGTTGAAGTTCGCGACGTGGCCCACGTTGCGTGGCTGGCGGAAGAAGCTCACGCGTCCCTGTCCGAGCTCCTCGACCACCGCCTCAGGCATGTCCGAGGAGGCATCGTCGACCACCTCGATCTGCATCCGCTGGGGACCGGGGTCCTGGTCCAGCACCGAGCGGAGCGCCTCGCGCAGGTATGACGCGCAGTCGTGGGTCGGGATCATGACCGACCACAGCGGCCGCTCGCCGCTGGCGACGGGCGGAATGGCGGTTCGGTACCGGAAGCTTCCCGTCACCGGCTCAGCGCGATGGCCCTATTCTGGCCCGGATGGCGTCTCCCGAGACGATGGTGCACGCCGAGCCGGCCCCGACCGGATCACCCTGGCGGGCGGCCCGGCGATCGTGGGACGTCCTGATCTCGCTGACCATCAGCGACCTCAAGGTCAGGTACGGGCGGGGAGGATGGCGGCTCGTCAAGTGGATTGCCGACCCCTTTGCGCTGGTCGGCGTCTACCTGGTGCTGGTCACGCTGGTCCTCGACCGTCCGGGCGAGGCACCGGGGTTGAGCCTGGCCTGCGCGGTCATCCCCTTTCAACTCTTCACGACCACGATAGTCAACGCCATGAGCGCTGTCGCGGCGCGCCGATCGATCGTTTTGAACATGGGCTTCAACCGCACATTGCTGCCTCTGTCCGGAGCCCTGACCGAGACGGTCGCCTTTGGAGCGAGCCTGCTGCTGCTGGCCCTGATGATGGCGATCTACGGCGTGGCGCCCACTCTGGCCATCCTGTGGCTGCCGGTGGTGATCGCGATCACCCTGGTACTCGCCATCGGCGTCGCCTACCCGGCCGCGCTTCTGGGCATCTGGATGCCGGAGATCGGCAACTTCGTGATGAGCTTCGTGCGGGTGCTGTTCTTCATCGCCCCCGGGCTGGTGCCGCTGTCGCAGATCTCCGGCACCGCGCACGACCTGCTCCTGATCAACCCGATGACCGGCCTATTCGAGTCGTATCGGGACGCGCTGCTCTACGGCGACGCCCCGGGCGGCTTCGAGTTGCTCTACCCGGCCGTGCTCGGCGTGGTCCTGCTGGCGGTGTTCGTCCCCGTGTTCCGTTCCGAGCAGCGCCAGTTCGCGAAGATCATGGAGCCCTGATGCACGAAGTCTCGATCCGTGCCGAGGCCCTGGGCGTGCGTTTCCTCTTCGATCGCTACCAGCGCGCGGTCACGCCGGCGCTGGCGCGCCTGCGCCGCAAGGGGACGCAGACGTGGGGCGTGCATGAGATGGCATTCACGATCGGCCCGGGCGAGGGCGTGGCCCTGATCGGCCCGAGTGGATCGGGCAAGACCACGGTGCTGCGCCTGATCGCCGGCGTGCTCAGCCCGGACGCCGGCCGCTTGGAGGTACGCGGGCGGGTCGGATCCCTGTTGTCGACAGAGGCCGGCCTGCTCGGGCTGCTGACAGGTAGGGAGAACGCGGCGCTGCTGGGCGTGCTGGCCGGCATGTCCCGGGCTCAGTCCGACGCGGCACTCGAGGCCATCAAGCACGCGACCCACCTCGAGGACGCCTTCGACCGACCGGTCCTGAGCTACTCGGAGGGCATGAAGGCGCGCCTCGGCTTCGCGGTCGCCGACCACACCGGCCCGGAGGTCCTCGTCCTCGACGAGGTGCACGAGGCGCTCGATCACGAGTTTCGCCAGATCGTCGCCGACCGCGCGCACGAGGCGCTGCACGCGGGGGGCATTGTCGTGGCCGCCGGACATGACCATCCGCTGCTTGCCACGTTCTGCGACAGGGCGCTTTGGCTCGCGGACGGCCACATAGCCGCCGACGGGCCATTCGAAGAGGTCAGGCGCGCATACCTCGGCGAGGGCTCCTAGCCGAGCAGCGACTCGTGAAGGGCGAGGATGCGCTGGGCGACGCCGTGCTCGTCAAAGGCAAGCGCGCGCCGGCGCGCGACCTCGCCCATGCGGCCTCGGCGTGCCGGGTCGCGGGCTAGGGCGCCCAGCGCTCGGGCGAGGTCCGCGGGCTCCCGGCGGGTGATGATCCCCGCTTCGTCGTCCCCCACCAGCTCGCGGATGCCATTGACGGGCGGCGCGACCACGGGGAGTCCGCACGCCGCCGCCTCGTGGGCCGCGCGGCAGAACGCCTCGTAGACGGTGGGCAGAACGAAGAGGTCCGCCGCCCGGTAGCAGCGCTCGACCTCGGACGTGTAGCCGAGAAAGCGGACGCTGTCGCCGACGCCGAGCCTGGTGGCCAGTGCAGCGTGCGCTTCATTCCCGGCGCCCGCGACCCAGAGCAAGTCGGGCCCGTCGCCGGCGAGCCGTGCCGAGGCGAAGGCCTGGATCGCCAGGTCGAGCCCTTTGAGCGGCCGGTGCTGCTGGTCCACGAAGAGCGCCACGACCGCATCGGCGTCCACGCTGTTCTGCTCGCGAAACCGCCTGCCATCCTCGCCGTCCGGACGAAAGCGGTGCAGGTCGATGCCCCTCGGCATCACCGCGACATGGACCCCGGGATAGAAGCGCCGCAGATCCTTCGCGCTTCCCTCTGATATGCCCACCAGCACGCGGACGGCGCGACGGAACCACCACCGCTCCAAGCCGAGCGTGAACCGCTGTCCAAGCCGCCAGCCTATTGAGCCCGAGCTGCCCTTGACGGGATTGCCGGCCGTGGCCTCGTCGTAGGCGGCGTGGCAGAAGGTGACGGTGTTCAGGTCGACGCGGTTCGGCACTACGGGCATCGGGCCCACCGTGTGGACGAGGTCGGCGTCGATGCCCGCGAGGCGCCGGCCGCCAAGCGCGAAGAAGGCCGCCCACCCGAGCCGGAAGGACCCGAGTGCCGGGCGCGGCATGCGCAGCCAGTCCACCAGCGGACGGAGCGATTCGTCCAGGTCCATCGAAAGCACCGTGTAGTCGAAGCGCTCCTGGCCCTGCTCGATGACGCGCTCGAGCTCGCCGCCAAGTCGCCAGCCCACGAGCACCACGCGCGGCTTGCTCACGGCGGGGTCCGTCCGTGCTCGGCGAGCAGCGTCGTGTAGAGGTCCGCGTAGGCGGTGGCCGCGTGCTCCCAGCCGAGGTGTTCGATCGCCCAGTCTCGCGCGGCGCGGCCGAGGCGCCGCCGTCGGTCCGGATCCTCGAGCAGCACCGCCAGCGCATCGCTCAACTCCGTGTCGCTTTCCCCGACCAGCGCGTGGGTGCCGGGCACGACGTCGAGGCCGGCTAGGGCCAGCGGCGTCGCCACCATCGCCTTCCCTGAAGCGAGCGCCTCGAGCACCTTGACGCGCACCCCCCCGCCGAGGCGCAGCGGAGCGGCCACAACGGCGGCTCGGTCCAGGTAGGGCCGTGCGTCGGCCACGGGCCCGGTCACGACGACAGCGTCACCGGCAAGCGCACGCACCTCCGCCGGAGGTGCGGCCCCCACGATCTCGAGCTCCGCTCCCGGCACCCGAGCCCGCACGGCGGGCATGAGCGCGCGGGCGAGCCGGGTCGCGGCGTCGATGTTGGGCGGATGGCCGAAGCTGCCCAGGAAGAGCACGCGCGGCGGTTGCGCCCCGACCGGATCGCTGGGCTGGGCAGGGAGCGCGATCCCCGGTGTGATCCGGACGACCCGGGCGCCGGGGGCGAGCGCGGCCAGGGTCGCGCGATCCCGTTCGGTGAAGGCGACCACGGCGTCAGCGCCGGGGAGCACGCGCCGCTCGTAGCGGCGCCAGGCGAGCGCGTCTACGCGTCGGCCGATCCGCCGGAAACCTCGCTCCCAGGCGGCCAGGTCCATTGCCGCCGCGGCGCCCGGATCGTGCTCGACAAGGATGGCGGGGGGCGCGGGCTCGCCCAGCGCCGGCAGGTACTGGCCCATGACATGCAGCTCTGCCTGGGCCACGTCGGGGCGCCAGGCCTGGGCGACCTCACGCAGCCGGGCCGCGAATGCCGGCACGGCCCAGTCCGTGGCCCACAGGGGCCGGCCCGTGAGCAGCCCCAGCGCCCGCCGAGCGGCGCGCCCGGCCCCTGGCCCCTCAAGGGAGGGCCGCTCGACCTCGGCCACGAGCGCGAGCCGCTCGCCCAGGCCACTGTCGATCGGAGGCTCCTCGGCGGCGCGCAGATACATGGCGCCGACATCGTGTGCCCCGGCGAGCGCCTCGAGCAGCTGGCCGGTCATCCGGGCTGCCCCGTGCGCGCCCGCCGGATCGGGCGGGAAAGGAAGCAGGAAGAGCAACCGGCGGCGCGGTCCGACCGTCACGCCGCCTCCTCCGTGGCGCGGCGCGCGAGCCAGCGGGCGATCGCCATGAAGGAACCGTCCGAAGAGTTGGACGTGCGCAGCTCGTTGCACGCGTGCCGCAGCCAGCAGGCGTGGAAGCTGAGCTCGAGCGCCTCGGGGCTAAGCCGAAGCGACTCGCGGAGGCGCTCCTGCAGCGCCGCCACGCGATCCGCGCGTGCTCCACCCGCCCCGAAGCAGCTGCGGGCCGCGTTGAGCCGGTCGCGATAGCCGTCACACGCGGCAGCGCCGTCGACGACGGCGTAGAAGAAGTCCGTGAGTGGCAGGCCGGCGGCGTCAGCCTCCGCCCAGTCGAGCACGCCGATCGCTCCCTTCCTGTCCAGCCGGACGTTCCACATCGTCAGGTCGTTGTGCCTGGCCACGAGCAGACGCGCGCTGCCGGGGAGCGCTTCAACGCGTGCCGTCAGCCAGGCGAGATAGGTATCGGGCAGGGTTCCCGCCAGTTCGGTTGCGGGGCCGAGCACCTCCTGCTCGAGCCGGCTCCCCGAAACCACGGTCTGGAGGTTCCAGCGCCGCTGCCAGTCCGCGATCGCGCCGATCACCTCCGCATAGCGCCCTGGCGAGCGGGTCAGCGCATCCGCCGCTGGGCGGCCGCTCACGACCGTCTCCACGAGGACCGGCCGGCCGGCCACCCGCCCCTTCGCGAGCACCCGCGGCACGCGCGCTCCCGCTGCACGGGCCGGCTGGCCGAGCTCGTCCAGGGCACGCCCCTCGGCTTCGCTCTCCTCCGCCACCTTCGCGACGCCCCAGGGCTCGGCCTCTCCAGGGCCGAAGCAGTGCAGCACGATGGGCCCCCGAGGCCCGCGCCAGCTTGTCGCGACGACGGCCTGCGCCGTCGGCCGGGCCTCACCGCCCAGGTCCGCCACCCACGCTGCGAGAGGCTCCGCGCCGGGCGGCCGCGCCACGATTCCAACGCTCGGCAAGGCATGGACGAGCAGCGAGCTTCCGAACGGCAGCGCGCGCGCGGCAAGCAGCGCGCGGCGTGCCTGCGGATTCGCGTCGATTTGGTGCGTGAGCGCGTGGCGCCACGCCGCGGCTTCCAGCGGCAGCAGGTAGCGCGGGAAGCCGCCGCCCGGGAACTGCGCGAGCGGTGGCTCGAGCACGAGGCCGGCCTGACACAGCCGGCGGTTTGCTTCCGCGCGGCTTCCGCGCGGAAGCAGGGCGTAGGCGAAGCCGTGTCGATCCAGCGCGCGCGCCGCCACGCGCGCCGCGCGCTCGATCCAGCCGGTCTTCCTCAGCTCGCCCGGCGAGGGCGCGATCAGCGCGAGGTCGGCGGCCTCGGTCGCCCTGGTTGCCGCGGCGGGCACCAGCGACGGCGGGCAGTGATCGCCGAGCACGAGGATGCGGTCCACCCGGCCTGTGGGATGCAGGAGGTTGAGCGGTGAGATTCCGGTCACTCCGGCAGGCCAAGCAGTTCGCCGGCGCGGCCGGAGGCAAGCCAGGAGGCGACCGCGCGGTTGCGGGGTCCGCGGGAAGCCAGCGTCCGCACCCGCATCGCCCGCAGCAGCCATCGGCGCGCGCGCTCCGCCTGGCCGATCCCCTTGAGCTTCGCGATCAGGCGCAGCCACGAGCGCAGGAGCTCGATCTGCATGCCCTCGGGATCGGAACCCGTCGACCCGCCGCCCACGTGCACGAAGCGCGCGCTCGGGCACAGCTCCACGCTCCATCCGGCCTCTCGCAGCCGCAGGCAGAGATCCGCGTCCTCGCCATACATGAAGAAGCTCTCATCGAACCCTCCCACCCGCTCGAATGCTTCCCGGCGCACGAGCAAGACCGCGCCCTGCAGGAACTCCGCCCGGCGCACCCTGCCCCGGCGGACCGCGCTCGTGGCTCGTCGCCACATGCCGTAGGCGCCGGTCGCCGCGCCGGGGAAGGCCGCCCAGAGCGCAAGCTGCACGGGACCGAGCGGCGGCCTGATCGTAGAGCGCTGGGCTTGGCCATCGGCGTCGAAGAGCAGCGGCCCGGTGGCGCCAAGCCCGGGCCGGCCCTCGGCGAACCGGACAAGTCGGTCGATCCCGTCGTCGATCGGCCAGGCGTCCGGATTTAGAAGCAACACCCAGCGCTCCGACGTGGCCGCGACTCCGGCGTTCGCCGCACTGCCGAAGCCGAGGTTGCCTGACGCTGGTATGACCCGCACGTCCGGGAATTCGTCGCGCGGAACGTCCGCGTCGCCTTGTGGCGAGCCGTTGTCGACCACGACTACCTCGCCCTGACCGCTTCCCACTGCGGCCAGGCAACGTCGGATGAACTCACCCGAGTTGTAGGCGACTATGACGGTCGAGACGGGCCCCAAGGCGCGATTATCCGCCAGGCGGGACGATCGCACTCCCGGAGCCCCGCTCGTGGCGCCCCGGTTTGCTAGCTGCTCTCGACCTTGACCTTCGCCTTCCCGGGCAGCTTCGGCGCTCCGCCGTACTGCTCGATGAAGTCCTCGGTCATCTGGCGCGCGATCGAATCGGGGTGCTGCTCCGGGGGCGACTTCATCAGGTAGGCGCTCGGACCGACGAGCGGACCGCCGAGGCCGTGGTTGAGCGCGAGCTTGCACGCGCGCACGGCGTCCGTGACGATGCCGGCCGAGTTGGGTGAGTCCCAGACCTCGAGCTTGAGCTCGGCCATCAGCGGGACGTCGCCGAAGGCCTCGCCCTCGAGGCGGATGTGCGCCCACTTGCGGTCGGTCAGCCACGGCACGTAGTCGGAGGGGCCGACGTGCACGTCGTCGGCGGGCAGCTCCAGGCCCATCACCGACGTCACGGCCTGCGTCTTGGAGATCTTCTTGGACTCGAGGCGCTCGCGCTCGAGCATGTTGAAGAAGTCCATGTTGCCGCCCACGTTGAGCTGAGAGGTGTGCTTCAGCTTCACGCCGCGCTCGTGGAAGAGGCGCGCGAGCTGGCGGTGCACGATGGTGGCGCCGACCTGCGACTTGATGTCGTCGCCGACGATCGGCAGCCCGGCCTTCGCGAAGCGGTTGGCCCAGTAGTTCTCCTTGGCGATGAACACCGGGATGCAGTTCACGAAGCCGCAGCCGGCCTCGAGGACCTGCTCGACGTACCACTTGGTGGCCTGCTCGGACCCGACCGGGAGGTAGGAGACGACGACGTCGGTCTTGGTGTCCTTGAGGATGCCGACGATGTCGTCCGTCTCGCCAGGGGCCTTGGTGATCCTCTGCTTGAGGTACTTGCCGAGCCCGTCGTGGGTCATGCCGCGATAGACCGGCACGTCGAGGCGCGGGACGTCGGCGAACTTGATCGTGTTGTTCTGACCGGCCCAGATCGCCTCGGACAGGTCCTTGCCGACCTTGTCGGCGTCGATGTCGAAGGCGGCGGTGAACTCGATGTCGTTCACGTGATAGCCGCCGAGGTCCACGTGCATCAGACCCGGCACGGGCTGGGTCGGGTCGGCGTCCTTGTAGTACTCGACGCCCTGCACGAAGGACGAGGCGCAGTTGCCCACGCCGACGATGGCCACGCGGACCTTCTCGGTCTGATGGCGCGAACCGCCGTTGGTAAGAGTCGAAGTTTCAGTCACAGAAAGCCCTCCAGCTTCATGAAAACGACCTCCCGGGGGCCAGGAGGCCGGCACTCCTAAACAGAACCCGCCGCGGTGCTCCGGTTACACCTGGGCGGCCAGCTGGCGCCTCACGTGGAACACCCGCTGAAACGTCGTGAAGATCGTCAAAACGGCCATCGCGTAGATGGCCGGCTCCAGCAAATCGAAGCCCGGCACGATCTCGCCGGCAGCGAACAGCAGGCCCGCCGACAGGATCACTACCCGGACGGCCCGGGACGCAATCCCGACCTTGCATTCTACGCCGAGCGCCTCGGCGCGCGCGCGCGTGTAGGAAACCATGTACGAGCCGACCACCGTGAGCACCGTGGCGCCCACGGCCGCCTCGTCGCCCTTCTCGGCGAACCACCAGGCCACTGCCGCCAGGACGATCCCCTCCTCGATGCGGTCGAGCGTCGAGTCTAGGAACGCGCCGAAGGGCGTGCCCTTGCCGGACATGCGCGAGTAGCGGCCGTCGAACATGTCGCAGACCGAGCCCAGGACGAAGGCGATCCCGGCGAGCACGAAGTCGTGGTTGATGATCAGCGCCGCCGCGATCAGGTTCCCGACCAGGCCGGTCAGCGAGATCGCGTTCGGGGTGAGGCGCGACTCGATCAGGCGGTTGCGGGCGACAGCGCGCATCTCCGCGGCCGTGAGCGGGCCGCTGCGTCCGTTCCCGCGCTCGCGTCGCGTGCGCTGGTCGAGGCCGTCGCTCACGCCGAAGCCTTGGCCGTGCGCCAGGCCCAGTCCTCCGGGCGGGCACGGGCGAAGGCGTAGGAGGCGGCCGAGGCGGACGCCGCGGCGACGAGGGCGCCCAGCGCGGCGTCCATCCAGAAATGGTTGGCCGTCGCCATCACCACGAACGTGACAAGCGCGGGGTAGATCGCCCAGAACGCCTTCAGGACGCGGTTGCGCACCAGGAACAGCGCCGGGACCGCGATCATCAGCGCGAACGCGACGTGCATGCTCGGCACCGCGGCGAAGGGGTTGTAGAGCACGTTGGCGCTGTTCTCGGCGCCCTCGCCCACGAACGCCGCGACGGTGTCCGTGAAGCCCCACTCGGGCAGGAACCGCGGGGGCGCCGTCGGGTAGACGAGGTAGCCGGCGAGGGCGAGCCCCATGGCGACCATGAACATGTTGCGCACGTAGTAGAAGGCGTAGTTGCGCGCGATGTAGAGCCAGATCAGGAAAGTGGTCGTGACCACGAAGTGCGAGTTCACGTACATCCAATTGGCCCAGATCAGCACCCAGTCCTGGCCGCGCGCCCAGGCCTGCAGGCCGGGCTCGAAGAACAGCCCCATCGAGCGTTCGAAGTCCACCAGCGTGCGCGCGTTCTCGAACGCGAGGCCGGCCTGGCCGTCCACGAAGCCCCGCACGATGCGGTACAGGTAGTAGGCAGCGGCGAACAGCGCGAGTTGGCGAATAGCGTCCAGCCAGCCGTTCGGAAGCCAGCGGCCGCTGAGCCGCCAGACCCGCGCCAGGTGGCGATACAGCGGGTGGGAGCGGGGCACGGCAGGCAAGCCTAGCGGTCACGGGGGCCGCTTCGCAGTGGGGTTACCCACACTCGGCGTGCAACTTATCGGCCGCGCAGGGTAGGTTCTCCTGAGTGATCACGCAAGCGCCGGCAGGGGCGAACGATGAAGTACGGGCGGACCCGGGAGAGGTTCAGCCGGTCGCAAACGAGACGGCGGACCGCATCGCCACGGGCACGATTACCGCGCTCCCCTTCATCGCTCTGGGCATCGTCTGCTGGCAGGTCTGGTCGGACCTGCTGCGCTGGAGCGACGTCGCGGTCTTCCTGATCATGTACGTCCTGACGGGACTGGGCGTGACCGTCGGGTTCCACCGCCACCTCACTCATCGAAGCTTCAAGACCAGCCGCCCGCTGCGCGGTCTGCTCGCCATCCTCGGCTCGGTCGCGATCGAAGGGCCCGTGATCTCGTGGGTCGCCGACCACCGCAAGCACCACACCTACTCCGACCAGGAGGGCGACCCCCACAGCCCGCACGTCGGCCACGGCGGCGGCTTCCGCGGTGCGCTCAAGGGCCTTGCTCACGCCCACGTCGGTTGGCTCTTCATCCACACGCAGCGGGGCAACAGGAAGCGGTATGCCCCCGACCTGATCGACGACCCGGTCGTCTCGTTCGTCGACCGCACCTTCCTCGTCTGGGCGCTGGGCGGGTTCGCGATCGCGTTCGGGCTCGGCTACGCCATCGGCGGCACCCTCGACGCCGCCCTCACCGGCCTCCTATGGGGCGCCGGGGTGCGGATGCTCGTGGTGCACCACGTGACCTACAGCATCAACTCGCTGTGCCACTTCTTCGGGCGCCAGCGCTTCCCGACCGGCGACGAGTCGCGCAACCTGTTCTGGCTGGCCCTGCCGACGTTCGGCGAGAGCTGGCACAACAACCACCACGCCTTCCCGACCTCGGCGGAGCACGGCATGCGGCGCTGGGAGATCGACCCGTCGGCGCTGGTGATCAGGGGACTCGAGCGCTTCGGCCTGGTGTGGGACGTCGTGCGGATCGACCCCGAGCGCCAGGCGCGCAAGGCCGAAGCCGGCGCGTAGAACGACAACGGCCGGAGGCTTGTGCCCCCGGCCGTTGGTACTTCCTAACTACTGGAAGCTCTGTCTAGATGGTGCGGACGTTGGTGGCCTTGGGGCCCTTGTCGCCCGGCTGAGCCTCGTACTCCACGCGCGCACCCTCGGCGAGTGAGCGAAAGCCCTCGCCGTCGATGTCGGTGTGATGCACGAACAGGTCCTTGCCGGGCTCGTCCGGAGTGACGAAGCCGAAGCCCTTGTCGTCGCTGAACCACTTAACGGTTCCAGTTGCCATGGGTCCTCCCACGTGTGATGTGCTGCGGACGCGGAAGGTGCAACTAAGCAACTACTGCGAGCGCTGGCACTACTTGTCTGCTCCAGCCACCTTGGCTGGACGACGGGAACGGTAGCACCGCAGATGGCAGCCGGGGGCTCGCGCCCCCGGACCCCCGCGAAGATTGGCTTGGAGGTGGGAGCTCAGTCGTCGCAGCGGCGTCCACGGGAGAAGAGCCGCTCCGGCGAGAACCGCGTAGACAGCCGCACGAAGCCGACCTTGTCCGCGATCACCCGCGTCCAGTCCCCGTGCGGCTCCACGCACGCGTTCGAGGCGTACCAGTAGGGCGTCCAGCGGACCTTGACGATCGCCTCGCCGGGCTTCTTGACGTCCAGCAACAGCTCGTCGGAGCCGAGCTGCTCGAGCACGATGCGGGCGTCGCCTTGCGGGATCACGATCGGCGCCGGCAGCAGCACCTCGTACACGCGCCAGTCGTCCGACTTCCAGCGCAGCCGCAGGTAGGGCAGG
>JAXDIG010000007.1:0-173244 GCA_034664125.1 Thermoleophilaceae bacterium | reverse complement strand
CCTGCCCTACCTGCGGCTGCGCTGGAAGTCGGACGACTGGCGCGTGTACGAGGTGCTGCTGCCGGCGCCGATCGTGATCCCGCAAGGCGACGCCCGCATCGTGCTCGAGCAGCTCGGCTCCGACGAGGTCCTGCTCGACGTCAAGCGGGCCGGCGAGGCGCTCGTGCGGGTCCGATGGACGCCGTACTGGTTCGCGGCCGGAGGATGCGTCGAGCGGGCCGGCGGGTGGACCCGGGTGATCGCCCGCGAACGCGGGTTCATGCGACTGTCGACGCGCTTCTCCCCCGAGCGCATCCTGCAGCACGGCCGTCGCTGCGACGACGGTTGAGCGAGGCTTCCGGTCGTGCCCGCCATCGACGACCTGCTCGACCTGCTGCGCTGCCCTCACTGCGGCGCGTCCCTCGCGCGGGCGGATGGGGCTGTGCGCTGCGGCGAGGGCCACTCGTTCGATCTCGCCCGGCAGGGCTATCTGAGCTTGCTCGTGGGCGAGTCGGCGCACCCGGGCGACAGCGCGGACATGGTCGCCGCCCGGGAGCGCTTCCTCGGCGGCGGACACTTCGACTCGCTGGCCGAGGCGCTCGCGCGGACGGTCGAGCCGCCGCCCGGCTGCGTCGTGGACCTCGGCTCCGGCACCGGCTGGTACCTGGCCCGCGTGCTCGACCGCCTGCCCGCCGCGTCCGGCCTGGCGCTGGACGTGTCCAAGCCCGCCCTGCGGCGCGCCGCCCGCGCGCACCCGCGTATGGCCGCCGTCGCGTGCGATGCGTGGCGGCCGCTCCCGCTCGGCGACGGCGTGGCCGCCGCCGTGGTGAACGTCTTCGCCCCGCGCAACGGACCCGAGATCGCTCGCGTCCTGGCGCCCGGAGGCCTGGCCGTGGTGGTCACTCCGGCACGCCACCACCTGAGCGAGCTGGTCGAGCCGCTCGGCCTGATCGGCGTGGACGACCGCAAGGAGGAGCGCCTGGCCGACCAGCTTGCACCGGATCTCGAGATAGCAGCCAAGCAGGAGTTGGAGTGGGGCCTGAGTCTGGACCGCGCGGCCGCTCGCGACCTGGTCGCCATGGGGCCGAGCGCCTTCCACGTCGCTGACCTGGACGAGCGGGTCGCGGCCCTGCCTCAGCGCGTGGACGCGACCGCCGCGGTCACGATCACGCTCGCTCGCTCACGCTGAGGTCCACAGCCGCGGGGCGGCGTGCTCGGCCTCCAGCTCCAGCAGCAGCCGCTTGCGCGGGAGTCCTCCGCCGTAGCCGACCAGCGCTCCGTCCGCCCCGATCACCCGGTGGCAGGGGACGATCACGGCGATCGGGTTGCGCCCGTTCGTCGCCCCTACGGCGCGCACGGCGTCCGGGCGCCCGACCGCGGCGGCGATCGCCCCGTAGCTGGCCGTCTGGCCGTAGGGGATCTCCAGCAGCGCCGCCCAGACGCGCAGCTGAAAGCCGGTTCCGGTGGGCGCCAGCGCAACGTCGAACTCGGTCAGCTCGCCGGCGAAGTAGGCGCGCAACTGCGCCTCGACGTGCTCGAAGGCGTCCGCATCGTGGCGGCCGCCCGGTGGCACGTCGCGAGGCGACATGTCGAGCCGTGTCAGGGCCCGTCCGTCGCCGACCAGCAGCAGCTCGCCGAGCGGCGAGTCGATGGTGTGCCAGCGGTCAGGCTCGCCGGCGAGCGGTTCGACGAAGCCATTCATGCCCGCCAGGCTACGCCGCTCGGCGCTTGCGTGTCTGGCGGAAATCGGACATGTCCGAAAAGCGCCAGACCAGCCCCTGCGCGCGTGACACGATGGGCAGGTGATCGACGACTTCGAGCGCTGCTATCGCTTCATGCGCAGCCGCGACCCGCGCTACGACGGCTTCTTCTTCGTGGGCGTGACCTCGACCGGCATCTACTGCCGGCCGAGCTGCCCGGCGCGGCTGCCGGATCGGCGCAACGTGCGGTTGTTTGCCACGGCGGCCGCGGCCCAGGCCGCCGGCTTGCGCGCGTGCAAGCGCTGCGAGCCCGATGCCGCTCCGGGCTCCCCGGCCTGGAACCGCCGCGCCGACGTGGCCGGGCGCGCCTTCCGGCTGATCGCGGACGGAATCGTGGACCGCGAGGGCGTGCCGGGGCTGGCCTCGCGCCTGGGCTTCGGCGAACGGCAGCTCCACCGCATCCTCGTGGCCGAGGTGGGGGCCGGTCCGGCCCAGCTGGCCCGCGCCCAGCGCGCTCAGGCGGCGCGCACGCTGATCGAGTCCACCGGCCTGCGCTTTGCCGAGGTGGCGCTGGCCTCCGGTTTCGGCAGCATCCGGCAGTTCAACGACACGGTCCAGGCGATCTACGCGCGCACGCCGAGCGAGCTGCGCCGCCGCGCCCGCCGCAGGCGCGGCTCGACCACCCAAGGCGCGGTGGACCTGCGCCTGGGGGCCCGAGGTCCGCTCGACGGCGCGGCGCTGCTGGATTTCCTGGGTGCCCGCGCGATCCCCGGTGTCGAGCACGTCGCCGGCGGCACCTACACCCGCTCGCTGGCGCTCGAGCACGGCGGCGGGCTGGCGGCGCTCACGCCGGAGCGGGACGCCGTGCGCTGCGTCTTGGCGCTCGACGACCTGCGCGACCTGACCGCCGCGGTGGCGCGCTGCCGGCGCCTGCTCGACCTCGACGCCGATCCTCTGTCGATCGCCGCCCAGCTGGAGGCCGATCCGGTGCTGGGGGAGCTCGCGCGGCACCGGCCGGGGATGCGCGTGCCGGGCTGTGTCGACGGCTTCGAGCTGGGCGTGCGGGCGATCGTCGGCCAGCAGGTGTCGGTCGCAGCGGCGCGCACGGTGCTGGGCCGGCTGGTCGCCCGCTACGGCGAGCCGCTCGCCGAGCCGCTCGGCTCGATCACCCACCGCTTTCCCACGGCGCAAACGCTCGCCCGCGTGGATCCAGCCGATTTCCCGTTCCCGCGGCGCCGCGGCGAGGCGCTGCGCTCGCTCGCGCTGCTGGTGGCCGCGCAGGGCCTGCGCTTCGACGCGGGTGCCGACTCGTCGGCCGCGCTTGCCGCGCTGCTCGACATCCCCGGCGTCGGCCCCTGGACCGCCTCCTACGTGGCGATGCGCGCGCTCGGCGATCCCGACGCGTTCCCGGCAGGCGACCTCGGCCTGCGGCACGCGCTCGCGCGGCTCGGCCACCTCGCCGAGGGGCCGCGGGCCACGGCGCTCGCGGAGGCGTGGCGGCCGTGGCGCTCCTACGCCGTCATGCACCTCTGGAGCAGCCTCGGGGACGCTCCCCGGCAGCCGTCAGTTGTGCGCGCGCCAGGCCGCGGCCTGGGTGCGCACCACGTCCACGAGCTGGCCCAGCGCGATGTTTGCGTCCACGAGGTGCAGGCCCCATCCGGGGGTGGGCGACGGGCTGAAGACCGGCGCGGCGCCGATCGAGCTGATCCGTAGGACGTCCGCGCCGCCCGTGGACGAGCAGCTTGCGCGGTAGCTGCCCGGGAAGGCACGCCAGGCGGTCGACACGGCGGGTGTGGGCACGCCGAGCACGGCGACGGCCGCGCCGATCGTCGTTCCCGGTGCGAATGGCTTGCTGGGCTCGATCGGAGTGATCTTGGCCGAGCCGCCGCCAAGCGCGGCGGGGTTGGTGCAGAGCACCTCCAGCCCCGGCGTGGCGGTGCGGCCGAAGAAGCTGTCGGCCGGCGGCACCGCGTTGAAGGTCGAGAACGCGATCACGCAGCCGAACTGCGTCCGCGACCGGCAGGCCGGGATCTTCTTGAAGTCCCCGCCGGTGTCCTGGCCCTGCTTGACCGTCACGTTGCCCCCGAGCAGCACCGCGGAGATCAGGCGCTTGCGCACCTTCGGCGAGCGATCGATCTCCTGGGTCAGCAGCTGCCGCAGCACGAACGTGCCCTGGGAGTGCCCCATGATCACCACGCCGCGGCCGTGGTTGTAGTTCTTCAGGTAGTCGCGCCAGGCGCTGCGGACGTCGGTGTAGGCCCGTTCGCGGTCCGCCGCCGTCGGGGGCGCGATGCCGAGGATGCCCTGGAGCGTGACCTGCCGGTAGACCGGCGCGTAGACGCGGCAGTCGCTCGAATAGCGCGCGGCCTGGAAGAGGGCGATCGAGCGCAGCTCCGGGTCGATGTCGAAGTTCGCCGTCGGCGCCTTCTGGTCGCTGACCGTGGGATAGACGTAGAAGCAGTCGTACTTGGGGCGCCTCGGCCGCTTGATCTGGTCCACGCCCAGGCGCTTGCCGTTCGGCGAGAAGTTGGTGGTGCTGAGGCTGACGTCGCAGGCGTCGCTCGGCTTGCCCGGCTTGCAGAGCCACACGGTCTTGGCCGTGGCGGAGCTGGGCAGCGCCCACAGGCACGCGAGCGCGGCAGCCGCGAGCAGGAGAAGGGGTCCGCGCCGCATCGCGCGGCAGTCTAACCGCCGCGGGGCGGGGCGGTGTGCGCACGGGGTCGCCTTCCGGAGCATGAGCCGTACTTGTGCAGGGCCGCAAGGTCACCCGTCCGCGGGCATAGACCCCCACGATGGTCAGGTTCATCGCAATCGCGCTGCTCGTGGCCGCCTGCTGGGCGGCCGCGCCTGCACGGGCCGATGTCCTGCCCGCGGGCGTGCCGGCGACCGGCACCGCCGCGACAACAGTGGGCGACACCGCCACGACGCTCGCCACCTCGGTCACCACGGCCGCGAGGCACGTCGACGCGAACGCGTCCTCCGTGGCCGGATCGACGGCACCCCCCGCCGATCCCGCGGTCCGCACCGCCACCCGCCTGGCTCAGCCCACAGCCGAGGTCGCCCGCTTCACCACCGCTTCCGTGTCCTCCCCACAGGCCGAGGGTCCCGCCGGGCCGCACGCCTCCTCCGGGCGGCCCGGCGCCTCGGCACGCTTTCGCACGTCCGGCCGCTCGCCGGCCGGCTGGAGCGCGGCGCACCGTGGGGCACCCGCCGCGCTCCACCACATCAGCGCTCCGCCCGCGGCCGTTGCCGTCGACGCTCGGGAGGCTGCGCCGCGCGCGACCGGCCCCGCCTCGCCGCAGCCCCCGGCGGCTCCCGAGCCGGGTGCGTCCGCGAGTGGCGCGGCCGGGGCCTCGGCGGGCGCAGGGAGCTTCTTCTTCGGCGGCATGGCGCTGCTGGCAGCCGCCGTGTGCCTGGCCGGCCCGTGCCTGCGTCGTCGCCTTCTGATCCGACCGGCCGCGTTTCGACCGGCCGCCTTCGTCTCGCTGCTCGAGCGGCCCGGCTAGCCCCTCCGAGGGCAACCGGAAGCAACTCAAGCGAAGGAGATTCGAAATGAGACGCAGTGTTATTGCGCTCGGGGCGAGTGTGATCGCCCTGGCGCTTACAGCAGGGCCGGCAGCCGCCGACCCCGGCGCGGCCCAGGCCGTGGACGGGTCCACGGGAGCGGCCCAGGTTGGAGCGGTTGCGGTCGACGCACCGGTGCGCGTGGCCAGCGACGGCGACAGCGCGACGACCGGCGCGAGCGCCGGCGGGCCGCAGACCACGGGTGACTCGACCGGCGCGGCCCAGGTCACGTCGGCCGACGCCAACGCGCCCGTGCGGGTGGCCAGCGACGGCGACGACGGCGGATCCGGCACGGCCGGTTCCGGCGCCGACCAGTCGACGGGCGATTCGACCGGATCCGCGCAGGTCGGGTCCGGCGAGGTGAGCGCGCCCGTGCGTGTGGCCAGCGATGGCGACAACGGCTCGTCGAACGCGGCCGCGGGCGGCGCGCAGACGACGGGGAGCTCCACCGGGGCGGCCCAGGTGGGCTCGCCTCGCTTGTATGCGCCCGTCAGCGTGCTGAGCGAGGGCGCCTCCACCGGTGACGACGGGACCGGCGGCGAGGGCCCGCCCCAAGCCAGCCCGCTGCCCGGCGGCGAGGGCCCGCCCGTGGCCAGCCCGCTGCCCGACGGTGAGGGCACCGGCTCGCTCCAGGATGCGCCGGAGGGCGGGGGCACTCTCGAGGGCGACGCCACGCTCGAGGACGACGGCACCACGACCACCGAGACGCGAACGGCGCTCGAGTTCGTCTCGGGGGGCACGGGTCCTGACTCCGCGGTGGCGGACACAGGGGCTCAGGGAGTCGAGACGCTCGGCGCCGCGCAACTGGGCAGCCTGCCGCTGACGGGACTCGGCACGGTCGCGCTGGTGGCGATGGGCCTGTGGCTGCTCGGGAGCGGGCTCGCGCTGCGGCTCGTGCCGGGAGGCGAGCGCCGCTGACTTGAGCGGGGTACGTCAGCCCAACGGCGGCCGGGCGGGTGCGTGGGCTTCGAGCCTGGCACCGCCCGGCCGGCCCGCGGGCTCCGACTGCCGCGCTGCCGTGCCCAGTACCTCGTGCACCGGCATCGGCCTGGCGATCGCGTACCCCTGTGCGTAGTCCACGCCGAAGTCGCTGAGCAGCCGCAGCGTCTCCTCGTCCTCGACCCCTTCGGCGACGGTGCGCTGATCGAAGTCGCGGGCCAGGCTGACCACCGCCTTGACCACATGCTGGCTGGCCTGGTTGGTCGGCAGGTCGCGCACGAAGTCCATGTCGATCTTGAGCAGGTCGACCGGCAGGCTCTTGAGGTAGCGGAAGCCGCCGTAGCCGGTTCCGAAGTCGTCGAGCGCCAGCTGGCAGCCCAGCGCACCGATGCGCTCGATGAACAGCGCCGCGGCATCCTCGTCCTCGAGCAGGGCGGTCTCGGTCAGCTCCACCACGATCAGCGACGGATCGGCGCCGGTGCGCAGCAGCTCGCTCCGGAAGTCGTCGATCAGCCCGGGGGCCGACAGCGAGCACGCCGACAGGTTCAACTCGATCGCGTGGCCCTCGGCGGCGAGCCCGATCGCCCGGCTCATGACCCAGCGGTCCACCTCGACGATCAGCCCATACTCCTCGGCCGCCGGCAGGAACGCGCCGGGCGGAATGATGGAGCCGTCCACGTCGATCATGCGCAGGAGCAGCTCGTGCTGGACGGTGAGCCCGCTCTGGACGTCGATGATCGGCTGTGCGTAGAGCACGAAGCGGTCCTCGGCCAGCGCGTCGCGTATGCGCGCGACCCAGGTGAGCGCGTCCATCTCCTCGCGCATCCGCTGCTCGGCGGCCAGGCGCTCGCTGATGTCGTTGAAGACGACCACGGAACCGCGCACGCCGTCCTCGGTCTCGAACGGCGACGAGGTGATCTCGACAGGCAGCTCGGTGCCGTCCTTGCGGATGAACATGTCCTGATCGAGCCGCACCAGGTTTGCCTGCTCACGCGCGTGCACGAGCGGACACTCGGAGGCCAGGCAGGGGCTGCCGTCGGGGCGGCGGTAGTGCGTCTTGTCGTGCATCGCCTGGCCGAGCAGCTCCTCCGGGCGCCAGCCCAGCAGGTTCGCGCCGGAGCGGTTCAGGTAGGTCAGCCGGCCCTCGAGGTCGAGCGTGAACAAGCCCTCGCCCATGCTGTCGGTGACCGTGCGCATGTAGTCGCGAGCCGCCTTGAGCTGGCGCTCGCCCTCGACGCGCTGGCTGATGTCCACGGACATGGTCACCACGCCCGCCGGTTGGCCGTCCGCGTCGAAGAAGCGCGCCATGCGCAGGTATGCCGGGAAGCGCACGCCGTTCTTGCCGGCGACCTCGAACTCGCCCTCCCATTGACCGGCGACGACGACGCGATCGACGATGTTCGCGGCGATCTCGCCGTCGCCCACGGCGCCCGCGACATCGCGCAGCTTGCGCCCGAGCACCTCCTCGGCGGTCCACCCGTAGGTCCGTTGAGCGCCGGTGTTCCAGTAGCTGATCGTTCCGTCCAGGGCGATTGCCACCACCGCGGCGTCCACGGCATCCAGCAGGTGCGCCTGGAGGTGAATCCGCTGCTCGGCACGCTTGCCCTCGGTGATGTCCTGCAGCGTGCCGCGGACGCCGTAGCGGTTGCCCTCCTCGGTCAGCGGCTCGAAGCGCGACTCGCCCCAGCGCGTCTCCCCGCCGCGCAGGTACCGGTGCGTCAGCTGCCGTGGCTGACCGTCCTGAACCGTCTGCTCGGCGATGCGCTGAATCTCCTCGCGATCGCCTTCCGGCACCAGCCTGCGCGCGGCCTCGAGCGCGTGGGAGAACTCGGTCCGTTCTATGCCGTAGAGCCGGTAGAGCTCGTCCGACCAGGTCACCTCGCCGGTGCGGTAGTCCACCTCGAAGCTGCCGATGTCCGCCATGCGCTGGGCCTGTCGCAGCCGCTCCTCGCTGCGCTTGTACGCCAGCTCGGCGAGCTTGCGCGCAGTGATGTCCTGGGTCGTGCCGCGCAGCCGCACAACGCGGCCCTCCGCGTCGCGCAACGGACGCGCGCGCACCTCGATCCACTGGATCTCGGGGTTCGGCACGCGCCAGGGAGTCTCGAAGACGGCCTCGTCCTGCGCCCCGGAAAGCAAGGCGCCGAACGTCTCGCGGTCCCGCTGGGCGTAGGGCGCGGGCGTGAAGTCGAGGACCTGGTCGAGAGTCGGGCTCACGTCTGTCGGGAGGCCGGCGAGGTCGGCGAAATCCCGGGAGATCTCCATGGCGTCGGTGTCGGGGTTCCACTCCCAGCTGGCGAGGCGGGCGACAGCCTGGGCTTCCTCTAGGCGCTGGCGCGCGCGCTGCTCCCCGGTGAGGTCACGAGCCACGCATAGGAAGCCGCCACGGTCACCGAGCGGCGACGTGTTGACCGCGACCGGGAAGCGCTCGCCGTTCTTGCGCTTGAAGTACACCTCGTAGTACCCGGTCCCGCCCGTCATGGAAGTGCGCACGGCCGCCGTGATGGGGTCGTACTCCTCCTCGGGC
Organism: Thermoleophilaceae bacterium; assembly: GCA_034664125.1. GTDB lineage: Bacteria > Actinomycetota > Thermoleophilia > Solirubrobacterales > Thermoleophilaceae > JACVRW01. The sequence continues at coordinate 164,538 of JAXDIG010000007.1, read as the reverse complement.
CAGTAGCAGCGCGGCGGGCCGCTGCCGACCAGCTCCTCGGCCGTGAAGCCGGTCATCTCGCAAAGGCCTTCGTTGACCTCCACAATGCGGGCGTCCGCGTCGACGATCCAGACGCCGTCGCGCAACGCGGCGAACAGAGCGCGCGAGCGCTCGTCCGGCGGAGGAAGGGGTGAGCCGGGCATTCCCTTCAGTCATCGGCCATTGCAATTCCGGCAATATCCGCCAAACGGCGGATTGCTGAACGGCCCCTCATCAGTGGGTCCGGCTACTGAATGAGGCCGATTCGCAGTGCCTGAGCCACGGCCGCGGCCCTGTCGCTCACGCCCAGCTTCTCGTAGATGTGCTCGAAGTGCGTCTTCACGGTCGCCGGGGCGAGCACGAGCTGCTCCGCGATGCGCGGACCCGTGTTGCCCTCGGCGGCAAGCTTCAGCACCTCGAGCTCGCGCTTGGTCAAGCGGCCGGTGCCGAGGTCGGCGCGCCGGCGCTCGAGGAACCTGCCGAGCTCGCGGCCGATGCCGTCGAGCGTGCGCGCGAGCGGCTCGCGGTACGGGCGCCGATCGAGCGCGTAGAACGCAAGGACGGCCAGCGGGCCGGCGTGGCCGATAGCGGGGAAGGCAACCGCCGAGCGAACCCCCGCGCGCGCGGCGACGACGCGCCGGTCGAACTCGGCGTCCGCTGTCGCGTCCTCGACGATCACGGGCCGGCCGGCGTCCCACGCACGCCCCGGAAGGTCCTCCCCGCGGCGGTAGGAACGCCCGCGCGTGACCGCCTCGAACTCGGCGGCGGCCGCCTCCGGGGCGCTCCACAGGGCGCGGCAGGTTAGGCGGTCGTCGGCGTCCGAGATCCAGAGCGAGCCGAGCGGGACGTCTAGCGCGGTGCCGAGGCGGCGCAGCAGCCCAATCACCCCCTCATCGAACGACTCCCAGTCGCGCAAAGCCTGAGTGACCGCGTAATGGGCCTGCAGGCCTTGCTCTGTCAGGCGCTGCTCGGTCATGTCCTGCGCCATCCCGACCCAGCGCAGCGGCGCGCCGTCGTCGCCCGCCTCCACCCGGCCGCGGGCGCGCAGCTCGCGCACCGCGCCGTCGCGGCGCACCACCCTGTACTCGATGGCCACGTCGCGCCCGAGCAGCCGCTCCGGGTCCTCGACGACGGTCCTGAGCAGCTCCTCCACTCGCTGCCGGTCGTCCTCGTGGATAACGGCGAGGTAGGACTCGACACTCGGCACGAAGGATTCCTCGGTGAAGGCATGGATCCGGTACATGCCCGCGGACCAGAGAGCCTCCTGCGACCACAGGTCAAGCTCCCAGCTGCCCATGTGGGCGAGGTCCTCGGCCGTGGTGAGCAGACCGTCCAAGCGAACACTGAGGTCTTCGGCGCGCACGATCCGCGACAGGTCGCGCACGAAGCCGGTGAACAGCAGCGGGTCCTCGGAGGTGCGGGTGACGATGAGCTCGACCGGGAACTCCTCGCCCGACTTGCGCACCGCGCGCTGCAGCAGCCGCTGATCGAGCACGATCGGTCGCTCCCCGCGCGCCAGCCCCGCCACCTGTGCCCGGTGCGCACGGCGCAGGTCGGGTGGGATGACCAGGTCGGCGAGTCGCTGGCCGATCGCCTCGGCACGGGAGTAGCCGAAGATCTTCTCGGCAGCGCGGTTGAAGCGCACGACCGTCCCGTCCTGGTCGATCGTGACGATCGCGTCCAGCGCGGTTTCGATCACCTCGGAGGACCAGTCGGCACGAGTGACCGCGTCGTGCGTGACCTTCTGGCGTGACCATGCCCGACCCATCCGTAGGCGAGGCAGGTTAACTACTTCGACGGCGGTTGCGCGTCGGCGGTCTAAGCCACCACGCGCAGGTGGCGGAACGGCTTTCCGCGCAGCTCCCGGATCACGGCGTCGACCAGCCGCTCCTCGTCGCGCACCTGACCCTCGGTCACCGCGTCGATCACGCTGCGCTTGCGCTCCAGCAGCTCGGCCATGGTTTCGTCGATCGTGTTCGGGGCCAGCAGGTACCAGGCCGTGACCGCGCTCTCTTGACCGATCCGGTGCAGGCGGTCCTCCGCCTGGTCGTGGCGAGCCGGCGTCCAGTCGAGCTCGAGGAAGGCGACGTTGGAGGCGCGCGTGAGCGTGAGGCCCTGTGACGCCGCCTTCATCGAGCACACGATTAGCTGGGGGCCGTCCTCTTGCTGGAACGCGTCGACGGCGCGCTGGCGCTTCTCGGTCGAGTCGGCGCCGAGGATGTGCGCGGCATCGGGGAAGCGCTCGAGCACGGCGTGCTGGGTGGCCACGTGCTCGGCGAAGACCACGAGCGGCTCGCCGGAGGCGAGGAAGTCGGAGATCCAGGCGAGCGCGGTCGGCAGCTTGCCGCGCACGGCGAGCTGGCGCAGGTTGTTGAGGCGCACGAGCTGCTCCGCGCGCAGCGCGGCGGCCACCTTCGCGTCGAGCGTGCGCAGGTCGAGCGGGAGCGTCTGCAGCCAGGCGACCACGTCGCGCTCCGCCAGCCGGTACTCGTTCTCGTTCGAGAGGAGCACCGGCACCGTGTCGTGACGCTTGGCCGGCAGCTGGGGAAGCACCTGCTGCTTGGTGCGTCGCACGTAGCAGTGGGCCCGCAGGTTCCAGTGCAGGCGGTCGTCGCTGGCGGCGGCTCGGAAGCGGCGCGTCAGGCGGGCGCCGCTGCCGAAGTCGCGCAGACGGCCGAGCGCGCGCAGCTGGGAGATCAGCTCTTCCGGCCGGTTGAGGATGGGCGTGCCGGTGAGGGCCAGCCGCAGGGCGCCCTCGGGCAGGTGCTCGGCGAGCCGCACCGCCGCCTTGGTGCGGCGGGCCCCCGGATTCTTCACGTAGTGGGACTCGTCGAGCACGAGCGCACGCGGCTGCAGCCGCGCCAGCCGCTCAGCGTGCGCCTCGAGGATGTCGTAGTTGAGCACGACTATCTCGGCTCCGGCGGCCTCCTCGGTCCATGTCGCGTCGGTGCGACCGTCGAGCACCGCGACGCTGCGGTTCGGCAGCCAGATGCCTGCCTCCCGCTCCCACATGAGCTTCATGCTCGCCGGGCACACGACCACGGTCGGGAAGGCGTCGTCCGCCTCGACGGTGGCGAGCGCCTGGACCGTCTTGCCGAGCCCCTGCTCGTCCGCGATGAAGGTCCGCCGCCGCTCGAGCGCGTAGCGAACGCCGGCGCGCTGGAAGGGGTGCAGCACGCCGCCCAGATCGAGGCCGTCGAGCTCGGCGTCCTCGGCGTATGACAGCGCCACGGTCGTCGAGGCGCGGTCGTGCTCGGCCACGAGCTCCTCGAGCACCTCCACGACGCGGTCGTCGACGCGCAGATCCGGCCGCGCGGCGACGTACTCGGAGAGGTGCACGGCCAGCGCCGGGTCGGCGGGCACCGCCACGGCCCAGGATCCGTCGCGCCCGAAGAAGCGCCCGGGCCGGTGGATCAGGCGCGCCTCGGGCAGGCGCCTGAATTCCTGGGCGTGGCCTGGGTCCCAGAGCGTGAACAGCGTCACGTCGGGCTCACCGTGGTCGCCGATCTCGAGGCCCAGCTCGGCGGGAGCCGGCGACTCGCCGGCCTCCAGCTCCCGCGCGCAGGTACGCGCGAGATCGTCCAGGTGGACGCCCTCCAGGCGGTGCAGCCGGCGCGCGCCCGGCGTGCCGAAGGGGAGCAGGAGCTTGCCCTCACCGGCCGGGATGGATCCGTCCAGGGCGGCGGGCGGGTCACCGGCGAGCGTGCGCATCAGGAACGCCCCGGCGCCTTCATGAGGCACGACCGTCACGGCCGCTCGCCAGCGGTCCGCCTCGTCGAGCCAGCGGAGCACCTCGGGCGAGGGATCGAGGTGCGGGAAACGCCCCAGCAGGTCGCCCACGAGCTTGCCGACGCGCGGGTCGGCGGGCACCCGCCAGTGCTTGCGGCGCCAGTCGAACCAGCGCTTCGGCAGCAGCTTGACGGCCTCGTTGAGATCCTCGTCGAACGCGAAGTCGAAGACGAGCTCGCGCGTCTCGCGCGGATCCTCGTCGCGCAGCCAGACGCGGCCCCGCGGGGTGTCGGACTCGGTGGTGAGCGGCTCGGAGGTCAAACAGACGAGCTTAGCGTCGCCCGGTTGCCTACCTGCGCTCGTAGGCTCCGAGGTCCGGATCCGTGCGCTTCACGCCGCGCTGGTCGCGCGCCGGTGCCTTCCCTACCGCCGCGCCGATCGCCGGGCTGCCCGGCAGCAGGGCGATCGTCGGCGTGGGCCCGCCGTTGCTCCCCAGCGGCCCCAGCCGCGGGTTCGCCGCCACGATCGGCGCCACCTCCGAGCACTGGCCCTGGTTCGTGGTGGTGAGCAGGTTCACGCCCGTCCCTAGGAAGCCGATGCCGCCGCAATCCGCCGCGACCCCGGCGGCCTCGACATTGAGGGCGATGATCGAGTTGGAAACCCGCGCGTTGGCGGCGACCTGGACGCCCGCGGTGCGCAGGTGGATCCCGCCCGTGGTGCCTCCGAACATGGAGTCGGCGTCGGCGCGGTTGCGCGCGATCGTCGAGAAGCTGATCTTGGCCTGGCTGCCGGCGTCGCTGAAGATGCCGCCGCCGCTGGTGTACGCCCCGTTGTTCGCGACGGTCGAGTTGGTCAGCTCCAGGCGCCCCTTGGCGCCGACCAGGATGCCGCCGCCGTCGCCCTCGACCTCGGGCCCGGCCGAAGCCACGTTGCCGGCGACGGTGCTGTCGACGATCCGCACCGGTGGCCCGAAGACCATCACCCCGCCAGCCTGCGCCGCCTTGTTGTTTGCGACCCTCGTGCGCTGGATCAGCATCTGGCCGTCGGGCGAGCCCTCGACGCCGCCGCCGCTGCCGCCCGAGTCGTTGTCGGACACCTCGCTGTCGATCACCTTCACGAGGCCGGAGGTGTCCGAGTCGATGCCGCCGCCGTTGCCACCCACCCACGGCGCGCGGTTGTGGATGATGCGGGAGTCCAGGATCGTCAGCGACCCGCCACCGACGAGGATCCCCCCGCCGTCGCCGTCGGCGTCGGTCTTGTTGGAGAAGCCGCCGAGGATCGTCAGCTTGTCCAGCGTCGTCTTGGCCTTGCCGATGTCGAAGACACGGTCGGTCTTGTTGGCGTCGATCGTCGCCGTGCCGCGGCCCGGGTGCACGATCGTGAGCGGGCCCGAGGTGATGTCGAGATCGCCGTTGGCGGCCTTGTCCTCGCCCGTGCTGGCGATCGTGAGCTCGTAGCGCTTGCGGCTCGGCAGGACGATCGTGTCGGCGCCCTTGTGCCTGTTCGCCGCGATGACCGCCTCGCGCAGCGTGCACTCGTCCGCGGTGCAGGCGTCCGGCTTCTGGTCGGTTTGGGTCGTGACCGCGTAGGTGCGCGCCTGGGCGGCGGCAGGGAGCAGCAGCAGCGCGAGCGCGCACGGCAATGCCCTGCGGATCATGAGTCTCGTGGCACGGGTCAAGGTCGGCGGTCCACCCTACGTCGGGTACCGAATCGTCGCAACAGCCCTGGACGTATGATCGAACTCGATCGTGCGGGACTCGCCCTAGACGCCGTCGCGGGGCTTGATCGGCTCCGGCTTCGGGATGGACACCTGCTCGGGCCGGAAGTCCGCGCGCCGGCGCGGGCGGGGCAGCTCGGCGCCGCAGCTGGTGCAACGCTCGAGCTCCAGCCAGTAGGCCACCGTGAACGCGCGCAATCCGCAGTCGGGGCACTTCACGTAGGGCACACGCCCTGAATTACGTCAGAGCACTCGCTCGTCCAGAGGTCGGTTACGCCCAGAGGCGAACCGTGACCCCTGGGTCTGCCGGCACGATCTCCACGCGCCAGGCCATCTGACGCGCGATCCACAATCCGGCGCCCTGGTTCCGATCGTCGCCGGGCACGATGTAGCCGGCGAACGGGTCGTCGAACCCCTCGCCCCGGTCGGACACCTCGCACACGAAGCGACCGTTGGCGCGTCCCACGCGCAACTCGTGCGGCCCGCCGCCGTGCTGCCAGGCGTTCTTGGCGACCTCGGTCCCGGCGATGAGGATCTCGAGCGCCCGCCGCGCGGGAACGCCCGCGTCGTTCAGCTCGCCGGCGAGCCGTTCGCGGAACGCCTCGAGGTCCTCGCCGGGCGGTAGCGAGCGCAGGTCCGGCAGGGGCCCGGGCTCGGGTGTCTTGGCGCGCACCACGTCGGCCGGGGCCTCGAAGTGCGCGCTCTCCGCCCGCTCGCCGCCGAGCACCTCGGGATGCGTCTGCCAGACCCCCTCGAGGATTTCGTCGGGCGCCGTCTCGCCGTTGTACGTGCACACCAGCCACGCGGGCAGATGGGCGTAGGCGCAGTTCGACATCGCCTCGTACGCCATCCACTCCCGCCAGTCCGCCGGCGCCGGCCCGTACTGGACCTCGCCCAGGGCGCGCACGGAGGGGGCGTGCTGCAGCTCGCGCGCCAGCGCCTGCGCATAGACGCCCAACGTGCGAGCCGGCCGCGTGTAGGCAGAGCCGATGTCAAGGAACGTGACGTGCTTCGAAGTCGAGCCGAGCGCATCGCGCATCAGCGCGAGCCGGTCGCGCGTTCCGGCCACCAAGGCGGCCTCACCGCCCGACAGTCCCTCTTCCAGAAAAGGGGCGGCCTGCCCCGTGTACTGGTCGTCGGATTGGTAGACGAAGGCGTTGTGACGCAGACCAGCGTGCGAATGTGCGGAGTCCATTCACCTACGACTAGGCCATTCGTGCCTGGATGCAAGCCTTACGCGCTAGGCGGCCAGATGGCTGCCTCCCTCAGCTTGCCGAGCGCCTTCTCCTCGATCTGGCGAACGCGTTCGACGCTCAGGTCGAGCTCCCCGGCGATCTCTCTCAGTGTCCGCGATGGGCGCCCTAGGCCGTAGTGCGCGTGCAGGACCAGCCGCTCGCGCTGCCCAAGTCCTTCAGCCAGATCTCCCATCAGCTCCGTGTTCGCAAGATCGAGCGCACGCTCGTAGGCGTCCTCGGCGACGGGGTCGGCGACCAGGTCGCCGAGCGTGCCGGTCGCCCCCTCCTCGCCGGCCAGAACCTCATCCAGGCCGCGCGGCGCGCGTTCGACCGCCAGCAGGCGCTCGATCTGCTCACGGGTGAGGTGCGTCGCCTCCACCAGATCGGCGATCGTCGGCTCCTTGGAGTGCGCCTGCATGTACTCGCGACGCGCCTCCTTGATCCGGGCGAGTCGGCGCAGGGCCCGGTCGGAGAGGACGACCGGCCGGGTCATCTCGGCCACGAGCTGCTGCATCGCCTGGCGAACCCACCAGGATGCGTAGGCCCAGAACGGCGTGCCCAGCGTGGCGTCGTAGCGCCGCAGGGCGCGCAGCAGCCCGACGACGCCCTCCTGCATCAGCTCATCGCGCCCGACGGCCGAGCTGCGGTACTGCCGAGCCATGCTGCCGATCAACGGCATGAATGCGGAAACCAGCCGCCCGCGCGCCGCCTCGTCGCCTCCCTCGGCGGCCGCGATCAACTCCTGCTCGGGCGCCTGGCTCGTGGCCGATCGGATCCCCATGACTTCCTTTCCGGATGCCGCCATGCAAAGTTGGCGGTCCGGTCCGGGTTCCACTCATGAGGCTCCCGGGCGCGTGCCCGTTGGGGGAGGTGAGGCGCGACGCCACTTCGGGGCAGTCGCGGACCCAGGCCGAGTCTCCCCGACTGGGGGCGCCTCGTAACGAGCCGGGCCGTCCAAAAGACGCAAAGAGCGGCTTTTCGGCGTAGGCCCGGGCGAGGTCTTGCACGCTTGCGCGGCGAGCGGTCTGACCTACCTATCGCAGAGGAGGTGAGACGACCCTGACCCGGCTGATGATCGAGCACCTCGGCCCAGTGCCGAGCCGCCGGGATTTACGCGTGCTCGGCCTGCTGCGTCAGCGGGCGCTCGACGCGCTCGCCGGGCGCACGATCTGGTCTATCGCCGCCCTGCCGGCGGGTCGCGCCGACGCCGAGGCGCTGCGACCGATTCTCGAGCGCCCGCTGGAGGAGGGCACGGACGTGCCCCCGCTTGTCCGCACCGACGTCGCGGAGGGCGCATCCGCGGGCGACCTGGTGCTGCTGCACGACGCGCTGGCGGCGTTGCAGGCCCGCGCGGCCCGCGACTGCGGCGCTCACGCGATCCTCTTGGTCCACTCCTCGCAGCCTCTGCCCGAATCGAGCTCCGGGGCCGACGCCTACGTGCTGGGCTGGAGCCGCGCGCTCGGCCGGGGGCTCGTGGCTGACCGGCTGGCGGCGTTCATGCCGTCGGCAGGCCTCGTCGCGGCGTTCGCGCACACCCGGGAGTCGCCCGCGCCGGAGCGCCCCGACGAGGTGAGCTGGAACGCGGTGCTGGCCGAGGTCGTCCAGAGCGACCGCATAGAGGCAGTCGGTGGCCGCCTCCACCCGCGGCCGGCCGTCGCGCTGCGCTAGTCGTCGGGCCGACGCGCCACGAGGACGGGACAGAGGGCATGGCGGATGACCTCCCGCGATGTGCTGCCCAGGATCACCTCGCCGAGTTTTCCGTGGCCGTGGGCTCCCACGACGATCGCCTGCGCGTCCAGCTCCTCGGCCTGTTGGACGATCGTCTCGTGAACGGCAACGTGCACATCCTCCGCAATGGCGAGCCCCTCGGCCTCGAACCCGGCGTCGCGCGCCAGCCCGGCGCCTTTCTGAGCGAGCCGCTGGGCCTGCTCCGAGAGCTCCCGGTCCACCTCGAGGGCGGTGCGTATGTCGATCGCGGCAGGCGGCAGGCCGATGGTGCTCGCCGGCAGCTCGACCAGCTCGAATCCAAGCCCGGCCTTCCACACGACCAGAACCAGCGCCCTCCGCCCGGCGAGCAGCTCGCCCGCCTCACGCAACGCGTGTTCGGCGGCAGGCGATCCGTCGAAGGCGACCACGACAGGCCCGGAGCGCATTGGGACGCAATCGTGAGCGGCTAGCCGCCCGGCGCGCGAGGGGGCTGTGCTTGGACGGCGCTCATACCGGCTGCAATAGGTCGGCCCTCCACGCGCGTCCACCCTTGACGTAGCGCCGCGCCGCCCTACCACCGGGGTAGTGACCGCCACTCCCCCGCCTGGCGCCGGCGCCTTCATGGACTACGAGCAGTTCATCGTGACCGTGCAGCACGCGGCCGACCTCAGCTGGAACGAGGCCGAGGCCGCGACACGGGCCACGCTCGAGGCGCTCGGCGAGCGCATCTCGCCCGGCGAGGCGCGTGACCTGGCCGACCGCCTGCCAGAGGAGCTGGGCGTGTGGGTGCACACCGACACCGAGGCGGAGGGATTCGACGTCGACGAGTTCGTGCGCCGCGTCGCGGAGCGCGAGGGGGTCGACGTCCCAGCCGCGGAGCGGCACGTGCGGGCCGTCTTCCTGGCGCTCTGGCGTGCGACGGGCGCGCGGGAGCTGGCCGACGTGGCCTCGGAGCTGTCGCGCGACTACGCCCCGCTGCTGCCCGTGGGGCCACAGGTGGAGGTCGTGTCGGGGGAGGCCTTCCTCGCCCGGGTGGAGGAGCGCACGGGACTCGACCGCGACGGCGCCGCGCGCGCCGTCGACGCGGTGCTCGCAACGCTCGCCGAGCGGCTCGCCGGAGGCGAGGTGGAGGACCTGATCGTGCACCTGCCGCTGGCGCTGCACGAGCCGCTGCGACGCGGCGTCGCCGAGGGCGGCGACAAGGCGAAGCGCATGTCGGTGGACGAGTTCGTTCACCGCGTGGCCGAGCGCGAGGGCATTCCGCTGGAGCAGGCGCAGGATCACGCCCGCGCGGTGCTCGCGACGCTGCGGGAGGCGCTCCCGGACGCCGAGTTCCGCGACATCGACGCTCAGCTGCCGGCCGAGTACGACCCGCTGTTCGCTTGAGCGCCGCTCAAGCGCGCATCATCGAGACGTCGATCACGATCTTTACGTCCTCGCTGACGAGCATCCCGCCCGTGGCGAGGCGCTGCTGCCAGGTCAGGCCGAAGTCCGTGCGGTCGATCGTGCCCCTGATCGCGATCCCGACTCGCTCGTTGCCCCAGGGGTCGGTGCCCACGCCCTGGACCGTTGCGTCCACCACGACCTCGCGCTTCTGGTCCTTGATCGTGAGATCGCCGGCCACTCGGTACGTGCCGCCCTCCACGTGCTCGACGCGGGTCGACTCGAAGCGCATCTCCGGATAGCGCTCGGCGTCGAAGAAGTCAGGCGAGCGCAGGTGCGCGTCGCGGTCGGGGTCGCCCGTGTCGATGCTCGCGACCTTGACCGTGCCCCAGGCGCGCGAGCGCGCGGGGTCGTCGGGATCGGCCTCGAGCGTGCCGTCGTACTCGCTGAAATGGCCGCGGACGGTGGAGATCATCAGGTGCCTGACCTCGAACCCCACGCTCGAGTGGGTCGGGTCGACCTTCCACGTGCCGGCGGGCACGCGCACCATGCCCCGCTCCGTCTGCAACATCGTCATCGCGCCGTTCCTCCCGTCTAGGTTGCAGCCGTTGGAATAGGCCGCTCGGCGAACTCGTGCACCCCGCCCCGCCCCAGCAGCTCGAGCTGCCGGTGCACCTGCAGGATCGCCACCGACCCCTCGCCCACGGCGGACGCCACGCGCTTGGTGGAGCCGCAGCGCACGTCGCCGGCGGCAAGGATCCCGGGATGGCTGGTTTCGAGCAGGACCGGATCGTGGCCCGTCGCGCGGCCGTCCCCGGCAGCCGCGCGAGCGGCCTCCGGGCCGGTCAGCACGTAGCCGCGCTCGTCGAGCGCCACCTGGCCTCCCAGCCAGGCCGTGTGAGGTTCGGCTCCGATGAAGACGAACATCGCTCGCGCCTCGACCTGGCGGCGCTCCCCGTCGAGGACGTCCTCCACCACCAGCGCCTCGAGCGTCCGCTCCCCGACCAGCTCGCGAACCTCTGTGTGGAGCAGCACCTCGACGTTCTCCGTCCGCTCGATCCGATCGACGAGGTAGCGGGACATGTGCTCGGCGAGGTCCGCCTCGCGGACGATCAGCCGGGTCAGTGGCGTGTGCTGGGCCAGGAACAGCGTCGCCTGGCCGGCTGAGTTGCCGCCGCCGACCACGGCCACGGGATCGCCGCGACACAGCTGCACTTCCATCCAGGTGGCCGCGTAGTAGACGCTGATGCCCTCGAACTCCTCGAGCCGCGGCACTGGGAGCCGGCGGTAGTGCACGCCCGTCGCGATCAGCACCGTGCGGCCGGCCACCGCCTCGCCTTCGCCCAGCCGGACCGCGTGATGGCCGTCGCGCTCCTCGAGTGCCACCGCTTCGGCCGGCACGCTGATCTGGGCCCCGAACTTGCGCGCCTGGATGGCGGCCCGCTCCGCCAGCTCCGCGCCGGAGATCCCGGCGGGAAAGCCGAGGTAGTTCTCGATGCGCGAGGAGGTGCCGGCCTGACCGCCGGTGGCGATCGCGTCGACCGCGACCGTGACGAGCCCCTCCGACGCCCCGTACACCGCCGCCGCCAGGCCCGCCGGCCCGGCCCCGACGACGAGCAGGTCGCACAGCGTCGACTCCGGCGCCGCCCTGCGCAGGCCGAGCAGCGACGCGAGCTCCGAGGTGCTCGGGTTGCGCAGCACCTGCGTGCCCCTCCAGATCACGACCGGCGTGTCCGCCGGTGAGACGTCGAGCTGGCGCAGGAGCGCCTCCGCGGCGGAATCGTCCTCGAGGTCGACGAAGGTATGTGGCAGGCGGTTGCGGGCCGCGAACTCGCGCAGCCTGCGGGTGTCGGGCGAGAAGCGCGACCCCACGATCTTGAAGCCGGCGCCGAGGCCGATCAGGTACTCGCGGCGGAGCAGGTAGGCACGCAGGATCAGGTCGGCCAGGGTCGGGTCCTGCTGGACCAGATCGCGCAGGCGCTCCACCGGCACCGCCAGGACCTCGCCAGGCTCGCGCACCACGGCCGTGAACAGGGCCGCCTGCCCGCTCAGCAGCCCGAGCTCACCCAGGAACCGTCCCGGGCCGTGCACCGCGATCAGCTTCTCGTCGCCGCCCTCGCCCTGCACGATCGCGACCAGGCCCTCGAGCACCACGAAGAAGTCGTAGGAGGAGTCCCCTTCGCGGAAGAGCACCTCGCCTGCGCGCGTCCGGCGCCGCTCGCCGTGGCGGGCGAGCTCCTCGACCTGATCCTCGGTCAAGCGCGGGTATGCCCCGTAGAAGTCGGGTGTCTCGGTGACCGCAGCCGGCTCTGTCGGGCTTGTGCCCATGCGTGTCTAGCCGGTGATAGTCCCGCGCGCCGCGGGTTCAAGGGGATTCAAGGGGGTTGAATCGCCGCCCGGGCGCCCTACTGCAACTCGCGGAGGCCCACCGGGCCCTCAAATCGCTGCCGAAGAAGGGAGTTCTCAGATGGCCAAGGCGGTAGGGATCGACCTCGGAACCACCAACTCGGTCGTAGCCGCGACCATGGAGGGCGGAAAGGCGGAGGTCGTCCCCAACGCCGAGGGCGCCCGCGTGACGCCGTCGGTCGTGGCCTTTACCGATGACGGCCAGCGACTCGTCGGTCAGGTCGCGAAGCGCCAGGCCATCCTCAATCCGGAGGGAACGATCTATTCCGCCAAGCGCTTCATCGGGCGCAAGTGGGGCGAGGTCGACGAGGAGTCGAAGATCGTCTCCTACAAGGTCGTCAAGGGTCCCAACGACGCGATCCGCTTCGAGGTCCGCGGCAAGCAGTACTCCCCCGAGGAGATCTCGGCGATGATCCTGCGCAAGCTCGCGGAGGACGCGGGCAAGTCGCTCGGCGAGCGCGTGACCGAGGCGGTCATCACGGTGCCCGCCTACTTCAACGACGCCCAGCGCCAGGCGACCAAGGACGCCGGCAAGATCGCCGGGCTCGAGGTGCTGCGGATCATCAACGAGCCGACCGCCGCGGCGCTCGCGTACGGGCTCGACAAGAAGGGCCAGGAGACCGTGCTCGTCTTCGACCTCGGCGGCGGCACCTTCGACGTCTCGCTGCTGGACGTCGGCGACGGCGTGGTCGAGGTGCGCTCCACGAGCGGCGACGGCCACCTCGGCGGAGACGACTTCGACCGGCGCATCGTCGACTGGATCGCCGAGGAGTTCAAGAAGGACCAGGGCATCGACCTGCGCGAGGACCCGCAGGCGCTCCAGCGCCTCGCCGAGGCTGCCGAGCGGGCCAAGGTAGAGCTGTCCGCGCAGACGACGACCCAGATCAACCTTCCGTTCGTAACGGCGGACGCGTCGGGGCCCAAGCACCTGAACATGTCGCTGACGCGGGCGAAGTTCGAGCAGCTCGTGCAGGACCTGATCGAGCGCACGCGCGGGCCGGTCGAGCGGGCGCTCTCGGACGCGAAGCTGACCGCCGACGACATCGACGAGGTGATCCTCGTCGGCGGCTCGACGCGCATCCCCGCGGTACAGGAGCTGGTGCGCCGGCTGACCGGCGGCAAGGACCCGAACATGACCGTCAACCCCGACGAGGTGGTCGCCATCGGAGCGGCGCTCCAGGCCGGCGTCCTGAAGGGAGAGGTCGAGGACGTCGTGCTGCTCGACGTGATCCCGCTGTCGCTCGGGCTCGAGACGCTCGGCGGCGTGATGACCAAGGTCATCGAGCGCAACACGACGATTCCCGCGCGGCGCACCGAGGTGTTCTCGACCGCCGAGGACAACCAGACCGCCGTGGACGTCGTGGTCCTCCAGGGCGAGCGCGAGCTCGCCGCGGACAACCGCCAGCTCGCGCGCTTCCGCCTCGAGGGCATCCGCCCGGCGCCGCGCGGGGTCCCGCAGGTCGAGGTGACCTTCGACGTGGACGCCAACGGCATCCTGCACGTGACGGCCCGGGACAAGGACACGGGCGCGGAGCAGGAGGTGACGATCAGCGAAACCACCAATCTCGATCCGAGCGACGTGGAGCGGATGGTGCAGGAGGCCCAGCAGCACTCCGAGGAGGACCGCCGCAGGCGCGAGGAGATCGACGCGCGCAACGAGCTCGACGCGCTCGCCTACCAGGCCGAGCAGCTCGTGGAGCAGCTGCAGGGCTCGCTGCCGGTGAACGAGAAGGCACGCGCCGAGCAGCTGATCGCCGACGCCCGGCAGGCGGTGGAGGAGCAGGCCGGCCTCGACCGCGTGCGGCCGCTGATCTCGGACCTGCAGCAGATCGTCCAGGCACTGCCGAGCGCCGCGGCGACGGCCGGCGCGGGCGCGGGCGCGACCGGCGACGGCGGCGGCAACGGTGCCGGGACCCAGCCCGCCCAAGACGACGAAGAGGTTGTCGATGCCGAATTCACGCGTGAGTGAGCACCAGGCCGCCCAGGCCGAAGCCGAGGCCGCGCAGCCCGAACAGGTTCAGAACCCCGAACCGGAGGAGTTGCGCGCGGAGCTGGAGCGGCTCGACGACCGCTACAAGCGAGCGCTGGCTGACCTCGACAACTACCGCAAGCGGATGGCCGGGGAGCTCGAGCGCCGGGTGGCCGAAAGCTCCGACGAACTGCTGCGCCAGTGGCTCGAGTCCGTGGACAGCGTGGAGCGCGCGCTGCTGATGGCAGACCCGGGCAGCTCGCTCCACGTCGGCCTCGCGGCGGTGCTGCAGCAGATGGAGGCAACCCTCGAACGCCTCGGGGTGAGCCGCGTGGGCGCGGTCGGCGAGCCGTTCGACCCGGAGCGCCACGAGGCCGTAGGCGTCGTCACGAGCGACGAGGTGCCGGACCGGACGATCGTCGAGGTCGCACGGTCGGGGTACGCGATCGGCGACCGGATGCTGCGCCCCGCGCAGGTAGTCGTGGCGCGGCGCGGGGAGCTGGAGGCCTGATTGGCGGTCGCCTTCCGCGACTACTACGAGGTGCTCGGGGTACCTCGGGACGCGAGCGAGGAGGACATCCGCCGCGCGTACCGCAAGCTCGCCCGCCAGTACCACCCGGACGTGAGCAAGGAGCCGGAGGCGGAGGACCGCTTCAAGGAGATCTCCGAGGCGTACGAGGTCCTGCGCGACGCGGAGAAGCGCGAGCGCTACGACGAGCTCGGCTCGAACTGGAAGGCGGGCCAGGACGTCTCCGGCGCCGAGGGCTTCCAGGGCTTCGACGGGTTCGAGGGGTTCGACCGCGGCGGCTTCCGGGACGTGCGGGTCGACTTCGGCGGGACGGGCTTCGGCGGCGGCGACTTCAGCGACTTCTTCGACAGCATGTTCGGCGCGGGCCGGCGCGGCGGCGGCGGCCGGGGCGGCGGCGGCTTCAACGGATTCTCCAGCCGGGGCAGCGACCAGGAGGCCACGCTCGAGCTGTCGCTGCAGGAGGCGGCCGCCGGCGGGCGCAAGCGGATCTCGCTCGGCGACGGGCGCGACTACGAGGTGGAGATCCCGCCGGGCGTACGCGACGGCCAGCGCATCCGCCTGGCCGGGGAGGGCGGGTCCGGTCCCGGCGGCGGCCCGTCGGGCGATCTGTTCCTGCGTGTCCGGGTGCGACCCGATCCGCGCTTCCGGGTGGAGGGTCGCGACCTCTACGTGGACCTCCCCGTGACGCCCTGGGAGGCCGCACTCGGCGCGTCGGCCGAGGTACCGACGCTCACGGGCACTTCCCGCGTGAAGGTGCCCGCGGGCTCCTCGTGCGGACGGCGGCTGCGCCTCCGCGGGGAAGGCATGCCGGGGCCGCGCGGACAGCAGGGCGACCTCTACGCGACGGTGCAGATCAAGGTGCCGAAGCGGCTCTCCAAGCAGGAGCGCGAGGCGTTCGAGCGGCTCGCGGAGGTTTCGAACTTCGACCCCCGCAAGAAGGGTTGATGGCGGCGACCTCCGCCAGACGGAGGGTGAGCAGCCCCGCGCGCCGCCGGGCTCCAGCCGCGGCCGGCCAGGTCGGACTGGACGCGCTGGCAAGCGAGACGGGGCTGCACCCCGAGCTCGTCCGCCGCCTCGTGCGGCTGGGCGCGCTCGACCCCTCCGGCGGCACCTGGGCCGCCCCGCTGTTCCCCCGCGACGCCGCCGCCCGCCTGGCGCGGATCATCCGGGTGCGGCGCGATCTCGGCGTCGGATATGCCGGCGCCATCCTGGCCTGCGAGCTGCTGGCCCGCATCGACGACCTGGAGGCGCAACTGCGCCGCTACGAGCCCCGACGACGTCCGAGGTGAGCGCATGGACCCCAACCGCCTGACCCAGAAGACCCAGGAGGCGCTGCACGACGCGCAGACCAAGGCGCTGCGCTACGGGCACACCGAGGTCGACGCCGACCACCTGCTGCTCGCGCTGCTCGACCAGCCAGAGGGGCTGATCCCGCGCCTGCTCGTGCGGGCCGAGGTCGACGTGCCGGCGCTGCGCGCCGCGGTAGAGGCCGAGGTCGAGCGCCGCCCGCGCGTGAGCGGGCCGGGCGCGGCTCCGGGGGAGGTCTACGTCGCGCGCGCGCTCAGCCAGATCCTCGACGCGGCCGAAAGCGAGGCCCAGCGGCTGAAGGACGAGTACGTCTCGGTCGAGCACGTCATGCTGGCGATGATCGAAGCCGGGTCCAGCGCGCCGGTGGGGCGCGTGCTGAGGGACTTCCAGCTCACGCGCGAGCGCTTCCTCGGAGTGCTGACCGAGGTGCGCGGCGCCCAGCGGGTGACGAGCGCGACTCCTGAGTCGGCCTACGAGGCGCTGGAGAAGTACGGGCGCGATCTCGTCTCCGAGGCGCGCCTGGGCCGCATGGACCCGGTCATCGGACGCGACGCCGAGATCCGCCGCGTGATCCAGATCCTGTCGCGCAAGACCAAGAACAACCCGGTGCTCGTGGGCGACCCGGGTGTCGGCAAGACCGCGATCGTGGAAGGGCTGGCCCAGCGCATCGTGCGAGGCGACGTGCCCGAGGGCCTCAAGGACAAGACCGTGTTCGCGCTCGACATGGGCTCGCTCGTGGCGGGTGCCAAGTACCGGGGCGAGTTCGAGGAGCGCCTGAAGGCGGTGCTGCAGGAGGTCAAGGCCGCCGAGGGGCGCATCCTCCTGTTCATCGACGAGCTGCACACGGTGGTCGGCGCGGGCGCGGCAGAGGGCGCGATGGACGCGGGCAACATGCTGAAGCCGATGCTCGCCCGCGGCGAGCTGCACTGCATCGGCGCGACGACGCTCGACGAGTACCGCCGGCACATCGAGAAGGACGCCGCGCTCGAGCGCCGCTTCCAGCCGGTCGTGGTCGACGAGCCGAGTGTGGAGGACACGATCTCGATCCTGCGCGGCCTGCGCGAGCGCTACGAGGTGCACCACGGCGTGCGCATCCAGGACGCCGCGCTCGTGGCCGCCGCGACGCTCTCGCACCGCTACATCACCGACCGCTTCCTCCCCGACAAGGCGATCGACCTGGTCGACGAGGCCTGCGCCGTCATCCGCACCGAGATCGATTCGATGCCCCAGGAGCTCGACGCCATCACGCGGCGCGTGATGCAGCTGGAGATCGAGGAGGCCGCGCTCACGAAGGAAACCGACCCGGCGAGCAAGCAGCGGCTGGATGCGCTGCGCAGGGAGCTGGCCGACCTGCGCGCTGAGGCGGACGCGATGACCGCGCAGTGGGAGGCGGAGCGCCAGGCGATCCACCGGCTGCAGGAGCTGCGCGAGGAGATCGACCAGGTGCGCCGCGAGATCGAGGAGGCCGAGCGCGGCTACGACCTGAACCGCGCCGCCGAGCTGCGCCACTCCCGCCTGCCGGAGCTGGAGCGCCGCCTGGCGGCGGAGGAGGAGCGGCTTGCCGAGAAGCACGGCGAGACGCGGCTGCTGCGCGAGGAGGTGACCGAGGACGAGATCGCCGAGGTCGTGGCCCGCTGGACGGGCATCCCGGTCGCCCGGCTGGTGGAGGGCGAGCGCGAGAAGCTGCTGCGCCTCGAGGACGTCCTGCACGAGCGGGTGATCGGCCAGGCGGAGGCGGTCAAGCTCGTGGCCGACGCGGTGATCCGCGCGCGCTCGGGCATCAAGGACCCGCGCCGGCCGATCGGCTCGTTCATCTTCCTCGGGCCCACGGGAGTCGGAAAGACGGAGCTGTCGCGGGCGCTGGCCGAGGCGCTGTTCGACTCCGAGGACAACATGGTGCGCCTCGACATGTCCGAGTACCAGGAGCGCCACACGGTCAGCCGCTTGATGGGGGCGCCTCCGGGGTACGTCGGCTACGAGGAGGGCGGGCAGCTCACCGAGGCGGTGCGCCGCAAGCCGTACTCGGTGGTGCTGTTCGACGAGATCGAGAAGGCGCATCCGGACGTGTTCAACGCACTGCTGCAGATCCTCGACGACGGGCGGCTGACCGACGCCCAGGGGCGCACGGTCGACTTCCGCAACACGGTGATCATCATGACCTCCAACATCGGCTCGCTGCATCTGCTCGAGGGGCTCGGCCAGAGCGGGGAGATCGGGCCCGAGACGCGCGAGCGCGTGATGGGGGAGCTGCGTGGTCACTTCCGGCCCGAGTTCCTCAACCGCGTGGACGACATCGTGCTGTTCAAGCCGCTCGCGCTCGAGGAGATCGAGCTGATCGTCGACCTGCAGATCGCGGACGTGCGGCGGCGGCTCGTGGACAGGCGCCTCGACCTGGAGCTATCCGAGGCTGCACGGGCACTGATCGCGCAGGCCGGCTACGACCCCGTGTACGGGGCGCGGCCGCTGAAGCGCTTCATCCAGCGCGAGGTGGAGACGCGCATCGGCAGGGCGCTGCTCGCGGGCGACATCCCGGACGGGTCCACGATCACCGTGGACGCCGACGGGAACGAGCTCGTGGTCACCTGGCGCGAACCCGAGGGTGAGGCGGAGGCCGAAGCCACCGAAGAGGTAGGCGCGCCGGCGTGATCGACGTCGACTTCACCGCTGGCGAGGACGTGTCGCGCCAGCAGGCGGAGGACGCCCGGCAGCGGTTCGCGTCGATCGACCGCTATGTCGACGGGCGGCCCCTGACCGGGGCGCGGCTGACCGTGCGCCGTACACAGGGTCGCAAGGCGAGCCGGCCCTTCGTCGCGGACGCGCACGTGGTCTTCGACGGCCGGGTGCTGGCGGCCCACGCCGCCGACGCGTCGCCGCTCGAGGCCGTGGACGCCGTGACCGACCGGCTGCGGCGCCAGCTGCGCCGGGTCGTGGACGCCGACGTCGCCATGCGCAACGAGCCGCGCCTGCTCGAGGCGGGCCTGGACGCGCTCCAGCACGATGCCCGCTACCGCCCGGAGGCCGGCTTGAAGGCGCCCGAGGCGCGGGAGATCATCCGCCGGTTCGCCTACGTCGACGTGCCGCTCTCCACGCTCGAAGCCGTAGCCGACCTGCTCGACCTCGACGTGGAGTTCTACCTCTTCCGCCACGTGCGAACAGGCGAGGAGGTCGTCGTCTACCGCCGCGACGACGGTCGCATCGGGCTGCTCCACCCACCGGGAAGCCTCCTCGCGGATGAGAACGACGTGGTCGTCCCGCAGGAGAGCCGCTACCCCGAGCCGATCTCGCTCAACGCCGCGCGTGAGGAGATGGACGTGGTCAACCACCGTTTCCTGTACTTCGTGGATGCCGAGGACGGGCGCGGAAAGGTCCTCTACCTGCGCCACGACGGCGACTACGGCCTGGTGGAGCACCGGTGATCGGCCCGGGGCCGATCCCGTGCCCTCACGTGAACCAGATCCGCCCGGTCGTGCCGCACACGACGCAGGGCTGCGAGGACTGCCTGAAAATCGGGTCGCCGTGGGTCCACCTGCGGCTGTGCCTGACCTGCGGACACGTCGGCTGCTGCGACTCGTCGCCCAACAAGCACGCCCGCCGCCACGCCTACAAGGACGCTCACCCGATCGTCCAGTCGTTCGAGCCCGGCGAGGACTGGCGCTGGTGCTTCTTCGACGAAACCTACGTCTGAGCCGCGCTGGCCGCTGCGTCGAGGTGGGGCTGGAGCCAGGCCTCGAGCTGCGGCTGCGGGGCCGCCCCGGCGAGTCTGTCGATCTCCTTGCCGTCGCGCAGGAGTAGCAGCGTCGGCACCGCTCGCACCCCGTAGCGATCCCCGATCGCCGGTGCGTTGTCGATGTTGAGCTTGAGCACCTTCAGGTGCCCAGCGTGATCATGGGCGAGGCGCTCCACCACGGGCGCGACCCACTTGCAGGGCCCGCACCACGGCGCCCAGAGCTCGACCAGCACCGGAACCGACGCGCTGACCGCGGAGTCGAACTCGGCCGCGTCGATGTCGACGATCCAGGGCAGGTGAGCCTTGCACACCGCGCAGCGCGGCACGCCCTCTCCCACCGCGGCCACGCGGTTGCGCCTGCCGCAGTTGGGGCAGGTGACGATCGCGGCGGCCATGTCACTGGTCATAGGCCGCCCGCGCCCCGCGTCGAGGCACGCCGCTGCTGGGCGTCGACCAGTTCCCGCACGATGCGGTGCGCGGCGCTACCGTTGAGGTGCCCTCGATAGGAAGGGGCACTCGTGCCCTACTTCAAGTGTGTGTCCTGCAGGATCCGCGTTTCGACGAGGGGTGCCGGCAGGGATCTCATCGCCGGAGGGTGTCCCAGCTGTGGGTTGCCGGTCGAGCGGGTCGCGGAGCTCACCGAGGTCCTGGACTTCCGATCCCCCGATGTGTTCGACGGTGCGGTCCCGCCGCGGGTCGCCGAGCGCATTGCGGACATCACGGGCGGCAGGGCCGCCGCCCAGGCGCAGCTCGACACCGACCGCATGCTCGCCGAGGCGGTGGCGCTTCCGGACCCGCGGAGGCGTCCCTAGGCCTGCTTGGGTAGCAAGGGCTGACCGTCGACCACGGCGCCGGCGATGTCGACCAGCTTCCGATTGGCCGAGCGCGAGTGGTCGCGCAGCATCGCGAACGCCGTCGACTCGTCCACCGAGTGGCGTTCCATCAGGATGCCCTTGGCCCGCTCGGTCAGGGCGCGGCGTCCGAACGCGCCTTCGAGGTCGTGGTACTCCGCGAAGCGGCGCAGGACGATGTCGATCGAGCTTTGCCAGTCCATCGCGTCGGCGTCGGTGATGTAGGCGAAGATGCCGCGCTTCGACGCCTCCTTGACGAACCCCGGATCCGGCTCGTGGATGAGCACGATCACCGGGCAGGCGGACTCCTGGACGATCTTCTCGATCAAGGTCAGGGCGTGGTCGGAGCTCGAGCCCAGTCCGACGAGCGCGACGTCCGGTCGCTCCCTGGCGGTGACGGCTCCAACGTCGTTCACCTCGATCTCGCGGGCGATCACCTCGTGTCCGAGGGAGGCGACGATTGGGGCGACGAGCGCGAGCCGATCCCGCCGCTCGTTCGCGATCAACACGCGCAGATGCTCCGTTTCCCGGTAATTCATACTTTAGGAGGATGCAAATCTAGTCGCCTGCGCTTCCGGTGATAGGCTGTGCCGGCGTCCTGCCCCAGGAAATTGGCGGACGCTTTTCCGGCTCCAGCGTTTCGGCCGGCGGACGGTGCCGGCCGTTCCAGTCGGCACGGAACTGGCGTTGGGAGTCGAGCATGTCGCTGTCCTTGCCCGAGCGGTCCATCGGCTGGCGTGAGCTGTTCATGCCTCACGATTGGGAGGAGCGTGTGGCGCGGGAGGTGGAGTTTCAGGCGCGCATCGAGGCGACGTTCGACAGGGCGGACGCCTACGGGCGGCGCTACGACTTCGAACATGCGCTGGAGTGGCTCGATCGCGCGAGCGCGCTGACCGGCGGCCTGTCGCCGACATACCGGAGGCGGCGGGCGAACTTCGCTCGCCAGCTCGAGAGGAAAAACGTTTGACAGGCTCGAGCACGGACTTCGCATTCCTATTGGACGCCGCGCCCGACGCCGGTGTGACGGCCCGCCGAGCGGTGGTTGACGGGGATGGCGAGCTGCCCGCTGCCGTGCGCCACGACGTGCTGCTGCTCGTGACGGAGCTGGTGACCAACGCCGTGCGCCATGCCGGCGTCGCACCGGGCCGCCCAGTGCGCGTGGACGTCCGGCGATGGCGGCAGCGCGTACGGGTCGAGGTGGCCGACCAAGGCGCCGGATTTCCAACGGTTCCCAGGCCTCGCCGGCCAAGTGACGAGCCAGGCGGCTGGGGTTTGTTCCTCGTCGAGCGGATAGCCGACCGCTGGGGCGTAGACCATTGCTCGCCCGGCAAGTGTGTGTGGTTCGAGATCGAGTTCGAAGGATGAGCGCCGAGCCTCCCTTCTGGCGAGATGCGCTCGCGCCGTACGCCCGGGCGCACCTGGGCCGTGGCCTGCTTGGCATTGCGACCTCACTGGTGCCATATCTGGCGCTGTCGGCGTTGATGTACCCGGCGCTGCACCTCTCGTACCTCCTCGTGCTTGCCCTCACGATCCCCGCGGCGGGTTTCCTGGTCCGGACGTTCATCGTGTTCCACGACTGCGCTCACGGCTCGTTCCTGCCGTCCAAGCGCGCCAACGCCTGGCTGGGCGCGACCCTGGGACTGTTGGTCTACACGCCGTTCGGGAGCTGGCGGCACAGCCACGCGATCCATCACGCCACCTCCGGTGACCTGGACCGGCGTGGAACGGGAGACGTCCAGACCCTCACCGTCGCCGAGTACCGGGCCTCGTCGTGGCGGGCGCGGCTGGCGTACCGCCTGTTCCGCAACCCGCTGGTCATGTTCGGGATCGGGCCGATCTACGCGATGATCCTGCAGCCGCGCCTGGTTTCCCGATCCGCGCGACCGCGCATCCGGCGCAGCGTGATCGGCACGGACATCCTGCTGGCGGTGGTCATAGGGACGCTCTGCTGGCTGGTCGGCTGGCGCGAGTTCCTGCTCGTACAGACGCCCACGCTGCTGCTGACCGGCTCGGCCGGCGTGTGGCTCTTCTACGTCCAGCACCAGTTCGAGGACACCTACTGGAAGAGCGGCGGCGACTGGAGCTACGCCGAGGCCGCGCTGCGGGGCAGCAGCTACCTGAAGCTGCCCCGCGTGCTGCAGTTCTTCTCCGGCAACATCGGCCTGCACCACGTGCACCACCTGAACGCCAAGGTCCCGAACTACAACCTTCAGCGCGCCCACGACCAGAATCCGATCTTCCACGGCGTGCCGACGCTCTCCCTGTGGGACGGACTGCGCTCCGTGCGGCTCAAGCTCTGGGACGAGGGCCGGGGCCGGCTCGTGACATTCGCGGAGGCGCGCGCATGGCAGAACGCCGCGACCTCGAGTTCACCTACTCGCTGATCGATCGCATCTTCCGGCTCAGCCTGGGAGAGCTGGCCGACTTCAGCGGGGCCAAGTACGACGGCGATTTCTCCCTCAGCCTCGACGAGGCGCAGCGGCGTAAGCACGACTACGTGGCCGAGCAGCTCCGGATCGGACCGGGGAGCCGTGTGCTCGACCTGGGCTGCGGCTGGGGCCCGCTGCTCGCGTTCATACGGAACCGAGGCGGCACGGGCGTGGGCGTCACCCTGTCCTCCGCCCAGCTGGCGGCGTGCCGGCGCCACGGCCTCGACGTGCACCTCCACGACGCACGACTGGTCACGCACGACAGCTTCGGCGCTTTCGACGCGGTCGCCAGCCTCGGCGCCTTCGAGCACTTCTGCTCCCCGGAAGAGCACGACGCCGGGCGCCAGGACGACGTGTACCGCGATCTGTTCGCCCGGCTCGCGACCCTGCTCCCCCACGGGGGCCGGCTCTACCTCCAGACGATGGTGTTCGGGCGCAACATGATTCCGCTGGAGGAGATCGACATCAGAGCGCCGCGCGACTCCGACGGTTGGTATCTCGCGCTGATGGGACGCCAGTTTCCGGGCTCGTTCCTGCCCTCGGGCCAGGACCAGGTCGTGCGCGCCGCGAGCCCCGGGTTCCGGCTGGTGTCGAGCACGAGCGGCCGGCTCGACTACATCGAGACCATCCGCCAGTGGCGGGCCCGCTTCGCGGTGCCGAGCGCCAGGAAGAGGCTGCTGAAGCTGCGGCTGCTGCCGCGCTGGCTGACGAGCGCGGACTTCCGCCTGGCCTTCACCTCTGGCGTGAGCGCGAACGGAGTCTGCTTCGAGCGCGAGCTGCTCGACCACTACCGG
Source organism: Thermoleophilaceae bacterium (assembly GCA_034664125.1). Classification (GTDB taxonomy): domain Bacteria; phylum Actinomycetota; class Thermoleophilia; order Solirubrobacterales; family Thermoleophilaceae; genus JACVRW01. The sequence goes on along the minus strand of JAXDIG010000007.1, from coordinate 140,736 downwards.
CTCGTGTTCGAGCGTCAGGCCGTGCGGTCGGTGCGCTCCTGAATGCCGGTACGGGTGCGCAGGGCCTTCTCGTCACGGCGGTGTTGCTCGTCGAGGTTGGCCGCTGCCTTGGGCAGGGCCTGCGCCGTGGCTGTCATCACCGCGCGGCGGCCGCGGAACTTGCCCTCGTAGTCGCGAATTGCTCGGACCTTGGCCGCGTCCGCGCCATCGAGCAGGCGCACGACCTCCGCCGGCTCGAGAGCGTCGTAGCCAGCGGCCGGCTCGGGGCTGCGCATGTAGCGCAGCTTGGCGAGCACGACATGCCGGTTGCGGTGGGAGCGCTCGTATTCCTCGATCTCGGCGAGCTCCACCTGTGACAGCTGGCGGAACTGTGCGATCACCTGCTTTTCGTGCAGGCCGTCGTAGCCGCCGATCGGGAGCGCCTCGGCGCTCGCGGGGCCTTCTGACGGCGTGGTGTCTGCGGCGGCCGCGGGGCGCAGGCCGTTGCGCAGGCGTTCGGAAATCCTCATGGTTGCCTTGGTCCCCTCGATGGCTGGTCGCGCGGGAGGAGAGGGGATGACCTGGCGAGCGAACTCTGCAGTCGACGATAGCTTGCTCAGCGCGTGGCGGCTAGCGTTCCGGATCGAGGTCGATCCTCAGCGTGAGCATCTCGGTCTGCATCAGGCGGACCGTGGCGGTGTGTATCCGCGCCGACGGCCGGGAGCGGGCGATCGCTCTGAGGCGCGCCCGCGGATCGTCGCCGGGAACCAGGGCCGCGGCACCGGAGCGCCAGCGCCGGCCGACCTTCACGCGCACGCGCGGGTTCGCCTCGACGTTGCGCACGTAGCCGGCGCGTCGCCCATGCTCGGTGACGATCCAGAAGGTGTCGCCGGCAAGGCCGTTGGTCACCGGCGTGCGTCGCGGCCGGCCCGACTTGCGCCCGAGTGTCTCGAGGATCGCCGTCCCGGGGGCGGGCACCCCTAGGCGAAACAGCGTTCGCACGAGCGGATTGACGACGTACTTGGCGATCGCCGTCGTCAGGCGCCGCTTGTCCATGCGAGTCCCCACCAGTATCCCGCGACAGGAGAGCCGCCCCGCTTGCCCGTCCCCGCGAGGGTCCATGGCAGCGGTGCGGTCCTCATGAGCCGCAGGCATGCGCCTGCGGCACCACGTTCATACCCGCTCTGCTCGTTTCCAACCTGCACGTCGGTGCAGTGGCTAGACTGGGTTGTCTAACGCGCTCGTCTGGTTCTCCGGTCTCTTTTCCTCTCGCGCGCCCTCCACACCGAGAGAGACTCGAGAGGACGCTGGCATGGACGACGACGCGCGGGTGCTGCCCGACGAAACCGCTGCCGAGCATCGAGGGATGCAGACGGCCGAGCTGTCGAACGCGATGGTGCGGGTCTACAAGGAGCAGTTCGGCAGGGGCCCGACGAAGGCGCACTCGGTCTTCGCCACGTCGGATCTCTTGGTGTGCACGCTCGAGAACAGCTTGACGCCGGCCGAACGCCGGATGGCGCAGCTGGGGGAGCACCAGCGGATCAGGGATATCCGCACGTTCTTCCAGCACGCCAGCGAGCCGGAGTTCATCCAGACCGTCGAGCAGATCACCGGACGCCGCGTGCGCGCCTTCGTCAGCGGGACCGACACTCAACACGACGTCTCGTCCGAGGTCTTCTACCTGCATCCGCAGGCCGACACCAGCAGCCCGTAGGGCTCCCGCGCGCCGTGCGCAGCCGGTAGTGTCGCTCTACCCGAGCGAGAGTGGTGCGATGGCGGCACGCGGCAACACGTTGAGGCTCTGCATCGTCGTAGTGGGGGTTTGCGCGGTGCTCTCGGGTTGCTCGCAGTACGACGTGGCGCGGCTGGCGGGAGACGACACGGCGGGTCGTGACAACGGTACCCCGGGCTCGACGCTGGCCCGTGGGTTCCTGATCGATCAGCTCAGGCCCATCTCGCAGGGCCTCAACGGCTCGGCGACCGGCGATGCCGCGTACACCCAGAGCCTGCCCGGCGGAACGAATGTGGTTTCGGTGATTCACGGCACCGACCTGGCCGATCAGTTCGTCGTCGTGGGAGCCCACTACGACCACCTCGGCAGCTCGTGCGAGTACAAGACGGCGGGTGACCAGATCTGCAACGGCGCCACAGACAATGCGGCCGGGGTGGCCGCCGTGCTGTCCATTGCCCGGTCCATCGCGGCGCAGCCGGTGAAGCCTCGGCGGTCGGTGGTGCTCGCACTCTGGGACCGGGAAGAGGACGGCCTCGTGGGCTCGCGGTACTACGCCGACAATCCGCTGGTCCCGCTGGCCAAGACCGTCGGCTACGTCAACTTCGATATCCAGGGGGCCAACCTGCTCCCCAGGCTGCGCAACACCAGCTTCGCGGTCGCATCCGAAACCGGCGGCCCCGGCTTCCAGGAGATGGTCCGGTCCGCGATCAACGCCCAGACGCTGGACACGGAGCTGCTCAGCTCGATCTTCGGCCAGAACCGCAGCGACTACGTGTCGTTCCTAGCCAAGAGCATCCCCAGCGTCTTCTTCACCGATGCGACCGGGCCGTGCTACCACACCAACGAGGACGAGATCGGGGTCGTGGACTTCGGCAAGCTCGACCAACAGATCGCCATCGCCCTTCGGGTAACGCGGGACCTGGCCAACGCCGCGACCCCACCTGCGTTCGTCCCGAACACTCCGCTCGCCACCTACGCCGACGCGCTCGTCGCCCAAAGGGTCATCGATCTGGTCTGGAAGAACAGGCGTCGCTTCTCGGCGGCGGACCAGGACACGCTCCGTCAGATCAGAGCCGACGTGAGGCGCATCGTGCTTGAGGGCCGAGCCGCGTTCGACGGCGACGATGTAGGCACTCTTCTCGGAGACGCCGCGACGCTCGTCATATCGATCCTCCCCAAGGGCGAGTGCAGGGGGTTCCTGCGCCCAGCCGACCAGCAAGAAGCAGAGGCACTCGAGCAGTTCGTACAGCCTGGCCGCTGAGGGACAGCCGGCACAGGCGGCGAACCGGCAGAGCGTCGAGCTCAACCCGACGCTTGCCCGCTCGGGGCCTCGGGTAAGGCGCGAAGAACCGAGCGATAAGGGGGAGGACCCTTGAAGAGTCTGAGTCTGCGCTTTGGGCTCGCCGTGGCGCTGGTTCTGGCCATGGCCGTCGCGACCGCATGCGGGAAGGGCGGAGGGGGCGACGAGAGTGGCGTCCAGGGCGGCAAGCTCACGTTCGGCGCGGCGCTCTCGCTGACCGGCGCACTGGCCAAGGAGGGAGGGCTCACAAAGCAGGGCTACCAGCTCTGTCAGGAGAAGGTGAACGCTCGCGGCGGCGTGAAGGTCGGCGGCCAGAAGGCGAAGCTCGTCATCACCTACAGCGACGACAAGTCAGAGCCCGACACCGCGGCCAGGCTCGTCGACACCTTCAACGACGACGGCGTGAAGCTCATCCTCGGGCCCTACGGCTCGCCCTCCACCGAGGCGGCCGCGGCGGCCGTCGAACGCAACGGCCAGGTGATGGTCGACAGCTCCGGCGCTGACGACAACATCTTCACCAAGGGCTACAAGAACACGTTTGCCGTTCTCTCCCCGGCCACCAAGTACGTGGCGATCATCGTGGACGCGATCGTCAACGGGGCCAACCCGAAGCCGAAGACCGTCGCCTTCCTGTCGGCCGACGACGGCTTCTCCCAGACCGCCGCCAAGGGCGGGGTGGCCGAGGCGGAGAAGCAGGGCCTCCAGGTGGTCGCGCAGGAGTCCTTCCCAGAGCACACGACGGATGTCTCGTCGGCGCTCACGAAGGTGCGCGGGAAGAACCCCGACCTGATCCTCGGCTCCGTGCACGTCGAGGAGGGCATCGCCATCGTCAAGCAGAGCGCCGAGCTGGGCGTGAAGCCGCAGGGCTTCGGCGAGACGGTGGCCCCGCCGACTCCGGATTTCGCCAAGGCGCTCGGCGCTTCGGCCAACGGCGTGGTGGGCTCGACCCAGTGGACGCCACAGGTGAAGGGCCAGGACGAGATCTTCGGCACGGCCGCGAACTACGCCGCCGACTTCAAGAAGCGCTTCAACGCCGACGCCGAGTACCACAGCGCCGAGGGGGCGGCCGCATGCCTCGCGCTGGTGCTGGCCGTGGAGAAGGCGGGCTCCGCCGACTCGGCGAAGGTGCGCGACGCGCTGGCCGGCCTCGACACGGAGTCCTTCTTCGGCCCGATCAAGTTCGACGACACCGGCAAGAACGTGACGAAGCCGATGTCGGCGATCCAGATCCAGAACGGGAAGGTCACGACGATCTATCCGGAGGACCAGGCCGAGGCGAAGCTCCAGTGGCCGGGCACGGGCGGCTAGGCGGCGGCCGAAAGGACGCGGGCAGCGCGTGAGCGAGTTCCTTCAGGCGACGGTCTACGGACTCCTCGAGGGCGGCCTGCTGGCCCTTGTGGCGGTCGGCTTCTCGCTCGTGTGGGGCGTGATGAACATCGTCAACCTCGCGCATGGCGCCTTCGTGGTCAGCGGCGCCTACATCGCCTGGAAGCTCAACACCGAGTTGGGGCTCGATCCCTATCTCGGGATGTTCGTCTCCGCCGGCGCGCTGTTCCTTGCCGGCTACGCGGTCCAGCGGCTGCTGATCAACCAGGTCGTGAACGCGCCGATCTGGATGACCCTGTTGCTCACATTCGGGCTCGACCTGCTGATCGTGCAGGGGCTCCAGCTGCTCTTCACGGCCGACTTCCGCTCGATCAACACGGGCTGGGGCACGGACGGCTTCGCCATCGGCGACGTGCGGGTTCCCTACGGTCGGCTTGCCGGGTTCGGCCTCGCGGTGGCGGTGACCGTGGCGCTCGTGTGGTTCGTGACCCGCACGCGCAGCGGGCTGGCGATCCGCATGACCGGGATGGACCGGGCGGCGGCCCGGCTGATGGGCGTGAACGTGCGCCACGTCTACGCGCTGACGTTCGGGCTCTCCGCTGCGCTGGCGGCCATGGCGGGGGCGATCCTCGGCTCGATCAACACGTTCAGCCCGTCGGCGGCGGGCGGCTTCACGCTCCAGAGCTTCGTGATCGCGGTCCTCGGCGGCCTCGGGAACATGTGGGGGGCCCTCGCGGGCGGGATTCTGCTCGGGCTCGTTCAGGCGTGGAGCGGCCAGTACCTGTCCGGGACGCTCGTGAACGCCATCGCCTTCGGCGTGCTCGTGCTCGTCCTCATCGTGCGGCCCGCCGGGCTGATCGGGCGGCCCTACTACGAGGCCAGGGCGGAGGCGTGAACACGACCACCGAGCCGCGTCCAGCCCCAGCGGTCGCGTCCGGCCCGATGGCCCTGCTCGCAGGGCGCTCGCGCACCTGGTGGCTCGGAGCGGCGGGCATCGTGCTCGGCCTGGTGGCGCTCGTCCTGGCGCCCACTTACCTGCTGCTGGAGTCGGAGCAGCGGACGCTCGGCAGCGTCTTCATGTTCGTGGTGCTGGCCCAGGGGTGGAACCTGATCGGCGGCTTCGCCGGCTACCCGAGCTTCGGCAACGTCGTGTTCTTCGGGCTGGGCGGCTACACGACCGCGGTCCTGATGGCGAAGTCGGGAGCCGGGTTCTGGGTCACCGTCCCGGCCGCGGCCGCGGTGGGCCTCGGCTTCGCCGTACTCATGGGAATCCCGATCCTGCGGCTGAAGGGCCACTACTTCGCCATCGCCACCCTGGGCGTGGCCGAGGGGATGCGCGAGGTCGTGATCAACACCGGCGGGCTCACCGGTGGCAACAAGGGCATCACGGTGCCCGCCGTGGGCGCGGAGGCCACCACGTCCTACCCGGGCAACACCGGCTTCTACTTCTACTTCCTCGCCCTGGCCGTGCTCGCCGTGGCGGTGGTCTGGACGGTTTCGCGCAGCCGCTTCGGCTACGCCCTGCGCGCCATCTCGCAGGACGAGGAGGCCGCGGCGGCTGCGGGGATCAACACCACGCGCGCCAAGATCGCCGCGTTCGCGCTGTCCGGGATGCTGACCGCGCTGGCCGGCGCCATCTTCGCCTTCCAGCAGGTGACGATCTATCCCGAGCGTCTCTTCTCAGTCGACATCACCGTCCTCATGGTGGTCATGTGCGTGCTGGGCGGGGCCGGCACGGTGGCCGGCCCCGTAATCGGTGCGGTGTCCCTGCAGTACCTCTCGGAGTGGCTGCGCGACCACCTGCCCGACTACCACACGTTTGTCTTCGGCGGGATCATCGTCTTCGCGGTGCTCGTCGTGCCGATGGGCATCGTCAACTTCGCCCGCGACGCGTGGAAGCGGAGGCGCATCGCCCTCTTCGAGGCGGTGCGCCAGTACCGGCTATGAGCCCCGTGCTCGAAACCCGCGACCTGAGCCGGCGCTTCGGCGGCGTGGACGCCGTGGCCGGACTGTCGATGGCCGTCGAGGAGGGGACCGTGCTCGGGATCATCGGCCCGAACGGAGCCGGCAAGAGCACGCTCATCAACCTCATCACCGGGCACGTCAAGCCCAGCGCGGGCCGGGTGATGGTCGATGGTCGTGACGTGACGGGGCGCAAGCCGTGGGTGATCGCGAAGGAGCGGGTGGCACGCACCTTCCAGATCGTCAAGCCGTTCCGCAATCTCACGGTGCGAGAGAACGTGGCGATCGGGGGGATGTACGGGCCCGAGCACGCGCGCTCGGCGCGCGTCGCGGTCGAGGAGGCGCAGGAGACGCTCGAGCGGGTTGGCCTGGCGGAACGGGCCGAGCTGTCACCGGGCGACCTGAGCGTGGCCGACGCCCGGCGGCTCGAGCTCGCGAAGGCTCTGGCCATGCGGCCGCGGCTGCTGCTGCTCGACGAGGTCATGGCCGGGCTGCGACCGGGCGAGATCGAGCCCTCGCTCGACCTGATCCGGTCGCTGCGGGACGACGGTGTGACCATCCTCGTCGTCGAGCACGTGATGAAGGCCATCCTGGCCGTGTCCGACGAGGTGCTCGTCATGCACGAGGGACGCGAGCTCACGCGCGGCCTGCCCGATGAGGTGATGAAGGACGACCGCGTGATCGAGGCCTACCTGGGCGCGCGCTACGCCAAGCGCGCGCGGGGCAACGGCGGACGGGCGGACGATGCTCCGAGTTGAGGGTCTGTCTGCCGGCTACGGCGCGGTCGAGGTGATCTGGGACATCGACCTCGAGGTCCGCGAGGGCGACATCGTCGCGCTGGTGGGCTCGAACGGGGCCGGCAAGACGACGCTCCTCCGCGCCGTCTCCGGACTGGTCCGCATTTCCGACGGCGAGGTGCGCTTCGAGGACGCGCCGCTCACCGGCCTGCGGCCCGAGCAGATCGTGACCCGCGGCATCGCCCACGTGCCCGAGGGACGGCACCTCTTCGAAGGGCTCACCGTGCGGGAGAACCTGATGGCCGGGGGGTACGCCCACGGCGACGGGGCGGACCTCGACCGCGCCGTCGAGCTGTTCCCGAAGCTCGGCGAGCGAATGTCTCAGCTCGCGGGGAGCCTGTCCGGCGGCGAGCAGCAGATGTGCGCCATCGCGCGCGGGCTCATGAGCCGTCCCAAGCTGCTGATGATCGACGAGCTCTCGCTCGGGCTCGCCCCCAAGCTGGTCGACGAGATCATCGACCGCCTCGTGGCGGTGGCCGAGCAGGGCACGTCATTGCTCCTGGTGGAGCAGGACGTGGACGCGGCGCTTCGCATCGCGGGACGGGGGTACGTGCTTGAGACGGGGCGGATCGCGGCGAGCGGGTCGAGCGCGGAGCTCTCCGAGGACCCGCGCGTGCGCGAGGCGTATCTCGGGGTCGCCTGAACGGCGTGCACACCCAGGGCGCACCGCCGCGGGCATTCGACATGGCCGGACTGCTCGTGGGAGCCGCGGCCATGTTCGCGACGATGTACTCGACCCAGGCGATCCTGCCGCGGCTGGGCGAGGAGTTCGGCGTCTCGCCGGCGCAGACGGGCCTCTCGATTTCGGTCGTGCTGATCGCGATCGCGGCTGCCAGCTGGGTGTGGGGGCTGGTTTCGGACCGCTACGGGCGCAAGCGCTCGCTCACCCTGGCGAGCGTCCTGCTGGCCGTGCCGACGCTGGCGGTCGCGCTTGCTCCGAGCTTCCCGCTCCTGCTGGTCTTTCGCGCTCTGCAGGGGCTGTGCATGCCGGGGCTGCTGATCGTGGGGGTGCCCTACGTGGCCGAGGTCTTCACGCCCGCACTTGGCGGCAGGGCGATGGGGTTGTACGTGGCGGCGCTGGTCGCGGGAGGCGTGGTCGCGCGAGTGGGAGTGGGGCTCATGACCGCCGCCGTTGGCTGGCGCCTGGCCCTGGGAGTCCTGGTGCTGTTCCCCCTGGCCGGCGCGCTCGTGATGCGCCGGGCACTGCCCGAAGCGCCGGTCCCCAGCCGCAGCCCTGGTGCGGCGAGGGCGGTGCTGGACCAGCTGCGAAATCCGCGCGTCCTGAGGCCGGCCCTCGTCGCCAGCGCGCTCTTCTTCGCGTTCGTGACCGTCTTCTCCTACGCCACGTTCCGGCTGGAGGAGCCGCCCTTCGACTACGGGACCGGGGCGGTCAGCCTGGTGTTCCTCCTCTGGGCGCTCGGGGCGGTTGGGCCGCCGGCGGGCCGGCTCGCCGACCGTCTGGGCTGGCGCCGCGTGGCGCTGCTCGGCGTCTGCTCGGCGGCGGCCGGAGTGCTGCTGTCGCTCCCCGCGCTGATTGGCACGCTGGTACCGGCCCTCGCGCTGGTGATCGGCGGCATGTTCGTGGCCGTCACCTCCGCCCAGCTGGGCCTGTCCGAGGCCGGCGAGGTGGATCGCGGGGTGGCGAGCGCCGTGTACTTCACGCTCTACTACGTGGCCGGCGCGGCGGCGGGGTTCCTGCCCGGCCTGGCCTGGGAGCGCTGGGAGTGGCCGGGCGTGGCGGCGTGCGCGGGGGGCGCGCTGGCGCTGGGGCTCGGGGCGCTGCTGGCGCGCCGTACTGTGTTTCCATGAACCTCCAGCGCGTGTGGGAGCACCCGCGCATCACCGAGGCCACCCTCACCTTCCTCGGCAACCTGTTCCTCCCGCGGCTCTCGCACCGTCTCCGCTGGCGCACCCGGCTCGGGCCGCGCGGCACCGCACTCTACGTCGGCGCGTGGGTGGCGTTCAGGGTGGCGTTCATGTGGGCGGCGAGCAAGCTCGCACGGATCCAGGAGCAGGCGAGGGCGGAGCTGCGGGCGCAGCTCGGACGCGAGCCGACGACCGCCGACTTCCACGAGTACTTCCAGGGGCACTGCTGATGGATCGGGACCGCGCGCGCGAGCGCCGCAGGGAGGCGGGCGGCTGGCTGCTGTCCGCCTGGGCCGTCGCGATCATCCCGAACGCCCTCGATACGTTCGGGTTCGATGCGGACGGCTGGGCTTGGACCGCGCTACGGATCGCGCTCCTGGCCCTCTTCACCGTGGCGCTGCTGATGTTCCTGGTGCGGGTGGCGCAGGAGCTGCGGGCTAGGGGAGCCCCCAAGCGTCGCCACCAGAGCGGCACAGACGAGCAGTAGCGCACGGATACGCGCCCGGGCTGAGAAGATCGCGCTCGTGTCCGAGCGCGAGCGCCAGGGCAGGGAGGCGAATCCGCTGTGGCTCGAGCCCGAGGAGATGCGGCGTATCGGCTACCGGACCGTCGACATGCTCGTCGACGGCCTCGCCGACCCCGCCCAGCGCGCGCCTCTGCGCGTCGCGTCGCCCGAGGAGATGCGACGCCGGCTGGACGGCGGCCCGCCCGCCGACGGCCAGGACTACGACGCCATCCTGGCTGAGCTCGAAGAGCACGTGCTTCCGTTCACCGCCCACTGGGGGCACCCCGGCTACTTCGCGTTCATCCCCGGCGCGGGCACGTTTCCGGGCGCACTGGGCGACCTGATCGCGGCCGCGTGGAACGTCGACGCCGGGTCCTGGACCTGGGGGTCCGGGCCGAGCCACGTCGAGCTGCTGGTGCTCGATTGGTTCAAGGACTGGATCGGCTATCCGGGCGAGGCCGCCGGTGTGTTGGTGAGCGGCGGCTCGGCGGCCAATCTGACGGCGCTGGCCTGTGCGAGGGAGTCGCTCGCCGGCCCGATGTCCGACGAGTTGGTCGCCTACTGCTCCGACCAGGCGCACTCCTCCATTGCCCGTGCGGCCCGGGCGCTCGGGTTCCGACCGGAGCAGGTGCGGGTGCTGCCCACCGACGACCGCTTCCGCCTGCGCCCCGACGCGCTCGCGGCGACGATGGAAGCGGACGTCGCCGAAGGGCGGCGTCCGCTGTTCGTCGCGGCGGCGGCCGGCACCACCAACACCGGCGCGGTGGACCCGTTCGCCGAGCTCGCACAGATCGCCCACCGCCATGGCGCGTGGCTGCACGTCGACGGCGCCTACGGTGGCTTCGCGGCGCTGACGGAGCGCGGCTCCGCGGCTTTGGCCGGGATGGAGCTGGCTGACTCGATCGCGCTCGATCCCCACAAGTGGCTCTACCAACCGTTCGAGTGCGGCTGCCTGATGGTCCGCGAGGGCCGGCTGCTCGACGAGGCATTCGTGATCACCCCGGACTACCTCAAGGAGGTGCAGCCCGGCCACCAGGAAGTCAACTTCTCCGATCGCAGCTTCCAGCTCACGCGCATCAGCCGGGCGCTGAAGCTGTGGGTTTCCCTGAAGTACTTCGGGATCGACGCGTTCCGTGCGGCGATCGATCGGTCGCTGGACCTGGCACAGCTCGCGGAGCGGAGGGTGATCGAGAGCAGGGAGCTGGAGCTGATGCTGCCGGCCTCGCTCGGGGTCACCTGCTTCCGCCGCCGCTTCGAGGGCGTCGAGGACGAGGAAGCACTCGCCCGCGGCAACGCGCGGCTCGTCAAGGGGTTGGAGGAGAGCGGACTGGGGCTCGTGTCCTCGACCCGGCTGCGCGGGCGCTATGCGATCCGCCTGTGCGTGCTCAACCACACGACGGCGGCCGTCGACGTGGAACGCGTGATCGACTGGCTCGAAGCTGCCGAGGTTTCGCCGGCGGATGCCGTGGATGCCGTCGAGGCCGTGGCGAACAGCGCGCCCGACCGCCATCCCGACGCCGCCGCGGTCCGGCTGGAGCGGGACCGCATCGACGCAGCGAGCCTCAGGTCGCTGCCTTTCTTCTCGCCGCTGAGCGAGGAGCAGCTCGAGCGTGTGGCCGGGTCCGCGCGCCTAATGGCGGTGGAAGCCGGCGAGCCGATCGTGCGCATGTGGGAGGCGGCCCGCGACTTCTACGTGATCGCGGAGGGGACCGCCGAGGTCCGCGACGACACCAAGCATCTCGGCGACCTGGGGCCGGGCGACTTCTTCGGGGAGCTGGCCGCGCTCGAGTGGGGCGCGGGCTACGGCTACCCCCGACTGGCCAACGTCATCGCGAGCTCGCCGATCGTCGCCGTCGTGCTCTCCAGCGATGCCCTCAACGCGCTCAGGCGCGAGGTGCCCGAAGTCGCGGAGCGCATGCGGGCGGCCGTGCAGGAGCGCCTACCGCGCTGATGGATCGGACGGCTGGGCTTACGGCGACATCCGGCGCGAAAGCGGTGTGGCCGTCACGCCGTGCACGAACACCGACACGACGACGCACGCCAGCGCCGTCCACACGACGACGGTGGCGTCGCCGGCGAGCACGCCCGTCCCGACCGCGACCGCGGTGTAGTAGAGGGAGCCGATCCCGCGCACGCCGAACCAGGCAACGAACGCGCGCTCTTTGAAGTCCCGCCGCGAGCCCAGCAGCGCGAGGAACACCGCCGCGGGACGGATGACCAGAAGCAGGACCGGAACGAGCAACCACCCGCTCAGGCCGGGCGCGTCGAGGCCGTCCAAGCTGAGCATGCTCCCGATCAGGAGGATCACCGCGAGCTCACCGAACTTCTCGACCACGTCGGCTCCGTCGTGGACGCGGCGGTTGTGCTCGTGGGTGTGCTCGTAGCGCCGGAAGGCGACTCCGCCGGCGAACGCGGCGAGGAACCCGTACGCGCCGACGAGCTCGGTCAGGCCGTAGACGGTGAGTACCGCGGGGACGGAGAGCCAGCCGTCGAGATCGGCCGAGAGCAGCTCGCGATCGCGCAGCCATACGGCCGCGGCGGCGATGCCGTAGCCGCCGAGCGCGCCGATCGCGAGGCCCACGGCCACGCCGTAGAGGACGTCGGCGGCGAGCCACTCGCCGAGCCAGTCCCGGCCGTCGTGGGTGGCGACGAACACGCCGAGGAAGAGGAACGGGAATGCGAGGCCGTCGTTGAGGCCCGCCTCGCCGGTGAGCGAGAAGTTGGGCTCGCGCTCGTCCTCCTCGCCCGGCGGGCCGACGCCGACGTCCCCGGCGAGCACCGGGTCGGTGGGCGCGAGGATCGCCCCGAGCATCAGCGCAACGCCCAGCGGCAGGCCCATCGCGTGGACGCCGAAGAGCGTCACCGCACCGATCGTGAGCGGCATCGCAATACCCAGCAGCCGCCAGACGATCGACCAGGAGCGCAGGCCGATCGCCCGGTCGAGCTTCAACCCCGTGCCGAAGAGAGCGATGACGACCGCCAGCTCGCTCACCGCCTCGAGCAGGTCGGCGTCGTCGATCGGGTGGAGCCACCGGACGTCCAGCAGGTCGATCACCGCCGCGGCCCCGATGCCGAGGCCAAGGTAGATGAGGCTCGCGGAGAAGGCGCGCTCGTGTTGGTGCGAGAGGGCCGCCACCGCGGCGAAGAAGGCCAGCCCCAGGAACAGCAGCGCGATGGCGTGCGGGGCACCGGCTGAGAAGCCGGGCTCGGCGGCTAGGGGGAGCAGGCGATCAGGGTGCGGGGTCAAGGCGGACGGCCGGGCGAATGCAAGCGGAGCCCTGCGTGTGCCCGCGGGAGGCGGAGCCTACGCAGCCCCGGTGCTCCCGCCGCTCAGTGGACGTCCACGAAGATGGGCGCGGCTGGTTTCGAACCAGCGACCTCTCGCGTGTGAGGCGAGCGCTCTCCCACTGAGCTACGCGCCCGGAAGAGGGGGAGAGTGTAGACGGGGACTGGGGCTGCGAAGGCGGGGAACGCTGCGTTCAGCGCCGGAGGCGCGCCCGGTCCTAGAGCCGAGACGGCGGCGAAGCGGGCACAGTTAGGGGCCGTGCTGCACCGGTTCTCACGCCCCCGGGCCGCGGTGACCGCGGTCTTCTTCCTCAACGGGCTGGTGTTCAGCTCCTGGTACTCGCGCCTGCCCGACATCCAGGATCGGCTCGACCTGGGCACCGGCGCGCTCGGGCTGGCCCTGCTCGGGGCGCCGCTCGGGCTGCTCGTGGCCCAGCCGCTCACCGGCGCGCTCGCGGCGACCGTCGGGCCCCGCCGCCTCGTGGCGGCGGCTCCGCTCTGGCTGGCGGCCGGCGTGGCGCCCGCGCTCGCCGTGGACGCGCCCACGCTGGCGCTCGCCACCCTGGCGGTCGGGGCAGCCAACGGCGTGCTCGACGTCTCCATGAACGTGGAGGGCCTCGCGGTCGAGCGCGCCGGCCACAAGCGGATCTTCAACTCCCTCCACGCGGCCTTCAGCTTCGGCGCGCTCACCGGCGCGGCGATCGGAGGCCTGGCCGCCGCGGCGGAGCTCGACCCGCTCCCTCACCTCGCGATCGTCGTCGCCTGTGGCGCCGCGGCCGCGGCGCTCGCCTCTAGGGGCCTGCCCCCGGCGGACGCGCAGCCGCCCCCGCCCGGCCCGCGCTTCGCCCGCCCGTCGCGCCGGCTCGCGGCGCTGGGCGCCGTAGTCTTCTGCGTACTCCTCGCCGAGGGCGCCGTGTTCGACTGGAGTGGCATCTTCATCAGGCGGGAGACGGACGCTCCCGTAGGGCTGGCGCCGGCGGGGCTGGCGGCCTTCAACCTCGCCATGGGCTTCGGCCGGCTGTCGGCCGACCGCCTCGCGGAGGAGCTCGGCTCGGCGCGGCTGGGGCGGGCGGGCGCGCTGATCGGGGCCCTCGGCCTCGGCACCGCCCTCATGGTCGGGACGCCGGCCGGCGCGATCGCCGGCTTCGCGGTGATGGGCATCGGGCTCGCCGCGGTGTTCCCGCTTGCGCTGCGCGCCGCCGGCTACGACCCGGCGACCGCCGGACCGGCGGTGGCCGCCGTCTCCAGCGTGGGCTACGCGGGACTGCTCACCGGGCCGCCCGCGATCGGCATGCTGGCCGAGGTGCTCGGCCTCGGTGGTGCGCTCGCCTGCGTGTGCGGCCTGCTGGCGGTCGCGGCCGCCCTCGCCGGCAACCTGTCCACTCGAGGAGAGGCGACCAGCCCGGCTCGTTAGAGCGCGACTATCGCGTCGATCTCCACGTCGGCGCCCTTCGGCAGCGCCGCGACCCCGACCGCCACACGGGCGGGCGGGTCGTCGCCTCCGAAGAACTCGCCGTAGACCTCGTTCACGCGCGCGAAGTCGTTCATGTCGGTGAGGTACACCGTGCAGCGGACCGCGTCGGCCAGCGATCCGCCGGCGGCCTCGGCCACGGCCGCCAGGTTCAGCAGGCAGCGGCGCGCCTGCCCCTCGATGTCGTCCTTGACGAGCTCGCCGGTGGAGGGCTCGAGCGGGATCTGGCCGGAGCAGAAGAGCAGGCCGCCCACCCGCATCGCCTGCGAGTAGGGGCCGATGGCGGCGGGGGCTGAGTCGGTGGACACGGCTTCGTGGTGGGGCATGGGCTGGCACTCTATGCGGGCATGGGACCACGCGTTTGGCTGGCCGGGGAGGGGGACGTCGAGAGCGTGAGCGCGCTACTGGCCGAGTTCCGGGACCACATGGGCCGCGACACGCCCACCGACGCCGAGATCCGCGCGACCGTCGACGTGCTGTCGGCGGACCCGCACACCGAGTTCCTGCTGGCCGCACCCGACGCCGAGGAGGCAGCGGCCGGCGTTTGCCAGCTGCGCTACCGCCTGACTGTCTGGACCGGGGCGGACGACTGCTGTCTCGAGGATCTTTTCGTGGCGCGGGCCGCGCGCCATGCGGGGCTCGGCCGGGCGCTCGTGAGCGCCGCCTTGGAGCGGGCCGAGGCGCGCGGGTGCAGGCGCATCGACCTCGACGTGAGCGAGGAGAACGGGAACGCGCTGGCCCTATACCGGGAGATGGGCTTCAACACGGGGTCAAAACCGCTCGGGCGCAACCTCTATGCGATGCGGAGGCTCTAAACTCCCCCGCGGACCGTGCTAGGCGGGGAGGTAGCGGTGCCCTGTCGCCCGCAATCCGCTCTAGCGGGGCTGAATTCCCGACTGAGGGGCTTCGGCCCTCGGGGCCAGTACGCCGAACAGAGGCGTCGATGGCTGGGTCCCGCGCGGCGAGCGCTTGCGAATCAGGTCAGATCCGGGAGGAAGCAGCCTTAAGCGATACCGCTCGTGCGCCGCGGAGAAGCCTGGCCGGAGCCGAAGATCGGCGGGCACGCCCGAGGACCAGCTTCGACGCCGGGTGCACGGTCCACTTTTTTCGCCATGCAGAACGCCGATGGATACGTCAGCTCGCTGGCGCCTGATCTCGCCACGCTGAGGGCGGTCGAGCGGCGAGTGCTGTGGCTGGCCACGGCGATCGTCCACCATGCCAACCGCGTGCGCGAGAACCGCTCGGGCGTGAAGGTCGGCGGGCACCAGGCCTCGAGCGCCTCGATGGTGAGCCTGATGACGGCGCTCTGGTTCTCCGAGCTGCGCGCCGAGGACCGGGTCTCGGTCAAGCCGCACGCCTCGCCCGTCCTGCACGCGATCAACTACCTGCTCGGCCGACTCGACCCAGAGGCGCTGAAGACGCTGCGCGCCTTCGGCGGCCTCCAGAGCTACCCGAGCCGCACCAAGGACCCGGACCCGGTCGACTACTCGACCGGGTCGGTCGGCATCGGGGCGACCGCGCCGATCTGGAGCGCGTTCGCGCGCCGCTACCTGGAAACCCACCGCCTCGGGGCGCCGCCGATGGGGCGGCAGATCGCTCTGGTCGGCGATGCCGAGCTGGACGAGGGCGCGATCTGGGAGGCGATCGCCGATCCCAGCGTGGCCAACCTCGGCGAGGTGCTGTGGGTGGTGGACCTGAACCGCCAGTCGCTCGATCGCGTGGTGCCGGACATCGCCTTCGACCGCTGGGCGCACATGTTCGAGGCCGCCGGCTGGCAGACGATCACCGTGAAGTACGGGAGCCTGCTGGACGAGCTGTTCGAGCGCCCGGGCGGCCGGGAGCTGCGCGGGCGCATCGACCACATGCCCAACGAGGAGTACCAGCGCCTGCTGCGCGCCGACCCGGAGGAGCTGCGCACGCGCCTGCCGGGCCGCGGGCGCAAGCTCGCGAAGCTGGTCGGCGAGCTCGCCGACGACGAGCTGCGCGCCGCGTTGCGCGACCTCGGCGGCCACGATCCCGGCAAGCTGCTCGAGGCCTACCGGGCCGTCGACCACGACCGGCCGACCGTCGTCTTCGCCTACACGATCAAGGGCTGGTCGCTGCCCGTCGAAGGGCACCCGGAGAACCACTCGGCGCTGCTCACGCGCGACCAGATGATCGAGCTGGCCGCGGTGCTGGGCGCCGACCCCGACGAGCCCTGGGCCGCCTTCGAGGCGGACTCCGCCGAGGGGGAGCTGTGCGCCGCGGCCGCGCTCGCGCTCGCGCGCGAGGAGCCGCAGCCGGTGGCGCCGCCGCCGGTGCCGCCCGCGCTGGGGCGTACCCACCGCAGCCAGGAGTCCACCCAGCAGGCCTTCGGCCGCTTCTTCGTCGACCTCGTCCGCGAGGCGCCCGAGGTGGCCGAGCGAGTGGTCACGGTCAGCCCCGACGTCGCCAGCTCCACCAACCTGGGCGGCTGGCTCAACAAGGTGGGCGTATGGTCCGTGGGCGACCGGCGCGACTGGTTCGCCGACGACCCGCAGACGCTCGTGCACTGGCACGAGAGCACCGCGGGCAGGCACTTCGAGCTGGGCATCGCGGAAACCAACCTGGTCGGCCTGCTCGGCGAGCTGGGCGCCACGTGGAGCCGCTACGGCCAGCCGCTGCTGCCGATCGGGACGATCTACGACCCCTTCGTCGGCCGCGCGCTCGAGCCGTGGTCGTTCGGCATGTACGCGGGCGGGCAGTCGATCCTCGTGGGCACGCCCAGCGGCGTGTCGCTGGCCCCGGAAGGCGGGGCCCACCAGTCGATCGTCACGCCCTCGATCGGCATCGCCCAGCCGGGCTGCACGGCCTGGGAGCCGGCGTTCGGGCAGGACCTGGAGTGGACCCTGCTGCACGCGCTCGGACGGCTCGGCCGCGCCGACGGCGAGAGCGCCTACTTCCGCCTCTCGACGCGGCCTATCGACCAGGCGCTGGCGGGGGAGGACACGAGCGAGGAGCGCCGCCGCCTGGTGCTGGCCGGCGGCTACGCCCTGCGACGCGCCCGCGGCCGGCCGCGCGTGACGCTTGCCGGGATGGGCGCGGTCCTGCCGGAGGTGCTGGCCGCCGCCGACGTGCTCGGCGACGACGTGGACGTGATCTGCGTCACCAGCGCCGATCTGCTCTTCCGCGCGGTGCGCGCCCGGGCGGGCCTGGGGGACGGCTCGCCCGGGATCCTGGAGGAGCTGCTCCCGGCCGATCGCGCCGCGCCGCTGGTCACGGTGCTGGACGGCGACCCGCACGCGCTCGCCTTCCTGGCGGTCGCCAATGCGACGCCGCTGACACCGCTCGGGGTGACCCGCTTCGGCCAGTCGGGGGACCTCGCGGAGGTCTACGAGCACCACGAGATCGACGCGGAGACGATCGTGGGCGCGGCGCTCGACCTGTCGGCCTGACCCGCGGCTAGCATGGGTCGCCCGATGCTCTCCCTCTACCGCCGCCACCGCCCCAAGACCTTCGACGAGGTGGTCGGCCAGGAGCCCATCGTCCGCACGCTGCGCAACGCGATCGAGCTGGACAAGGTGCATCACGCCTACCTGTTCGTGGGCTCGCGCGGGACGGGCAAGACCTCGATGGCCAAGCTGCTCGCCTGCGCGCTCAACGCCAGCGGGGGCGCGAGTGTGGACTTCGACCCCGAGGACCCGACCTCCAAGGCGATCCTCGCCGGCACGTCGCTCGACGTGGTGGAGATGGACGCCGCGTCGAACAACTCGGTGGACGACATCCGCGAGCTGCGCGAGAACGTGGCGCTCGCGCCGATGCAGGGCGGGCGGCGCGTGTACATCCTCGACGAGGCGCACATGCTCTCCCCCTCGGCCTGGAACGCGTTCCTGAAGACGCTCGAGGAGCCGCCCCCGCACGTGGTGTTCGTGCTCGCCACCACGGAGGCGCACAAGGTGCCCGCGACGATCGTGGACCGCTGTCACCGCTTCGACTTCCAGCGCCCCTCGCTGGAGCAGATCGCCGGCGTGCTGCGCCGGGTGGCGACCGAGGACGAGATCGAGCTGCCCGACGCCGCGGTGGGCATGCTGGCTCGCTCGGCCACCGGCAGCTTCCGCGACGCGCTCGGCACGCTCGAGCAGCTGGTCACCTACGGCGGCAAGCAGGTGCAGCTCGACGACGTGCGCGACATCCTCGGCGTGGCCGACGCCGAGCTCGTGCTCGAAACCACCGACGCGCTCGCCGAGCGCGATCCGCGCGCCGCGCTGCTGGCGGTGAAGCGGCTGTCGGACTCGGGACGCGACTTCACCCAGTTCATGCGCGACCTGTCCGCCCACCTGCGCCACCTGTTCGTCGTGCAGACGCTAGGCGAGGTGCCCGACTCCTTCTCCGTGACCGCGGAGCACACCGACCGGCTGGCCTCCCAAGCCGAGCGCTTCTCGCAGGGCGAGATCCTGCGCACGATCGACTTCCTGGCGGGCGCGATCGCCGCGGTGAAGGACGGCTCGGAGCCGCGCATCCAGGTGGAGATGTCGCTGCTCAAGGCCACGCAGCCGCAGGCGGACCTGTCGCTGCAGGCGCTGATGTTCCGCATCGAGCAGCTCGAGGCGCGCCTGGGCGCCGGCGCGGAGCAGGCGGCGCCCGCGCCGCAGCAGGCCAGCGCCCCTGCCCGCGAGCGCGGCGAGCCGGCCGCTCCCACCCCGGCGCCCGCGCGCTCCGCCGCCGGCGGGCCCGTGGCCGCGGTCGC
Organism: Thermoleophilaceae bacterium; assembly: GCA_034664125.1. Lineage (GTDB taxonomy): Bacteria > Actinomycetota > Thermoleophilia > Solirubrobacterales > Thermoleophilaceae > JACVRW01. Next base: position 121,808 of record JAXDIG010000007.1, on the reverse strand, counting down.
GACCGACCCCGAGGCTGAAACGGAGCCGGTGCCGGTGAGCGCCGTCGAGCTGGAGGCGCTGCAGGCGATCTGGCCCGCGGTGGCCGAGGCCGTCACCGAGGAGAACGGGATGCTCGGCGCGGCGCTCGGCGCGGCGCGGCCGATGGCGCTCGAGGCCGACAGGGTGACCGTGGCGTTTCCACCGGACGCGGCGTTCGTCAAGAAGAAGGCCGAGGCCAACCGGGAGCTGGTGCAGCGTGCTCTGCGCGGCCTGACCGGACACACGCTGGCGGTGGCCTACGAGCTGCGCGAGGACGCCCTGCCCGCCGGGCCCGAGCTGCTCGGCGAGGAAGAGCTGATCGAGCGGCTGCGGGCGGAGTTCGCCGCAGAGGAAGTCTTCGACGAGGAGGAGCGGTAGCCGATGGCCGGCCAGCCCAACATGAACGCCATGCTCAAGCAGGTCCAGAAGATGCAGGCCGACATGGCCAAGGCACAGGAGGAGCTCAAGAACGAGGTCGTGGAGGCCAGCGCCGGAGGCGGCATGGTCACCGTGAAGATCAGCGGCGACCTGGAGGTCCGGGAGGTGCGGATCGATCCGCAGGCGGTCGACCCGGACGACGTGGAGCTGCTCCAGGACATGGTGCTCGCGGCCATGAACGAGGCGATCCGGTCGGCCCAGGAGCTGGCCGCCACGAAGATGAACGCCGCCGCGGGCGGCCTGGCCGGCCCGGGCGGGCTCGGCGGACTCGGCCTACCCGGGTTCTAGTCTTACCGGCCTGTTCGCAGCACCGGTCAACCGCCTGATCACGGAGCTCGCGCGCCTGCCCGGCATCGGGCAGCGCACGGCGCAGCGGCTCGCGTTCCACATCCTGAGCACCTCCGAGGAGGAGGCGCTGGCGCTCGCCGACGCCATCCGCGAGGTCAAGGAGACGGTCGGCCAGTGCGAGATCTGCTTCAACCTCGCCACCGAGGCCACCTGCCGCATCTGCCAGGACGAGCGGCGCGAGGCGGCCACCATCTGCGTGGTCGAGCAGCCCAGCGACGTGATCCCGATCGAGCGCTCGGGCGAGTTCCACGGTCGCTACCACGTGCTGGGCGGCGCACTGTCGCCGATCGACGGCGTCGACCCCGAGGATCTGCACATCGGCGAGCTGCTCGGCCGCGTGTCGAACGGGGCCGGCATCAGCGAGGTGGTGATCGCCACCAACGCCACCACCACCGGCGAGGCGACCGCGCTCTACCTGGCAGACGCCCTGCGCGAGCGCGCCCCCGAGCTGGCGGTCACACGCCTCGCCAGCGGCCTGCCCGTGGGCTCGGACCTCGAGTACGCCGACGAGATCACGCTCGGCCGCGCGCTGCGGGGTCGACAGGCGCTGTAGCCTCAGGCTCATGGCCGCCCAGCTCGTGCGCGGCGCCTGTCCGCACGACTGCCCCGATACCTGCGCGATGCACGTGACCGTCGAGGGCGGGCGCGCGGTCAAGGTGGGCGGCGACCCCGACCACCCGATCACGGTCGGCTTCCTGTGCGGGAAGGTCTCGAACTACCTCGACCGCGTCTACTCGGACGAGCGCATGCTGCATCCGCTGGTGCGAGACGGCGGAGAGCTGTGCCGGGCCTCCTGGGACGAGGCGCTCGACCGCGTGGCTGAGGGGCTGAGCCGCGCGCGCGACGAGTTCGGCGGCGAGTCGATCCTGCCCTACTCGTACATGGGCACCCAGGGGCTGATCCAGGGCGACGTGATGAGCGCGCGCGTGATGAACGCGCTGGGCGCCACGACGCTCGAGCGCACGATCTGCGCCACGGCCGGATACACCGGAACCGCGATGACGCACGGCGTCTCGCCCGAGGTGGACCCGGAGGAGTGGCCGAACGCCCGCTACGTGATCGTGTGGGGCTGGAACCCGCTCTCGACCGCCCCTCACCTCTGGCGCAAGCTGCTCGACGCGCGCGCCGCCGGGGCGCGCATCGTGGTGGTCGACCCGTTCCGCAGCCGCACGGCCCGCGTGGCCGACGAGCACCTCACCCCGCTCCCCGGCACCGACGCCGCGCTGGCGATCGGCATGATGCGGGCGATCGTCGACGCCGGCCTGCACGACGACGAGTGGTGCCGCGCGCACACCGACGGCTACGACGAGCTGCTGGGCCGGCTCGCGGACCACACAGTGGAGAGCTGCTCGGAGATCTGCGGCGTGCCGGCCGCCGACATCGAGCGCGTGGGCCGCGAGTTCGCGTCCACCCGGCCGGCGCTGCTGCGCCTCGGCGTGGGCGCCCAGCGCCACATGGGCGCGCCGGTCGCGTACTCGACGATCGCCTCGCTGCCGGCTCTGACCGGCGCCTGGCGCGACCGCGGCGGCGGCTGCTCGTACATCCCGCTCGCCACGGCGGCCGCGGTCAGCGACTACGCGCTGAAGCGCGACGACCTGCGCCCCGGGCCCGTGCGCACGGTCAACATGTCGCAGCTCGGCCAGGCGCTCACCGACCCGTCGCTCGATCCGCCCGTGAAGGCCTTCGTCTGCTGGAACTCCAACCCGGCGGCGATCGCACCGGATCAGGAGCGCGTGCTCGAAGGGCTGCGTCGCTCCGACCTGTTCGTGGTCGTGCTCGAGCAGTTCATGACCGACACGGCCGCGCACGCGGACGTCGTGCTGCCCGCGACCACTCAGCTGGAGCACCTCGACGTGCTGTTCTCGTGGGGCCACCACTACCTGACCTGGAACGAGCCGGCGATCGAGCCGCTCTGCGAGGCCAAGCCGAACACCGAGTCGTTCCGGCTGATCGCCGCGCGCCTGGGCTTCGACGACCCCTGCTTCCGGGAGAGCGATCGGGAGCTGGTGGACGCGCTGCTGGCCGGCTTCGACGAGGGCGAGCTGCGCACCAGGGGCTGGCGCAAGATCGACCTCGGCCAGGGGCCGATCCCGCATGCCGAGGGCGGGTTCGGCACGGAAACCGGAAAGCTGGCGCTGCACGCCGACTACCTGCCGCCGGTCGAGGTGGCCGACGCGCGGCTGGCCGAGCGCTTCCCGCTGGCGATGATCACGCCGAAGACGCACCTGTTCCTCAACTCGACGTTCGCCAACCAGCGCCGCCAGCACTCGGCGCAGCCCTCACCCGAGGTCGTCCTGAACCCGGCGGACGCGGCCGCGCGGGGCGTAGACGACGGCGGGCAGGTCAGGGTGTTCAACTCGCGCGGATCGTTCTCGTGCGCAGTCCGGGTATCCGACGACGCCCGCCCGGGCGTCCTGGTGGCGCCGATGGGCTGGTGGAACGCGGACTACGCGGAGGGACGCAGCGGCCAGGCCACGACCTCACAGGCGCTCACCGAGCTGGGGCACGCGCCGACGTTCAACGACAACCGGGTCGAGGTCGTGGCACTGTAGGCCGCGCTCTATCTTTCGGCGTCATGCCCGAAACGGTCGTCATGAAGTTCGGCGGCACCTCGGTGGCCGACGCCGAACGCATCACCCGGGCGGCCGGGCGGATCGTCCAGCGCGCCCGGGAGGGCAATCACGTCGTGGCGGTGCTGTCCGCGCGCGGCAAGCACACGGACGAGCTGATCGCCCTCGCGCACGAGGTGTCGCGGAGGCCGCACCCGCGCGAGATGGACATGCTGCTGTCCACCGGCGAGCGCGTGACCTGCGCCCTGGCCGCCATGGTCATCAACGACCTCGGGTTCGAGGCGATCTCCCTGACCGGCTCCCAGGCGGGCATCGTGACCGACAGCGGGCACACCAAGGCGAAGATCATCGAGGTCAAGGCGCACCGGATCCGCCAGGCGCTCGATACCGGCAAGGTCGTGCTGGTGGCCGGCTTTCAGGGCGTCTCGCAGAGCTCGCTCGACGTCACCACGCTCGGCCGCGGCGGCTCGGACACCACGGCGGTCGCGCTGGCCGCCGCGCTCGGGGCCGAGGTGTGCGAGATCTTCACCGACGTCGCGGGCGTGTTCAGCGCCGACCCGCGCATCGTGCCCGAGGCGCGCAAGCTGCCCGTCCTGACCTTCGAGGAGATGCTCGAGATGTCCGCCTCGGGGGCGGGCGTCCTGCAGCTGCGCTCGGTCGAGTACGCGCGCAACCACGGCGTCCGGATCCACTGTCGATCGAGCTTCGACGACGGACCCGGTACGGTGATCCAAGACGAGGAAATGACCATGGAACGACCATTGGTGACCGCAGTCACGCACTCCACCTCGGAGGCGCGCATCACCCTGCTGAGACTGCCAGATCGGCCGGGCATCGCCGGGCGCGTGCTGACCGCGCTGGCCGACAGCAACGTCAACGTCGACATGATCATCCAAAACGAGCCGGAGAGCGAGGGACACTCGGCGGACATGTCGGTCACGGTCCCCCGCGACGACCTCGCGGCCGCGCGCGAGGCGCTGCAGGGGCTCAAGGACGAGCTTGGGTTCGGCTCCGTCCAGACCGACGACGAGATGGGGAAGGTGTCGGTCGTCGGTGCGGGAATGAAGAGCCATCCGGGTGTCGCGGCGAAGGCGCTGACGGTGCTCGGCGACGCGGGCGTGAACATCGAGATGATCTCGACCTCTCCGATCAAGATCTCGTGCGTCGTGCGCGAGGAGCACGTGCAGACCGCGGTGCGCGAGCTGCACACCGCGTTCGAGCTGGGCGCCGACTCGGTCCTGCCCGAGGACGTCGCCGGCGACCACCGCCCCAAGGTCAGCCCGTGAGGGTCGCGGTCGTCGGGGCCACCGGAGCCGTGGGCTCCACGATCCTCGGCGTGATGCGGGAGCGCTCCTTCGCGGCCGACGCGATCGTCCCGTTCGCCTCCGAGCGCTCGGCCGGGCGCAGGATCGCGTATGGCGACCAGGACCTGACCGTGGTCGGCCTGTCCGAGGACGCCGTCCAGGGCTTCGACCTCGCCCTCTTCTCAGCCGGCTCGGCGATCAGCGCGGACTGGGCGCCCCGCTTCGCCGAGGCGGGCGCGGTGGTGGTGGACAACTCGTCGCAGTGGCGCATGAGCGACGACGTGCCGCTGGTGGTGTCGGAGGTCAACCCCGAGGCGCTCGACTCGCACCGCGGCATCGTGGCCAACCCCAACTGCACGACGATGCAGACGGTCATGGCGCTGAAGCCGATCCTCGACGCCGCCGGCATCGAGCGCGTGGTCATGTCGACCTACCAGGCGGTGTCGGGCACTGGCCAGAAGGCCGTGGACGAGCTCCACCGCCAGACCGAGGCGGTGATCGGCGCCAAGGAGCTGCCGGCGCCGGCCGTCTATCCGCACCAGATCGCGTTCAACGTGGTGCCCCAGGTCGAGACGTTCAAGGACGGCGACGACTACACGACCGAGGAGCGCAAGTGCATGCGCGAGACGCGCAAGATCCTCGGACGCGAGGACATCGGCGTGTCGGCCACCTGCGCGCGAGTGCCCGTCTACACGGGGCACTCGGTGTCGGCCAACGTGCAGACGCGCGATCCGCTGTCGCCGGAGGAGTGCCGCGAGGCGCTCAGCGGCGCGCCGGGGGTGACGGTGGTGGACGACCCCGCCAATGGCATCTACCCCCTGGCGATCGAGGCCGCCGGCCGCGACGACGTCCTGGTCGGCCGCATCCGCCGCGACCCGTCCCACGAGCGCTGCCTCAACCTCTGGATCGTGGGCGACAACCTGCGCAAGGGAGCGGCAACGAACGCGGTGCAGCTGGCCGAGCTCCTGAGCGTGCGCGGCCTGCTGGGAGCGGCGCGCGCGTAGGCGCGACGCCGTGGAGCACCTCTGGGAGGACGAAGCGGCCAACTGGGCCGCCTGGTCTGCCCCAGGGAGGGCAAATGCGGCCCACCGCCGCGCGCGTGCAGCGGGTGAGATGTTTTCGAACGCGCCAAGGCGCGCCCCCCCGAACGCATGTCGGTGAGATAACGGGGCGCCTACCTGACGAGCCGGCCGGCGGGCAGGGCTCGAGCGAGAACAGCAGCGGCAAAGCGGTCCACGGGCACGGTCGCTGGGGGGTCCCGGAAGATGCGTCCCTATATGTCCCGTTTCTTCCGGGACCCCCCGACCGCGGCGGGAGGGACCCCTTATCGCTGCAGTTGGCCGGGAGCCGGGAGCGGCCGAAAGCCGACCGAGCGGCGCGCGCCTAGGTGCTGACCGGCCGGCGCTCGTCGTCCACGACGATCGGGTCCTGGCGGGCCAGCCGGGTCAGCTCGCGGCGTGACCCGATCCCGAGCTTGCGGTAGATGTGGCGCGCGTGGGTGCGCACTGTCTCGATGCCGACCGAGAGCTCGTGCGCGATCGCGGCGTTGGTTGCGCCGTCCTGCAGCAGCTCCAGCACCTCGGCCTCGCGCGGGGTCAGCAGCTCGGCGCCCTGGATGCCCGACGTCAGCAGGCCGCCCGCGGCCGCCGAGCGCGGCAGCAGGTGCATCCCCCGCGAGGCGAGGTGGATCGCGTTGATGATGTCGCGCGCCTCCGTCTCCTTCGACAGGCACGCGGTGGCGCCGAACGAGAGCATCTGGTTGCACTCGGCCGCCGTGGGCCGGTTGGCGAGCACGACCATGCGCGTCTCGGGATGGGACCTGTGCAGCTGGAGCACCTGCCCCGGGGTGCCGAGCGTCCCGAAGTTGAGCAGCACCACGTCCGGTCTGTGACGCGCGATCGCCGACTCCACGGCGTCCATCGGCACGCCGGTGGCGACGAGCTCCAGGTTCGCGTCCTCGGAGATCAGCGCCTTGAGTCCGATGGCGACGAGGTCCTCGAACGTCGTGGAAACCACGGTGGGCATGAGTCGAGTGTATGCCCACTAGGGGGAGAGGGGTGAGAAGCACGTCACCCTTGGGTTAAGCCGCCGTCCTCCCCCCGTCTCCCCCGAAGATCACACGCGCGGGGTGGCGAACTTTTGCTGTTACCGGGGAAACCTTCACTTTTAGACTTCCCGGGGCGGAAATGGGGTACGTCCTAACGCGAGAGCCGACCACTGGTCGGCTTCTCGTGTTATGGGGCGCTACGCCGCAGCCAACTCGGCGATCTTGCGCTGCACGTCGCCGGTGGAAACCACGTGCTTGCCCATCCCGAGCTCCTTGGGCTCGAGTCCGAGCGCCAGGCCGACCATCTGCGGCAGGTGCAGCACCGGGAGGCCGAGGTCGCGCTCCACGTAGCTCGCCGCCGCCGGCTGCTGCATGTCCAGGTTCAGGTGGCAGAGCGGGCAGGGCGTGACCAGGCAGTCGGCGCCGGCGTCGATCGCGTCGGCCACGTGGCGGCCCGCCTGGCGCAGCGAGGTGGTGCGGTTCATCGTGATCACGGGGAACCCGCAGCACTTGCGCGCTCCGGCGTACTCGACCGGCTCGGCGCCGAGCACCTCGATCACCTGGTCCAGGTAGACGTCGCGCCCGGGGTGCTGATCGAAGCCGAGGCGCTTGGTCGGTCGCACGATGTAGCAGCCGTAGAACGGCGCGATGCGCAGGCCGGTGAGCGGCCGCACGACGCGCTCGCGCAGGGCGTCGAGCCCGATCTCCTCGACGAGGATCCAGAGGAAGTTCTTGTTCCACCAGTCGCCGCCTGCCTCGTAGGAGAGCCCGTCCGGCTTGAGGTGCGAGTTCACCTCGCCGCGGTAGGACGACGAGGCGTCCAGGCGCTCCTGGCACTCCGACTGCGCGCCCTGGCAGGTCGAGCAGACGTTCATCATGCCCGCCGCGCCCTCGACGGCCTGGGCGAGCGCGAAAGTGCGCGCGTTCAGGGTGTCGACGAGCTCTTGGTTGTGCTCGGCGATCACTCCGGCGCCGCAGCAGTTCGCGCGGTCCAGCTCGACCAGCTCGAGGTCGAGCAGCGGCGCGACCTTGGCGACCGAGCCGTGCAGCTCCGGGGTGAACCCCCGGGACACGCACCCGGGCCAGTACGCAAGCTTCATTCGGCCTCCTCGGCCATCTCGCCGACGATGTAGAGGTTGAGCTCGATGCGCTCGTCGTGCGACTCGATCTCCTTGATGATGCGCCGCACCTGCTTCTGGTCCGGCAGCTTGGGATGGACCAGCGCCTTGAGCGGGCTGACCTTGCCCGACCTGACGCCGCGGATGGCGGTCGGCAGGCTCTCCGTGAGCTGCTTCGCGCCCTCGGGGCGCAGCTGGCCCTTGATCAGGGAGCCGTCGCCGAAGGAGCGCGGCAGCAGCTGCGCCTCGTGCAGCGTGCCCCACTTCTCGATGATGTTGAGGAACGCCTTCTCGTGGCCGTAGCCGTTGTTGGAGTCCTTGATCCCGTAGTCGTTGGTGGCCTTGCGGCGCAGCCGCATGATCTGGTTCATCGGCGCCACGTCCTTCGGGCAGACCTCCACGCAGGCGAAGCAGTGGGTGCAGTCGTAGATGCCGTGCGGGTCCTCCGCCAGGTCCTTCAGGCGCGACTCGTGCTCGCCGTCGCGCGGGTCGCCGACGAAGCGGTACGCCTTGGCGAGCGCCGCCGGGCCGATGAACTCCGGGTCGACCTCCAGGGAGAGGCACGCCGAAACGCACACGCCGCACTGGATGCAGGCCATCGTCTGCGTCACGTCCAGCATCGCCTCCGCGGGCACGATGTACTCCTGGCCCTCGGGCGGCTCCTCGGCGGGCAGCAGCCACGGCACGACGCGGCGGATCTTCTTCCAGTGGACCGCCTCCATGTCGGTCACCAGGTCCTTGATCACCGGCATGTTGCCCATCGGCTCCACGGTGATCGCGCCGTCGCGGGCGCGCTCGGCGGCCTCGCCGATGCGCGTGTTGCAGGCGAGCGCAGACACTCCGTTGATGCGCACGCCGCACGACCCGCAGATCGCGGCGCGGCACGAACAGCGAATCGCGATCGAGGCGTCCTCTGAGTCCTTGACCTGCAGGATGCCGTCCAGCACCGACCGCTCGGGCGGCAGCTCGACGTCGTAGTCGGCCCAGTAGGCGGGTTCGCCCGACTCCGGGTCGTAGCGGCGGATCTTCAGTGCGAAATCGGCCATCCGGCTAATACGTCCTCTCCTGCGGCTCCCACTGGGTCATGGTGACGTCCGAGTAGGAGATCTCCGGCTCGCTGCCGTTAGCCGAGACATTGATGTGCTTGAGCCATTCCTCGTCGTTGCGCTCCGGGAAGTCGGTGCGGAACTGGGCGCCGCGGCTCTCCCTGCGCTCTATCGCCGACAGCACGATCGCCTCGGCGTTGTCGAGCATGAACTGCAGCTCGAGCGCGCCCAGCACGTCCTGGTTGAAGACCGTGCCCTTGTCGTCGATCGCGACGTCCGTGGCCTCCTGCTTGAGCCGGCGCACGTCCTCGAGCGCGGTGCACAGGCCCTCCTCGTCGCGGAAAACGGCCGCGTACTTGTCCATCGTCTTGCCCAGCTCGGCCTTGACCGCGGACACGCGCCGGCCGCTCCCCTCGCGGTTCACGATGTCCGCGATGCGCCGCTCCTCGTCCTTCAGCTGCGCGTAGTCGGGCTCCCGCAGCGGCAGGCCGTGAACGGCCTCGGCGGCATGCGTGCCCGAGCGGCGGCCGAACACGAGCGTGTCGAGCAGCGAGTTGGCGCCCAGCCGGTTGCCGCCGTGCACCGAGACGCAGGCGCACTCGCCGGCCGCGTAGAGGCCGGGGATCGAGGTGCGGCCGTCCACGTCCGTCCTGATGCCGCCCATCGTGTAGTGGTTGCCCGGCTTGATGTGGATCGGCTCGCGCGTGATGTCCACTCCGGCGAAGTCGCGGCCGACGTTCACGATCTCGCGCAGCGCCTCGTGGATGCGCTTGCGCGGCACCACCGTGATGTCGAGCGCCACCGTGCCGTCGGGGAAGCCACGCCCCTCGTTGATCTCGGTCTGCTCGGCACGGGACACCACGTCGCGCGAGGCCAGCTCCATCTTGTTGGGGGCGTACTTCTCCATGAAGCGCTCGCCCTGGGCGTTGTACAGGTGCGCGCCCTCGCCGCGGGCGCCCTCCGTGATCAGCAGCCCCAGCCCGGCCAGCGTGGTCGGGTGGTACTGGATCATCTCCATGTCCATCAGCGGTGCGCCGATGCGGTAGGCCATGGCGATCCCGTCCCCGGTGCAGATCAGTGCATTCGTGGTCGGGTCGTAGAGCTGGCCGTTGCCGCCCGTGGCCAGGATCACAGCCTTGGCCTGGAACAGCTCCATGGCCCCGTCGCGGATGTTGCGCGTGACCGCGCCGGCGATGCGGCCGTCCTCGTCCTGGACGAGCGCCGTGGTGAACCACTCCTCGTAGCGGTGGACCTCGCTGAACTTCATGAGCTGCTCGTAGAGGACGTGCAGGATCGCCTGACCGGTGATGTCGGCCACGTAGTAGGTGCGCGCCGCCGAGGCACCTCCGAACGCGCGCGTGCCCAGCCGCCCCTCCTCGTTGCGGTGGAAGGTCACCCCCAGGTGCTCGAGCTCGAGCAGCTCGCTCGGGGCCTCCCGGCACATGATCTCGATGGCGTCCTGGTCGCCCAGGTAGTCGGAGCCCTTGATCGTGTCGAACGCGTGCGACTCCCAGGAGTCCTCCGGGTTGAGCGCGGCGTTTATGCCGCCCTGGGCCGCGTTCGAATGGGAGCGGACCGGGTGGACCTTGGAGATGATCCCGACGGACGCGCCGCGTTCCGCCGCGGCGAGGGCGGCGCGCTGGCCGGCGAGGCCGGCTCCGATTACGAGGACGTCGTGCTTCGGCATGGGGCGCTGGCGATTCTATGGAAGGGAGGCACGGGGCGGTGTCAGGCCGGAAGCGCCCCGTGCAGCGCGCGTCGCACGGCGTCAATGGTCACGATCCCGCGCAACACGCCATCGTCGTCCACGGCCATCACGGCGCCTAGGCGGCCCAGGCCCTCGTGCCCGAGCAGGGCCTCCAGCGGGTCCTCGAGCCCGGCGCGCAGGCCCTCCCCGCCGTCGTCGCGAGCCATCACCGAGGCGATCGGGCGGCCCGCGCGAGCCGCCTCGGGCACGCTGCTCACGGCCTCGCGCGACACCACTCCCACGAGCCGGCCGCTCCGGTCCACCACCGGGAACCAGGGCCACCCGTAGCGCAGGAAGAACTCGCGCTCGGCGCTCTCCAGCGGGAGGTCCTCGGGGATGGCGACCGGCTCGGCGTCCATCACGTCGGCCACGCGCAGGTGATCGATCTGGTCGGAGAAGGCGGCCTGGGACTCCGCCGAGCGTGCGGCCTGGGCCAGGAAGATCCCGATGAAGATGAGCCAGATGCCGGTCACGGAGCCCCAGGCGATCACGTTCGCGAGGATCAGCGCGCCCACCGCGACCATGGCCCAGCCGGCCAGGCGCCCGAGCCGGGCGGCGAACACCGTGGCGCGATTGCGGTCCCCGGTCAGCTTCCAGGCGATGGCGCGCGCGATGCGACCGCCGTCGAGCGGGAACCCCGGGATCAGGTTGAACACGAGAACGAACGCGTTCACGGTGGCGAGGTAGCTCAGCACCGCCACCGTGCCGCCCATGTCGACGTTCTGGAAGCGGCTGCCTTCCAGGACGGTGTGGCCGTCCGATAGCAGCGCGCCCGCGCCGAAGCAGACCCCCACGATCGCGAGCGTCACGGCCGGCCCGGCCACTGCCACCCGGAACTCGACGCCCGGCGAGTCCGTGTCGCGGCCCAGCTTGGCCACCCCGCCGAACATCCACAGGTCGATGCCCAGGATCGGGATGCCGTTGCGGATCGCCACCAGCGCGTGGCCCAGCTCGTGCAGCAGGATCGACAGGAAGAACAGCAGCGCGGACACGACCGCCAGCGCGAAGGACTTGGTGTCGTCGCCCGGGAACAGGTCGCCGAAGTAGCCCGACAGCGACCAGATGATCAGGAAGAGGACGAAGAACCAGCTGACGTCGACGCCGATCCGGATGCCGAACACCCGGGCAAGCTGGATAGAGCCGCCGCCGAAGAACACTTCCCTGGATGGTAGGCGTAGCTCCGCCGCATTCCGGAAACCAGTGGGCCATGGCTCGCAAGTGGTGGACGCTTCTAGCCGTATGCCTGGCGACGTTCATGCTCCTGCTCGACGTCACGGTGGTGAACGTCGCGCTCCCGGCCATCCGCCGCGAGCTGGGCGGCACCTTCACGGACCTGCAGTGGGTCGTGGACGCCTACGCCCTCGGCCTGGCCACGCTGCTGCTGGCTTCGGGGTCGCTCGGCGACCTGCTCGGCAGGCGGCGCATCTTCGCCGCCGGCATCGCGCTGTTCGTCGTCGCCTCGCTCGTCTGCGGGCTGGCCGGCTCGCCGGCGATGCTCAACATCGCGCGCGGCGTCCAGGGTGTGGGCGGGGCGATGATGTTCGCCACGGCGCTGGCCCTGATCGGCCAGGAGTTCGCCCCGCACGAGCGCGGCACCGCGTTCGGCCTCTGGGGGGCGACCACCGGGTTTGCGGTGGCCGTCGGCCCGGTGGTGGGCGGGGTGCTGACCGAGTCCCTCGGCTGGGAGTGGATCTTCTTCGTGAACGTGCCGGTCGGCCTGCTGACGTTCGCGATGACGCTGCTGCGCGTGCCGGAGGGGGAGCGGGACACGACCGCGCGGATCGACTGGCCTGGCCTGGCCACGTTCAGCGGAGCTCTGCTGTTCCTGGTGCTCGCCCTGATCCGGGGCAACGCCGAGGGCTGGGCAAGCACGCTGATCCTCGGGCTGCTGGCCGCGAGCGCACTGCTCCTGGCTGCCTTCGTCGCGATCGAGCTGCACCGCGACGCGCCCATGCTCGACCTGCACCTGTTCCGGATCCCGGCCTTCACCGGCGCGCAGATCACGGCCTTCGTGCTGCACGCCTCGATGTTCTCGATGTTCCTCTACCTCGTGCTCTACATCCAGAACATCCTGGAGTACTCGCCGCTCGAGGCCGGCCTGCGCTTCCTGCCGGTTTCGCTGCTCTCGTTCCTGGTCGCGCCGATGGCGGGCAAGCTCGCGGAGCGGCTGCCGGTGCGGGCCTTCCTGGGTGCCGGCCTGATTCTCGTGGGGACCGGGCTGCTGCTGATGAGCGGCATCGATCCCGATGACGACTGGACCACTCTGCTGCCTGGGTTCATCGTGGCGGGCATCGGCATCGGCTGCACCAACCCGCCGCTCGCCACGGCCGCGATCGGCGTGGTCGAGCCGCGCCGCAGCGGCGCCGCATCGGGGATCAACAGCACGTTCCGGCAGGTCGGCATCGCTACCGGGATCGCCGCGCTGGGCGCCCTGTTCCAGGCACGCGTGACCGCCAGGCTGGCCGATGCGCTGGCGGGCGTGCCGCTGCCGCCGGGCGTGCAGGAACGCCTCGGCGAGGCGGTCGTCTCGGGCGGCGCGCAGGCTGCCGCCCGCGCCGCGCCCCCCGGTGCGCGCGAGGCGGTGGCCGAGGCCGCGCGGCGCGCCTTCATCGACGGCCTCAACGAGATCCTGATCGTGGCCGCGGTGGTGGCGTTCGCCGGCGGCGTGCTGGCGTTCGCGCTGGTGCGGTCGCGCGACTTCGTCGCCCGCCGGGTGGCTGCGGCTGCCTAGCCCTCGGCGAGCCGCTTCAGCGCCGCCAGGGCCGCGCCTTGGAACAATGCGCCGCTCCAGAGAAGAGAAAGGACCCAATGACACATCGAGTCACCTTCATCCCGGGCGACGGCACAGGGCCGGAGCTCGCGGAGGCGACCCGGCGAGTACTCGAGGCCACCGGCGTCGAGTTCGAGTGGGATTTCCAGGACGCTGGCATCGACGTCTACGAGCAGGAGGGCAATCCGCTGCCCGACCGCACGCTCGACTCGATCCGCGAGCGCGGCATCGCCATCAAGGGCCCCACGACCACCCCGGTCGGGTCGGGCCACCGCTCGATCAACGTGGCCCTGCGCAAGGAATTCGACCTCTACTCCTGCATCCGCCCCTGTAAGGCCTACGAGGGCGTGCGCACGCGCTTCCCCGAGACGGACATCGTGATCGTCCGCGAGAACACCGAGGACCTGTACGCGGGCATCGAGTTCGAGCGCGGCTCGCCGGAGGTGGAGAAGCTGCGCGCTTTCCTCGCCGACGAGCTCGACTCGCCCACCCGCGACGACTCAGGGATCTCGATCAAGCCGATCTCGGTCTTCGGCTCCGAGCGCATCGTCGAGTCGGCCTTCGCCTACGCCAAGGAGAACGGGCGCAAGAAGGTCACAGCGGCGCACAAGGCCAACATCATGAAGTTCTCCGACGGGCTGTTCCTCGAGGTCGCCCGCCAGGTGGCCGAGCGCCACCCGGAGATCGAGTTCGAGGACCGCATCATCGACAACCTCTGCAACCAGCTCGTGTCGCGGCCCGAGGAGTACGACGTGATCGTGCTGCCGAACCTGTACGGCGACATCGTCTCCGACCTCGCCGCCGGCATGATCGGCGGGCTCGGCCTGGCGCCGGGCGCGAACATCGGGGCGACCGGGGCCATCTTCGAGGCCACCCACGGCTCGGCGCCCAAGTACAAGGGCCAGAACAGGGTGAATCCGACCGCGCTGCTGCTGTCCGGCGTGCTTTTGTTGCGCCACCTCGGCGAGACGGAGCCGGCCGCCCGCATGGAGCACGGCATCGCCGAGGTGATCCGCAAGGGTGACAAGGTCACCTACGACCTCAAGCCGACGCGTGACGACCCCTCGGCGGTGGGTACGAGCGAATTCGCCGACGCAGTTATCGAGGAGATGAACGCCTGATGCCTACAACCGTCACCGTAACCGGCGCGGCCGGCCAGATCGGCTACGCGCTGCTGTTTCGCATAGCCAGTGGCCAGCTGCTGGGACCGGACCAGAAGATCGACCTGCGCCTGCTCGAGATCCCCGATGCGGTGAAGGCCGCCGAGGGCACCGCGCTCGAGCTGCAGGACTGCGCCTTTCCGCTACTGGCCTCGACCGAGATCTACGACGACCCGGTGAAGGCCTTCGACGGCGTGAACGTCGCGCTGCTCGTGGGCGCGCGGCCGCGCACGAAGGGCATGGAGCGCGCCGACCTGCTCGAGGCCAACGGGCAGATCTTCAAGCCTCAGGGCGAGGCGCTGAACGCCGGCGCCGCTGACGACGTGCGCATCCTGGTGGTCGGCAACCCGGCCAACACCAACGCGCTGATCGCGTTGAGCAACGCGCCCGACATCCCGTCCGAGCGCTTCACGGCGATGACCCGGCTGGACGAGAACCGCGCCGTGGCCCAGCTGGCCGCGAAGCTGGGCGTGGGGGTCGAGGACGTGCAGGACCTCGTGGTGTGGGGCAACCACTCACCCACGATGTTCCCCGACCTGTTCAACGCCAAGGTGAACGGCGAGCGCGCGGTCGAGGCGGTCGACATGGACTGGTACGAGAACGACTACATCCCCCGCGTGGGCAAGCGCGGGGCGGAGATCATCGAGGCGCGCGGCGCCTCCTCCGCCGCGAGCGCCGCCAACGCCGCGATCGACCACGTGCGCGACTGGGTGCTGGGCGCCGACGGGCTGCGCTCGATGGCGATCCGCTCAGACGGTTGGTACGGCGTGGAGGAGGGGATCGTGTCGAGCTTCCCGGTACGCGTCACCGGCGGTTCCTATGAGGTCGAGCAGGGCCTCGAGGTGGGCGACTTCGCGCAGGGGAAGATCGACGCCACCGTGGCGGAGCTGAAGGAGGAGCGGGACGCGGTGAGGGAGCTGGGCCTAGTGCCCTAGGCCACGGATGCCAGCCGCTGGCCGACGTTCCACGGGGGGACCGGGGGCGCGAGCCCCCGGATATTTACGACGGGTGCCAGCCCTTGTCGCGCTTCTTCACCTGACCCTCTTTTTGGAGGGTCGGCATGACGCGATATAGGTAGTTCGCCTTGATGCCCATCGCGTCCGCCAGCTCGGAGATGGTGATGCCGGGCCGGGCGCGCACCAGCTCGAGCGCCTGCTTGGCGCGGTTGCCGCTTCCGCGCGGCCGGCCGCGGCGCGCGCGCCCACCGCCATTCGAGCGGCGCTTGCGTGCGGCGGCCTGTGTGCCGCCCACGCCCGCGAGCGCGGTGGCGGCCTTTTCGAGCCGGTTGAACTCGTCCACCAATGGACGTAGTTCACGCAAACGTGCGTCTATTTCCTTGCGTTTCTCATCCAGAAAGTCAGCCATTAACGGTTCACTCTACTAATTGTTTTAGGCGTTGCAAGGAACCATCCATCTCCTTTTGGGTAACGCGTGAGACGGCACGACCGGCCACCCTTCCGAACGGCCCGCCCGGCAGGTCGTACTCGTTGGCGTATGAGAAGTCCGTGCCGCCGTCGTTCGAGTTGAAGCGATACTCGACCCTGGCGCGCGACGCGACCGGCCCGCGGCCCTCCCACACCACGTGCTCGCAGGGCTCGTTCTGCACGACCCGCCAGTGCACCTTGAACTTCTTGCCCGCCAGCCTCAGGCACTGGGTCAGCTGCGACCCCTTCTCGAGCGGCGACCTGGGCGAGCCCTCGAGGTGGTGGTGGACGGTGACCCAGTCCGCCAGGCGGTGCGGGTCCATCACCACGTCGTAGACCGCCTGCGGCGGAGCGGCGATGTGCATCGTGCGCTGGACCTTCACCGTGCCCCCAGCGGCTCGAGCGACTCCCACTCGCGCAGCGCCCTATCCACCGCGCGGTCGAAGCGCAGCGGGCGGATCCCGTACAGGTGCGGCGCCTCGCCGGCGTCGTGCGGCAGCAGGTCGGACTCGAGGCTCTCCATCAGCGGGCGCACCAGCTCGACAGGCTGACCCGTCACCGCCGCCACCACTGCTGCGGCGGGCGGCGTGAGCGAGGCGCCGAGGCCGAGCGGCATGCGCCCGACCCCCATGGCGTCGGCGATCCGGGCAATCATGTCGCCGTACGTCACCACGTCCGGGCCTGCGATGTCGAGCGAGCGGCTCGCGGCGGCCGGTACGGAGGGCGTGCGGGCGAGGTACTCGATCACGTCGCGCTCGGCGATCGGCTGGGTGCGGTTGTCGCGCCACGCCGGCAGCGGCAGCACGCGCAGCCGCTCGACGAGGCGCACGAGCATGCGAAATGACGACGAGCCGGCCCCGACGACGATCGAGGCGCGCAGCGCGGTGGAGCCCGGGACGGCGTCGAGCAGGATGCGCTCGACCTCGAGGCGCGAGCGCAGGTGCGGCGAGGTGGCGCCCCCGGCGGGCTCGATGCCACCCAGGTAGACGATTCGCTCCACGCCAGCCTCGGCCGCGGCTCTCGCGAAGCTGTCTGCCGCGGTGCGGTCGCGATCGCCGAAGCCCACGCCGTTGCCGGAGGCCGCCTCCATCGAGTGGACCAGGTAGTACGCGGTCGCGCAGCCCTCCAGCGCCCGGGCCAGGCCGGCGCCCGTGACCAGGTCGCCGCGGATCCGCTCGACTCCGGCGAGCGGATCGAGCCGCTCGGGCGTGCGAGCCAGGGCGCGCACGGCGCGGCCCTCGCCGGCCAGCCGCCGCAGCAGCCGCGTGCCCACGTATCCGGTGGCTCCGGTGACCAGCTCCATCGTGTCCTGCATCCTTTCCGATCCCGCCCGGACGGGTGCTCGTCCCCTTTCGCCCCCCTCGGAAAACCGCTCGGAGCGGGTGCGCCCGGTTCGACCCTGGAAATTGCAGCAAAAGGAAAAACGTCCGATTTGCGGAGTCGGGCCTGGTGGTCGCCGGGCAGCTGTTGTTGGATGCGGAGCGTGCCCAAGACGAAGCCAGCGCGCTGCGAGGACTGCTACTTCCAGCAGAACATGCTCTGCGCGCTGAATCTCGACAAGCCGTGCACCACCTTCCGCGTCGCCGAGCGTGGCCTGGCTCCCGAGCGCCAGCTCGCCTTCGTCTTCCGTGCCGAGCGCACCACCGCGGCGTACGCCTTTCCGCAGCCGAACGCCTGATCGCGGCGGCAGGCAGGGAACGCGCCAGACGCCCGGGCCGGGCTGCGAAGCCGGTTAAAGTCGCAACATGCGACTGACGGTCCTGGGCAAGTCGCCCTCTTGGCAGGACGCCGGAGGGGCGTGTTCCGGGTATCTGCTCGAGGAGGATGGGACGGCGGTGCTGCTCGACTGCGGCAACGGCGTGTTCGGCAAGCTGCGCGAGCACATCGACTACGTCGACGTGAATGCCGTGGTGATCTCGCACCTGCACGCCGACCATTTCCTCGACCTCGTCCCCTACTCGTACGCGCTCACCTACGCGCCGCGCCAGCAGCCGGTGGCGGTGGACCGCTGGCCGGGCACGGACAGCCCGGCTCGCCCCGAGCTGCACGGCCCGCCCGGCGCGCGCGAGACGTTCCGCAAGGTGGTCGGCTGCTGGGGCAACGACGACCTGATCGAGAACGCGTTCGACCTCACCGAGTACGAGGCGTCGAGCGAGCTGTCGATCGGTCCCGTGCGGGTCACCTTCCAGCCGGTGCCCCACTACACCGAGACGTTCGCAATGCGTATCAGCTCGCAGAACGGCTCGGGCGAGATCGTCTACGGAGCCGACTCCCGCCCGACCGAGGCGCTCACCCGCTTCGCCACGGGCGCCGATCTGATGCTGATCGAGGCGACCCTGCCGCGCCCGGAGCGCACGGGCGAGCGCGGCCACCTCACGCCCGCCGAGGCCGGCGAGCACGCCCGCGCCGCGGGAGCCAAGCGACTGCTGCTGGTCCACATCTCCGACGAGCTCGACGCCGACTGGGCGCGCGCCGAGGCCGAGGAGGCCTTCGGCGGCCCCGTCGAGGTGGCAAGCGAGGGCGCGACCTTCGAGGTGTGAGCTCCGGGCGCTGCGGGCCCCCGGGCGCCGGGCCGCGAGGCGCCGGGGCCGCGCGTCACAGATCCGTTACGTAGTTCACCCACCCGTCGCGAAATGACAGCAACCATGAAGGGGTGGGCCCCGAACGTCAGATATACCCCCCAATCGAGGGCCCACCCCCGCTCGAGGCGGCGCTCGCGGAGTTGGCGAGCCGGCAATACGGGGTCGTGTCGAGGGCGCAATTGCTCGGGCTCGGCCTCAATCGCGAGGCGATCCGCTGGCGCGTCCGGGCCCAGCGGCTCCATCGCCTGCATGCCGGCGTCTACGCCGTGGGGCATTGGGCCCTCACGTCGGCCTCCCATGACCTGGCCGCCGTCTTCACGTGCGGGCCCCGCGCACTCCTGAGTCACCGCGCGGCGGGTCGGCGGCTGCGGCTCCTGAGCGGCGGGGGGCCGATCGAGGTCACCGTTCCGCGCGGCTGCAAGACGAAGCCGGGGATAGCGATACACCGCACCCGCCAAGTTCACCTGGACGATCGCGCCACGGAAGACGGGATCCCCGTGACGAGCGTCGCCCGGACCCTGGTCGATCTCGCGGACGTGCTCAGCGACCGGCGCCTGGCCGCTGCCGTAAACGAAGCGGAGGTCCAAAGACGCTTCGACTTGACGGCGATCAAGCAGACGCTCGCCCGCCTTCCCGGCCGCCGGGGCCGGCCACGCCTCGAGCGAGTCCTCGCCGCCTACACCGACACGCCGGGCTACACGACGACCAGAGCCGAGGACGTCTTTCTTCGCCTTTGCAACGACCACGGGCTCCCGAAACCGCAGCGGATCGCCATGGGTGGCTACGAGCTCGACTTCTACTGGCCTGACGCGCGCCTCGCGGTCGAGGTCGACGGCGGCGCCTTCCACCGCACGCGCCGCGCCTTCCACGAGGATCGCCGGCGCGACCGGCGCCTGGCGGGACTGGGAATCCAGGTCGCCCGCGTGCCGTGGCGCGACCTCACCGAAGGCGAGCTCGCGTTGGTCGAGGAGCTCAAGGCGATCCGGGCGCTGCGGTGCCGGGGGTTGACACGCGCCGCCCCGTCCCCGAGCGTTCGCCCATGAGCACCCCCGGACTCTCCTCCAAGGCCCGCGCCGCGCTCGACGCCATATGCGACACCTTCGTGCCGGGCGGCGACGGTCTGCCGTCGGCGACGGAGATCGGTGTGCCGGACGCGCTGCTCGGCATCGTGGCCCGCAACCCGCGCGCCGCCGAGCGTAAGCAGGTCGGCCAGCTGCTGGGCCTCTGGGACACCCGCCTCCTGTGCGCGATCGCGGGTGGCGGCGTGCGGCGCTTCACCTCGCTCTCGCAGGAGGAGCGCGAGCGGGTGCTGCTCTCCTGGGCGGACAGCCGGGTCGGCCAGCGCCGCGCCGCCTTCCAGGCTCTGCGCAAGGGCGCGCTGCTCGCCTACTACGGCAAGGGCGGCGACAACGGCGCGCACAACCCGGCCTGGGACGCGATCGGGTATCCCGGTCCGCTCGGCCCGCCCCAGAACCCGCCTCCGCGCACCATCGAGCCGCTCGTGGTGACCGAGGACACGACGCTGGAGTGCGACGTGGTGGTGGTCGGCTCCGGCGCGGGCGGCGGCACCGCGGCCGCGGTGCTGGCGCAGGCCGGGCTCGACGTCGTGATCGTGGAGGCCGGCCGCTACTTCAGCGAGAAGGACTTCGACGGCGCCGAGCTGTCCGGCTTCGAACGCCTCTACCTCAACGGCGGGGGCATGGCCAGCGCCGACGCCGGCGTGGGACTGCTCGCCGCCCAGGGGCTGGGCGGCACGACGCTGGTCAACTACACGTTCTCGTTCCGCACCCCTGACAACGTCCGCCGCGAGTGGGCCGACGACCACGGCCTGACCGCCGTGGCCTCGGACGACTTCGACCGCAGCCTCGACACGGTGTGGGAGCGGATCGGGGTAAACGCCGAGCACAGCGTGCCCAGCCGCCGCGACCAGACCATCCGCGAGGGCATGGACAAGCTGGGCTGGGACTGGGAGGTGATGCAGCGCAACGTGCGCGGCTGCACGGAGGAGGTCTGCCGCCTGTGCCACTACGGCTGCCAGCTCGGCGCCAAGCAGTCGACTCTCAAGACGTGGGTCCAGGACGCCCACGACGCCGGAACGCGCGTGCTCGTCGAGACGCGCGCCGAGCGCGTGCTGATCGAGGGCGGCAAGGCGGCCGGGGTGGAGGCGCGCACCGCGGCCGGGCACAACGTGACCGTGCGGGCGCGCGCGGTGGTGAGCGCGTGTGGCTCACTGCACACGCCGGTGCTGCTGTCGCGCTCGGGCATCACGTCGAAGGCGCTCGGCAAGCACCTGCGGCTGCACCCGGTGCTGGTGATCTGGGGTCAGTTCGACGAACAGGTGCGACCCTGGGAGGGGATGCTGTCCTCGACGTTCTCGGACCAGGACGCCGACATGGACGGCCGCGGCTACGGAGTGAAGTACGAGCACGTGGCGATCCCGCCGAGCATCCTGCTGTCGTTCTCGCCCTGGCGCGGTGGCCGCCAGCACGCCGAGCTGATGCAGGCGCTGCCGTACACCGGCGGGCTCGGTGTCCTGCTGCGCGACCACGGCGTGGGCGAGGTTCGCACCGGCCGCGACGGCGAGCCGATCGTGCGCTACAAGCTCACCCCGGAGGACGTCGGGCACATGCGCCGCGGGGTGCGCGGCGCAGCCCAGGTGGTCGAGGCGATGGACGCCCGGCGCGTGTTCTCGTCGCACTCCAAGTGGGTGGCGTACGAGCCGGGCGCCAAGGGCAACCTCGACAGCTTCATGACCGACGCCGACGCGTGCGGCTGGGGCGCCGGCCAGGCGCAGATGGTGTCCTTCCACATCATGGGCAGCGCTCGCATGGGCGGGTCGCCGACCGACTCGGTGTGCGACCCGACCGGCCAGGTGTGGGACACCCCCGGCCTCTACGTGTTCGACGGGTCGGCCTTCCCGACCGCCTCCGGAGTGAACCCGATGGTCACGATCGAGGCGCTCGCGCACATGAACGCGCGCGCCCTCGCGGCCAAGCTCGGCTAGGCGCTTGTCCGACGCCGTCGTCGTAGGCTCGGGGCCCAACGGCCTGGCGGCGGCGATCGCGCTGGCCCAGGCGGGCCGCGGCGTCGCGGTGCTGGAAGGCGAGCAGACGCTCGGCGGCGGCTGCCGCTCCGCCGAGCTGACGCTGCCCGGCTACGTGCACGACACGTGCTCGACGGTGCACGCGCTGGCGCTCGCCTCGCCGTTCCTCAGCCGATTGCCCCTGGGCGAGCATGGCTTCGAGCCCGTGCACCCGGCGGCGCCGCTCGCGCATCCGCTCGACGACGGCACGGCCGTGCTGCTGGAGCGCTCTGTCGAGCAAACGGCCGCCGGCTTGGGGCCCGACGAGGACGCGTACCGGCGCTTGTTCGAGCCGCTCGTGCGCGACGCCGAGCCCCTCTTCCGGCAGCTGCTGGCGCCGCCGCGCCCGCCGCGCCATCCGTTGCTGCTCGGCCGCTTCGGCGTCAGCGGGATCCGGTCCGCCGTCGGGCTCGGCCGCTCGCGCTTCGAGGGCGATCGCGCCCGGGCGCTGCTGGCGGGATGCTGCGCGCACTCCATGCTGTCCCTGCGGGCGCCGGTCAGCGCGGCGTTCGGCCTCGTACTGGCCGTGAGCGCCCACGCCGTCGGCTGGCCGGTGGCGCGCGGCGGCTCGCAGCGCCTGGCCGACGCGCTCGCCGCGCACCTGCGCTCGCTCGGCGGCACGATCGAAACGGCGCGGAGGGTCGAGTCGATCGCCGAGCTGGACGAGTACGCCCTGGCGCTCCTCGACGTGACCCCGCGCCAGCTGCTCGACCTGGCCGGCGGGCGCCTGCCCGACCGCTACCGCCGCGCGCTCGGGCGCTACCGCTACGGACCGGGCGTGTTCAAGCTCGACTGGGCGCTCGAGGGGCCGATCCCGTGGGCCGCACCGGGGGTCGCGAGGGCCGGCACGGTGCACCTGGGCGGAACGCTCGGCGAGATCGCCGCGGCGGAGCAGGCCGTGACGGACGGCGAGCACCCGGAGCGGCCATTCGTGCTGCTGGTTCAGGCGAGCCGGTTCGACCCGACGCGGGCGCCCGCGGGCCGGCACGCCGCCTGGGCGTACTGCCACGTGCCGAACGGCTCCACGCGTGACATGACCGCCGCCATCGAGGGCCAGGTGGAGCGCTTCGCCCCGGGCTTCCGCGACCTGATCGCCGCGCGCTCGGCGATGGACAGCGCCGAGGTGGAGCGGCGCAACCCCAACTACGTCGGCGGCGACATCAACGGCGGCCTGCCGGACCTGCGCCAGCTGTTCACGCGCCCGGTGGCCCGCCGCGTGCCGTACTCGACGCCGCTGCCGGGCGTCTACCTGTGCTCGTCATCGACGCCGCCCGGCGGCGGAGTGCACGGGATGTCGGGCTACTGGGCGGCTCGGGCGGCGCTCAGGGCCCCACGTCGATCCGGTCGAGCGCCGGCGGGGCTATCGGCGCGCCCGTGAGCGACGGCGCCACGTAGGCCTCGAGGGCGTCCGTGTCGACCGCGCCGCCGAGGCGGTCCGTGCCGTCGCGCAGCACCGTGAACTTGTCGCCGCCGTCGGCCAGGAACGAGTTGACCGTGATCCGGTAGCTCGCCGCCGGGTCCACCGGCGTCCCCGAGATCGTGAGGCCGGTGACCGGGTTGGGCGCTCCCCCGCACGGCTGGCCGATCAGCGCGGTCGCGGCGCTCTGCGAGAACGTGTAGTGCACGCCCGCCGAGGGCAGCAGCACCCGGGGCGAGTCCTGCGAGCACCACTGCTGCTTGAGCACCTCGAGCAGCTGCGCGCCGGTCAGCGTGAGCGTTACGAGCGAGTTGCCGAACGGCTGCACGGTGAACGCCTCGCCGTAGGTCAGGCTGCCGTCGCCCTCGGTCCCGCTCTGGGCGAACGTGAAGTCCGAGCGCACGCCGCCCGGGTTCATGAAGGCCGCCACCGCGGCACCAGTGCCCGTCGCAGAGGTGGCCGCCAGCTGGGCATCGGCGATCAGATTGCCGGCCGCGTTCTCGAGCGAGTCGTCGGAGGTGCGCGTGATGTCCGCCGAGATGTGTCCGATCACGCGGTCGCGGAGCGGCGCCGCGATGGCCGTGTAGCGCTCGATCAGCTGGGTGATGTCGCCGGCCTTGAACACGTTCTGGGTCACGATCACGTTTTTGGCCGCCACCTGCACGACGTCCTTCGACTTGCCGTCGAGGGTCAGGTCGATGTCGGTGAGCAGCCGGCCGAAGGAGCTCGCGCTCGTCACCGGCCGGCCGTCGATCACGCAGTTGTAGGCGGCGTGCGTGTGACCCGTCATGAACAGGTCGACCGCCTTCGTGGTGCGCTGGACGATGTCCACGACCGGCCCCGATATGCCGTTGCAGTCGTTGATCCCGCCGGGCGCGGACTGGACCCCGCCCTCGTGCAGCAGCACCACGATCGCGCGCACGCCGTGCCGGCGCCGCAGCTCCCGGGCGTAGCGGTTGGCGGTTTCGGCCTCGTCGAGGAAGTCCAGACCGGCAACTCCCGAGGGCGACACGATGTCGGGCGTGCCCTGAAGCGTCATCCCGATGAAGCCGACCTTGATGCCGCCGAACTTGCGGATCGCGTAGGGCTTGAACAGGGTCTTGCCGCTGTCCGAGCGCACCACGTTCGCCGCGAGGAAGCGGAAGTGCGCGCCGCCGAACCCGTTGCCGTCGAGGCAGCCGTCGACTGGGTGACACCCGCCCCGCTGCATGCGCTTCAGCTCGGCCGCCCCCTCGTCGAACTCGTGGTTGCCGACCGCGTTCAGGTCGAGCCCGATCTGGTTCATCGCCTCGATCGTGGGCTCGTCGTGGAACAGCGCCGACAGCAGCGGCGAAGCGCCGATCAGGTCGCCCGCCGACACGACGAGCGTGTTGCGGTTCTCCGCCGCCTTCGTCCGCACGTGGGTTGCGAGGTACTCGGCGCCGCCGGCCGGCACCCGTGGTGAGCTCGGGTCGGCGGCGATCGTCCCCGGTGTCGTCGACTCGAGGTGGCCGTGGAAATCGTTTAGACCGAGCAGCTGCACGTCGACGTCCGCCGGCTTGGCAGCGGCGAGCGCGGGCGCGAGCAGGAGTGCGACGACTGCAATCGGGAACAGGCGAAGGAAGCGCATGGGCCAAGCCTTCCCAGTTCGCCGCCGGGCGCGTCACCAGTCGGTGAACCCGCACGGGTATTCTCGATCGCCGTGACTCCACAGCGCGACCTGTTCGCCGGATTCGAACGAATGCGGCGTGAGATCGACGAGCTGTTCGGCGACGTCTTCGAGCGCCAGACCGGGTTGCGCGGGCGTGGCTTCTCGCCGTCGGTCGACGTCTTCTACGTCGACGACCCTCCGCGCGCCGTGGTGAAGGCGGACCTCGGCGGAGTCGACCTCGCGGACCTCGCGCTCGAGATCCGCGGTCGTCAGCTGCTGATCGCCGGCGAGCGCCGGCCCGCCGAGGCCACCGGGCGCCTGTACCAGCAGATCGAGATCGAGCACGGACCGTTCCGGCGGATAGTCGAGCTCGGCGCCGACGTGGTGGCCGGCGAGGCGCGCGCGTCGTACGAGGACGGCATGCTCGAGGTGGAGATTCCTCTGGTCCGGCCCGAGGAAACGGTGCGCCGGGTGCGCATCGACAGCCCCGGGCCGTGAGCATCCACATCCCCTCATCCGACGGCGAGGCGATGCAGGCGACCGTCCGGACCGTCCTGCCCGAGGCGCTCCCGGTCCTGCCGCTGCGCGAGAGCGTGGCCTTCCCCGAGGCGCTCATGCCGCTCGCCGTCGGGCAGGAGCGCTCGGTCCACCTGGTCAACGACGTGCTCGCCGGCAGCCGGATGCTCGTGATGGTGGCCGTCAAGGAGGGTGCCGGCGACTCGCCCGGGCCCGACGAGCTCTACGGGGTCGGCGTGGCCGGCGTCGTGGCGCGCATGATGAAGGTGCCCGACGGCACCCTGCGGATCCTCGTCCACGGCGCCCAGCGGGTCGAGCTCGGCGACTTCGTGGCCACCGACCCATACCTGATCGCCCGCATCTCCGAGGCGCCCGACATCGTGATCCCCTCGCCGGAGCTCGAGGCGCTGCACCGCAACGTACAGGCCACCTTCTCGCGGATCATCGAGGAGGTCCCGTACCTGCCCGCGGAGCTGCAGATGGCGGTGGCGAACCTCGACGATCCCGCCGAGCTGGGGCACCTGATCGCAGGCGCCCTGCGCATCAAGACAGAGGAGAAGCAGCGGCTGCTCGAGGAGCGCGACGTGACCGAGCGCCTGCGCATCCTCTCAGAGCTGCTCGCGCGCGAGCTGGAGCTGGTCGAGCTCGGGTCGAGGATCCAGTCCCAGGTCCAGTCGGAGATGGACAAGGGCCAGCGCGAGTACCTGCTGCGCCAGCAGCTCAGGGCGATCCAGGACGAGCTGGGCGAGGTGGACGAGACGCAGGCCGAGGCGGCCGAGCTGCGCGAGCGCCTCGAGCAGGCCGGCCTGCCCGAATACGCCTGGAAGCAGGCCGAGCGCGAGCTCCAGCGCTTCGAGCGCCTGCCGCCGCAGGCCGCCGAGCACGGCGTGATCCGCACGTACCTGGAGTGGCTCGCCGACCTGCCCTGGTCGACGTCGACCGAGGACAACCTGGATCTCAAGCACGCCCACGAGGTGCTCGACCGCGACCACTACGACATCGAGAGCGTCAAGGACCGCATCCTCGAGTTCCTCGCGGTGCGCAAGCTCAAGCCCGACGCGCGCTCCTCGATCCTCTGCTTCGTCGGCCCGCCCGGGGTAGGCAAGACCTCGCTGGGCCGCTCGGTCGCCGCGGCGATGGGCCGGCAGTTCGAGCGCATCTCGGTCGGTGGCGTGCGCGACGAGTCGGAGATCCGCGGGCACCGGCGCACTTACATCGGGGCGCTGCCGGGGACGATCATCCGCGCGATCCGCGACGCCGGGGCGAACAACCCCGTCCTGATGATCGATGAGATCGACAAGATGGGGGCGGACTTCCGCGGCGACCCGGCGAGCGCGATGCTCGAGGTGCTCGACCCCGAGCAGAACTCGAGCTTCCGCGACCACTACCTCGACTTGCCGTTCGACCTCTCGCGGGTGTTCTTCATCTGCACGGCGAACCAGCTCGACACGGTCCCGCCGGCCCTGCAGGACCGCATGGAGGTCATCGAGCTGTCGGGCTACACGCAAGAGGAGAAGCGCGAGATCGCGAAGCGCTACCTCGTGCCCCGGCAGATAGAGCGCAACGGCCTCGGCCGCTCGAAGATCGAGTTCACCGGCGAGGCTCTCGACGAGATCATCGACGGCTACACGCGCGAGGCCGGCGTGCGCGGGCTCGAGCGTCAGATCGGGTCGATCTGCCGCAAGGTCGCGCGCGAGTTCGCGGAGGGCACGCGCCGCTCGAAGCGCGTGATTCGCAAGGCGACGGTCGGCGACCTGCTCGGCAAGCGCCGCTTCCAGCTCGACGTGAAGACCCGGGTAACCCAGCCCGGCGTCGCGACCGGCCTGGCCTGGACGCCGGTCGGCGGCGACGTGCTGTTCGTCGAGGCGACCGCCTACCCCGGCGATGGCAAGCTGCAGATCACCGGCCAGCTCGGCGACGTGATGAAGGAGTCGGCGGCCGCCGCGCTCTCGTACGTGAAGACGCTCGAAGGCGATGTGCCCCCGAACTTCTTCCGCGAGCACGACATGCACATCCACGTGCCCGCCGGAGCGATCCCCAAGGACGGGCCGAGCGCCGGCGTCACGATGGCGACGGCCCTGGCCTCGCGGGCGACCGGCCGGTGCGTGCGCGCCGACACCGCGATGACCGGCGAGATCACCCTGACCGGCCAGGTGCTGCCGATCGGCGGGCTGAAGGAGAAGGCGCTGGCCGCCCAGCGGGTCGGCATCAACCGCCTGATCATCCCGCGGCGCAACGAGGTCGACATCGACGACATCCCGGAGCACCTGCGCAAGCGGATGAAGTTCGTCCTGGTTGATTCCGAAAACGAGGTGCTCGACGCCGCACTGCAGAAGCGCGCCCGGCGAAACGCCCGCTGAGCGGGGGTTTCTTGTTCGCGCCAGGCGCGTCTGGGTAAAGTGTCCCGACCAAGCGGACCCGAGGAGAGCAATGGCAGCAAAGAAAAAGGCCGCAAAGGCCGGCGCCGGAGCGTATGCCGCCGGCAAGGCGGTCCGCTCGAATGAGTACGTACAGCGCCTGGTCGAAGACCAGGAGCTGCGCGACAACCTGCGCAACGCCTTCGTTTCGGCGAAGAAGGCGTATGGGCGCGTGAACGGCAAGGGCCCTGCCAAGGCCTTCGACGACAAGAAGGTGCAGCGGGAGTTGAAGGACGCCGCTGCCTCGCTGAAGGAGGCGGGGGACTCGCTGCGCGGGCAGAAGAAGCGCAAGCGGCGCAAGGGCCGCCTGCTTGTGTTGGGGCTCGTCGGAGCGGGGCTCGCCCTCGCGCTGAGCGAGGGCCTGCGCAAGAAGGTGCTCGACGGGCTGTTCGGCGCCGAGGAGGAGTTCGAGTACACGGCCAGCACCACGCCCGAGTCGAACTCCAGCTCGACGACCACCGAAAGCGAGCCGGTGAGCGCCAGCTAGTCGCGCACGCGAATCGCTTATGAGAGAGGGCGCCCCGCGGGGCGCCCTTTTTCGTGTGAGGTCGCCCTGTACCGGGTAACGCCGCGTCAGCTATCCGAGGGGGAGAGCAGATGAGCATCAACATGAGGGGCCGCCCGGTTCGCGTACGCAGCATCGTGATCTGGACGGGGGTGGCCCTGCTCGGCGCGGTGGCATGGGGGATCCTGGCCCTCGCGCGGGGCGAGCGGATCAACGCCGTCTGGCTGCTGTTCGCGGCGCTGTGCTCGTATGCGATCGCGTACCGCTTCTACGCCCGCTTCATCGCCAACAAGGTGCTGGGCGTGGACGACAAGCGCGCCACGCCCGCCGAGCGCCTCGACAACGGCCACGACTTTCAGCCGACCGACCGCCGCGTCGTGTTCGGTCACCACTTCGCCGCCATCGCCGGCGCCGGTCCCCTGGTGGGGCCGGTGCTCGCCGCCCAGATGGGCTTCCTCCCGGGAACCATTTGGATCATCGTCGGCGTGATCTTCGCCGGCGCCGTGCAGGACATGATGATCCTGTTCTTCTCCATGCGCCGCGACGGCAAGAGCCTCGGGCAGATGGCGCGTGACGAGATCGGCCCGGTGGGCGGCGTGGCCGCGCTGATCGCCGTCTTCTCGATCATGATCATCCTGCTGGCGGTGCTTGCGTTGGTTGTCGTGCAGGCACTCGCGCAGTCGCCCTGGGGCACGTTCTCGATCGCGATGACGATCCCGATCGCGTTGCTGATGGGCTTTTACATGCGCGTATTGCGGCCGGGCCGCGTGCTGGAGACGACCGTGATCGGCGTGGCCCTCCTGATCCTCGCGATCGTCGCGGGCGGCTGGGTGCAGGAGTCCGATGGCGCGCTGGCCGACTTCTTCACGCTCTCGCCCGAGACGCTCACGTTCTGCCTGATCGTGTACGGGTTCGCCGCCTCGGTGCTGCCGGTCTGGATGCTGCTGGCCCCGCGCGACTACCTGTCGACCTTCATGAAGATCGGGGTCATCGGGCTGCTGGCGATCGGCATCCTGGTCACGCTGCCGGTACTGGAGAACCAGCGCTTCACCGACTTCGCCTCGAACGGCCAGGGCCCGGTATTCGCCGGGTCGCTGTTCCCGTTCGTGTTCATCATCATCGCCTGCGGCGCGCTGTCCGGATTCCACTCGCTGATCGCGTCGGGCACGACGCCGAAGATGGTCGAGAAGGAGTCGCAGGTCCGCACGATCGGCTACGGGGCCATGCTGATGGAGTCGTTCGTCGCGGTCATGGCGATCACGGCCGCGTCGATCCTCGATCCGGGCCTCTACTTCGCGATGAACGCGCCGGCGGGCGTGCTGGGGGACACGGTGCAGTCGGCGTCGGCCGCGGTGCGCGACTTCGGCTTCACGGTCACCCCAGGCCAGCTCTCGTCGGCGGCGTCCGCCGTGCACGAGGAGACGCTCGTCGCGCGCACCGGCGGAGCGCCGACTCTGGCGGTCGGGATGTCGGAGATCTTCTCCGGCGTAATTGGTGGAAATGGCATGAAGGCCTTCTGGTACCACTTCGCGATCATGTTCGAGGCCCTGTTCATCCTCACGACGGTGGACGCGGGCACTCGGGTCGGGCGCTTCATGCTCCAGGACACGCTCGGCAACGTCTGGAAGCCGATCGGCCGCGTGTCCTGGAAGCCCGGGCTGTGGGCCACGAGCGCCGTCGTGGTGGCCGCCTGGGGCTACTTCCTCTACACCGGCGCCACCGATCCGCTCGGCGGCATCAACCAGCTGTTCCCGCTGTTCGGCATCGCGAACCAGCTGCTGGCGGCGGTGGCGTTGACGGTCGCCACGACGATCCTGATCAAGTCGGGGAAGCTCAAGTGGGCCTGGGTGACGGCTGTGCCGCTGGCGTGGGACGTCGTCGTGACGTTGACGGCCAGCTGGCAGAAGGTGTTCTCGGACAACCCCAAGCTGGGCTTCTTCGCGCAGCGGGACACGTTCCAGGACGCGGTCGACGCGGGCAAGGTGCTGCCGCCGGCGAAGAGCGTCGACGACATGCACCAGATCGTGACCAACTCGACCGTGGACGGCGTGCTCGCCGCGTTCTTCGCGGTGCTGATCATCGTGGTGATCGCCGACGCGGCGCGCGTCTGGGCGAGGACGATTCGCGGCGGTCGCCCGGTGCAGCTGACCGAGACGCCGCCGGAGCCGTCTCACCTGGTCGCGCCGTCGGGCCTGTTCGTGTTCGGTGCCGAGCGCGAGCGGCTGGCCGGGGCGGCCGCCGCCGGGAACGGCGGCAACGGAGCGCGGCGCGAACCCACCGGCGTGGGGGGCGGCTAGATGGAGCTGCGGACGGCCGCCCGCGGGGTCCTGGGCTACCTGCGCGAAGTCGCGGGCGAAACCGCGTACGACCGCTACGTCGAGCACCGGCGCCGCGAGCACGCCGATGAGCCGGTGATGAGCCGGCGCGACTTCGAGCGCTGGCGGATGCGGGACCGCGACGAGAATCCGCGGGCGCGCTGCTGCTGAGCTCGCGGTAGCCTGTCGGGCGATTCGCCCCTGGCGTCCTCTGGCTGGCCAGCCAGCTAAGATCGCGCCCATGGCTGCTTCTGTCGCCGCTCCCAAGCGGCTCGAGGGCGAAAAGGCCCAGCGGATCATCGAGGCCATGCGGACGAGCGTGGGCACGCGCGGGGCGGCCGGGTCGACCTTCGATCTCGTCGCTCGCGAGGCCGGCGTGTCGCGCGGGCTGCTGCACTACTACTTCGGCTCCAAGGAGCAGCTGCTCGTCGAGGTCGTCCGCCACGACTGCGAGGTGCGCATCGCGGGCATGGGCGAGCGGATCGCCAGCGCCACCACAGCCGACGAGATCATCGCGGCGCTCGTCCTGGGGCTCGAGGAGTTCATCGAGGGCGAGCCGGACAGCCCCGCCGTCATCTATGAGCTGCTGTCGGCCTCGCGCCACTCCGAGGACATCCGGGCCGAGCTGGCGGAGCTCTATCGCCGCTGGCGCGCCGACCTGGCCGACTCGCTGCGCGCCAAGGAGCGCGAGGGAGTCGTGCGGCTCGAGGCCGACCCGGACTCTGTGGCGTCCATGCTGTTCGCCCTCGGCGACGGCTTCGGCATTCAGGTGCTCTCCGATCCGGAGTGGGATCGCGAGGCCGCCTTCGAGCTCGGCGTGCGGATCGCGCGCCGCCTGCTCGGCGCGGACGACTGAGCCCGCCATGGCGGGCCTGCCCGAGTGGGAGCGCGGGACGCCGGCGGTGCTGTGCGCGACCGGCCCGCACGCGATACCGATCTCCACGGCTGTGCGCGCAGCCGATGACCGGGTCCTGTTCTCGCTCGGTCGCGAGCGCGAGATGCTGCGCCGCCTGCGCGAGGACGAGCGGGCGGCGCTGCTGGTGATGGGCAAGGGACTGGCGTTCACGGCATACGGGCTGGCGGAAGTGGTGGCCGAGCAGCTCGAGGTGGCGGACACCGTGGTGGCGGTCGAGCTGCGCGTGTCCCGTGTCCAGGACCACCTCGCGGATGGGCGCACCGAGATGGTGGACGGTGCCCGCTGGCGCTGGACCGACGAGCAGCTGGCCGAGTCCGAGCCGAAGATCTGGGCGGAGCTGGAGCGCCTGGGACGGCGCTAGCCGGTGCGCCTCAGTCGAGCCGGCCAGCGAGCTCGTCCGCCAGCCCGGACGCGGGCACCCGGACCTGCTCCAGCGTGTCCCGGTCGCGCAGCGTGACCGTGTCGTCCTCCATCGTCTGGTGGTCGACGGTGATCCCCCAGGGGGTGCCGATCTCGTCCTGGCGCCGGTAGCGCTTGCCGATCGAGCCGCCCGCGTCGTACTCGGCGGTCATGCGCGTTCGCAGCTCCTCGTAGATCGAGCGTGCCTTCTCCGGCTGGCCGTCCTTGTTGACCAGCGGCAGCACCGCGGCCTTGATCGGCGCCATCCGCGGCTGCAGCCGTAGCACCGTGCGGCGCTCACTGCCGATCTCGTCCTCGTCGTAGGCGTCGCAGAGCAGCGTCAGCACCGTGCGGCCGAGGCCGGCGGCGGGCTCGATCACGTGCGGCACGTAGCGCTCGCCGGTCGCCGTGTCGACGAACTCGATCTTCTGCCCGGAGTACTGGGCGTGTTGGGTGAGGTCGAAGTCGCCGCGGTTGGCGATGCCCTCGAGCTCGGACCAGCCGATCGGGAAGAGGTACTCGATGTCGCTCGTGGCGGAGCTGTAGTGCGACAGCTCGTCCGCGGTGTGCGGCCGTAGGCGCAGCTTGTCGCGGTCGACGCCCAGCGACACGTACCACTCCATGCGCTGCTCCATCCAGTGCTGGTACCACCGCTCCGCCTCGGCGGGCGGCACGAAGAACTCCATCTCCATCTGCTCGAACTCGAGCGTGCGGAAGATGAAGTTGCCGGGGGTGATCTCGTTGCGGAAGGACTTGCCGATCTGGGCGATCCCGAAGGGCGGCTTCTTGCGCGCGTACTGGAGCGTCGTCTTGAAGTTGAGGAAGATGCCCTGGGCCGTCTCGGGGCGCAGGTAGACCGTCGAGCCCTCCTCCTTCACCGGGCCGATCGTCGTCTCGAACATGAGGTTGAAAGGGCGTGGCTCCGTCAATTCGCCCCCGCAGACCGGGCACACGAGGTTGTCCGGATCGTCCCCGCGCGCCTCGGCCTCCTCGCGCAGGTGGTCCTCGCGGAAGCGCCGCTTGCACTTGCCGAGGCACTGCACGAGCGGGTCGCTGAAGCCGGCCAGGTGGCCCGACGCCTCCCACGTACGCGGGTGCTGGATGATCGCCGAGTCGAGCGCCACGATGTCGTCGCGCTCCTGGATCATCGCCTTCCACCAAGCGCTGACCACGTTGTTCTTCAGCAGGACGCCGTAGTGGCCGTAGTCGTACGTGTTGGCGATCCCGCCGTAGATCTCGGAGGCAGGGAAGATCAGCCCGCGCCGCTTGCAGAGCGCAACGATCTTGTCCATGGTCACGACCTCGGTCACGGCGGTGCAGCGTACCTACCAAGAAAAAGTCGCTCATTCCGGCCCTGTGGAGCGGAACCGCCCGCTTGCGTCGGACCCCTTGGGTAGCGTGGCCGCGCATGGGCACCGCCTTCCGCCCGATCGGGCACATAGCCGCCTGGATCGTCTGGCACGCCATGCGCGTGTCGCTGCTCGACGACCTGGAGCGTCCGCGACCGCCGCATCCGGGCTGAGCGCCGATTGGCACTCATATACTGAGAGTGCCATGCCGATTTACGAGTACCGCTGTGAGAACGGCCATACGTTCGAGGTCGTTCAGCGAATGACCGACGATCCGGTTACCGAGTGCACGGTGTGCGGGGCGCCTGTGCAGCGGGTCTTCCACCCGGTCGCCGTGCACTTCAAGGGCTCGGGCTTCTACACCACGGACTACGGCAAGAAGAAGGCCGGGGCGTCCTCCGAGTCGGGCTCGAAGTCGGAGTCGAAGACCGGCTCCACGGACTCGAAGCCCTCATCCGACTCGAAGTCGTCGTCGGACTCGAAGTCCTCGTCGGATTCGAAGTCGTCGTCGGACTCGAAGTCGTCCGGCAGCTCCTCCGACTAGCCGCCGTTGAGCAGCTTGTCGACCGCGTCGGCCCGGGTGCCGGGCGACACCTGGATGTCGCCCTCGAGGTCGCAGCAGGTGCCCTGGAGCACGTCCGTCTCGTCCGAGTTGCCGGTCGCGATGTCGGCGAAGAGCCCCATCAGGGAGGGGCCCTTCATATCCGTCTTGAGTGCCTTGGGCGCCTGCCAGCTGACCCAGGGCAGCCGGAAGAACGTGCTCGGCGACTTGGCCTGGGCACCGATCGCGCGCATGACCTCCTGCTGGCGCGCGGCCCGGGCGCGATCGTCCTCGGCGGGGGCGCACGGGTTCTTCCTGACGCGCGCATAGCCGAGCGCCCGCGTCCCGTTCAGGTCCAGCTCGCCCTTGCGGAATCGCAGGCCCTTCCAGAAGTTGTCGAACGGCGGCGAGCAGATGCGGCTCTTGTTGTTGACGGTGATGCCGCCGAGCGCGTCGATGAACGCCGGGAAGTCCTTGAAGTCGACCTCGACGAGGTGGTTGATCTTCAGCCCGTTGCCGAGGAAGTTCTCGACCGTCTCGATCGTCAGGGCCGGTCCGCCGAGGGCATAGGCGGCGTTGATCTTGCGGCTCCCGTGGCCGGGGATGTCGGCCTCGGTGTCGCGCGGGATCGAGAGCTTGCGCACCCCGCCGAGGCCGGCGTGGACGATCATGATCGTGTCGGCGCGCGACGGGCCGCTCGCGCTCTCGTCGATGGACTCGCCCGTCCGCGCGTCGGAGCCCAGCACGAGGATGTTGGTGCCGCCGAGCATGCTGCCGCCTTTGGAGAGGGTGCGCTGGGCGTCGTCGGACACGCCCTCCTGGAGCTGGGCGCTGACCAGGAACAGCACCAGCGAGAGCAGCAGCCAGCCGGCCACGGCCAGCGCGAGCCACTTGACCACCCGGCCGGGGGTGATCGGCTTGCGCTGTCGGTCCTGCTCGGGTTCCCTGCCGGTGACGCGACCGACCCTGCGCCTCAGGGCGTCCAGGTCCATGCCGCGCGACAGGGGACGCTTGCGCGCCCGGTAGACCTTGTACTCCGGAGGCCCGGGATTCTGATCGGTCACAGACCTCTGTATATCGTCCGGCCATGCCGCCCAGGCGAGTGATCGGGATTGATGCCGGAGGCACGAAGCTCCTCGGCGGTGTGGTCGACGACGGCCTGGTGGTCCATCACAGGGTGCATCGGACCTGGCGTGGAGCGGACCGCGCGGAGACGATCGACATCATCTTGGAGTCGGTCGAGGAGGTGCGCGCGGCGTCTGCTGACGTGGCGGCGGTGGGCTTCGGGATCCCGGCTCTCGTGGAGTGGGAGACGGGCGTGTCGCGCTGGTCGACGCACCTGCCGCTCGCCGACCTGCGCTTCCGCGACGTCATGAGCGAGCGGCTCGGGCTGCCGGTGGTGGTGGACAACGACGCCAACGCCGCGCTGCTCGCGGAGTGGCGCTTCGGCGCCGCGCGGGGGGCTTCCCACGCGGTTCTCGTGGCGCTCGGGACCGGTATCGGCAGCGGCTTGCTGCTGGACGGGCGGATCTACAGGGGCGCGCGCGGGCTGGGCGCGGAGATAGGGCACATGGTGATCGACCTGCACGGGCCGGACTGCCAGGGCGCCTGCCCCGGTCGCGGGTGCCTCGAGGTGATGGCGTCGGGCTCCACGATCGGGCGCGAGGGCCGGGCGGCGGCCGCGGCGCGGCCGGAGTCGGCACTCGGGCGCCGCCTGGCGGCCGACCAGGAGATCACCGGGGGGATCGTGACCGAGCTGGCCCACGCGGGCGACGAGGCGGCGGTTTCCGTCCTGGCACAGATCGGCCGGCGGCTCGGCTACGGGCTGGTGGGTGTGGTCAACGTCTTCAACCCGGAGCTGATCGTGATCGGCGGCGGGGCGATCGCCGCGGGGGAGCTCCTGCTCGGCCCCGCGCGCGAGGTGGTGGCCGAGCGGGCGCTGCCGCCGGCGCGCGAGATGGTTTCCATCGTGCCGGCCGCGTTCGGCGACGAGTCCGGGATGCTGGGGGCGGCGCTGCTGGCGCTCGACTCGCTATGAGCGGCCGCCTGGTGGTGTGCCCGACGCCGATCGGAAACCTCGAGGACGTGACCTTGCGCGTCCTGGCGGCGCTGCGCGAGGCGGACGTGGTCGCGTGCGAGGACACGCGCCGCACCCGGGTCCTGCTGGACCGCTACGGGGTGAAGGGTCGGCTGGTCTCGTACCACGAGCACAACGAGCGTGCGCGCTCGGCGGAGCTGGTTTCGCGGATGCGGTCCGGCGAGGTCGTGGCGCTGGTTTCGGATGCGGGGATGCCGCTGGTGTCCGATCCGGGCTATGTGCTGGTGCGGGCGTGCGTGGCGGCGGGGCTGCCGGTGGAGGTGCTGCCCGGGCCGTCGGCGGCGATCACCGCGCTTGTGGCGTCCGGGCTGCCCGCGTCCGAGTGGCACTTCCACGGGTTCCTGCCGCGCAAGAAGGGGGAGCTGAGCCGGGTGTTCACGGGCTTCGCGGGGACCGTGGTGGCGTTCGAGTCGCCCCGGCGCGTGCCGGCCACGCTGGCGCTGCTGGCCTCCCTGGACCCCTCGCGCGAGGTGGCCGTCTGCCGGGAGCTGACCAAGGCGCACGAAGAGGTGGTGCGGGGCAGTGCGGCGGAGCTGGCCGAGCGCTACGCGGAGGCGCCGCCGAAGGGCGAGGTGGTGCTGGTGCTGGGGCCTGCGGTGGCCAGGGGTGGCGCCGGCGGGTCGGGTTCGGGTTCGGGTTCGGATTCGGGTTCGCCTGAGCCGCCGGGGCTCGACGCCCTGCGCCGCCTCGTCGACTCCGGCGCCCACCCGCGCAAGGCGGCCGGGGTGGTCGCCGAGCTGACGGGCGGCAGCGCCAACGCGCTGTACCGGGCGCTGACGGCAGGGAACTGAGCGGCGCTTTCGGCCCGCTTCACGCGGCCGGCGACCGTAACGGCACTGTCACCGCCCGCTACGCCTGTGCGACGCACCGCGACAACTCTCCACCCGCGCCCCCGTCCTCAGCCGATCCGCACCTACGGTCGCGCACATGACCCGCCGCCTTCTCATCCCCGCCGCGACCCTCGCCGCCGTCCTTCTGACCGCCGCCCCCGCCCGCGCGGACTGGATCTGGCCCGTGCGCGGGGAGGTGATCACGCCCTACCGCAACGGCGACGACCCCTACGCCGCCGGGCAGCACCGCGGCATCGACATCGCGGCCGACCCGGGCACGCCTGTGGTGGCCGCCGCGGGCGGCGAGATCCGCTTCTCCGGTACGGCCGGCTCCTCGGGTCTGACCGTGAGCATCAGGACCGACGACGGCGTCTACGACACGTCCTACCTGCACCTCTCCACGACCGCGGTACGCACAGGCGAGCGGGTCGCGGCCGGCCAGCGCATCGGCGCGGTCGGCACCACCGGCGTGCGCTCGGCAGAACGCCCGCACCTCCACTTCGGCGTGCGCGAAGCCGGAAGCCGCCACGCCTACCACGATCCACTGGCGTTCCTACCACCGCCCGCCGTCGCGCCGGAGCGGCCGCGCACGACACCCGCGCCGAGCCCCGCACCCGTGCCGGTGGTGCCGGCCCCCGCGACCGAGCCGGTCCGCGAACCCGTCAGCCGCGGCGCGCCAGGGCGCGTCCCGGCGCCACGGCCCGTCCCGGCATTCCGGCCCGCTCCGGTGCCCCGCGGCGCCCCGGTGCGGCTGCCCGCACCTCACAGCGCGCCCAGGCGGGCGCCCGTCCCACGCGGCGCGCCGCGGCCCGTGCCAGGCCCGCACGGCGCGCCCCGTGCCATCCCGGTCCCGCGCGGCGCGCCCAGACGCGCACCAGCCGGCCGCCGCGTCCCTGCCCGACCGCGCACCGCGGACCGCGCCGGCCACCGCGCGCCGCTCTCCGGCCTCGCCCCGCGCACGGCCGCAGCGGCGGACCGGTCCGCCCGGCCGCTCGGGGCGGGGGGCGGCCCCGACGCCGGCTGGGTGGTCGCCTGCCTAGGCCTGCTCGCGGCCTCGGCGCTGCTGGGGCTTTCGGAGGACGGCCGCAGGGCGACCAGGCAAGGCCGTCGGCGGATCACCGCACTCGTCAGTCCTCGGTTGGGAGGACGGTGACTCCGTCCGCGACTCCGACGGCGGCGGCTTGCTTGACGGAGAACACGCCCGCGAACCCGCCGGTCGCGCCGCTCCGGGGGGACCGAGTCGCCTCGCCGACCCTGAGTAGCATCGCCCTAGATGTCGTATTACGTCACGACGCCCATCTACTACGTCAACGGCGAGCCGCACCTCGGCCACGCCTACACGACGATCGCCGCCGATGTGCTGGCGCGGCACATGCGCCAGCGCGGCGAGGACGTCTTCTTCCTGACCGGCACCGACGAGCACGGCGAGCCGGTCACCCAGGAGGCCGAGAGGCTCGGCATCACTCCGCGGGAGCTGGGCGACCGCAACGCGGTCCGCTTCAAGCAGCTCGCCGCCACCCTCAACGCCACCAACGACTTCTTCATCCGCACCACGGACCCGGAGCACATGGCGAAGGTGGCGGAGGTCGTCCAGCGCATCTACGACAACGGTCACGTCTACGCCGGCACCTACGAGGGCTGGTACTGCCCGCGCTGCGCGGACTTCAAGACGGAGTCCGAGCTCGAGGACGGCAACCGCTGTCCGATCCACAAGATCGAGCTCGAGATCGAGAAGGAGGACAACTGGTTCTTCCGGCTGTCCACCTTCCAGGAGCCGCTCGAGCGCCTCTACGCCGAGCGTCTCGATTTCGTGACCCCACAGAACCGCTACAACGAGGCGCTCTCGTTCATCAAGGGCGGCCTGCGCGACCTCTCGCTGAGCCGCGCCCGCCTCAAGTGGGGCGTGCCCGTGCCGTGGGACCCGTCGCAGGTGATCTACGTCTGGATCGACGCCCTGCTCAACTACTACACGGCGCTCTCCTACGCCCGCCCCGGCGAGGACCTCACCGATCGCTACTGGCCGGCCGACGTCCACCTGATCGGCAAGGACATCCTCAAGTTCCACGCCGTGATCTGGCCCGCGATGCTGATGGCGGCCGACATCGAAGTCCCGCGCCGTGTGGGCATTCACGGCTACCTGCTCCTGGGCGAGCACAAGATGTCCAAGTCGCTCGGCAACGTGATCGAGCCCTTCCACGTGGCCGAGGTCTACGGCGCCGACGCGCTGCGCTTCTACGTGCTGCGCGAGGTCAGCTTCGGCTCGGACGGCGAGGTGTCGCCCGAGGGCTTCGAAACCCGCTACACGACCGAGCTCGCCAACGAGTACGGCAACCTCGCCAGCCGCACGCTCGCGATGATCTCCCGCTACCGCGACGGCGTGGTGCCCGATGCCGAGCCGGCGCCCCGGCTCCAGGAGGCATTCGAGGACCTCGCCGGCGCGGTGTCGCAGCGCCTCGACGCGATCGAGCTGACTGCCGCCCTCGACGAGCTATGGCAGCGCGTCAAGCTGCTCAACCGCTATGTCCAGGATGAGCAGCCCTGGCAGCTGTCCAAGGACGAGGGCGCCTCCGCGCAGCTCGACCAGGTGCTCTACTCGCTGGCCGAAGGGCTGCGCGTGGTGTCGGTGCTGCTGCACCCGTTCATGCCCGGCTCAGCCGAGCGGCTGCTCGCCGCCCTGGGGCAGGAGAGCCTGTCCCTCGAGGACGCTCGCCTGGGCGCCGCCGGCGGCGGTGCCTCGATTGCCGAGCTCGGGCAGCTCTTCCCCCGGGTTGAGCCACCGGAGCGCTCACCCGAGCGCTCCGCGGCCTGATGCGCGGCGCAGACGCGCCTAGGGCATGGCCTTGATCGACACCCACTGTCACCTGGACCACTGCGACCCTCCGACGGCCGAGCTCGTCGAGCGGGCGCGGGCCGCGGGCCTGAGCCGGATCGCCACGGTCGGCATGAACGGTGAGTCGATCGAGCGCGCGCTGGAGGCCGCGGCGCAGCACGACGAGGTGTTCGCGATCGTCGGCCGCCACCCGCACGAAGCCGCCGGCTTCCGCGCCGCCGACCTCGAGGAGGTCGAGCGCGCGGCCGCCGATCCCAGCGTCCGCGCCATCGGCGAAACCGGCCTCGACTACTACCGCGACTACGCGCCTCGCGACGACCAGCGCCGCGCCTTCGAGGCTCAGCTCGACCTTGCCGGGCGCGTCGGCCTGCCGGTCGCGATCCACACGCGCGCGGCGGAGGAGGACACCTTCGCGATCCTGCGCGAGCACACCGACCGCCTCCCCGCCGTGATCCTGCACTGCTTCTCCGCGCCCGACCGCGTCGGCGAGTGCGTCGAGCGCGGCTACCTCTGCTCGTTCGCCGGCAACGTCACCTACCCCAAGGCGACCGACCTCCAGCAGGCCGCCCGCGAGCTGCCCGCGCAGCTGCTGCTCGTCGAAACCGACGCCCCCTTCCTGTCGCCCCAGCCGGTGCGCGCGCAGCCCAACGAGCCGGCCAACGTCGTGCATACCGCCGAGCGGCTCGCCGCGCTGCGCGAGGTTTCCTACGACGAGCTCGAGCGCACGGTCGAGGAGAACGCCGCCCGCGTGCTCGGATGGTGAGCGACGAGCCCAGCGTGACCGGAAAGTCCCGCCAGACGGAAGCGCCACGCCAGACCGAGGAGTCGCGCCGGGCCGAGGAGTCGCGCCGGACCGAGGAGCCGCGCCAGGCCAGCCTGCGCCGCCTGCGCAGCTTCGAGATCCGGCCCAATCGCGAGCTCGGCCAGAACTTCCTGATCGACGACAACATCCTCGGCGTGATCGGCCGCGCCGCCGAGCTCGACGAGCACGACGTCGTACTCGAGGTGGGCGGCGGCCTCGGCGTGCTGAGCGAGTACCTGGCGCCGCGGGTCGGGCACCTGCACGTCGTGGAGGTGGACCGCACGCTCGAGCCGCCGCTGGCCGAAGCGCTCGCGCCGTTCACCAACGCCACGCTCCACCTGGCCGACGCCGTCGAGCTGGACCTTGCGACCCTGGACCCGGCGCCCGGCAAGGTCGTGGCCAACCTCCCCTATGGGGTGGCCGCCACCGTGCTGCTCAAGTCGATCGCCGAGCTGCCCGACGCACGGCTCTGGGTGGCGATGGTGCAGCGCGAGGTGGGCGAGCGACTCGCCGCCGGGCCGGGCTCGAAGGCCTACGGCGCGACCTCGG
Organism: Thermoleophilaceae bacterium; assembly: GCA_034664125.1. Lineage (GTDB taxonomy): Bacteria > Actinomycetota > Thermoleophilia > Solirubrobacterales > Thermoleophilaceae > JACVRW01. The sequence goes on along the minus strand of JAXDIG010000007.1, from coordinate 81,039 downwards.
TGCTCTCCCAGCTGGCCTGCGAGGTGCGGGTGCTGCGCCGCGTTCCGCGCACGGTCTTCCACCCCGAGCCGAACGTCGAGTCGGCACTTGTCGTGCTGCGCCGCCGCGCGGCCGCGCCGCCACCCGAGCTCACGGCGCTCGTCCACGCCGCCTTCGCCCACCGCCGCAAGGCTCTGGCCGGCTCTCTGGCTCTGGTGCCGGGTGCCGCCGACGACCTCCGCGCCGCGACCCGCGCGGGGCTCGCGGCGATCGGCCACCCCGCGGACGCCCGGGCTGAGCGGATCCCTGCCGGCGACTGGTCGCGCCTCGCTGACGCGATCGGGCGCGAACGCCTCGCCGGACTGCGACCGCGATGACCGCCTTCGGAGCGACGAGCGTCCCCGTCGTGCACGAGCGCGCCTTCGCGAAGCTCAACCTGATCCTCCACGTGGGCCGCCCACGCTCCGACGGCCTGCACCCGCTCGGCTCCATCTTCGCTTCGATCGACCTCCACGACGACGTCCACGTGGAGCCCACCGGGTTCGGGGCCGACCGGGTGGAGTGCGCCGGTTTGCGTGGGCCGAACCTCGCCGAGGCTGCCCTGGCGGCGTTCCGCGGCCGCGTACCCGAGCTGCCGCCGCTGCGGGTGCGGATCGAGAAACGCATCCCAGTGGCCGCGGGCCTGGGCGGCGGCAGCGCCGACGCCGCAGCCGTCCTGCGCGCCGCCAACCGCATCGCCGGCGACCCCCTGGACGCCGGGGCGCTCGCCGAGCTGGGCGCCGAGCTGGGCTCCGACGTTCCCAGCCAGGTCGCCCCGCGTCACGCGCTCGTCAGCGGCGTGGGGGAGGCGGTGGAGCCGATCGAGCTGCCGCCCTTCGGCGCCGTGCTCCTGCCGCAGGGCGAGGGCCTTTCGACCGCGGCCGTCTATGCCGAATTCGATCGCCTGGGGGGCGGCCGAGAGCAGCTCGACCTCGATGCGCTGCGGGCGCTCGGCCGCGAGATGTGCCTGCTACCCGTGCTGTGCAACGACCTCCAGCCAGCCGCCCTCTCGCTGCGCCCCGAGCTGGCCGCCGTGCTCGACGGACTGCGAACGGCCGGCGCGCTCGGCGCGCTGGTCAGCGGCTCGGGCCCGACCTGCTTCGGCCTCTTCGAGGACCGCGCGGCGGCGGCGGCCGCGGCCGCGACGATCGACGGCGCGATCGTCGCCGGCCTCCGCTCGGACTGACGGCGGGGACCGCTCCCCCTAGAGTCGTCGCGTGTCCCCCGGCCAGGTCGTCGCCGCCGTTCTTGCCGTACTGATCGCCGCTGGGGCGATCTGGCGGAGGCGTGGGCTGACAGGCGAGCGCAAGCTGTTGGCCCTCGCGGCCGTGCTCGTCCTGGCCATCTACGCCAGCGGCGTGCTGAGCGCGCTGCCCGATCCGAAGAAGCTGATCGAGGACGTCGCGGTGGCGCTGGGCCCCTGGACCTACGCGCTCGTCGGCGTGATGGCCTACCTCGAAACCGCGGCGTTCGTGGGACTGATCGCTCCAGGCGAGACGGTCGTGATGGCCGGCGGCGTTATCGCCGGCCAGGGCGAGATCGACCTGATCCCGCTGATCGGCCTGGTCTGGATCTGCGCCATCCTCGGCGACACCACCAGCTTCTACATCGGGCGCCGGCTCGGGCGCAAGTTCCTCGAGCGCCACGGGCCCAAGGTCAAGATCACCCACGAGCGCCTCGAGCAGGTCGAGGGCTACTTCGAGCGCCACGGCGGCAAGACGATCCTGATCGGGCGCTTCATCGGGCTCGTGCGCGCGCTGGCCCCGTTCGTCGCGGGCGCCTCGGGGCTGCCGTACCGGCGCTTCCTGCCCTACAGCGTGGTCGGGACCGGGTTGTGGTCGACCGTCTTCTGCGTACTGGGCTACATCTTCTGGCGCTCGTTCGACCAGGTCGCGCACATCGCGGGTCAGGCGATCTTCGGCTTCGGGCTGACGGTCGCCGTCGTCGCCGGCATCGTCGTCGCGTACCGGCGCCGCCAGGCGATCCGCGCCTGGCTCCTCGCTCACGAGCGGCACCCGCTGATGCGTCCGCTGTTCGCGATCGGCCGGCCGATCCACAGGCGCATCGTGGGCCCGGTGGTGCGCGTGGTCGCCCCGCAGGCGCGCTTCCTGTGGAACCGGATCACGCCCGGTGACCTTGGCCTCGAGGTGACCACCACGCTCGCGATCGGCGCGGTGGGCCTGTACGTCTTCACGCTCTACGCGGTCATCCTGTCGGGCGACCCGGGCCTGACGCCGCTCGACAGGGAGCTGCTCAACCTCAGCGCCGACCTGCGCTCGGCGGTCCTGACCGACATCGCCAAGGCGGTGACGAACCTGGGCGCGCTGCCGACGTGCGCGGCGGTGGTCGTGGTGACCAGCATCGTCCTGGCCGCTCGCGGGCGCATGGCAGAGGTCGTCGTGCTGGTGGGCGGCTTCGTGCTGATCTATGTGGTCGTCCACGTGACCAAGGCCAGCATCGAGCGTCCACGGCCGCCCGGCGCCCTGGTTGATACGAACGGGTCCTCGTTCCCGAGCGGCCACGCGGCCTACTCCGCGGCCTGGGTGGCCGCCGCGCTCATGTTCACGCGCCGGCTCGGCGTGGTCAGCGCGGCGCTGGTCACAGGGGCGGTGGCGCTGGTCGTGGCGGTCGGCCTGTCCCGCCTCTACCTCCACGCGCACCTGTGGTCCGACGTGGCGGCCGGCTGGGGCCTGGGAGTGGGGATCTACGGGCTGCTGGCGGTGATCGCCCTGGTCGTCGAGCACATGCGGCACAATGGGCACGGACGCGCGCAGGAAACCGCGGCGCGCGCGGAGCGATGAACCTCGACTTCTCCTCGACCGAGATCGCCATCGCGCTGGCCGCCGGCGTAGTGGTGTCGTGCTGGCTGGTGCTGATCGCCGCCCCGGCGTGGCGCTGCTACGGGCGGATGTGGGAAAAGCTCTCCGCGGCCTTCCTGACGCTGTTCATCCTGGGCACGCTGCTCGGCATCGGCGCGGGGATCGGGCTGGCCGTCGTGTGGTCATACGACCAGTACGCGTGATGGCGCCCTGATGCCCTCGCCCGCGCGACACGCCGGTGCCGCCCGCTCGGCGCCCTCCGAGTCCCGCTCCTTCCTGGAGTCGCTCGACGAGGTCTCCGACGCCGTCGAGTCCGGTGCGGGCCTGCCCGAGGTCGCCCGCGCGGCCGGTCGTGCCCTGGACGCCAGCGTGATCGTGGTCGACGCCGCCAGCAGCGTGCTGGCGGTCGCTTGCGCGTCGACCGAGGACGAGCGCGCCGTGATGGCCGGCGAGGGCGGCACCGAGAGCGTGGAGCTGCGCGTGGCCGAGCTGCCCGTGGGCCAGCTGCGCTACCGGACGCGCGGCGAGCCGCCGCACCCCGCGCTGCTGCGTCTGGTCGCGAACCTGATCGGCCTCGAGGTCGATCGCGCCAAGGCCCCCGAGCGCGCCACCGGGGCGGCCGTCGGCGACTTCCTGCAGGACCTGCTTGCCAGGCGCATCACCGATCGCGAGAACATAGTCGCGCGCGCCGGCGAGCTCGGCTGCGACGTCGCGGCCGGCGCCAGCGTGATCGTCGTCCGGGCGCGGCCGCAGCACCCGGAGGAGGGCGATTGGCGGGCGCGCGCATTGACGGTGGCGGAGCGCGGCGCCCGCGGCGTGGAGCGAGCCTCCCTGGCGGCGCTCGCCAAGGCGGGCTGGACGCGCCACGGCCAGGGTCCGAACGAGGACGCCGGTGGAAGGCTCGAGCGCGAGCTGGTGATCCTCACACCGGCGGACGACGCGGCTGCGGCCAAGCGCACCGCCGCCGCCGTGGTGCGCGAGCTGGAGGCGGGGCTGCCGGGCTTCACGATCGCTGTGGCCCGCAGCCGCCACGCGAGCGATCCCGCGGACCTGCACCGCGCCGGCGCCGAGGCGCTGCTGGCCGCGAACGTGGCCGAGGCCCGCGGGCTGACGGAGCTGTCATTCGAGGAAACCGGCGCGTACCGGCTGCTGCTGCCGGCGATGAGCGAGGACCCCACCGAGCTGGAGGGGTTCTTCGACGAGACGGTCGCCCCGCTGGTGGCCTACGACGAGCAGTACGAAACCGAGCTTGTGCGGACGCTCGAGACGTTCCTCGACGCTGACGGAAACGTCGCCGGCACGGCCGAGCGACTGTTCACCCACCGCCACACGATCCGCTACCGGCTCGAGCGCGTGAAGGAGCTGACGTCTCTGGATGTGGGGTCCACGGACGGCCGCGAGCGGCTGTCGCTGGGGCTTAAGGCGATGCGCGTGCTCGGCATCGTGCCGCCCGGCGGCCCGGCCCACGAACGGGGCGCCGAGGCCGGCCGCGTGCCCCGGGAGCGCAAGGACCGCTAGGCCCGCGCGCCAGAGGCGCGGCCGCCTCCGCTCCACCTGCGGCCGGTCGGCCATGCGGAGAGCTACGCGGCCTCTCCCACCTCCCGCTCGTACGCCCGGATCCACTTGCGGATCGCGTTGTCGGACACGCCGTAACGGCGTCCCGTGGCGCAGAATCCGAGCGCTCGAACTTCCCGCATCAGCTGGGCGTAGGGAGGCCGGTCGACTCGGCGGGCGCCAGGACGAGGAATTCCCGAGCGATCCCACCGAGAGCCGCACTCCCGTGAGCAGTAGCGCTGGGAGGCGGCCTTCGGGCGAAATGTGGTGCCGCAGCGAAGGCAGCGCAGCTCGGCGCGGGTGACCCGGCGAGTGCGCGCGCAATGGGTGTCGAGCGTCGCGGCGCAGTTCGGGCACACAATCCGGAGGTTCGTGAGCCGGTTGTCGTTCGAGACGCCGTTGATGTGGTCGAGGATCATGCCCATGACGGCGCCACGCCAGACTTCCCCCTGACCGCAGAGTTCGCAGATCCGTTCCTTGAGCCCCGCTTGGTAGAGGCGTTTCTTCAGCTGACCGCGATCGAAGGTCGAGCCCTCGACCAGGATCTGGTCGAGGGGCCGCGGCTGCGAAACCCCGCGAACCGCGGCGTACGGATCGAAGTGGTCGGTCGAGATCCCCCAGAGAGCCGCGTACTTCTTGAGCACGTGATGGGCTCCGCCGGTATGGCACATGCCGAGCCGTGGCAGCGCCTCCGACCAAGACTTGGACGACCCGATCGCCGCGCGAGCTTCGCTCTCTTTGTACCTAGGTCCGACGCGTGGCACGAACGTATGTTCGCATAACCGCGCGACCGAAAGGCTGGGGAGGGAGGACTTGAACCCACCTCCTGGGCATCCAAAGTGCCCCGTGCTCGCCAGTTACACCACTCCCCAGTGGTTGCCTGAGGATAGGTCCTGGCGGCTTCGCCGGTACCCTCGCACCTGAATGACCGAGCCCTTCACGGTCCTCATCATGGCCGCCGGCCAGGGCACCCGGATGCGGTCGGACGTTCCCAAGGTTCTCCACCGGATCTGCGGCAAGCCCATGATCGAGTGGGTCGTGGACGCCGCGCGTGCGGCGGGCGCGACCCGGGTGGTGGCCGTCGTCCGGCCCGGCGACGGCGTCGTGGAGGGGTTGCCCGACGAGGTCGAGGTCGCCGAGCAGCGCGACGGCGAGGGCACGGGTTCCGCTGTGCTCGCCGCCCGCGACGCCGTCGAACCGGGGCCCTTCCTGGTGCTGTCCGGGGACCACCCGCTCATCACGGCCGATCAGATCCGCGACCTGCTGCGCCACCACCGCGAGGCCGGCGCCGACGCCACCCTGCTGACCACCGAGCTTCAGGACCCGGCCGGCTACGGCCGCATCGTCCGCGACGGCCAGGGCGAGGTGGAGCGCATCGTCGAAACCAAGCACACCCAAGACGCGGCTCCGGAGGAGCTGGCCATCCGCGAGATCAACCTGGGGACCTACGTCTTCGAGGCGCCGGCGCTGTTCGAGGGGCTCGAGCGGGTGACCAACCAGAACGGCGAGCGCTTCCTCACCGGCGTCTTCCCGCTGCTCCTGGCGGACGGGGCGAGCATCGTCGCCTGCAGGACCGACGACCTCGACATCTCCCACGGCGTGAACGACCGCGCCGGCCTGATGGAGGCCGAGGAGCTCGCGCAGCGGCGCATCCTCGAGGAGCACGCCCGCGCAGGAGTGACCTTCCTGCACCCGGGCAGTACGAGGGTGGAGGTCGGTGTGCGGATTGGAGTGGACACGGTGGTCGGGCCGGGCGTGAGCCTCCTCGGAGACACGAGCGTCGGCGGCCGCTGCACGATCGGCCCGCATACCACCGCCCGCGACTCCGTGATCGGCGACGCGGCCAGCGTGGTGCACTCCTTCCTCGTCGAGGCCGAGGTGCACGAGCAGGCGAGCGTCGGCCCGTTCGCCTACCTGCGCCCAGGCACGGTGGTGCGCGAGGGCGCCAAGATCGGCACCTTCGTCGAGGTCAAGAACTCGGACATCGGGGAGGGGGCCAAGGTGCCTCACCTGTCCTACATCGGCGACGCCGACGTGGGCGAGGCAAGCAACCTCGGCGCCAGCACGATCACGGCCAACTACGACGGCCGGAGCAAGCACCGCACCAAGGTCGGAAAGAGCGTGAAGACCGGCGTCCATACGTCGCTCGTCGCCCCGGTGGACGTCGGAGATCGCGCGTACACTGGTGCCGGCTCGACGATCACCGACGACGTGCCGGAGGGCGCGCTCGGGGTCGCCCGGCCGGAGCAGAAGAACATCGAGGGTTACTCGGACCGCGTTGAGGAGGATTCGCAGTGAGCACGGCTCTCGAGACGGAGGCAGGGGTGGCGCCGGCTACGAGCATCACGGCGGGCTACGAGAAGCGACTGATGGTCACTGCCGGGAGGTCGAGCCTGGAGCTGGGTGGCAAGATCGCCGACCGGCTGGGTGTCGAGCTCACGGACGCCGGGCTGAAGACGTTCGCCGACGGCGAGGTCTACTGCCGCTACGCGGAGTCCATCCGCGGCGCCGACCTGTTCGTCGTGCAGTCGGTCTGCGGTTCGGCGCGCGAGGGCCTCACCGTGAACGACGCCCTCTGGGAGCTGCTGCTGATGGTGCACGCGGCCAAGCACGCCTCGGCGCACCGGATCGTCGCGGTCACGCCCTGGTACGGCTACTCGCGCCAGGACAAGAAGTCGGCCCCGCGCGAGCCGATCTCCGCACGCCTCGTGGCCGACGTGCTCGAGACGGCCGGCATCGACCGCCTGGTCGCCATGGACCTCCACGCCGGCCAGCTACAGGGGTTCTTCTCGAAGCCGGTCGACCACATGACCGCGATGCCGATTCTCACGCAGTTCGTGCAGGACCGGCTCGCCAAGCGCGAACTGGTGATCATCGCCCCGGACGCCGGCCGCGTGAAGCTGGTGCGCAAGTTCGCGCAGAAGGTGGGCGCGCCCTACGCGCTCATGGAGAAGGAGCGGCCGGCGCAGCAGGTGGCCGAGATCGGCTACGTGATCGGCGACGTCAAGGACAAGACGGCGGTGATCGTCGACGACATCATCGCCACCGGCGGCACGCTCAACGCCGCCGCCCAGACGGTCCTCGACGAGGGCGCCAACGAGGTGTTCGCGGTGGCCACCCACGGGCTGTTCTCGGGCAACGCCTTCGAGATCCTCGCGAACGGCCCGCTGTCGGGCATCGTCGTGACCGACACGGTGCCGCTCAACGAGGGCGCACCCGGCCTGATCACCCAGCTCACCTGCGCCGACGTGCTCGAGGACTCGATCCGCCGCATCTTCACCGACGACTCGGTGTCCGAGATCTTCGCCGGCGAGAACCAGCTCTTCTAGCGTTCCGGCGCCGGGGTCAGTACCACTTCCCGCGAGCGAAGCCGCCGAAGGCGATCAGTCCTACGAGCGTGATGATCAGCCCGAGCACGAAGCTCCACACGAGCATCACGATGATCCCGACGATGACCAGGATGCCGCCGATGCCGATTCCACCGGTGTTGCCGCCGGTCCGACCGTCTGTCGCCATGTCTCTCTCCCTCAGATTTTCTGCCGGGCTCCGTGCCCAGCGATCCGTACGCAGTTCACGAACATACCCGTAGCTGCTGACGACCGTGGGCTGCGGGCCGAGATTTGCACCCCGGCGTCCGGGTATGGAGGCGAGGAGGGGGACGGGCTCGGCGGAGTGCGTCGAGGCGCCGCCAACGTCGACGAAGGAGGACGAATGGAGACTGGGCCAGACCCACGCGAGGAGCCGGTGGAGAGCGCTGAGGAGCCGACCGAGTCGACGGGCGCCCTCAACGAAGACAACCCGGGGCCGCCCGACGACGCCGGCCAGAAGGGCGCGGGTGACGCAACCGGCGCGAGCGGAGGGCTCGAGCACGGCACCGAGCCCGATGACGAGGACGCCCGGGAGCACGAGCGGCCGTAAGCACCGGCCGGCTCCAGCAGCACAACATCCGTCGATTTCCGCCAGCGGCGCTGCGTCCGGCTGTCGCGCGCGCCGACGATTCGATCGATGAGAACCGCTTGGAAGGCCACCGCCCTCGTGAGCGTCGCACTGGTTGCCGGGGCGGCGCTGCCCGGAATGGCCGCCGCGGCATGCACGCCGAAAGACAACCTCGAGACCATCATCGACGACTCCAGCTCGATGTCGTTCAGCGACCCGAGCGACCTGCGCATCCGCGCCATGGAGCTGCTGATGGAGACGCAGGGCAACGAGAAGCGCACGCTGGGCGCTGTCGAGTTCGGCAGCGACGCGGCGCCGCTGTTCGGCCCGGGCGTCATCGGTCCCAACGCGGCGGCCTTCAAGGCCGCCATGGGCACGGCCCTGGTCGAGGACGGTGGCGGTACCGACTACAACGCCGCCTTCACGGCCGCGGGGTCGCACAACCCCAACGCCAACGGCCGCATCTTCCTCACCGACGGCGAGCACACCGCGCTCGAGCCCTACGCGAACGGCCACGCTGGCGGGCCGCCCGTCTACGTGCTCGGTCTGGGCGTGGGCGCGGGCTCGCCCGGCGACCAGCTGCTGCAGCGGATCGCCACCGAAACGGGTGGCCTCTACCGGCGCGCCGACGAGGCCAGCGAGCTGCAGGCGGCGATGTTCGACCTCAACAGCGCGATCACGTGCCAGGCCCCGCCGAAGCGCTTCACCGACGCGTTCAAGAAGGTCGGGAAGCCGGAGGCGCACACGGTCACGATTCCCAAGCGGATCAACACCGCGCAGTTCGCGCTCACGTGGGCGAACGGGGCCGACGCCTTCACGATCGGGAGCTTCCGGGTGATCCGGCGCGGCAAGGTCGTCGCGCGCTCAGCGAGGGTGCGCAAGCTCAAGGTGAGCCGGCGGCGCGGAACCACCTTCAGCACGGTGCGCGTGAGCGGCCTGGTGTCCGGCAAGCTCCGCTTCAGCGTCAAGGCCACGCGCCTGTCGGCGCCGGGCGTGGCGGTGAGCCTCACGACCCAGGTCACGCGCAGGGCCAAGCGCTGACCTACGTCGCCCGCGCCGCCGGTCAGGTCGCGCGCGCCGCGAACTTGCGCACGCGCTTCTCGCCGCGCGACTCGAAATAGGCCCACTCCTGCTCGCCCAGCGGCGTGGCGGGCGGGTCCGCGAACCACCACTCGCGGCCGATCCGGTTCCAGTTGCGGGTGGCCTCGAGCTGGCCCAGCACCGCCAGCACGCCCGATTCCATGCGCCGCCCCATCAGCTCGTTGGCGGGCAGGTTCTCGCGGCGCATCAGCCGGTAGAACTCGGAGCGCGGGTCGGACACTGCCGCGATCGCGTCCATGACCCGCCGCGAGTCAACCTTGACCTCGCGGTCCTCCATGTACCAGCCGCCGACCACCTTCACGTGCTCCATCAGCTGCTCGGCGTCCACCTGCTGGGGGTTGTTGAGGAAGCCGAGGTCGTGCAGCGCCACGCGCAGCCGCTCCGGAGCGTCGTCGAAGATCGCCTCGAGCGCCGTGATCTCCAGCTCGATCTGGTCCTTGTCCAGGTGCTTGGTCATGCCGAAGTCGAGGAACGCCACCTTGCCGTCGGGCATGAGCAGGTAGTTGCCGGGGTGGGCGTCCGCGTTGAAGTGCTGCAGGTGGAAGATCGAGCCGAAGCAGAAGCGGAAGACGATCTCGCCGAAGCGGTCGCGGTCGGCCTGCGGCAGCTGCTTGACCTCCTCGAACCCCGCGCCGTCGACCCACTCGCTCACCAGCACGCGCTGGGTCGAGAGCCTGGTGACCACGTCCGGCACGTGGATGAACGGGTGGTCGCGGTAGCCGCGCGCGAACGCGCGCTGGTTCTGAGCCTCGAGCTCGTAGTCGAGCTCCTCCATCACGCGCTCCTTGAGCTCGTCGGCCGCGGCCTTCGCGTCGAGCCCGGGCGCGAGCGCCTTGGCCATCCGCAGGATCAGGCCGGCGTTCTGCATGTCGGCGGCGATCGCGTCCGCCACGCCCGGGTACTGGATCTTGACCGCCACCGCCCGGCCGTCGGGCAGCACCGCGCGATGCACCTGGCCGATCGAGGCCGCCGCCGCGGCCTCGTGGTCGAATTGCTCGAACAGCTCCTCGCAGGGCTCCTCCCACTCCTCGTCGAGCACCTTGCGCACCTGCTTCCAGGGCATGGTCGGCGCCTGCGTGCGCAGCTGGGCCAGCTGCTCCTGATAGAGCTCGCGGTACTCGGGCGGGAGGAACTCGGTGTCGATGAACGACGCGAGCTGGCCGATCTTCATGGCCGCGCCCTTCATGCGGCCGAGCGTCGCCACCATCCGCTCGGCGGCCTCGAGGTGGCGGCGCTCCAGCGCGTCGGCGGCCTCCTCGGGCGAGCGGGCCAGGTTGGCCGCGCGCGTGCCGGCGTAGCGCGCCCCCTGGGTGCCGACCACCGAGCCGACCTGGGCGGTGCGCCGGATCCTGCCCTTGGGGATAGAGCTGTCGTCGCTGCCGGCCACTCGGCTTCGAGGATAGGCCGAACCCAGCGCCGACCGGCCAGGTGGAGCGGGGGGACTGGGGGCGTGAGCCCCCAGGTGGCTACACTCGTCGGCCGATGGCAGACGGAAAGCGCCCCACACTCGAAGTCGAGGAACGCCCCGAGCGCGGGACGCGCGCCACCAGGCGCCTGCGCCGGCAGGGCCTCGTGCCCGGCGTCGTCTACGGCGGCACCGGCCAGGAGGACGCCTCGTCGTTCAAGGTCGACGCCCGGGTGCTGCGCCACGTGCTGGTCGACGGGTCGGCGCTTATCGACCTCAAGGTCGACGGCAAGACGCTCCCGGTGATCGTCAAGGATCGCCAGCTCGACCCGGTTCGGGACGAGCTGATCCACATCGACCTGCTCGAAGTGCGCCTCGACGAGAAGATCCAGACGCAGGTCGGGGTCCACCTCGAGGGCATCGACGAGGCGCCCGGCGTCAAGGAGGGCGGTGTGCTCGAGCACGTCACCCACCAACTGCACATCGAGGCGCTGCCCACGGCGATCCCCGAGGCCATCCACGTGGACGTGAGCGGCATGGAGATCGCCGCCACCATGCACCTCTCCGAGATCACGGCGCCCGAGGGCGTGGAGTTCCTCGACGACCCGGAGGAGACGATCATCGCCACGGTGGTCGTGCCCACCGAGGTCGAGGAGCCCGAGGAGATCGAGGAGGAGCCCGCGCTGGTCGGCGAGGACGGCGAGCCGGTCGAGGCCGCCGCAGACGAGGGCGAGGCGGCCGAGTCCCCGGCGGAGGAAGCCGAAGGCGAGGAGTCCTGAGCCTCTTCCGTCGCGGACGCGACGGGAGCGGCCGGAAGCGGAACCGTGCACACTCGGCCGAGCCGAGTGCTTCCGGCAGGGTGGACTGGCTGGTGGTCGGGCTCGGCAATCCCGGCGACCGCTACGCCCGCACCCGCCACAACGTCGGGTTCGAGGTGGCCGCCCACGCCGCCGAGCGTTGGGGCCTCCCCAAGGCCAAGAAGCGCTACGCGGGGCTCTACACGGACGGCCGCACCGGCCCCGGCGGCCCGCGCGTGGGGGTGCTGCTGCCCCAGACGTACATGAACGACTCCGGCAAGTCCGTCAGCCCGGCGCGCGGCGAGCTCGGCGTGGACCTGGACCACGTGGTGGTGGTCCACGACGAGATCGACCTGCCCTTCGGACGCGTCGAGGCCCGCCTCGGCGGTGGCCTTGCGGGCCACAACGGGCTCAAGGCCGTCAAAGCCGGGCTCGGCAGCCCCGACTTCCGGCGCATCCGGGTGGGCGTCGGCCGTCCCGACAGCACCGACCCGGAGATCGTCTCCGCCCACGTGCTCGGGCGCTTCAGCGAGCCTCAGGAGGAGGTACGCGAGCTGGTGGAGCGCGCCGCGGACGAGCTGGAGCGCCTGGTCGTGCCTGAGTAACCTGAACGTCCAGGCCGCGCGGCAGCCCCGGGCGGCTGCTGCGCATGCTCAGACCACTTCTGAAATACGCCCACGAGGACGCGAAGGTCACCGCGCTGGCCGACGCTGCGCGCACCGAGCCCCAGCGGGCCTTCGTGTCGGCGAGCCTGCGCCCCTATCTGCTGGCCTCGCTGCTCGACTCCGAGCCCGACCGGCCCGCCCTGGTGGTCGCGGGCGACGACCGCGCGGCTCGCGATCTCGCCGCTGACCTGAGGGCCTTCCTCGCTCCGCGGCCGGTGCGCTTCTATCCGGCACGCGGCCTGCGGTACGAGTCCCACCTGGCGCCGCCGCCTCACCTGGTCGGGCTGCGCATCGCCGCGCTCGACTCGCTGTTGGGCGAGCAGCCCGCCGTAGTGGTTGCCGCGGCCGCCGCGCTCGCCGAGAAGGTGCCGGACCCCGACCTGCGTCCGCACGGCTTCGCGATCGAGAAGGGCGGGCTGCTCGACCTGGACGAGACGGCGGACCAGCTGGTGGCGTGCGGCTACGAGCGCGTCGACCAGGTCGAGGACCGCGGCCAGTTCGCCGTTCGCGGCGACATCCTCGACGTCTACCCCGCCACCGAGGAGCGGGCGGTGCGCTGCGAGCTGTTCGACGTCGAGGTGGAGCGCCTCACCTGGTTCTCGACGTTCACCCAGCGCTCGCTCGAGGAGGCGGAGCGGGTGGAGATCGAACCGGCCGCGGAGCTCGGTCCCGAGCACCGCGAGCTGGCCGAGATCGCGGCCAGCACCGAGGCCGCCGAGCGCCCCGACATCGCCGACGTGCTGCCGGTGGACCGCTTCCTCGAGCTGCTCGACCTCGTGCCCGACGACGCGCTCGTCGTGGTCGCGGCCGAGGAGGAGCTGCCGCCTGCCCTGCGGGACCTGTGGGAGGACGTCACGGCCAGCTTCCACGACCAGGACGCCCACCACCTCTACGTGCACCCCGATCGCCTCACCGAGACGCTCGACCGCCGCGCGGCCCTGCGCCTGTCGAGCATCTCCGGGGACCAGCCGCACGAGTTCCGCGCCCAGAGCGCCGACACCGCGGCGCGCTCCCTGCGGGAGGCCGAGCCGGAGCTGGAGAAGCTGGTGCGGTCCGGCTACCGCACGATCGTCACCTGGGCGCGGCGCGGCGAGGCCGAGCGCGCGCAGCTGAACCTCGCCCGCGTCCAGGCGGCCTTCCTCGACGGCAAGCCCGCCCCGTCGGAGCCGAAGGTGCTGTTCGCGCACGCCGGCCTGCGCGAGGGCTTCCTCGCGCCGCAGCTGAAGCTCGCCGTCGTGCCCGAGCACAGGCTGCTGCGCCGCCGCCGCAGCGCCCGGCCCGAGGGCCCGCGAACCGGCGCGATGGCCTCCTTCACCGACCTGCGCGCGGGCGCGCCTGTCGTGCACGAGGACCACGGCGTCGCGCGCTTCACCGGGTTCGAGACGAAGACCGTGGGCGGCACCACACGCGACTACCTGGAGCTCGAGTTCCGCGACGGCGACCGCGTGTTCGTGCCCAGCGACCAGCTGCACAAGATCAGCCGCTACGTGGGCGCAGACGCCGGCGACCCGCAGCTGTCGAAGCTCGGCGGCAAGCAGTGGGAGCAGCAGAAGCTGCGCGCCCGGCGCGCGGCCGAGGCGCTCGCCGGGGAGCTGATCACGCTCTACGCGGAGCGCAAGCGGCGCGCCGGCCACGCGTTCCCGCACGACTCCGAGTGGCAGATGGAGTTCGAGGCCGCGTTCCCGTACCGCGAGACGCCGGACCAGCTGGAGGCGATCGAGGCGGTTCGCGCGGACATGGAGGAGGCGCGTCCGATGGATCGCCTGATCTGCGGGGACGTGGGCTACGGCAAGACGGAGGTCGCCCTGCGAGCGGCGTTCAAGGCCGTCGAGGACGGCAAGCAGGTGATGTTCCTGGTGCCCACGACCGTGCTGGCACAGCAGCACTACGGCACCTTCACCGAGCGCCTGCGCGACTACCCCTTCCAGATCGACATGGTGTCGCGCTTCCGCTCGCCGAAGGAGGCGCGCGATGCCGCTGCCGCCTTCGCGCGCGGCGAGGTGGACATTCTGATCGGCACGCACCGGCTGCTCTCGCGCGACATCCGCCCGAAGGAGCTGGGGCTGCTGATCGTGGACGAGGAGCAGCGCTTCGGCGTCAAGCAGAAGGAGCTGATGCGCCAGCTCAAGCTGAAGGTCGACGTGCTCTCGCTGTCGGCCACCCCGATCCCGCGCACGCTGCAGATGTCGCTCGCCGGCCTGCGCGACATCTCCGTGATCGAGACGCCTCCGGAGGGCCGCCGCCCGGTCAAGACCTACGTGGGCGAGTACGACGAGGAACTGGTGGCCTCGGCGATCAAGCGCGAGCTCGCGCGCGGCGGCCAGACGTTCTTCCTGCACAACCGCGTGGACACGATCGACGAAACCGCCGAGCGCATCCGCGCGATCGTGCCGGATGCGCGCGTGTCGGTCGCGCACGGCCAGATGGCCGAGGGCCAGCTGGAGGACCACATGCTCGAGTTCCTGCGCGGCGCGGCGGACGTGCTCGTATGCACCTCGATCGTCGAGTCGGGCCTGGACATCCCCACCGCCAACACGCTGATCGTCGAGCGCGCCGACCTGTTCGGCCTGGCGCAGCTCTACCAGATCCGCGGCCGGGTGGGCCGCTCGCGCGAGCGCGCCTACGCCTACCTGCTCTACCCCAGCCACGCGGCTCTGAGCGAGGAGGCCAGCAAGCGGCTGGCCACGCTGTCCGACTACACCGAGCTGGGCTCGGGCTTCAAGATCGCCATGCGCGACCTGGAGATCCGCGGCGCCGGCAACCTGCTCGGCGAGGAGCAGTCCGGCCACGTGGCCGCCGTCGGGTTTGAGCTCTACGTCGGCATGCTCGACGAGGCGGTGCGCCTGCTCGCGGGCGAGGCCGCGGACGAGACGGCAGAGCCGGTGCGCATGGACCTCCCGGTGGACGCCTACGTGCCCGGCGACTACGTGCCCTACGAGGCCGCCAAGATCGAGATCCACCGGCGCGTGGCGGGGGCCCGCGAAGTGGCCCAGCTGATCGTGCTGCGCGAGGAGCTGGAGGACCGCTTCGGTCCGGTGCCGGCGGCCCTGGACAACCTGATCCGGCTGCAGGACGCCCGCATCAAGCTCGGTCGGGCGGGGGCGCGGTCCGTGGACTTCCGCGGCGGGGTGATGTCGGTCACGCCGATCGAGCTCGACTCGCGCGGAGCCAAGGCTTTGCGCCAGCGTGTGCCCGAGGCGATCTTCGAATCGGGCCGCAGCACGGTGCGCGTGCGACTGCCCGAGGAGCCCGCCGAGCGCTTCCGCGCGGTGGTCACCGCGGCGGAGGCGATCCTCGAGATGGCGACGGCTCCAAAGCCCGAATAGCGTTCGCTACCCTTCGCCACCGCTTTGGCACGGATCATCCACAAAACGCTGCTCGCCCTTGCCGTCGCAGGCTTCTCCGCGGGCATCCTGTCGGCCTGCGGAAACGACGTCCCGCCCAACGCCGTGGCGAAGGTGGGCGACGAGACGATCACGCAGGACGAGTTCAACAAGTGGGTGTCCACCGCGGTCAAGAGCCAGGCTCAGGGCGGTCCGGCGGCCGTTCCCGATCCGCCCGATTTCAAGAAGTGCGTGGCAGCCAAGAAGAAGGCGCCCGCGCCGACTGGTCAGGCCAAGCAGTCCGACGCCGCCCTCAAGAAGCAGTGCAAGACCGAGTACGACACGCTCAAGCGCGAGGTCATGCAGTTCCTGATCCAGGCCGAGTGGGTCCAGCAAGAGGCCGACAAGCGCAACATCGAGGTCAGCGACAAGGCCGTCAGGAAGTCGTTCGAGGACCAGAAGAAGCAGGCCTTCCCGACCGACAAGGCCTACAAGCAGTTCCTCAAGACATCCGGCATGACCGAGACGGACATCCTCTTCCGCGTCAAGCTCTCGCAGCTGCAGCAGAAGCTCACGCAGAAGGTCACCGAGGACGCGAAGAAGGTTTCGGACGCGGACGTCCAGCAGTACTACGAGAAGAACCAGAAGCGCTTCGCTCAGCCGGAGCGGCGCGACCTGCGCGTCGTCCTCACCAAGACCGAGGCGAAGGCTCAGCAGGCCTTCCAGGCGCTCGACGGTGGCCAGGGCTGGAAGGACGTCGTCAAGCAGTACTCGATCGACGAGGCCTCCAAGGCCCAGGGCGGCAAGCTGCCGGCCGTGGCGAAGGGCCAGCAGGACAAGGCGTTTGAGGACGCCGCCTTCGCCGCGAGCAAGGGCGAGCTGAAGGGCCCTGTCAAGACGCAGTTCGGCTGGTACGTGTTCGAGGTCCAGAAGATCACGCCGGCCTCGCAGCAGTCGCTCGAGCAGTCCCGGGACACGATCAAGAACCTGCTGCGCTCGGAGCGTCAGCAGAAGGCGCTGGACGCGTTCATCAAGGACTTCCGCGAGGAGTACAAGGACAAGACGAACTGCTCCGACGACTTCCGCGTGGCCGAGTGCAAGAACGCGCCGAAGGAGAAGACGGACACGGGTGCCGCCCCGGCCCAGCCCTCGCCGCAGGCTCCCTCGCCGCAGGCTCCCGCGCCGCAGCAGCCCACGCCCCAGAACTAGTGGGAGCGGAGGGGGATCTCGCGGCCGCGCTCGTGCGGCTCGACGAGATCACGCGGCGCCTGCGCCGCGACTGCCCGTGGGACCGCGAGCAGGACGAGCGCTCGATCGTCCCTCACACCGTCGAAGAGGCCTACGAGCTGGCCGACGCCGCCCACTCCGGCGATGACCCGAAGCTCGTCGACGAGCTGGGCGACGTGCTGTTCCAGGTCTACTTCCTGGCGCTCCTGCTCGAGGAGCGCGGTGCCGGCAGCCTCCCGGAGGTGGCCGATCACGTACGCGCGAAGCTGATCCGCCGCCACCCGCATGTCTTCGGCGATCGCGAGGCCGAGACGGCCGGCGACGTGGTGCGCAACTGGGACGAGATCAAGCGCGAGGACGAGCGCGCCGGCGCGATCTTCGGCGACATCCCGGAGAACCTGCCCGCGACGCTCTATGCGAAGAAGGTCCTCAGGCGGGCAGAGAGCGCGGGGTTCCGCTTGGATTCAGACTCGCAGGACCCGGGCGACCGGCTGCTGGCCGCCGTCCGCGAGGCGGTCGACGCGGGAGTGGACCCCGAGCTGGCCCTGCGGCACGCAGCGGACCGATTCAAAGACGAGGTGGACGGAGCTTGAGCGAGATCGAGAAGGTGCACGCGCGGCAGATCGTCGACAGCCGCGGCAACCCCACCGTCGAGGTCGACGTCGTGCTGAAGTCGGGTGCGTCCGGACGGGCGGCTGTGCCCTCCGGCGCGTCGACCGGCGAGTTCGAGGCCGTCGAGCTGCGCGACGGCGGGGAGGCATGGAGCGGCAAGGGCGTGTCGCGGGCGGTCGCGAACGCGAACGGCGAGCTCGCCGACGCGGTGCGCGGCCTCGACGCCGCCGATCAGCCCGCCGTCGACCGGGCGATGATCGAGCTGGACGGCACGGCCAACAAGGGCCGGCTGGGCGCGAACGCGATCCTGGGCGTGTCGCTGGCCGCGGCAAAGGCCGCCGCCGCCGAAGCCGGGCTGCCGCTCTGGCGCTACCTGGGCGGGGAGGCGGCGCACGTGCTGCCGGTGCCGATGATGAACGTGCTCAACGGCGGCGCTCATGCCGACAACAAGGTGGACTTCCAGGAGTTCATGGTCGTGCCAGTGGGGGCACCGAGCTTCTCGGAGGCGCTGCGCACGGGGGCCGAGGTGTTCCACGCGCTCAAGCGCACGCTGCACGAGGCCGGCCTGGCCACCGCCGTCGGCGACGAGGGCGGCTTCGCGCCGGACCTGGCCTCGAACGAGGCCGCGCTCGAGGTGCTGATCCGGGGCATCGAGGCGGCCGGCTATGCGCCCGGCGACAACGTGGCGATCGCGCTCGACCCCGCCACCAGCGAGATCTACGAGGGCGGTTCGTACGTCCTCGAGCACGAGGGGCGGGTGCTCACCGCCGAGGAGATGGCGGCCTACTGGGCCGACATCTCGTCCCGCTACCCGGTGCTCTCGATCGAGGACGGCATGGACGAGGAGGACTGGGCCGGCTGGCGCGCCCTGACCGAGCAGATCGGCGAGCGCGTGCAGCTCGTGGGGGACGACCTGTTCGTGACCAACACCGAGCGGCTGCGGCGCGGGATCGAGGCCGGCGTGGCGAACTCGATCCTGATCAAGGTCAACCAGATCGGAACGCTCACCGAGACGCTCGATGCCGTGCGGACCGCGCAGGAGGCCGGGTACACCGCGGTCATGTCGCACCGCTCCGGGGAAACCGAGGACACGACGATCGCCGACTTGGCGGTGGCCACCGGCTGCGGTCAGATCAAGACGGGCGCCCCGTCTCGCTCGGACAGGGTGGCGAAGTACAACCAGCTGCTGCGCATCGAGGAGGCGCTTGGCGCGGACGCCGAGTACCCGGGGCGCGCCGCGTTCCGCGCTTAGGGTCGGAAGGAGAGCCCGCCCGTCCCGCGAAGGTGCGGGGGATGTCAGCAGCCGCTCGCACCATGCCCGCTCGCCGCACCAGCATCCGCTGGGACCGCCTCGGCCGGCTGGCTCTGCTGGGGACGCTGATCGTGATCCTGCTGCTCTACATCTCGCCGGCCAAGCACTGGCTGCAGCAGTCGAGCACCGCGGGGGAGCAGCGCAAGGAGCTGCACAGCCTCACGCAGGAGAACAAGCAGCTGAAGCGGCGCGTGCACGCGCTGAGGGATCCCGGCGCGCTGGAGCAGGAGGCGCGCCGCATGGGCATGGTCCGCCAGGGCGAGCGCGCCTACGTGATCGAAGACCTGCCGCGCTAGAAAGCGCGCGCTACGGGCGCCCGTGGCTCTCGCGGGCGCGTCCGCCCGCGAAGTTGGAGGCCTCGCGGGCATAGCGGGCGAAGGCGGCATCGACCACCGCCGCGGCGTCGGTGCCCGCCCTGTGGCGGGCGGCAAGCGCGGTGGCCCAGTCGGTCCCCGCGTCGTAGAAGTCGGCAAGCTCCTCGAGCAGGAAGCTCGAGCCGAGCCGCTTGCGCAGCTCCTCGACGATGACGTCGGCGGCCTGCTCGAGGTCGGCCTGCGCGGGCTCCGGGGCTTGTGCCAGGCGCCGATTGCCGTCGCGCCACTGGTAGAGAGCGTTCTCGAGGGCGTAAGCCATGACCGGGCTACGAATCTAGCGCGGGCGGGCCGGGGCGGCCGGGACTAGTCCTGCTCGTCCTCGTCGCCGCTGCCCTCGTCCTCGCCGGCGCGGGTGATGACGATGCGATCGGCCTCGACGGTCACGATGACGGCACGGTGGCCGGCCCAGTGCTCGGCGTAGACGGGGTCGTCCTGGATGGCGGGGTCGAGCCACAGCCCGTAGCCCTCGTCGCCGTGGTCGAAGGTGCCCTCCAGCGCCTGCGGCTTGCGGCGCGTCCGGCCGCGGCCTCCGCGCCTGCCGCGCCGGCGGCGCTTGGGCTTGTCGTCGTCCTCGGAGTCCTCGGCGTCCTCGGAGTCCTCGGAGTCCACGTCGTCGTCGGCGTCCTCGTCGTCGGGCGGCTCGTCGGCCTCCTGCTCCGCCTCGAGCGCCGCCGCCACGAGCGCATCGTCCTCCGCGCGCAGGTCCAGCTCCTCGGGTGCGGCAGCCGGGCCCTCCTCGCCATTTCCGGGCGCGTCGCCCGGCACGAGCTCGTGCTCGCGCTTGAAGCTGCGGATGTCGCCGACCGACACCTCGAGCTGGTGCGCGATCCAAGCATCGGTGCGTCCCTGGCGCACCCATGTCCTGATCTGGTTGAGCTGGGGCTTTAGCGATCTCCTTGCCAAACGGCGCGGGAGACTACCGATCCCCGTTGCGCGCTTCCTCTTCGAATGGTTAAGTGCGCCACACAGCGCACCCGAGCAGGGGAGGCGCGGGGCATGCTTGTCCTAACGCGCAAGGGAAATCAGAGCATCATGATCGGCGACGAGATCGAGGTATCCGTGCTGGCGATCATGGGCGAGAAGGTCCGTATCGGGATCGATGCACCGCGCACCGTCCCGGTCTTCCGCAAGGAGGTCTACCTCGAGATCCAGCAGGGTCGCGACGACACGGACGACAGCGGGGAAGACGGCGAGGTGGACGGCGAGCTGGACCGGCTGAAGGCTTGATGCCGATCCCTGCGCAGCCGGCCGAGCCGGCTGCTTCGGGCTAGCCGGCGAGCATCGCCAGGGTCTCGAACATCACGATCGTGACCACCACGGCGGTGACCACGATCGATAGCGCCAGCAGCGTGAAGCGCAGCTTGCCCTGCTGGCGCCGGCGCTCGACGCGCCGTACGCGGGATCGCTGAACGGCGTGCTTGCGCAGGCGCTCGCGGCGCACCACCGACTCTGCGGCCTCCTCACGGAAGGCCTCCTCGAACTGGGCCAGGGACTGGCGCATTCGCATAGCGCCGGGAAGGCTACCAACGCCGCTGTCGCGCTTGGGAGGGCGCCGGAAGGTGGCGCCCGGCTGGACGCTCACGCGGTCGCCGCCTGCTTCGCCGCCTCGTCGTAGACCCGCACGAAGCGCAGGTAGTTGTCGGCGACCTGCTGGGCCGCGTCCTCGCGCTCGAGGTCGCCGTCCAGGAAGCCCTTGAGCGCGTCCCACCAGATCGTGCGGCCGATCGCGAAGCCCGCGTAGCCCTCCACCGGGGCGCCCTGGCGCAGCCAGTGCTCGACCTTCGCGTCGTCGGCCCCGCGGCCGAGCACCACGCACACCACGCCGTCGCGCCCGTCGCGGCGAGCGGTGCGCGCGATCCGGTCGCAGTCCTCCTGGGTGTCGATGCCCTCGATCTTCCAGATGTCCGCCTCGATCCCGTGGTCCTGCAGCTCGACGATGGCGCGGCGCATCAGCTCGGGGCGCAGCTCCGCGTCGTAGCGGTCGGTGTCGCCGCCCACCTGCTCGAGCTGGTGCTCCTCGGCCGGCACGAGCAGCTCGAACAGGAACTTGCGGTCGTGCTCGTGCAGCCAGTCCGAGAGGCGCTTGAGGCGGTCGCTCTGCAGCCGGTTCATCTCGGCGTCGCCCTCCGGGTTGTAGCGCACCAGCACCTTGGAGAAGTCGGGGTCGAATCGCTCGATGTGCTCGCCGAACTCGTCGCCGTACTCGAAGTCGAAATCGTCCTGGCCGGACTTCTCCACCGGCATGGCCAGCAGCAGCCCGCGCTGCTTCGCCTCGCCCGGGATGTTCTTCGGGCCGCCGAACTGCTCGTCCACCAGCACGCCGGTGGACTGCGGGTCCACGCCGGCCTCCACGGCCTTCAGCATGCCTTCGAAGATCAGGTGCTTGGCGTCCGAAATCGTCTCGGTCTGCTCAGGAGTCGGCTCTCCCTCGATTCCGAACATCTTCTTCTGGAACGACCCGCGATGGTCGAACGCGAGGATGTACAGCTTGCCGTCGTAGCCGAGAGTCATGGGTCCTCCTGAGGCCCGAAGCAGCCGGCTCGGCCGGGTGCGCAGGGTTTCTCCTAGTGGTTAGGCCCCTCTCTTATACCTCGTTTACGCGTAAGTCATCCGGCTACGATGCCCGCGTGGAGCACCGGTTCAGCGGCCCGCCGTTCACGATCGGCATCGAAGAGGAACTGATGATCGTCGATCGCGAGACGCTCGATCTCACCAGTTCGATCGAAGACCTGCTCGAGGTCCTGGACGGCGTGGAGAAGGACGGCGAGGTCAAGCCCGAGCTGATGGAGTCGGTCTGCGAGATCTCCACAGCGCCCTGCCGCAATACGCGCGAGGCGGCGGAACAGCTGCGCGGCCTCCGCAGGCTGGTGCAGCAGGCCGCCGACGAACGCGGCCTGGCGATCGGTTCGGCCGGCACCCACCCGTTCGCGCTCTGGGAGGACCAGCGCGTCGTGTCGCGCCCGCGCTACCGCGAGCTGATCGCCGGGCTGCAGTTCGTGGCGCGGCAGGAGATCATCTTCGGCATCCACGTCCACGTCGGCCTAGACGACCCCGACAAGGCGATCCACGTGGCCAACGGCATGCGAGTGCACGTACCGATCCTGCTGGCGCTGTCGGTGAACTCGCCCTTCTGGCGCGGCCAGCAAACCGGCCTCCAGTCCACCCGCACGCCGATCTTCCGAGCTTTCCCGAGAGTGGGGATCCCACCGCGCTACGACGACTTCGAGGACTGGAGCCGGCGGATCGACTTCATGACGGCCAGCAAGGTGGTGCCCGACTACACCTACCTCTGGTACGACGTGCGCCCGCACCCCAACTTCGGCACCGTGGAGATCCGGGTGATGGACTCGCAGACGCGCGTGGAGCACACGCTCGCCATCGCGGCGCTGATCCAGGCGATGGTCAAGGAGCTGGCGGAGCACTACGACGACGGCAAGTCGCTGTCGCGCTACCCCTACGAGATGCTCGACGAGAACAAGTGGCTCGCGGCGCGGCACGGGCTGGAGGGGGAGCTCGTCGATCTGCCTGCGACGGACCGCGTCGGGGCGGCGGAGCTGGCCCGGCGCCTGATGGACCGGCTGCGCCCTCACGCCGAGGAGCTCGGATCCGCGGACGACTTCGACGGGCTCGAGGACATCCTCGACAACGGCACGGGCGCGGCGCGGCAGGCGCTGGTCTATGAGGCGAACCACGATCTCCAGGAAGTGGTGCGGGATATCGTCGACGCGAGCGTGCCCGAGGCGGCGGAGACCCTCGGCGACTGACCCATGCGGCCGGGTACTCTGAGAGGCACGTGTCCCAGCCGGATCTGTTTGTCGTGTGCCGCAATTGCGGGTCAGAGGTAAGCCCGTACGTCACCGAGTGCCCGTACTGCGGGCAGCGTGTCCGAAAGCGGGCCCCCAAGCTCGACCGCTCGGGCGGCGAGCCCCAGCCCAAGCGCCGCCGCCGCCCCACGCTTCCGCGCCTGCGCGCCGAGGAGATCGCGGGGATCGCGCCGGACAGCCGGCCCTACGCGACGTTCGGCCTGATCCTCGCCTGCCTGCTGTCGATCCTGGTGTTCCGGGCCGTGTACCAGCCCGACAGCGCCGTCGACATCGGCCAGCTGTGGGTCCCGAACCTCGAGGAGCCCTGGCGCTTCTTCGTCGCCCCCTTCGTGTTCGCCGACCAGATCGGGTACGCGTTCGTGGCTCTGGTGGCGGTGGGCATCTTCGGCAGCCTGCTGGAGCGGCGCTTCGGCCCGCTGGGGGTCGTGACCGTCTTCGTTCTGTCGGGCGCCGCCGGGATGGCGTTCGTCGCCCTCGTCGAGACGCCGCCGCTGTTCACCAGCACCAACGTGTTCCCCGCTTTTGGAGCGAATGGCTCGGCGCTCGGCCTGCTCTGCGCATGGCTCGTGGACGACCGCCTGGCCGCCCGCCGGTCGGAGGAGCGCGAGAACGACCTGCTGGGCGTCTACGTGATCGCGATCGCGCTCGTGCTGCTGTCGCTGGCCGAGGAAGCGGCCAACATCGGCGCGGCCGTCGGAGGCGCGCTCACAGGCGCGCTGCTCGGGCTCACGCTGCCGCTGTTCACGCGCAAGAGCGCGTATTAGAGGATCATCTCCGGCGTGTTCACGGACGAGCAGGTGGAGGCGGCCGTCCGGGCGCTGTCGGACCCGGAGCGCTTCACCGGCGCCGAGCGCGCCCTGGGGGTGCTCGCGCCGCAGCTGCAGCGCGTGCTCGGCCACGCGCTGGAGGAGGGCGGCTGGTTCGGCGACGCGCACCGCTCGCAGGTGCGCTCCATCCTGGCCGAGCCCGACGAAGCGCTGCGGGCGGAGCGGATCCAGACGTTGCTGGCCGAGGAAACCCGCATGGGGATGCTGGTGGGCGTGGCGGTTGGCTGGGAGCTCGCCCGGGAACTCGAAATTCAAGACAACCCTCAAGGAGACTGAAACGTGGACATTCGCTTCCTCGGGCACGCGTGCTTCGAGATCACGGAGGGCGACACGCGCGTCCTCATCGACCCGTTCCTGACCGGGAACCCGAAGGCAGCTGCCGAGGCTTCCGAGCTCGAGCCGACGCACATCCTGCTCACGCACGGGCACGCCGACCACTACGGCGACGTCGAGGACATCGCCAAGCGCACCGGCGCCCCGGTGGTCGCGATCGTGGAGATCGCCAACGAGCTGGGCGAGGCCGGCGTAGAGAACGTCGCCGACCCGAACATCGGCGGCACCGTGAAGTTCGACTGGGGCTGGGTCAAGCTGGTGCCGGCGTGGCACACCTCGACCACGCCCAAGGGCACGGCCAACACCCCGGCCGGGATGCTGATCCAGATCGGCGGCAAGGTCGTGTACCACCTCGGCGACACCGGGCTGTTCTCCGACCTGAAGCTGGTGGCCGGCCGCGGCGACCCGATCGACGTGGCGCTCATGTGCATCGGCGGCCACTACACGATGGACCGCATCGACGCGGTCAGCGCGGCCGAGTTCGTGGGCGCGGCGACGGTGATCCCCTGCCACTACAACACGTTCCCGCCGATCGAGACGGACGCGGAGGCCTTCAAGGCGGACGTCGAGTCGCAGACCTCGTCGAAGGTGCAGATCCTGGAGCCCGGGGAGAGCTTCTCGGCCTGAGCGCGCCGGGCGCTACCGCGGGTTCTGCCAGCCGCGCTGGAACCAGACCGGGCGGTCCTTCCAGTCGTGGGCGACCAGGGCTGCGCCAAGGGCGGCGAGGAACAGGCCGGTGGGTCCGTGGTGCACGCGCTGCCCGCAGACCCACAGGCGGCGCCTGGCGGTATCGACGCCGACCACGCGATTACCGTGTGTCCATGGCCTCCCGGTCATTCATTCCATGATTGTGTCGATTCGCTTCATCCGCAAATCCCTTTTAGCGACCCTGCTGGTGGCGCTCACCGTGGCCGGGTGCGGCGGCGACGACGAGGGCGGGTCGTCCTCGAGCACGAAGCCCGAGTCCACGCCCACGGCGCAGACCACGACCCAGACGGAAACCGAAGCCGAGCCCACGACCCCCGACCCGGAAACCGAGACGCTGCCCAACGACGGGGACGGCACGGGCACCGGCGAGAGCGGCAACGGCGGGGCGGGCGACGAGGAGCCCGCCCAGACGCTCGCGCTCTTCACCGCCAAGGGCGGCGTCATCAGCCCGCGCGTCGTGCGCGTGCCGGCATTCATCTCGATCCGGGTGGAGCTGCGCTCGGCCGACGGCAACGAGTACGCGCTGACGTTCGGGGACAAGACGATCAAGGCCGGTGGCGCGCTGAGCTCCGCCTCCACCACGTTCGACGGGCTGCGGCCGGGGGCGAAGCTGGTAGGCACGCCCACGGGCGCGTCTGGGAACGTGCGCGTCGAGGCGACCGCCGAGCCCGGCCCCTAGCGGGCTGGCCGACCTTCCACGCGGGCCGGGGCGCGAGCCCCCGACAACTGACTGGCTGGCCAGCCAAACGTCCGGTACGCTGCGCGTCATGAGCGAGACTGCGACGCAGCGAACCGAGCGTGAGGACTTCCAGGCCACCAGCGATCCGGGCCTTCTGGAGTCCGCCGATCGCGGCGAGGTGCACCTGCTCAGCTACGAGCAGCTCTACAACCTGTGGGAGCGCCAGCAGTGGGCCACGCAGGACATCGACTTCACCCAGGACCGCATCGACTGGCACGAGCGCATTCCCGAGGAGGAGCGCTTCCAGCGCATGTACGGCCTGTCCTCGTTCTTCATCGGCGAGCAGAAGGTCGCCGAGGAGCTGGGCCCGATGATGCGCGCCGCTCCCACCGAGGAGATGCGCATCTTCCTCTGCACGCAGATCGCGGACGAGGCGCGCCACGTGCGCTTCTTCAACCGCTTCTACGACGAGGTGGGCGTGCTCGAGGCGACGAACCTCCAGGACCGCTTGGCCGAAACCAGCGCGCACGTGAACCCCGAGTTCGACCAGCTCTTCGACGAGATGCTCAAGGGCCGCGTCGACCACCTCGCCCGCCACCCCGACGACCTGGTCGCGCTGGTCGAGGCCGTCACGCTCTACCACATGGTCATCGAGGGCATGCTCGCCCTGACCGGCCAGCACTTCATCCTCGAGTACAACGAGCAGGTCGGGACGCTGCCGGGCTTCGTCCAGGGCTTCAACAACATCGCCCGCGACGAGCACCGCCACGTGGCGTTCGGCGCGCGCTTCCTGCGCGACATGGCGCAGGAGGACCCCAAGTACGGGGACGCGATCACGCGCACGCTCACGGAGGTGGCGCCGATCGCGGACGGCGTGCTGCAGCCCAAGTGGTACGTCGAGGGCGAAACCGAGGTGCTCGGCGCCTCGCTGGACGAGACGCGGGCGTTCGCGATGAAGGCGCTCGAGCGGCGGCTGAAGGTCATCGGCCTGGCGCCGGCCGCGGCGGGCTCGGCGCCCGCCTAGAACATCCGGCCGCCGAGCGGCACGTCCGAGGCGGGCCGCAGCAGGATCACCCGGTCCTCCTCGTCGGGCACGCCCAGCACCAGCACCTCGGACCTGACCGGTCCGATCTGGCGCGCCGGGAAGTTGACCACCGCCACCACGAGGCTGCCCTCGAGCTCCTCGCGCGTGTAGTTGGTGATCTGCGCGGAGGACTTCCGCTCGCCCAGCTCGGGGCCGAAGTCGAGCGTGAGCTTCCACGCCGGCTTGCGCGCCTCGGGGAAGTCCTCGACGCGGACGATCCGGCCCACGCGGATGTCGACCTTGAGGAAGTCGTCGAAGTCGATCACGGCGGCGCAGGCTACCGCCCGCGCCTGTTCGAGACAGGTCCCTAGGGCGGCGGCGGCGGGGGCGGCGTCTGGCTGGGGCCCGGCTCGCCGGCGGGCGGCGGGGGTGGCGGCTGGGGCGCCGTGACCGTGCCGTCGCTCGGCGTCGTACCCGGGTCGATCGGCTCGTTCTCGGGAGGAGCGACGGTGGGGTCCTGCTCCTCGCGCGGCGGCAGCACCGCGGTGGAGCCGTCCTCCTGCACGGGCTGCGCGACCGGCTCGGGCGCAGGGGGCGGGGCGGGGGCCGCGACGACCTCGGCCGGCGGCGCGGGCGGGGCGACCGGATCGGGCTTGGGCTTCACCACTGCCTGCGCCACCTTCGCCGGCTTCTTCGGCTTCGGCTCCTGCGCGGGCAGCGCGGGCGCGGCCGGCTTGACCGGCACGGCCACGGCGACCTGGGCGGCGGGGACGACCTGCGGCTGGGCCACGTGCTTCACCTCGACCGCGCCGGCCGTGACGATCACGGCGGCGGCCATTCCGGCGGCGGCCTTCGAGGCGATCATCGAGAGCCCGCCCGAGACGGCCCCACCGGCCGTGAAGCCACCGGCGGTGATGCCACCCGCGGCAGCGGCGGTCGCGCCGGCCACGCCCACGCCGGTGGCGGCGCCGCCCGTGGAGGTCGCCGCGGCACCCGCTCCGGCGCCGAAGCCGAGCTTCGCGATCCAGACCTTCTTGAGCAGCAGCAGCGGGCCGACCGGGTAGATGGAGGCGAGCGCCTTGTTGGTCCTGCGCAGCTCGGTGCGGAACGTGCGGCACCGGTCGCACGTCTTGAGGTGGCGGCGGAGCGGCGCTGTGGTGCGCGCGATGCCCTCCGCCACGCGGCCCAGCTCGAGCCGCACCTCGCCGCACGTGAGCAGCCGCGCCTCGGCGGCTTCCGCGAGCGCGACGCGCGCGCGCACGAGCAGCGACTTGACGCTCGGCACGGTCGTGTCCATCGCCTCGGCGATCTGCTCGTAGGAGAGGGCGTCGATCTCGCGCAGGAGCAGGGCCGTGCGCTGCGTCTCGGGCAGCTCTCCGACGTCGGCGACGATGTGGCGGAACTCCTCGCGCTTGTGGACGGTGTCGGCTGTGGTGAGGCCGCCGTCGCGCTCGAAGACGTCCATCGAGTCCTGCCCGGACGTCTGCGGGCGGCGCAGGTGGTTGAGGCAGCGGTTGCGCGCGATCCGATAGAGCCACGGGCGGGCGTTGATCGGACGGTCGTCGGCGCAGATCGCCTTGAAGGCCGCGGCGAAGACGTCCTGCAGGATGTCCTCGGCGTCCTCGGTCGAGCCCAGCATGTGCCGGCAGAAGGCGAGCAGCCGTGGCTGGTAGCGCTGCACGAGCGCCTCGAAGGCGCCGTGGTGGCCGCGACGGATCAGCGCGATCAGCCGCTCGTCACTCTGCAGACGCAGCAGCGGCGACCGTCCTGCCAGCGCGGGCAGCCGCGCAGCGTGTTGAAGAGCCGAAGCTTCCAAGGTTGGGTACCCGCCCCTTGGACACCGTAGCAAGGGCAAAGTTGCGCGTTTTGGCCAAGCGCCCGGCTCGGCCGGGCACGCGGCGTTCCGCGAATGCCCGGGGTGGGACTCGAACCCACAATGCTCTTGCGAGCAGCGCCTTTTAAGGGCGCCGGCTGTGCCAGTTCGCCTACCCGGGCACGGCCATGGTAGGCGGCCCGACTGCGCCGCCCGCTGTCGGGTATACAACCGCAATGGCCAAGCTGCTGTTCATCCCCGTGAGCGTCGGCGGCGGGCTGCTCGCGGGGTTCGTCTCGAAGAAGATCTTCGACCAGCTCTGGGGGCTGGTCGACGACGAGGAGCCGCCCGACTCCAAGCACCGCGACATCGACTGGCGCAAGCTGCTGCTCGCGGCCGCCGTCCAGGGCGCCATCTTCCGAACGGTGAAGGAGGCGTCCGACCACTACACCCGGCGGGCGTTTGAGCGCACCACCGGCAGCTGGCCGGGCAAGGAGCATCCCGAAGACGAATAGCGTTCACCGGTGGCACGGAAGCCCGAGGTGAGGCAGAGTGAGGGGAATCACCAAGCGCGGTCCCGCACGCCCTCGACCCGAGCTTGGACGATCGTCCACCCGCCCCCAGACAAACCTAATCACGGACGCGTGATCAGCCGACATAACTAGCGTGGCCCCCTCCCACCTCCTGCGTCACCAGGCGCGGGTCTTCGCGGCTCGTGCCGGGACAGCTTTGGTTCTCTTCTTCGCGATCGCGATCGTGCTGCTGGCCGGTGGGTCGAACGGGGCACTGAACACCGCCGAGGCGCACGACGGCTGGGGCGATCACCAGGGCGGCGAGGGGCCGGCCTGGCAGCCGCCGGCGGACGACGGCACGGCGACGCTACCGCCGGCGGAGGAGGGCCCGTGGACGGAGCCGCCCGCGGACGACGGCACGGCGACACAGCCGCCGCCGGACGACGGCACGGCGACACAGCCGCCGCCGCCTGATGGTCCGGCGACGGAGCCGCCGGCGACCGACGACCCGGGCACGCAGCCGCCGCCGGACGACCCCGGGGCGGGCGACGAGGGACCGAGCAGCGGCGGCGACAAGGGCGACGGCACAACCGACCCGGAGAACCCGCCGGACGACGGGCAGGGCGAGGACGCACTCCCGCCCAGCGGGGGCAGCAAGGGCCAGGACCCGGGCAGCGACGAGCCCGACGTCGAGGAGCCGGCTCCCGATCCGAACTCGCAGCCGCAGGTGACGCTGCCGCCGGACACGGGCAACGAGCCGGGCCCGTCCAATCCTCCGGGCACGGGCCCCGGCGCCCCGGACGTCACGCCGGGCCGCGGGTTCGGCCTGGTGAAGGACCCTGAGAACCTGGGCGACGGCTCCGGCGGCGACAACACGGCCGCCTTCGGTGTGGCGTCCGGCAGCGACGGCGGCACGGCCGGGAGCGGTCCCAACGGCGGCGCCGGCGCGCTGCCGGCCGGCACACAGCTGGCCGCGCTGCAGCCCGGTGAGGATCAGCCCGGCGGGGGAAGCGGGGGCGGCAACGACAACGGCAACGGCGGCCCCGGCAGCGGCGACGAGGGTTCGAACGTCGTGACCAACACGGTCGAGCGACTGGTCGAGGTCGTGCCCGACGAGCTCAAGGCCGCGCTGGCAGCGCTCGCCGCGCTGTCGGTCATGCTCGGCGTCGGCTACCTGCTGGCAGCCCTGCGGGCGCGGCGCCTCGCGCGCCAGCGCCGCGAGCTGCTGCAGGAGGTCGGCCTGCTCCAGACCGCGCTGCTGCCGCCCGTGCCCGACAAGGTCGGCGCGCTGCTCACGTCGGTGGCCTACCGGCCGGCCGACGGCCCCGGGGCAGGCGGCGACTTCTACGACGTGCTGCCGCTCACCGGCGGACGCGTCGGCTTCATCCTCGGCGACGTGTCCGGCCACGGCCGCGGCGCGCTAGCCCGCACGGCCTTCATGCGCTACACGCTGCGCGCCTACCTCGAGGCCGGGCTGGAGCCGCGCGTCGCGCTCCAGGTCGCCGGCCGCGTGATCGACGACAACCTCGGCGGCGACTTCGCGACGGTGCTGCTGGCCGTGCATGACCCCGACACCGGCTCGCTCACCTACGCGAGCGCCGGCCACCCCGCGCCGATCGTGGTCGGCCCGCAGCCGCACGACCCGATCACCGCGGCGTCCTCACCGCCGATCGGCGTCGGCGTGCGCACCGGCCTGCGCCAGACCACGGTGCCGCTGGTGCCGGGCTCGGTTGCCTGCCTGTTCACCGATGGGCTGATGGAGGCCCGCACCCCCGATGGCATCCTCGGGCGCGAGCGGCTCACCGAGCTGCTGGCGGAGATCGGCGAGCAAGCGACCGCGCGACGGCTGATCGAGCGCGTGGCCGCCGAGGCGAACGTGCTGTCGGACGACATGGCGGCCGTCGTCGTCTCGCCGACCACGGGAGTGACCACCGGCCTGTTCCGCACGGAGCAGCTCGAGCTCTCCACACGCGAGCTCGAGGGGCCGATCGCGCGGCGCTTCCTGGAGGCCTGCGGACTGTCCGATCAGGAGGTGGACGACGCCGAGCGCGACGCCCGCCTGCTCGCCGAGCGCTTCGGCGGCGTGGTGCTGCACGTGGTGTTCGGCAACCGCGTGCGCGTCGAGGTGCTGCCGCGCAACGTCGAGAGCATCGAAGCCGCCTCGCGGCGCGTCAGCGCAGGAAATCCTCAATAGCCCCGGTCACGCCGTCGGGGCTGTCCTCGACGAGGAAGTGAGAGGCGTCAGCGAGCTCGACCGTGTCCGCGTCGGGGAACAGCTCCTGCCACTGCTCGAGGAAGACCGGCTGGAAGACCGGGTCGCGCATTCCCCAGACGAGCAGCACGGGCACGCCGACATCCGGGACCCGCTCGTGGATCGAGGCCATCACCGGGGCGCTGCGATCGCGCTCGGTCAGTGGGATCTCGCGCTGGAAGGCGAGCGTCCCGGCGCGCGACCAGTAGTCCGGGAAGGGCGCGCGGTAGGCCTCCATCATCACCGGGTCGGTGTCGCGCCGGTGCATCCCGCCGGGGATCGACTCCACGAACAGGTTGCCGCCGAGCGCGAGGATCTCGCCGAGCCCCTCCGTGCGGAACTCGCGCAGGAACGGCGGTAGGAAGCTCGGCAGCTCCCAGGCCCAGGTGTTCATTAGGACGATGCGCCGCAGCCGGTCGCCGCGCTCGAGCACGGCGCCCAACCCGATCGGCCCGCCCCAGTCGTGCGCGATCAGGGTTACGTCGCGCAGGTCGAGCGCGTCGATCAGCGCGAGCGCGTTCGCCACGTGACGCTCCAGCGAGTAGGCGGACAGCTGCCGGGGCTTGTCCGAGCGCCCGAAGCCCATGTGGTCGAAGGCGACGCAGCGGTGCCCCTTGGAGCTCAGCTCGGCGATCGGCCGCCTCCATAGGTAGCTCCAGGTCGGGTTGCCGTGGGCGAACAGCAGCGGGGGCGCGTCGGGCGGTCCTTCGTCGACGTAGTGCAGCCGGACGTCGCCCGCCGTTACGAAGCGCGGCTCGAATGGAAAGGTCCCTCCGAAATCCCCGTTCAGTGACGTCGCCATCGAGGCTCGGTGTATATCCGATCCAGTAGGGTCGCGCCCCTCATGACTACCGGGACCGAGACTCAGCAGGACACGCGGTTGCACGGCGGGCGGCTGGTCGCGAAGCGCCTCAAGGCGCACGGCGTGTCCAAGCTGTTCACCCTCTCGGGCGGGCACCTGTTCTCGATCTACGACGGCTGCCGCGAGGAGGGCGTGGACATCGTCGACGTCCGCCACGAGCAGTCGGCCGCCTTCGCCGCCGAGGGCTGGGCCAAGGCGACGCGCGAGCCCGGCGTGGCCGCGCTGACGGCGGGCCCGGGCGTGACCAACGGGATGAGCGGCATGGCGTCCGCGCTGCAGAACGGCTCGCCGATGCTGGTGCTCGGCGGGCGCGCGCCCGGGTTCCGGTGGGGGCAGGGCTCGCTCCAGGAGATCGACCACATCCCGTTCGTGGGGCCCGTGACCAAGCTTGCTCGCACCGCACAGACGACGGCCGACATCCCGGATTTGATCGACCAGGCCCTGCGCGCCGCGACCGAGGCGCCGACCGGGCCGGCCTTCGTCGACTTCCCGCTCGACCAGGTCTTCATGGAGTCCGACGCCAGCGGCGACGCCCCCGCCTCGCTCCCCGATCCGCTGAGCGTGCCGGCGGCCGACGGCGACGCGCTCGATCGAGCGGCGGAGCTGCTGCGCGCGGCGCGCAAGCCTGTGGTGATGGCCGGCACCGGCCTCTACTGGGCGCGCGGCGAGCAGGCGCTCGTGCGGCTCTGCGAGGAGCTGTCGGTGCCGGTGTTCCTGAACGGCCTGGCCCGTGGCTGCGTGCCGGCCGACAATCCGATGTTCTTCTCACGCGCGCGCGGCGCGGGGCTCAAGGGCGCCGACCTGGCGCTGGTCGTCGGAGTGCCGATGGACTTCAGGCTCGGGTTCGGCGGGTCGTTCGGGGAGGACACCCAGGTTGTGGTGCTGGGCTCGACGCCGCCCAAACGGCCCCACCCGCGCGAGGTCGCGGCCGAGCTGTACGGCGGCGTGGCCACGACGCTGGACGCCCTGCGCGAGGGCGCCGCCGGCGGCCCCGAGCGCAGCGGCTGGGTGACGGAGCTGCGCGAGGTCGAGAACGAGAAGCGCGCCGGCGAGCAGGCCGACCTGACCGACGACCGCGCGCCGCTCCACCCGCTGCGCGTGTACCACGAGCTGAGTCAGATACTCGACCGCGACGCGATCGTGATCGGCGACGGCGGCGACTTCGTGTCCTTCGCCGGCCGGGTGATCGAGACGTACCAGCCGGGCTGCTGGATGGACCCGGGCCCGTACGGCTGCCTCGGATCTGGCCCGGGCTACGCGCTCGCGGCGAAGGTGGCGCACCCGGACCGGCAGGTCTGCCTGCTGCTCGGCGACGGCGCGTTCGGCTTCGCGGGGATGGAGTTCGACAGCTTCGTGCGCCACGGCCTGCCGATCGTGGGCGTGATGGGCAACAACGGCATCTGGGCCCTGGAGAAGCACCCCATGGAGTTCCTCTACGGGTACTCGGTCGCGGCCGAGCTGCAGCCCGGCTGCCGCTACGACGAGGTGGTGCGCGCCCTCGGCGGGCACGGCGAGCTGGTGGAGCGCCCGGCCCAGCTGCGACCGGCGCTGGAGCGCGCCTTCGCGTCGGGCAAGCCCGCCCTGGTGAACGTCCTCACCGATCCCGAGGTCGTATACCCCCGCAAGGCGAACCTCGCCTAGCCCCTCTGTATACGCATGTCACCGGTGCACCCTTTTCAAGCGGTACCAACTGGGTTATAGTTCCCCGCGCTGGGTGAGGTGCTGTACGGCCAACCCGTCGGCCCCCACTCGGTACATAGGTTCGGGCGAAGCCGCATCGTATCGGCGCCTCCCGCCGTCCGGACCGCAAGGCCCTTTCATGGCACGTACCCCTGCCCGTCCTGATGGGGCCGTTTTTGAAGGCGCCGGCATGATGCCGGCGCCTTCATTTTGAGGCGGCCAGCGCGGCGCCGTGGAGGATGTCGTTCTCGCTGACCTCGATCTCGTCCAGGTCGAAGGCGCGCATCGACTCGAGCAGGACCACGGCGCCGGCGACGATGGTGGGCGCCCGGTCGGGGTGCAGGCCGGTGACGCGGCGGCGCTCATCCACGGTCAGCGCGGCCAGCCGGGCCACGAGCCGCTCGCAGCTCGCTCGACCCAGCCGGTAGCCGTGCACCTTGTCGGGGTCGTAGGGATCGAGCTCCTGGTCGATGGCGGCCAGCGACGTGGCGGTGCCGGCCACGGCGATCCCGGCCTCGACGCGCTCGCGTACGTCCGCCGGGACGTCCGTGTCCACGATCGAGCGCGCGTCCTCGGCCAGCGCCGCCAACTCGGCCGAGGCCGGGGGGTCGCCGTGCAGGTGGCGCTCGGTGTGGCGCACCGAGCCCATGCGCGTAGAGACGTGGAAATCGGCGTCGCTGGCGGGGTGGCCCGTGACGTACTCGGTGCTGCCGCCGCCGATGTCGATCACGAGCGTCTCCGCCCCGGGGTCGCGACCGGCGGTGGCTCCCAGGAAGGTGAGCCGCGCCTCCTCGTCACCCGAGATCGTGCGCGCCTCGATCCCGAAGCGGCGCAGGATCTCGTCGCGGAACTCGGGCCCGTTCGCGGCGTCGCGCATGGCGCTGGTGGCCACGGCGACCACATGCTCGGCGCCGAGCCGGTCGAGCGTCTCGCGATAGTCGGCGAGCGCCTCGGACACGCGGGCGATGGCCGCGTCCGACAGCCGTCCGCTGGCCTCGAGCCCCTCGCCCAGCTGCGTGACGGTGGTTCGCCGCTCGAGCTCGGTCACCCGCCCATCCTCGACCTCGGCTACCAGCAGCCGCGTCGAGTTGGTGCCGATATCGACGACGGCGACTCGGGTTGCCATCCGGGGACCGTATCTGTGACGTGCGTCCATCTGTGACCACGGTCGCCTTGCGCCAGCTCCCCGCGGGATAGAACTTCCGCACTCGATCTGGTCTCCCCGGCGCGGACCCGCAAAGGTGTGACCCCAGGAGGTGCTTCATGGAATACGCAGCACGTCTACCTAGGCTCCCTTCCCGCAGGACCATGGCGGCCCCGGTGGTTGCACTGGTCGTCGGAGCCGGCCTTGCGACCGGCGCTTACGCGCTGATCGACAACACCGACATCACGACACCGGCGTCGAAGGTCATCGTCGTGGAGACCCCCGGCCCGCACGCCGCGGACATCCCCGGCAAGAACGAGTCGGCAACAGCGGCAGCGATCTCACAGTCGAGCGCGGCCGAGATCCCCGGCAAGGACGAGTCCGCCACGGCGGCGGCGATCTCCGGGTCGAGCGGCGTCGAGCTGCGCGGCTCCAAGGCCAGCTCGACCGGCACGTCCTCCCAGGACGCGTCCACCGCGCGGCGCACCGACCCGCACGGCCCGGCGAGCTACCTGCACAGCCACTGACCCTCACCCAAACGTGGGGCCACGGCCCTCCGGCACCACAACAGGCGCCCCGCTCCCCTTGCGGGGCGCCTGTGCTTTCAGAGGCGTCGCAGCCAGCCCAGCGAGGCCCGCTCGAGCCCCGTGATCTCCTTCCAGGCCCACCGGGCGACGGTTTCGATGACGCTGCCGGGGCCGTTGGGCCCGGCCGGTCGCAGGCCGGGCGGCAACGTGCCGGGCAAGGCCGCCACGCGGCCGACCTCGTGGCCGTCCTCGACCACGAAGTCCATCTCGATGTCGAAGGCCAGCTCGCTCTGCTGATCGGCGATGCCGAGCTCGCGGTCGATCGGATGGCTGTCGAGGGGATGCACGCGGATGCTCCAGTCGCGTTCGGCGAGCGTGCTTTCCACGCGCCGGATCTGGACGGGCGCCTCCACGACAGCCTGGTAGCAGGCGCGCGTGCCGTCGGCGGCGTCGCGGAACTGCTTCAGGAACACCTGCGCGACCCGGCCGGCGAGCAGGTCGCCCATCAGGCCGGCCGTGAGGCGGATGTCGCCGACGATCATCTCCGCGCCTTCCGCGAGCTCGGGCATGTCGCCTACCAGGTGCTGCACCAGCGCGAGCGGGCCGGAGGTGGGCTCGGCCTGTCCGGCGCCGGGCCGCGGCGCGCCCGCGATCACCTCCAGGAAGTCGCGCCAGTCGGCGCCCTCGTTGCGGCCGAAGTTGCCGCCGAACGCCTGCATGGTGGCGTGGTCGCCGGCACCGGAGGCCGGGTCGAAGCGGCCCATCGTCTTCGCGTACCCGAACGTCTCGCGTCCGCCCAGGTACGACATCGGGTTGTCGACGAAGACGTAGGGCACGGCCAGCAGCAGTCGCTCGGCGACGAACACGTCGCCGATGTCGCGACCGGCCAGCACGGGGATCCAGAACGAGGCCTGCGTCTCGCGCACCGCTCCCCAGCGGTCGAAGGGCGGGGTGAGCGACGTCACGCGGGCGAAGTCGCCCATCAGCATCATCACGTGCGAGCCGAGTGCGCGGTAGTCGACGCCGCGGCCCGCCGGAACGTTGAACATCGTCTCGACCAGCGCGGCGATGCGCGCGGCGTCGCCGCGGAGCAGCAGGCCCCGGAGCCGGCCCCCCTCGCAGGCGAAGGGGGAAGGCGCCGTGGCGCGCCCGCCGTACTCGACGTAGGGGGGCAGCTCGCGCGGCTGCGGTTGCAGCCAGGCGGTGCTCTTGCCGGGGATCCGAAGAGCCTCGCCCGTGATCGCCTGCGCCGCGTCCATGCCGGAGATCACGGCGGCCTCGACGCAGCCGCCGTCGATGCCCGTGCGGGTCCAATCGCCGGCGAGCTTGAGGTTGGCGAAGCCGGAGTCGTTCGAGGGCAGGCGGTGCTCGACCGACCCGGCGGGAGTGAGCACGTAGCGCTCCCAGGGCGACACGTTGGCGCGCCAGTACTGGGCGTCGAAGCGCGCCGCGCCGGTCCCGCCGGCGCGGTCGACCAGCGCGGTCCAGTCGAAGGAGCTGCCACCCGCGTCGGGCCACAGCACCGCCAGGTCGCGCTCGACGAACTCGATCGCGTTCTGCTTGGCGCGCTCCGTCGCCTGCTCGGGCGTCTCGCCTGAGCGGTCGTCGAGCACACCGCAGAAGTAGCCGATCGTCTGAGTCTTGTCGGTGGGCAGCCAGGACTCACGCGGCAGCAGGTGCGTCATGTCGCAGTAGGTGTCGAGCGGCTCGACGTAGCAGCCGGTGACCGAGTTCTCGTCGAAGGCCCAGCCGAGGTCGGCGGCGTCGCGGTTCGACCAGAGCTGGAACGCCTGCGTGCGGACAGTGACGGCCGACTCGATGCCGCGCCGGAAGCGCTCGTCGCGTGCCATCAGCTCGCCGCAGAGGTCCGGCAGGGCACCGACCGGGATGCCGAGCACCACCTCGTCGAAGTCCCGGCCCCGCTCGAGCGTGCGCGCCGGCCGGTCGAGCGGGTTGAGCTCCGCCTCGAAGTTCACTCCCCGCGCCGCGGCTTCGAGCTGGTCCCAGAGCGGCTCGCT
This sequence comes from Thermoleophilaceae bacterium, assembly GCA_034664125.1. Classification (GTDB taxonomy): domain Bacteria; phylum Actinomycetota; class Thermoleophilia; order Solirubrobacterales; family Thermoleophilaceae; genus JACVRW01. The sequence continues at coordinate 43,694 of JAXDIG010000007.1, read as the reverse complement.
CGGCCAGCAGGCCAGGCCCTTCACCGGCACGAGCGGGTCGTACTCCGCCACCCGCGGCGCGAGCTCGGCCTGGCGCACGACGTCGATGGCGTCCACGCCGTTGCCGCCCGGATGCAGCGCCGTGACGGCGTGGAAGAACTCAAAGCCCACGCCGCGCTGCTTGAGCACCTCGTAGAGCGGGGCGAAGACGACGTCGCCCATGCCCGCCTGCATCTTGTACATGATCGAGCCGCGGTAGCTGAAGACGAGCCTCAGCAGGTCGTTGGTGGCGGTGCCGGCGGCGCAGTCGGCGGCGGCGATGTCGCCGCCCGGGTACGCGAATGCCACGTCATACACGGCCCGCAGCGCGGGGCAGCGCTCGGCCGGGGTGCGCCCGATCGTGACGTCGCGCGCGCCGTGGCGGCGCAGCCAGGCGGCCCAGTCCTCGTCGTTGATGACGTCGAACCCGTGCTCGAGGATGCCGTCCTTGACGATGCCGGCCACCGTGGACACGCCGAGGTCGACCACGGTGAAGAAGAAGCGCAGGTCGGGGTCGTCCTTGTAGCGCCGAGCGACCACGGCCGTCCACAGCCACTCGCGGAAGGCCTCGAGCAGCTTCACCAGCAGCAGCGGCTGGGCGGCGTGTCGTGCGAGCAGGTGATCCGTACTCCCAGCGCGCAGCGAGGCGAGCCGCTCGGCCAGGCCGAGCAGGCGCTCCGCCACGTCGAGCGGGGCGTCGAGCAGGTCGCGCGCCAGGTCGCCGGCGAGGTTCTCGAACCAGTTCGGGATCAGGTCGGCGCCCGCGTCGCCGGGGACGAGGTCGTCGCCCCGCTCGCGCAGGGAGCGCCAGCCGCCGAGCGCCCACCGCGTCGCGGTGGCGGCCATCTCCCAGAAGGTGGGCAGCTCGCCGGGGTCGCCGGGGCGCAGGAGGTTGCGCGGGCACTCGAAGCGGAACGGGTGCCAGCCGTCGCCCTGGCGGTCGTAGAGCACCAGCTCGTCGCAGCCCTTGAAAGCGTCCTCGAAGGTGGCGAGCGGGGTGCCCCGGGGCCGGCCGGCCTCCTCATAGGCGTCGCGCATCAGGCGGAAGGCGTTGTCGTAGAAGCCGAACCAGACGTGCAGGCCGTGCTCCTCGATGCGGTCCGCCACGGCGGCGTTGCGCCCGCTCGCGCCCTTGCCGCCGTTGCGCCAGCCGAGCTGGTAGACCGTGACGTCGAAGCGATCGCGCAGCTCCGGGGTCGCGGTCAGCTCGAAGGCGGCCGTCATTCCGCCGACGCCGCCGCCGAGTACGGCCACCTTGGTGCGCTGGGCGGATCGGTTCACAGGCCCTTTTTCACGCCTTCGAGTCCGGGGTGGCATCCTATTCGCTGTGGCCGGGACTCGTGAAGACGTGGCCGACGAAACCCTCGCATTCGTAAGGCAGGGCTACGCGCTCTGGAACCAGGGCGACCTCGCCGCCGTGTCCCGCATGTGGAGCGACGACTTCGAGTGGCACAACGACCCCTCGTGGCCGGGACAGCGGGTCTACTACGGGCGCGACACGGTGGTCCGCTTCTTGGCGGAGGAGGTGGCGAACGTCATCCACCTCGACGACATCGACGTCGAGAGCATCGAGCCCGTGGGCGACGAGCTCGTCATCCGCATGCTGGCCCGCACGCGCGGAGAGGACAGCCACGTCGACATCGGCAAGGTGCCGATCTTCCACGTGGCCCGGGTCCGCGACGGCCGGGTCCAGCGCGTGCGCGCCTTCCTGGACGAGGCCCAGGCTATGGCAGCCGCGCGCGAAGCCTCGACCGCGGGTTGACGCCTTCTTGACGGCTGCTAGATTCGTCTGCCTACGACGCGGGGTGGAGCAGTCAGGTAGCTCGTCGGGCTCATAACCCGAAGGTCGCGGGTTCGAATCCCGCCCCCGCTACCTAACGAAAGCCCTGCACAGCGCAGGGCTTTCGTCGTTCACGGGAGCTAGCCTCGCCGGCCAGGGTACTGCCCAGGTACTACCTGAGCGTGTCTTCGGCGACAGCTTGGTGATCGTCTTCTTCTGACGCGCTCTGGCCTGGGCCTTCTTGACGTCCTTGTGCGCCGCTTGCCGCTGCTTACTCCGTTGCCACTAGCTGGACTTCTTGCCGCCCTTGCGGCCGGCGGCCTTCTTCTGGGCCTGGTTGCCCCCGCTGCCGCTACCGCTGCTGCGACGACTCTGGCTCGAGCCGCTGCTCTTGCCGCCTCGACGAGCCTGGCGAGTTGGAGATAGCTGCACACTTGTCCGCAAGGCGCGCCGGCGTACGGCCGCCCTGCAACGCCTTGCTCCTTGACTTTTACGCTGCCGGAGGATTTAGTTTGTTTGGCAGCCATACTAAGTCTGTCTATCTGGGAACAACGGCGAATCGAGGCAAGCATGGGCCGAGCGGCTCGAATCCTGACTTTCATTGCAGCGTTGGTCGCCCTGTTGGGCGCGACCGTGGCGGTTGGATGCGGCGGCGACGACGACGGCGGGAGCAGCGGCGGTGGTAGCGCCGCCGCGGTGCCGGAGCAGTACCGCATCCCCGAGACGACGGTGAAGTTCGGCAACGCCGAGTTCATCGACCACACCGACGCCATCCTCGGGGTCGAGAAGGGGTGGTTCGAGGAGGTCGGCATCAAGCTCGACCCGGAGCCGGCGGGCGGCCTCTACACGCCCGCCGACCACGCGTCGACGCTCCTGTCGAAGAAGGTCGACGTGCTCAGCAGCAACTACCAGATCCTGCTGCCGGCGCTGAACAAGACGGACGAGCTGAAGATGTTCGCCTACGGCGACTTCTTCATCGGCTTCGCCCTGATGGGCGACAAGAAGTTCAAGTCCTTCACCGAGATCAAGGAGGCGGGCAAGAGCGATCAGGAGGCGCTGAAGGAGGCGGCCGCCCAGCTCGAGGGCGCGACCCTGACCTGGTCGCCGGACCCGGCCGTGCGCAACTTCGGCAAGACGGTCATGCAGGGCGCCGGCCTGTCGCAGTCGGACATCAAGCTCGAGAGCCTCAACGACGCCCAGGGCGTGCAGCTGATGCTCGCCGGCCGGGCCGACTTCCAGATCGGCGGCGCGCCGACGCGCATCACGCTCGAGAAGGAGGGCTTCAAGCCGATCGTCACGGCCGCCGACCTGACCGGGATCGTCGAGCCGCCCTACGAGTCATCCGCCGAGCTGGCGGCCGTCTCGACCAACGGCTGGGGCACGACGCAGGACTTCTGGGAGTCCGATCCCGACACGGTCATGCGGATGGCCAGCGTGAAGTGGCGCATCTCGCAGTTCATCGCGGACAACCCGGACGAGGCGGCCGAGCCGCACGTCCAGCAGCTGAACCGCGCCGCCGGCACCGACCTCACGCCGGAGGACGCGAAGATCATCTACCGCAGCATCGACCCGTACATCCCGTTCGGCGAGCAGGGTGACCTCTGGTTCAACCCGGACAAGCCGACGTACGAGCTGACGATGATCCAGGCCGCGATCAACCAGGCCGAGGCCGGCGGGACACTGGACAAGGGCCAGGCCGAGCCGGAGGACATCACGATCGCGCATCTGGTGTACGCGCGCGCGGTGGAGCTCAAGGCCGAGGCCGACGCGGCCATGAAGGCGACCGAGGACGGCCTGGACGGCGCCAGCGAGGAGGCGCGCGGCACCGCGGAGGACCTGCTCGCCGCGGCCAAGCAGCAGTACGACGCGTTCAACTACCTGGACGCGGCGCGGCTGGCCAAGGCCGCGCAGAAGGAGGTCAGCGGGTGACCGACGGCCCGCGGATCGTGGATCTGACGGCGGTGCTCGAGGAGGGCACCCCCGTCAACCACCCGCATCACCCCCGTGGCCCGGTTGTGCTGCCGAACCAGAAGTACGACTTCGTGCGCTGGTTCTACGCAGACACCTGGCGCCGCGGGGGTGGGCCGCCGGTTTACGACGGCATGCCCGAGGACTGGGCCCAGCCCGACACGGCACGCGGCTGGCGCAACGAGGAGGTGCTGATCCACACCCACCTGGGCACCCACGTGGACGCGGCTCAGCACTTCAACCCGGACTCGACTCAGGACGCCGCCAGCATCCCGCTCGAGACCTGCTTCGGGCGGGCGGTCATGCTCGACGTGCGTCACCTGGGCGAGGACGGCGAGGCGTTCCCGATCACGGTCGAGGACCTCGACGAGGCCGAGGCGCGCGCCGGGGCGACCGTGGGCGAGGGCGACATCGTGATCCTCCACACCGGCTGGCTGGCGCGCTGGGGGGCGGGGCCGAACGCCGACCGCGAGCGCTACGGCGCGATCCCCAACCCGGGCCTGCACCGCGAGACGCCGCCCTGGTTCCTGGAGCGGGGCGTGAAGCTGGTCGGGGGCGACATCCCCAACATCGACTACGACATGACCTCGGCCTGCCACGTCAACTTCCTCTGCCGCGAGGCGATCGGCAAGGAGCCGGTCCTGATCATCGAGAACCTGGCCAACCTGGAGCAGGTCCCCGTGTCGACGTTCACCTTCGTCGGCCTGCCGCTGCCGATCCGGGACGGGACCGGGTCCCCGATTCGCGCGGTTGCGCTCATCGACGATGTCTGACAACGGCGACCTCGACCGAACCAAGATCGAGCTGCGCGGGGTCGGCAAGCGCTTCGAGCGCCACCGCCAGGAGCCGCTGACCGTGCTCGACTCGGTCGACCTGACCGTCGCCGAGAAGGGCTTCCTGTCGATCGTCGGCCCGTCCGGCTCGGGCAAGAGCACCCTGCTGTTCATGATCGCCGGCCTGGAGGCGCCGACCAGCGGCGAGGTGCTCGTCGAGGGCCAGCCGATCAAGGGCCCGAGCGCCGACCGCGGCGTCGTCTTCCAGGAGGACGCGATCTTCCCCTGGCGCACGGTGCGCCGCAACGTCGAGTACGGGCTGGCCCTGCGCGGCGTCCCCAAGCAGGAGCGCCGCGAGCGCGTCGACCGCTACCTCGAGCTGGTCAAGCTGACCGGCTTCGAGGGCCTCTATCCGCGCCAGCTCTCGGGCGGGATGAAGAAGCGGGTGGCGATCGCGGAGGTGCTCGTCAACGAGCCGCAGGTGCTGCTGCTCGACGAGCCGTTCGGCGCGCTCGACTACGTGACCAAGATCTCGCTGCAGGAGGAGCTCGGCCGGATCTGGCAGCGCGCCCGCCTGACCACGGTCATGGTCACGCACGACATCGAGGAGGCGCTGTTCCTGTCCGACCGCGTGGTGGTGTTGCGCGACGGCGGCCTGCGCTACGACGTGACGGTCCCGTTCGAGCGGCCGCGGCCCCACGAGCTGCGCAACGAGCCGCGCTTCACGGAGCTCAAGGAGCGCCTGTGGAGCGAGATCGGCCCGGCCGCGCGCAGCGCGCCGGTCGTCGAGAACCAAGCATGACGACCGGGCGTGTCTCGCGCCTGGCCTGGATGCTGGCCGGGGTGGTGCTGTTCTTCGCCGCGTGGGAGCTGGCTGCGGTCTACATCGACTCGGTCAACCCGCGCGCCGACCGGATCTTCCCGCACTGGTCGAGCATCCTCACCGACTCGGTCCGCGAGCTGGAGGCGTTCGTCCCGTTCGGCGACACGGCGACCGGCTACGGCGCGGCGCTCGACGTCCTGCTCGAGCACTCGCTGGTGACGATGCGGCGTGTCTTCCTGGGCACGTTCGCCGGGATCGCCGTGGGCGTCCTCGCCGGCCTGGCCATGGCCTACAGCCGCGTCGTCTTCCACCTGCTCAACCCGATCCTCAACCTCGTGCGCACGGCGCCGCTGCTTGCGCTGATCCCCCTGTTCGTGCTCTGGTTCAGCGGGCGCGAGGTCGGCATCGTCCTGTTCGTCGCGTTCGCGGTGTTCGTGATGATGTTCGTCGCCACCTATCACGCCGCTCAGAACGTGCCTCGCGCGCAGCGCTGGTTCGCGCTCACGATGGGCGCCAAGAAGCTCGAGATGTTCCGGTCGGTCGTGGTGCCGGGGATGATCCCGGAGCTGTTCGGCCAGATCCGGATCGTCTTCGCGCTGGCCTGGTCGTTCGCGCTCGGCGCCGAGTTCACCGGCGCCCAGAAGGGCCTCGGGTTCCTGATGATCCAGTCGGAGCGCTTCGGCTTCCTCGGTCGCGTGATCGTCGTGGTGCTGCTGTTCACGATCTACGCGGTCGTCGTAGACACGATCCTGATGGCACTGCGGCGGCGAACGCTGCGGTGGGCACCGGTCGATGGTTGAGCGCGAGCCAAGCCTGATCGCGCGCGTGGCGCTGGGGGCGCTCGGGATCGGCCTCTTCGTGGCGGCCTGGTTCGCGGTCGCGGCCTCGGTCGACCCGCTGCGCCTGCCGCCGCCCACGGACGTCGCCGAGGTGGTGTTCCCGATCCTGTTCGAGTCGCGGCCGCTCGCGAACCAGCTCGGGTCGGGCGACGGCGGCATCCTGCCTCACCTGCTGGCCAGCCTCGGACGGCTGCTGGCGGGCAGCGCCATCGGCGTCGCCGCCGGCCTCGCCGTGGGCCTGCTGATGTCGTACAGCCGCCGCATCGGCTGGCTGCTGGACCTGCCCACCCGGCTGCTGCGCGCCGTGCCGCCGCTGGGCGTGATCCCGTTCGTGCTGGTCTGGTTCGGCACGAGCTCGACCGCGCAGATCCTGCTCGTGGCGCTGTTCGTCTTCCTTCTGGTCGTCGTCAACACGACCAACGCGGTGCAGAACCTGAGGCCCGTCTACGCGCGCTTCGCCCGCACGATGGGCGCGAGCCGGCTGCGCACCTACCGCGACGTCGTGCTGCCCGGCATCCTGCCCAGCCTGGTCGGCGGCCTGCGCGCGGCGCTCGCGTTCGCCTGGGGCCTGCTGGTCGTGGCCGAGCTGGTCGGCGGTCGCTACGGCATAGGCCGGGTGCTGTCGCTGCTAGTGCCGCTGCTTCGCACGCCCGAGCTGATCGCCTGCATCCTCTGGATCGTCGTCGTCGCGGTGGCACTCGACGCCCTGCTGCTGGCCGTGCAGGCGCGCCTGTTGAGGTGGCACCATGCTTAAGCCCGCGGACACCCAGCTGCCGGAGGACGTGCCGCAGGACGATCCCGGCGCCTACCCGCGCCGGGTGGAGCGCCTGCGCGAGCAGCTGGTCGCCAACGGCCTCACGCATGTGCTCGTCTACGGCGACCGCGAGCACTCGGCCAACCTCCACTACCTGAGCGGGTTCGACCCGCGCTTCGAGGAGGCGCTGCTGCTCCTCGACGCGGCCGGGACCGTCACGCTGCTGGTGGGCAATGAGGGCAAGCCCTACGCGAGCGGCATGGCTCCCTCCGCACGCATCGTCAACGTGCGCGAGTTCAGCCTGCCCGGCCAGCCCTGGCACGACGCCGTCCCGCTCGTGCGCGCGCTCGCCGAGCTCGAGCTGGGCGACGCGCGCGTGGGAGTGGTCGGCTGGAAGCACTTCGAGGACGGACCGCCGGACCGCTTCGACGCGCCGGCCTACGTCATCGACGCCCTGCGCGGCGGCGGCGTGACGCTGCGCAACGTGACCGCCCTGCTGTCAGAGGCGCCCGGCGGGCTGCGCACGACCAACAGCGCGAACGAGATCGCGCAGTTCGAGTTCGCCGCCCGGCTCAGCACGGCCTGCGTCAGCCGCGGGGTCGCGGCGGTGCGCCCCGGCGCGCGCGAGCTCGACGTCGCCGCCGCCATCGCGCCGCCGGCGCTGCCGCTGTCCATCCACCCGATCATCACCAGCGGCCCGCGCGTGTCGCTCGGCATCGCGAGCGCCTCCGATCGCCGTATCGAGCACGGCGATCCGGTCATGATCGCGCTCGGCTTCAGGGGCGCCCTGACGGCCCGCGCCGGCATGCTGCTCACCGCCGAGGAGGCGGAGTCGGGCGTAGGCGCGGACTACCTCGCCCGCCTGGCCGTGCCTTACTTCGAGGGCCTGGCGGCCTGGTACGGGCGCGTCGGGATCGGCGTCACCGGCGGCGAGCTGCACGCCGCGGTGTGCGACGCCCTCGACGGCAGGTTCGAGCTCGCGCTCAACCCCGGCCACCTGATCCACCTCGAGGAGTGGGTCGACTCGCCGCTGCGTCCGGACTCGCCGGTCGCGCTCAGCTCAGGGATGGTGCTCCAGTGCGACATGATTCCCGTACCGCCCGTGTCCGGAACCGTGATCAACGCGGAGGACACCGTCGCGCTGGCCGATGCCGAGCTGCGCGATGAGCTGGCGCGCGACTATCCGGAGCTCTGGCAGCGCGTCGCGCTGCGGCGCGAGACGATCGAGTCGACGATGGGCCTCACGCTCGCCGAGGAGGTGCTGCCGCTGTCCGACCTGGCCGGCCTGGTCGCGCCGTTCATCGCCTCGCCCGAGCAGATCCTCACCCGGCACAACGGACAAGTGAAGCTCGCCCGCCTGCCATGAGCCATTTCCTCCGGCTTGTCCGCCCCGTCGACGGCTCCTGGATGCGGATGACGAACCTGTCGGTGGTGCTCGCGGCGATCGTCGATCACGGCGGCGTCTCGCGCGCGACGCTGGCGCGCGAGACCGGGCTCAACAAGGCGACGGTGAGCAGCCTCGCCGAGGAGCTCGGCGAGCTGGGTTGGGTGCGCGCCGGCGGCCAGGACCAGGGGGCGCTCGGCCGTCCCAGCGAGCTGCTCGAGCCGAACCCGGGCCGCGGCGTGATCATCGGCACCGAGATCAACGTCGACTACCTCGCCGTGCTGGTCAGCGACCCGGCGGGCGCGCAGCGCGCGCTCGTGATCGAGGAGCTGGACGTCGCCACCACCAGCCCCGGGGACGCGATCGAGCGGCTGGCCGCGCTCATGCGCACCGGCTTGGAGCAGGCTGCGGTCGCCCCCGCGGACGTGCTCGGGCTCGGGCTGGGCGTGCCCGGCGTCGTCGACGTGGACCGGCGGCTGCTGGTGGCGGCCAACCTCGGCTGGCGCAGCGTCGACGTCGACGACATGCTGCGCCGCGCCGTCCACGGCTTCCTCGACGAGGACCTCCCAGTCCTGATCGAGAACGAGGCGAACTTGGGCGCGGTAGCGGAGCAGACCTACGGGATCGGCGCCCGCTTCGAGGACTTCGTCTACCTGTCGGGCGAGCTCGGCGTCGGCGCGGGCGTCGTCACGGCCGGCGAGCTGCTGCGAGGGACCCACGGCGCCGCGGGCGAGGTCGGCCACATCACCGTCGACCCGGCCGGCGCGCGCTGCCACTGCGGCAAGTACGGCTGCTGGCAGGTGTTCGTCAGCCAGGGCGCGGTGCTGGACCGCTTTCGCGAGGCCTCGGGCAGCCGCGACGGCGCGCGCCCGGGCCCCCGACCCGAGGACATCCTGGCGGCGGCCGAGACGGGCGACGCCGCCGCCGTCGAGACGCTGGCGACGCTCGACCGCTACCTCGCGATCGGCGTCGGCAACCTGGTCGAGATGTACGACCCCAACGCGGTCGTGCTGGGCGGCTTCTACTCCACGATGTACCGCGAGCGCGTCGACGAGCTGCGCACGGAGGTCGCCAGCTGGGTCATGGACGCGTTCGGTCGCGAGCTGTCGATCGAGCTGTCGACGCACGGGCAGGACGCCTGCATCTGGGGCGCCACGGGCGGGATGCTGCGATCGCTGATCGCCAATCCGCGCCACGCCGCGGCACTGGACGGCCTGCGAGCGTGAGCACCGCCGAGCAGGACCCCCTGGGCTGGCTGTCCAGCCCGGAGCAGGCGACCCTGGCCGCCGCGGTGGCCCGGATCGTCCCGCGCGACGCCGATCCCGGTGCGGTCGAGGCGGGCGTGCTCGACTATCTGGCCGGCTTCCTCGGCGGCGTCGACCGCATCCACGCGGCGCCGGACGGAGAGCGGTTCCTCGAGCTCGGGGCGCGCGAACGGGCCGCGTGGGAGCAGCGCATCTCGATGCTGCGCGACAAGTACCGGACCGGCCTGCGCGACCTCGAGCGGCGCGCCCTCGAGCGCTTCCGCCAGCCGTTCGCCGAGCTCGGCGAGGACCAGCAGGACGCGCTGCTCGCCCAGCTCGAGGAGGACAGCGGCGTGCGCGGCGGCCGTCCGCCGGCCAACCAGCCCGTTTCCAGCGACGACGAGCCGTTCCTCGTCGCGCTCGCGATGCACGTGCGCCAGGGCTACTACTGCGACCCCGCCTACGGCGGTAACCGCGATCGCGCCGGCTGGCGCATGATCGGCTTCGACGGGCCGGACGGGATGCCCGACGTTCGGCTGGGGCGCTACACGACGCGCGCCTATCTGGGCGCTTCGCGCCACGAGCAGCGCGCCGGCCAGGCCGACCCGGAGCCGGCGCAGGTCGCGGAGCCGGCGGGGTGGGCGCCCGCCGCGGAGGACGAGGTCGACATTTGCATCGTCGGGAGCGGCGCCGGCGGCGGCATGGCCGCGTACCTGCTCTGCCGCGCCGGGCTGCGCGTGGCGATGCTCGAGCGCGGCCCGTGGATGCGCGCGGAGGACTTCGCCCCGGACGAACTGGCCGCGTTCAACCGCTACCAGATCTGGCCCGACCCGCGGCTGCACCCGCGCACGTACCGGCCCGACGCGCATGCGCCGGCCCGCATCCAGGAGTTCAGCCCGATGCCGGCGCTGGTCGGCGGGGGGACTATCCACTGGTCGGCCTGGACGCCGCGACCGCTGGCCAGCGACTTCCGCCCGCGCTCGGAGGTGGGCGAGCTGCCGGGGGCGTCGCTGGTCGACTGGCCGATCGGCTACTCGGACCTGGAGCCCTACATGGACAGGGTCGAGCGCCTGCTGGGGGTGGGCGGCATCGCGGGTGCGAACACGCACGAGGAGCCGCGCCGGAACCCCTTTCCGCTGCCGCCGCTGCCGCAGAGCCGCTACGGCGAGCGCTTCGATCGCGGCTGCCGCGAGCTGGGGCTGAGCTCCTTCCCGATGCCGCAGGCGATCCCGGTGCGACCCTGGGCGGGGCGCCCGGCCAGCCGCGACAACGGCTTCGTGCAGCAGTACGGGGACTCCACCGACGCGAAGGCGTCCAGCCTGAACGCGTGCATCGGTCCGGCGCTGGCGACCGGCCGGCTCGACCTGCGGTCGGGCTCGGTGGCCTACCGCGTCGAGGCGGACAGGGGCGGCCGCGCCACCGGCGTCGCTTACCTCGACGAGGCCGGCCGCGAGCGCGTCGTGCGCGCCCGCGCGGTGATCGTTGCGTGCGGCGCGATAGAGACCGCTCGCCTGCTCTTGATGTCGGCGACCCCCGCCATTCCGGACGGCCTGGCGGGCGGGTCGGGCCAGCTCGGCGCGAACCTGATGCTGCACGAGTACACGTTTGCGATCGGCCTGTTCGAGGACGGCGAGCCGATCTACGGCTGGGCGGGCTCGTACGAAGGCGGCTGCACGTTCGACCTGTACCGACACGACGAGCGCCGCGGCCACGCCCTCGGCTGCCTGGTCTCGTGCTCGGGCCTGGGGCACCCGATCAACTTCACCTACCCGGGCAAGCCGATCTGGGGCGGCCCCGCCAAGGACGCGGACCGCGCCTACTTCAATCACAGCCTCAAGGTCGGCGTCCTGGCCCAGGACCTGCCGCAGGAGTCCAACCGCGTCGACCTGGACCCGAGCGTGCGCGACGCGTGGGGCCTGCCGGTCGCGCGCGTCACCCACGCCGCCCATCCAAACGACCTCGCGCTTGCGAACTGGACGGTCGACCGCGCCGCCCAGATCGCGGAGGCGGCCGGCGCCACGCGCGTGCTGCCGGTGCACATCGACCGGATCACCGGCAACTGCGCGCACCAGTACGGCACGGCGCGCATGGGGGTGGACCCGGACGCGTCGGTGGTGGACCCGGCGGGCCGCGCCCACGAGGTGGAGAACCTGCTCGTGCTCGACGGCAGCGTGTTCCCCAGCTCGACCGGTGTCAATCCGACGCTGCTGATCATGGCCAACGCGTGGCGCTGCTGCGAGCTGCTCCTGCGCCAGGGACCGCGTCGATGAAGAGCCGCCGACTCGGGAGCCGCGGTCCGGTGGTGTCCGCCATCGGCCTCGGCTGCATGGGCATGTCCGAGTTCTACGGACAGGCCGACGAGGGGGAGGCGATCGCCACGCTGCACCGGGCGCTCGAGCTCGGGGTCACGCTGTTCGACACGGCCGACGCGTACGGCCCGCACACGAACGAGCGGCTGCTGGGCAGGGCGCTGGCCGGGCGCCGCGAGTACGCGCTGGTCGCCACCAAGTTCGGGCTGGTGCGGGGCAGCGAGGGCGAATTCATCGGTGTCGACGGACGCCCCGAGTACGTGCGCTCGGCGTGCGAGGCGTCGCTCGACCGGCTCGGCATGGACCACATCGACCTCTACTACCTGCACCGCGTCGACCCGAAGGTTCCGGTCGAGGAGAGCGTCGGCGCGATGGCGGAGCTGGTGCGCGAGGGCAAGGTCCGCTATCTCGGGCTCTCGGAGGTATCCCCCGCCGAGCTGCGCCGGGCTCACGCCGTCCACCCGATCGCGGCGCTGCAGACCGAGTACTCGCTCTGGAGCCGCGACCCGGAGGGCGAGCTGCTCACCACGGTGCGCGAGCTGGGAGTCGGCTTCGTCGCCTACGCGCCGCTCGGACGCGGCTTCCTGGCGGGCAGCGTGAGCAGCCCGGACGACCTGGCCGAGGACGACCTGCGCCGCGGCTCGCCGCGCTTCGCGCCGGAGAACATGGGCCGGAACGAGCGGATCGCCGCGACAGTGCAGGGACTGGCCGCTCGGGCGGGCGTCACGCCGGCGCAGCTGGCCCTGGCCTGGCTGCTCGCGCAGGGCAACGACATCGTCCCGCTGCCCGGGACCAAGCGCCGCCGCTACCTCGAACAGAACGTCGCGGCGGCAGAGGTCGAGCTGACGCCGGCGGAGCTGGCCGACCTGGACGCCGCGGTGCCGCGCGGCGTGGCGGCCGGCGACCGCTACCCGGACATGCAGACACGCGTCTGAGGCGGGCGGCGCGGGCCCGTCAGGGCGCGCACTCGCCCCTCGCCCCGGATCACGGGATAGGGCTCGCCCGCGGCTCCAGTCGACGAAGTGGCCCATCGTCCTTCACGGCCATCCCGCGCCCGGCACCGCCACGTCGGTCTGCCGCATTGCTCCGCCGCGCCCCTTCGCGGGGTCGGTTTCGCCGTAGGGCGGGCCGGTGCACAGGAACAGCGTCCTTCGCTCAGTGCCGCCGAGGGCAACCGCGAAGGTGGCGTGCGGGCCAGTCGAGACGAAGTCGCGCAGTGCGCCGCCCTCTCCTACGCGCACGGCTCCAGACCCCCGGCAGTCGCCCAGCCACACGGCGCCCTCCTCGTCGAGCGCCATTCCGTCGGGAAGGAGTGCACCCGACTCCTGCGCCTCGGAGACGGTTCGGAACGGGCCGGCTGAGAACGCCGACCAAGTCCGGCGGTTCGACAGCGTCCCGTCGGCGGCGCGGTCGAATGCCGTCACGCGTGCGGCGAATGTCTCGTTGACCAGCAGGGTGCGGCCGTCGGGCGTCAGCGCCATGCCGTTCGGGTTGATGAGGTCGTCTGCGGCGATCGCCACCGCCCCATCCGGGTCCACGCGCAGCAGCACGGTCGGCACGACGACCGGGTCGGTCTCGTCATCCCAGCCCAGGTTGCCGACATAGGCGCGGCCCTCCGGGTCCACGACCATGTCGTTGAGGTGCCACGGCGCATGGCCACTGAGATCGGCGACCTCCACGAGCGTGTCCCCCTCCAGCCGCAGCAGCCGACGGTCTTCCATCGACACGATCAGCAGCTGGCCCGCCGGCGTCCAGCCCAGCCCGGCCGGCATCCCGGCAACGGTGCAGACGGTCTGCGGTGGGCCGCTCGCGCCGGGCCAGCGCAGCACCTCGCGCGTGTAGAAGTCGGACGCCCAGAGCGCCCCGTCGTGCCAGCGCGGGCATTCGAGGAACGAGTGGCCCGCGGAGACGAGTCCCGGCTCAGAGGCGGATGCGTGGATCTGCGACCGCCTGGAGCACGTCGACGACGCCGTTGATGACCACGTAGGCGACGCCGATGACGAGCGCGACGCCGGCGATGGCGGGGAAGTCGGCTACCGGGATCGCCTGCGAGGCGTACAGACCGATGCCGGGCCAGCTGAAGACCGTCTCCACCACGACCACGCCGGCCAGCATCAGCCCGCTCTGGAGCCCGAGCATCGCGAGCGCCGGACCGATCGCGTTGCGCAGGCCGTGCTTGAACAGGATCTCGCGCTCCGTGAGCCCCTTGGAGCGGGCCGTGCGTACGTAGTCCGACGACATCGCCGTGATCAGGCTGCTCCTGAGCGTCCGCCCGACCGCCACCGACGGGATCATCGCGATGCACACCGCGGGCATGATCATGTGCTTCAGGCCGTCGGTGAAGACGGCAGGCCGGCCCGCGAGCGCGGAGTCGATCAGGATGAACCCCGTCGGTCCGGTGGGGGCGGTCTCGAAGGAGGTGCGGCCGGTCGCCGGCAGCCAGCCGAGTTCGGAGAAGAAGATCAGGATGCCCGCGATGCCGAGCAGGAAGGCGGGCGCCGACGCTCCGCCGACCATCAGCGCGCGCAGCAGCGGGGCGCCGCGCCAGCGTCCGGCGGAGGCCAGCGCCAGCAGCACGGAGAGGACGATCGTCAGCAGCAAGGCGACCGCCGTCAGCTCGAGGGTGTTCGGCAATGCCTCACCCAGCCCCGCGGTCACGGGCTGCTGCAGCCGGGCGGAATAGCCGAGGTCGGCGTGCAGGAACAGGTCCTGCAGGTAGTCGACGTACTGCACGGGCAACGGGTCGTTCACGCCGAGCTGCTCCCGCAGCCGCTCCACCGCTCCCCGCGAGGCGCTCGGCCCGAGCACCGCACGGGCCGGGTCGATCGGCGACAGCGAGTTCAGCAGGAAGATCACCGCCGTCAGGAACAGCAGGACCGGGAGCATCATCGCGAGGCGCTTTGCGGCGAACGCGAGCACGCCTACTCCTCCAGCAGGTCGCGCACCGCGTCGCCCGCGAGGTTGCACAGCAGCGCGATCAGGAAGATCGCCATCCCCGGGAACAGGGCGACCCAGTTCGAGGACAGGATGTACGGAAGTCCCTGAGCCGTCATCGCGCCGAGCTCGGGCGCCGGCTGCGGCGCCCCCAGCCCGAGGAAGGACAGGCCCGCCACCGTGAGGATCAGCCCGCCGACGTCGAGGCTTGCCGCCACGACGATGACGGGCAGCGTGCCGGGCAGGAGGTGGCGGATCAGCCGCCGCCACGCCGGCACGCCGGCGAGCTTTGCCGCCTCGATGTACGGTCGGCTGCTGAACGCCCTCGCCTCGCTGCGCACGACGCGCGCGTAGAGCGGCCACCAGACGATCGCGACCGCGATCAACGTGTTCTCGTACGAGCGCCCCAGCGCGGCGGCGATCGCCAGGGCGAGCACGGGCCCCGGCAGTGCGAGGAAGGCATCGGTGACGCGCATCAGGACCGTGTCGACCCACCCCCGCGTGGCGCCCGCGATCAACCCGACCGTCGTCCCTATGACGACCCCTGACGCGACGACGATGAACGCGCCGATCCAGCTCTGGCGTGCGCCGTAGAGGATCCGGCTGAAGATGTCGTGGCCGAGCTCGTCCGTCCCGAGCCAGAACTCCCCGAACGGTCGCGTAAAGGGCGCGCCCACCGGCTCCTCGGGGTTGGTTCCCACGACGAACGGCCCGAGGAAGCTCACGAGCAGGAGGACGGCCAGCGCGAGAAGCGCCGCCCGATCGGCCCGGGGCAGCCGCCGTAGCCTGCGCCCCAGCTCCGACGGCGGCCGCGTCGGGCCGAGCCGGCCGCCCAGGACGAGCTCGCGCGTCGTCAACGGGCTGTCTCCTCGACGTGGATGCAGGCGGCCTGGCGGTCGGCGGCCGCGCCGACCTGGCGTAGCTCGGGGTCGTACGTCGGGCAGGCCGCGACGGCGCTCGCGCAGCGCGGGTGATACGGACAGCCCGACGGCGGATTGAGCGGGCTCGGCACCTCGCCGCGGGCGCGCGCGGGCTCGCGGTCGAGGTCAGGCACCGCGGCGATCAGCGCGCGCGTGTACGGATGGGCCGGGTTGCTGGCGACCTCCTCGGCCGGGCCGCTCTCCACGATCCGGCCGAGGTACATCACGGCTATTCGATCGGCGATGAACCGCGCCGCCGCGAGGTCGTGGGTCACGAACACGACGGCCATGCCCAGCTCTCGGCGCAGTTTCCCGATCAAGTTGAGCACGGTCGCCGCGAGAGACACGTCGAGCGAGCTGGTGGGCTCGTCGCAGAGGAGCACGGGAGGGGGCACGACAATCGCGCGGGCTATCGCGACGCGCTGCTGCTGACCGCCGGAGAGATGATGCGGCTTCGCGTCCGCCACATCGGGCGCCAGACCGACGCGCTCCAGCGCCTCGCGCATGCGCGCGTCCAGCTCGCGGCGGGGCACGTCAGCGCTTCGGAGGCGCTCCATGATCTGCTCGCCGACGTCCAGCCACGGCGTAAGCGAAGCGCCCGCGTCCTGGAAGACCATCTGCGGACGCTCGTTGCCGGCGATCTCGACGGAGCCGCCGTCCGCGTCGATCAGCCCGGCCGCGACGCGCAGCAGCGTCGACTTCCCGCAGCCGCTCTCGCCGACCAGCGCGACGCATTCGCGCGGGCTGACCTCCAGGTCGATCCCGTGTAGAGCTTTCAGGACGGTGCGGCGACCCATCCCACGCACCTTGAACTCCTTGTGCAGGTCCCGGATGCGCAGGGCCGGCGGCACGTCGGCGGCCAGTTCCTCCGGCGCCACGCCGAGGGGGTCGTCGCGCCGCTTCGGCGTGGCGAGCACGTCGATCAGCTCGCTCGCGCGGATGCACGCCGAGAGCTGCGGCCGCGCCGGAACCTCGGCGAGATCGGGCAGCACGGAGGTGCAACGGTCCACGCGGTGCTCGCAGCGCGGCGCAAACGGGCACCCGGGCGGAGGCGTGCGCGGGTCGGGCGGCTCGCCAGGCAGCGTCGTGAGCGCCCGCAGGCGCTCCGACCGGAGCGTGATCCGGGAACGCAGCAGAGCGGCGGTGTAAGGATGCGTCGGCCGGGTGAGCACGTCCACGGCGGGGCCGGTCTCGAGGATCCGGCCCGCGTAGCAAACGGCGACCCGGTCCGCGATCTGGGCCGCGACGCCGAGATCGTGCGTCACGACGAGAAACGCGCAGCCGAGCTCGTCGCGCAGCCGGCGGATCAGCTGCAGGATCTGAGCCTGGACGGTTACGTCGAGCGCCGTCGTCGGCTCGTCCGCGACCACGAGCGCCGGGTCGCCCGCGATCGCCATCGCGATCATCACGCGCTGACGCTGGCCGCCGGAGAGCTCGTGCGGGTAGCTCTTCAGCCGCAGCTTCGCCTCCGGCACGCCAACCCATTCGAGCAGTTCGCCGGCCCGCTCCGGTGTGCCCGCGACCTCGATGAGCTGTCGCCCGATCGTCATCGTCGGGTTCAGCGACGTCGTCGGGTCCTGGAAGACGGCGCCGAGCCGCCGCCGCCTGAGCCGGCGCCGCTCGTCGTTGGGCTCGCCGAGCATGTCCACGCCGAGCACGCTCGCGTCGCCGTCGAGCTTCGCGACGGTCCGGCCCTCGCCCAGCAAACCCAGCAGCGCGAGCGCGACGGAGGACTTTCCCGAGCCCGACTCGCCGACGAGCGCAAGGATCTCGCCGCGGCCGACGCCGAGCGTCACCCCGCGGACGGCCCGGAGGTCAGCCGTGCGGGACGGGTAGACGACCTCCAGGTCGCGCAGCCACCCGACCCCCTCGACCGAGGGCCTGCCGCCCTCCAGCTCGAGCAGGTCGGGTGACTCCCGCGGCATCCTCTGCTACTGGCCGGATGCGGTCGGCCCGGACTTCAGGTCCGCGAGGTCGACGGTCCACAGCCCTTGCCGCTCGACCCCGACGTTCGTGATCCCCTTGCGTGTCACGACCACGGCCTTCGTGTTGGCGATGGGCACGAACACGTACTTCTGCCTGTACATGTCCGCGGCCTGCCCGTAGAGCTCGAGCGCCTCCTCAGGCGATGCGGTCTGCACCGCCCGCTGGAAGACCTTGTCGGCCTCCCGGTCGATCGGCGGGAAGAACGCTCCCGTCGAGAGCCACTGGAGCTGCGGGAAGCTCGACGGGCTCGCGTCATCGGGGTTCTGCGGGAGCACGATCATGTCCGGCCGGCGACTCTCCGGGGCCTCGGTGAAGTTGAACACCTCGGTCTCGGGGAGGCCGCGCTGCTGCACGTCGAAGCCGACGCTGTTCAGCTGCTGAGCCATCAGGCCCGCGATCTGCTGGTTCGTCGCGTCGTCGGAGGTGAACTGGAGCGTGACGCTGCGCATGTTCTCCGGCTGCTTCGAGAGGATCGACCTGGCCTCCTCCGGGTCATGCGGGACGTCGTAGTCGTGCTCCGGCGGCAGCGTGGCGGGCGCGAACACGCCGTTGTAGACCTCGGCGTCGTCGCCGTACACCTGTTCCACGAGTCCCTCGCGGTCGAGCGCCAGCCCGATCGCCCGGCGCACGTCCGGGTTCTGGAGGTTTGGCTTGTTCGCGTTGATCCACAGGTTGATCGCCGAGATTCCCGGTCGGCGGTGGACCTCGAAGCCGGTGTCCTGCCCGAATTTCTCGACGTCCGCCTTCGTGAGTCCGTGGGTCATCATGTCGAGGTCTCCGGACCGCAGCTGGAGCGCCTGGGTCGAGAAGTTCGGGATGAGCTGCAGGGTCACGCGCGAGAACTCGGGCTTCGTGCCCCAGTAGTGCTTGTTCGTGCGCAGCTCGTAGCGCTGGCCCTTCGTCACGCCGGTCAGGTCATAGGGGCCGGTGCCCGCGCAGTGGGTGGCCATCCACTCCTGCGCGGAGTCGTCGCCCTTCTCGTTCTTGCGCACCGCAGTCGGGCTGACGGCCTTGAGCCCGTACGGGGAGGCCAGCCAGCTCGTGAACGGGTTGATCGGGGTCTTCAGGTCGATCACCAGCGTGAGCGGGTCCGGAGCGCTCGTCTTGACGATCGGGGCGACCATGTACGCAGGACCCGCGTCGACCTTGCGTCGGCGCTCGATCGAGAAGCGGACCGCTTCGGCGTCGAACTTCGTACCGTCGGCAAAGCGCACATTCGGACGCAGCTTGAACGTGTAGCGCTTGCCTCCGTTCGATTCCTCGTAGCTCTCGGCGAGTGCGGGCTCGATGTCGGTCGTGTCGTTCTTGTACTTCAGGAGCCCCTCGTAGCACGAGGTGGTGATCAGAAGGCCCTCGTTGCCGTAGAAGACGTCGGGGTCGAGCGAGCCAGGGTCGAAGCTGAGCGCGGTGGTGAGCGTACCGCCGGTGCCGTTCGACCCCGTGGTCTCCTCCTCCTCGCCGCAGGCCGCGAGGGCCGGGGCCGCCAGCGCTGCCGCGACCGCAAGCGCGCACAATCCACCGCGGCGGCGTCCCGCGTCTGCTCTACGTCCGACCCTCATTTTCCGGACCTCCCCGGTCGACTGCTCTCTCCGTAAATGCGTCACTGCTCGTCCTTCTCTTTGGCTTCGCCGTCCTCGGCCAGCGTGCGCAGCACGTGGTCGAGGTGCTCCCGCATGGCCTCGCGCGCGCCCTCGGCGTCGCGCGCGCGCAGTGCCGCCACGATCCGCTCGTGATCGGCGTGGGCCGCCTCCCTCATGCGCGGGAAGATGTTCGTAAAGCCCCGGCTGCTCCGCGCGAGGTGCCCGACGCCCTCCATGATCCGCATGAGGAACGGGTTGTCCGTCATCCGCACAATGCGCTCGTGCAGCTCGACGTCGATCTCCATGAAGCGCTGCGAGTCCTCGCTTCGCGCCCGGGCGCCCTCCTCCATCAGCACCTCGAGCGCCTGCAGGTCCTCCTCGGACCCGCGCTCCGCCGCCAGCGCTGCGACGCCGGGCTCGATCGCGAGCCGCGCCTGGGCGAGGCTCTGGAGCGTCGTGCTCTCGAGCGAGAGCACCATCCCGAGGGGCTCGACCAGCGACTCCATGCGCAGCGAGCCGACGAAGACGCCCGCGCCCTGGCGCGCCTCGAGGACGTTCGAGTCCACGAGGCTGCGGATGGCCTCACGCACCACGTTGCGGCTGACCCCCATCTCACTCGCAAGCTCGCGTTCGGGAGCGAGCCGGTCTCCAGGGGCGAGCTCGCCCGCGCTGATCATCCCGAGCAGCTGGGCCTTGACACGATCAGGGAGCCCCTCGCGACGAGCGATCGGGGCGTAGGTGACAGCGGACGGCGGGGAGGTTGGAGTCAAGAGCGGCTGACTGGGGTGGTTGACCAAATTGGCCCTACCACCCTATCATTAGGTCAATGGGCCGGTCAACCGCGAGCCGAGGCTGACGTATTGCGCTTCTGCAGCCTCACCAACGAGGACGCCGGCGCGGTGGCCGTCGCGGATGGCGGCAGCATGCGCCGCGTGACCCCCCCGACGAGCGAGCTGCAGACGGTCTTCGACGCCGTCATGGACGGCGCCGCGCTGGAGCTCGTTTCCACGCCAGAGGCCGATCCCGAGCTGGGCCCGCCGCTGCGCCCGGGCAAGATCGTCGCGGTGGGCCTCAACTACCGCATGCACGCCGACGAGTCCGGCGTCGAGGCGCCGCGCCGGCCACTCATCTTCGCCAAGTTTCCCTCGAGCGTCACCGGGCCGTCTGCTCCGATCGTCGTCGACTCGTCGCTGGCGGAGCGCGTGGACTGGGAGGTCGAGCTCGCGGTCGTAGTGGGACGGCGGATGCGGCACGTCTCGCACGCGGACGCCCTCGACTACGTCTTTGGATACACCGTGGCCAACGACGTATCCGCGCGCGACGTCCAGTTCTCGGACGGGCAGTGGACCCGTGCCAAGAGCTTCGACAGCTTCTGCCCGCTCGGGCCGGTGGTGGTCACCCCGGATGAGCTCGGGCCGGTCGACGACCTCCGCCTGACCACGCGGGTGAACGGCGAACTGATGCAGGACGACACCACGGCGAACATGATCTTCGGCGTGCCCGAGCTGCTCTCGTTCTGCTCTCGCTGCTTCACGCTGGACGCCGGCGACGTGGTGCTCACGGGCACACCCGACGGCTGCGGAGAGTTCATGGACCCGCCGCGCTCGCTCGCTCCCGGCGACGTGGTCGAGGCTTCGATCGAAGGGATAGGCGCGCTTCGCAACGAGGTCGTGGCCGCGAATCGGGGAGCGACGACAAGACCATCGGAGGAAGAAGAATGAACGCAGAAGCGCCGCTGGTGATCACGGCAACGCCGAACGTCAGCTGGCTGCACCCGGAAGTCGACTATCCCCGCACGGTCGAATCGCTCGTGGAGGAGGCGCTCCGCTGCCAGGAGGCCGGCGCCTCGATCCTGCACTTCCACGGCGAGGACTATTGGTCCGAGGCGATCGACGCCCTCCGCGACGAGACCAGCCTGATCGTCCAGTGCGGGATGTCGAGCCTCCCCATCCCCGAGCGGATGGAGGTGTTCGAGAAGCGGGCGGACATGATCTCGATCATCACGAGCCACCATGACGAGGCCTTCGCCGAGCTGGACGTGCACGTGCTGCACCCGCGCGAGGAGCTCGTCGAGTACGCGGAGCTGTCGCGCAAGTACGGCGTGAAGCTAGAGCTCGAAACCTGGCACACCGGCTCGATCTGGAACATCGAGTGGATGATCCAGCGCGGCCTGCTCGACCCGCCCTACTTCACCTCGATCTTCTTCGGCTGGCCCGGCGGCTCCTGGAGCCCCCCGACCGTCGAGGAGTACCTGCACCGCCGCCGCAGCCTGCCGCGCGAGTGCGTCGCGACGGTCAGCGCCATGGGCGAGGAGCAGTTCCGCCTCCTGGTCGCCGCGATCACGCTCGGCGACCACGTGCGAGCGGGGACGGAGGACTTCCCGTTCGACCGCCACGGCAACCCGGCGACGACGCATGAGCTCGTGGAGCAGATCGCGGCGGTGGCCCACGCGGTCGGGCGGCCCGTGGCCTCGCCCGATCAGGCCCGGGAGATCACCGGCCTCGTCAGGCAGGCGGCGTGACGCGCCCGGGGGAGGGCAAGACCGCGCTCGTGTCCGGCGCGGCGCGCGGCATCGGGCGCGCCACGGCTGATCTCTTCAGCCGCGAGGGCTACGCCACCGTGGGGTTCGACGTGGCGGATGAGGAAACCGGCGCCGGGGAGCGCGACTGGGCGCTCGAGCGCTGCGACGTCGCGGACGAGGACGCCGTGGCCGCCCTGGTGGAGGCCGTCGCATCGGAGCACGGCCGCATCGACGTGCTGGCGAACATCGCCGGGGTCGTGCTCGTGAAGCCGCTCGCCGAGACGGAGTGGGACGAGTTCAAGCGCGTGGTCGACGTGAATTTGGGCGGTACCTTCCTCACCTGCAAGCACGTGATCCCGGTGATGCAGCGCCAGGGTGGCGGGGCGATCGTGAACCTCGGTTCGGTGTCGGGTCACGTCGGCCAGGTGGACCACTCGCTGTACGGGGCCACGAAGGGCGCGATCATCGCGCTCGGACGCGCGCTCGCCTGGGAACTCGCGCCGCTCGGCATACGTGTCGTGACGGTGAGCCCCGGGTCGGTCGACACGCCGATGTTGCGCGGCGACATCGAGATCGAGTCGAACAAGACCGGCGTGAGGTTCGCGGACGTGAAGGCCCTGCGCGAGCGGGAGCAGGCGCTGGGCCGCTGGGCCGACCCGTCCGAGATCGCGGAGGCGATCTGCTTCCTCGCAAGCGAACGCGCCTCGTTCATCACGGGCGCGGACCTGCTCGTGGACGCGGGGTGGGTTGCGCGGTGAGCGTGGCGGACGGCGGCCTCAACGACTTTCCCGCGCTCGGGTTCGACGCCGCGCACGCGGCCGCCCGGCTGGGCGAGCTCGGTGCACACGGGATGCTCCTCTCGTCACCGGAGAACGTCTTCTATACGACCGGCTACACGGCGCTCCCGAGCAGCGGCAATCCGATCCTCTACACGCTGCGCAACCGCCTCCCGTACTTCTCGTACGTGGACCGCGAGGGCGAGGTGGTCCTCGTCTGCTGGGGCTTCTCCACCGAGGGCGTGAACTTCGGCGCCGACCGGATCGTCGGCATCAACACGCTCGCCGAGGCGATCGACGCGGTCGGCGAGCTGGCGCGCTCGAAGAGCGACGGCACCCCGCTCGGCGTGGAGTCGACGGCGCCGCGCTACGTCTGCGAGCTGCTCCGCGAGGCGGGGCTGGAGACCGTCGTCGCGGACCGCCTGATCGAGGACATGCGGCTGATCAAGTCTCCCGCCGAGCTGGAGCTGATCCGGCGCAGCACCGCGATCATCGAGGGGTGCGTCGACGAGCTCTACGGCGTGCTCGAGGTGGGGATGTCCCGGGCCGACCTGATGCACAGGGCGCGTACGATGCTGATCGAGCGCGGCGCCTCGGGGATCAGCCACCTCACGTTCACGTTCGGCGGCTCGAACCCCGAGATCGAGATCGCGGAGCCCCTGCAAGCCGGCTCGCTGGTCACGCTCGATCTCGGGGCGATCGTCGGGGGGTACTGCTCCGACAACCGCCGCTACGCGTACATGGGCGAGCTGCCGGACCAGCTTCGGACGACCTACGACACGATGGTGTCGATAGTGGACGATGTGGGGGCGATGCTGACTCCCGGGATGACTCACCTCGAGATCTTTGACCGGGCGCTCGAGCTCCACGAGGAGCGCGGCGTTCCGCCGCTCGCACGCTTCACGCACACGGGCCACAACATCGGCCTCGAAACCGAGGAGCGCTGGCTGGCGGATGCGCAGGACGAGACGATCGAGCCGGGGATGGCGATCAACATCGAGCTCTACACCAACACCGGCACGCACGGCCAGCTGGGCGACGAGGAGTCCTACCTCGTCACGCAATCGGTACCCGAGCGCCTGACCGTCCTGCCGAGGGTGATCCGGGAGATCGGGTGAGCGCGGAGGCCACGGACGCGTTGCGGGTGGGCGTGATCGGGCTGGGCTTGGTGAGCACGCCGCACCTCGACGGGTACGAGCAGGCTGAGGGCTGCGAGCTGGTCGCCGTGTGCGACGTGTCGCAGGACAAGGTGGACGCGGTGGCGGAGGCGCGCGGCGTGCCCGGCACCACAGACCACATGACGATCCTCGACGACCCGGAGGTCGACGCGGTCGCGCTGCTGCTCCCGCACCAGCTGCACCACGAGGTCGCCCGGGCGGCGCTCGAGCGAGGCAAGCACGTGTGCATCGAGAAGCCGATCACCGTGACCGCCGCCGAGGCGGACGACCTGATCGCCCTGGCCGCGGAGCGCCGGCTCACGCTGGCCGTGGCGGAGAACACGCGCTACGTGCGCGCCTACGTCGAGGCTCACCGGCTGGTCAGCTCCGGCCAGCTCGGCGAGATCCGCATGGTGCGCGGGTTCATCGCCGACCAGATCCTCGACGAGTGGGCCGACACGAGCGACGCGACGCAGGCCTGGAAGCGCGAGCCGCACGGCTGCGGCGCAATCATGGACTGCGCACCGCACATGCTCTACCTGCTCAAGTGGTTCTGGGGCGACGTCGAGACCCTGTACGCCATCGCGCAGGGATGGGTGCCCTCGATCCCGCTGGACAACCACGGTGTGGTGGCGGGAAAGCTCGAGGCCGGCCCGTTCTTCAGCATGGAGTTCTGCTCGCTCACCGAGTACCCGCGCGGCGAGCGGCTCGAGATCTTCGGCAGCGAGGGAGCGCTGGTGGTCGACCAGGTGCTGGACCCACCGGCCGTGCTCTATCGCGGCGCCGATGACGTCCGGGGGACGCCGGTCGCGGGCGTCCCGTACGACATCGATGGCTGGAAGGCCGAGTCGATCAGGGCGACGGCGCTCGACTTCGTCGATGCGGTCCGCGAGGGTCGCGAGCCAAGCGTGACTGCGGCCGACTCCATGTACGTCGTGAGCCTGGTGGAGCGCGCCTACGAATCCGCGGCGCGCGGTGGAGCGGCGCTCTCTGGCCACGCCTCTTGAACGCGATCGTCCTCGCGCTCGGCGCCGCGGTGGGCTGGGGCGTGGCGGACTTCTTCGGCGGGAAGACCAGCCGCGAGGTGTCCGCACTGGCCGTGCTGGGGACCTCGCAGGGGGTCGGGTTCAGCATCGCGGTGCTCGCGGCGCTGACCACCGGGCTCGACAGCGTGAATGCGAGCGATCTGCTGTACGCGGCGCTGTCCGGGCTGTCGCTCACGCTCGGCCTGGGAGCCCTCTACCGCGCGATGGCCGTCGGGGCGATGGCGATCGCCGCGCCGATCGCCGCCACCGGGGCCGTCATCCCGGTGGTAGTGGGATTGGCCTCGGGCGACAGGGTCTCGGCGCTTCAGCTGGCCGGGATCGTCGCGGCGCTGGGCGGCGTCGCCGTCTGCTCCTATACGCGCGAGCTGGGTGGGAGACGTGCAGGCATGGCCGTGGGAGCGGGGCTCGCGCTGCTGGCTGCGCTCGGCGGCGGACTGACGGCCACGGCCCTCGCCGCGGCGAGCTCGGCGGGCGTCCTATGGGTCTTGCTCGTGCAGCGCGCCACGGTGTTCGCGGCCGCGTCCGCCCTGGCGCTCCGGCTGGAGGGCAGGGTGACCGTCCCCCGGCGGTTGGCGCCGGTGGTGGTCGCGATCGGAGTGCTGGACCTCGCGGCCACGGGGCTGTTCACGGCCGCGGCCGCGCGGGGCGACCTCAGCCTCGTGGCGGTCGTGGGCGCGCTGTATCCGGTCGTGACCGTGCTGCTCGCGTTCGTCGTGCTGTCCGAGCGGCTGGTGGCGTATCAGGTGTTTGGCGTGACCGCCGCCTTCGCGGGCGTGGCAGCGATTGCGGGGGGTTAGCGATGACGACTGGCATGGGGAGGGGGAGCGGTCGATGCAGATAGCCGTCACCGGCGCCGCCGGCAGGGTGGGCGAGTACGTGGTCGCCGACCTGATAGCGCACGGCCACCGGGTCGTGGCGGTGGACATCGCGGACCCCCCGGCGAGCGACGCGGTGTTCCGGCGCGCGAACATCGAGGACACGGGATCGCTGGTCGAGGCGTTCGCGGGGTGTGACGCGATCATCCATCTCGCCGCGATCGCGGAGGCCGGGATCCTGCCGGCGGACGCGACGTTCCGGGTGAACGCCCAAGGGACGGTGAACTGCCTCGAGGCGGCGGAGCGCGCGGGGGTTCGCCGCTTCGTGCTCGCTTCGTCCGAGGCCGTTCTCGGCTTCGCCTACCGGGAGCGTGAGTTGAAGCCGGAGTACTTCCCCATCGACGAGGACCACCCGCTGCGCCCGCAGGACAGCTACGGCCTGAGCAAGGTCGCGGCGGAGGAGGCTTGCCGCGCGTGGACGCGCCGCGGCGCACTCTCCACCGTCTGCATCCGGCCGTGCTACTGCTGGGGCATCGGACTCGGCGAGGAGGCGCTGATATCGCTGCAGAATCCGGCTGCGCACTATCGCTCGCTGTGGGTGTACGTCCACCTGCGCGACATCGCCCGCGCCTACCGCCTTGCGTGCGAGAAGGAGGATCTGGAGCACGAGACCTTCTACGTCGTGGCGTCCGACATACGCTCGGGCGTGCCGACCGCGGAACTTGTCGAGCGCTTCTACCCCGGCGTACCGCTCAAGCGCTCGATGGGAACCTACGACGCGCTCATCGCGAACGACCGCGCGCGCGACGTGCTCGGCTTCGAGCCCGAGTTCAGCTGGCGCGACGAGGTGCCGCCCGACCAGGTGCCCTCGAGTCTCCAAGCGGCGTGACCGCGAGCTCGCGAGACGCCCACGCCGCGGCCGAGGTCACGCTGCGCGAGTGGGTGCCCGAGAACGCTCTGTTCATAGCGAACGAGTGGACGGCCCCGGCCGAGGACGGGAGCCGCGAGATCACGAATCCCTCGACCGGGCGCCCTGTCCGGCGCGTAGCCGAGGCGGGCGAGCTGGACGTGGACCGGGCGGTGGCCGCGGCCGAGGGTGCTCTGGCCGTGTGGGGCGGGCTGTCGCCGTTTGCCCGCAGCCGGATCCTGCGCTCAATCGCAGCAGGCATCGAGCGGAGCGCCGAGGAGCTCGCGCTGCTCGAGAGCGTGGACGTGGGCAAGCCGCTCGAGATGTCGCGCGACGAGGTCGCCTACGCCGTCGAGTGCTTCGACTATTACGCCTCCCTCGCGGTGCAGATCGAAGGCTCGACGCGCTACCTGGAGGAGGGGCTCGGCATCGTCCGCCGCGAGCCGGTCGGCAGCGTGGGGATCATCACGCCGTTCAACTTCCCGCTGGCCCTGAGCGCGGTGAAGATCGCGGCCGCGCTCGCGGCTGGCTGCACGGTGGTGCACAAGCCGTCGGAGCACACTCCCCTGTCGGCGCTCGGGCTTGCGCGCGTGATCCTGGAAACCGACGTGCCGGCAGGTACGTACAACCTCGTGACCGGTGGGGGCGAGTCCACCGGCGGCGCGCTCGTTCGCCACCCCGACCTGGCCAAGATCGTCTTCACGGGCTCGACCGAGGTCGGCGTGAAGGTGGCTGCCGACGCCGCGCGCACGGTGAAGCGGATAACCATGGAGCTCGGTGGCAAGTCGGCGAACATCGTCTGCGCCGACGCCGACCCTGAGGAGGCTGCCGCCCGGACGCACCATGCCTACACGTTCAACGCCGGGCAGTACTGCGAGTCCGGGTCACGGCTCCTCGTGCACTCCGCGCTGCACGACGAGCTACTCGAGCGGCTCGCGGCCAAGGCCGGCGCGACGGCGCTCGGTGACGCTCTGGATCCCGGCTCCGCGATGGGCCCGCTAATCGATTCGCGGGCGCTGGCGAAGGTTCACGCCGCGGTGGAGCAGGCACTCGAATCCGGCGCCGAGGCCGTGGCGGGAGGTGAACGGGTCGAGGACCGAGACGGGTGGTTCTACCGGCCCACCGTCGTCGCCGGAGCCGGCCCCGACAGCGAGATCGCGCAACGCGAGATCTTCGGTCCGGTGGTCACCGCGATCCCGTTCGACAGCCTGGACGAGGCGGTCCGGCTTGCGAACGCGACCCGCTTCGGGCTCGCCGCGGGAATCCAGACCTCCGACGTCGCCAGCGCGCTCCGGGCAGCCGAGCGCCTGACCGCCGGAACCGTCTGGATCAACGACTGGGGCACCGGGAACGTGACGTTTCCAGTGGGCGGGCGGCGGCAGTCCGGCCTCGGCCGCGAGGGGGGGCCGGAGGGACTGGCGGAGTTCTTGGAGTACAAGACGATCCTCACGACGCTCCGGTGAGCCGCGAGGCGGGTCTTCCGGGGTCGGCGCCGCCCTAAAAGGGTGCGGGACGTATGGAGAGCCGCGCCGTGTTAGAGCTGGTCACAGCACCCCACGGCAATCGCTGTGGTCCAGGCAGTCACGGGTCCCGTCGAGGGCGAATAGCTCCCGGAGCGCCCGGACGTACGAGGTAGAAGCGGCGCTCCCGCTGACGCCCTTGAGTCTCATGGTCGGCTCATGCAAGAGCTGGTTGACGACGGCGTGCGCCACCACCGCCACGAGCTCCCGATCTTTCGCGGACAAGCATTCCCAGGATGCCGCGTGCTCGCGGAGCACCTGATCCGCCGTAGCCTCGGCACGATCGCGGAGAGCCGAGATCGCGGGGACGACATCCCTGGTAGCAAGCCACTCCTGAAAGCGCTCGACTTCTCGGTCGATCAGTGGTGCCGAGTGTCCTGGCCCCGCGTCGTGGCCGTTCACCTTCCGTGCCGCCTCTCCCCTCAGGTCGTCCATGTCGTAGAGCACGACCTGGGGCAGGTCTCTCACTGCGGGGTCGATGTCGCGTGGCATTGCGGTGTCGACCAATACCAGCGCCCGGCTTCCGCGCTTCTCCATCACGGGCGCGAGGTCGTCCCGCTCGAGCACCCGATGAGGGGATGAAGTGCAACTCACAGCAAGGTCGGCCTCGATCAGTTCTGCCCGAAGGTTCTCGAACCGCGCCGCCCGGCCGCCGAATCGCTGCGCGAGGGCCATGGCGCGGTCGTAGCGGCGATTGCCTACGAACACCGTCCTCGCCCCGTGTCCGGATAGCGCGCGCCCGGTGAGTTCGCCGTTCTCGCCGGTGCCGATGACGACGGCTCGGCGCTCGGCGAGTTCACCGAGCCGATGGGCCGCCAGGCCGACCGCGACCGAAGCGATCGACACCGGCGGGCGGCGAGGGGCGATTTCTCTGCGAGTCCGCTTGCCGGCTTCGAGAGCCCCGCGGAAGAGCCGGTTGGTGATCGGGCCCGTCACTCCCTCGCGCAGCGCCAGCTCGTAGGCGCGCTTTACCTGTCCCTGGATCTCCGTCTCGCCGACCGCCATCGACTCGAGCCCGGCCGTCACGCGAAAGAGGTGCCGCACCGCTTCCCGGCCACGCAACGAGTGGAGCCGCCCGAGTAGCACCGCCGGTGGGATGCCCGCCTCACGGGATAGCGCGGCCAGCGCGAACTCCCCAGCCGCGGCGAAGTCGGTCGCAACGAGGTAGACCTCAGTCCGATTGCATGTCGACAGGGAGACAACCTCGCGAATTTCATCGTGGCTCGCAATGTCGGCGAGGATCCCGGGGCTGGCGCTGGGCGACAGCGTGAGCCGCTCGAGCAACGCCAGCGGGGCGGTCCGGTGGGAAATGCCCAACGCGAGCAGACCGTCCGACCCCGTGCCCTCGAGGACAGCGGATTCTCTCATCCCCGGGTGAGCGCCTGCTCGGTCGGCGGAGAGGGCACGAGGGCCACCGACTTTGCCAAACCTCCACGGTCCTCGTCGGCGGATCGGAAGCCTGGAAGTACCAGGGTGAATACCGACCCTGCCGCCGACGAGGTGGCGGTGCAGCGTCCGCCGTACGCCTTCGCGATGGCCTCGACGATGGCGAGTCCGAGTCCGACGCCCCCTCCTGCGCGAGCGCGGGATGCGTCGGTGCGGGCAAAGCGATCGAAGATCTCCCCGAGAACGGCGGCGGGGACGCCAGACCCCTCGTCGGCAATCTCGATCGCGATCTCGCTGCCGCGCGGGTGGCTTCGGATCTCGATCACATCCGTGACTCGGGTGTGATCGACAGCATTCTCCATCAGCGCATCGAGCGCGATCCGAAGGGCATCCGGATCGACCCGGAGCGTGCCCGTCGCGAGTTCCCCGAGCCGCCAGGCCCGCGGCGCGACCTCTGCCCAGCGCATGAGCACTTCCTCGAGCAGCTGCTCGACGTCGACCTGTGCCACGGAGTCGTAGAAGTCCGGCCGTTCTGCCTTGGCGAGCACCAGCAGTCGCTCGACGATGCGTGCCATACGCTCGAGCTCGTCAAGCGCCACAGCCACTTCCGGGGAGGGCTGATGGCTGGAGCGTTCTAACTGCTCCAGATGTCCGCGGGCGATCGTGATCGGCGTTCGTAGCTCGTGGGACGCGTCGTGAAGGAATTGCTCCTGGCTTGTGAGCAAGGTGGCTCGCTCCTCGGCGAGCTGTCCGAGTGCGCGGATCGCGTCCTGGCGTCTGCGAGCGTGCCAGACCATCGCCAGGAACATGGCTGACATCAGGGGCACCTCGAAGAGCTCTCCCCAGTCCTGCGTCCCGTTCGAGGCATCGACGGTGATCAATCCGCCGCTGACGAGCCCGAACACCACCAGCACCGTGGCGGTGGGCGCCGGGCGCCAGACCCTCAGGCCGTAGAGCAAGGTCAGGCTCGTCCAGATCAGGTGGAAGGGAACCGTCTCCCAGCGCGGCCACGCCACCATCGCGGCGATGTTCGCCGCGACGAAGGCGATCCACGCGTATTCCAGAGCGTTACGCCGCGGTGAGGCGATAACCCGCATGGCGAACCGTTTCGATTGGTGCCTCCTCACCAAGCTTGGTGCGCAGCCGGCGGATGCAGACGTCCACGACATTCGACCTCGGGTCGAAGTAGTAGCCCCAGACCGCCGACAGGATGCTCTCTCGGCTCACGACCTCACCGGCGTGCTGGATCAGATGGTGGAGCAGGCGGAACTCACGGTCCGAGAGGTCGATTACGCGCGCGCCGATCCGGGCCTGGCGCCGGGCCAGGTCGAGCGCGACATCACCGGCCGCCAGCGGGGTGCCGTCGCCGGAGGCGTGCGCGCGGAGCTGAGCGCGGATGCGAGCGAGCAGCTCGTCGAAGGCGAACGGCTTCGCGACGTAGTCGCTGGCGCCGAGCTCGAAGCCTCGGAGCTTGGTGCGCAGATCGGACCGGGCCGACACGATCACCACCGGCAGCTCGGGATGCCGGCGGTGGAGCTCGCGGAGCACCGTGAGTCCGTTGACCTTCGGCAGCAGGAGATCGAGGACGACCAGGTCGTACCGGCCCCCGATCGCCCGGGCAAGGCCGGCGGGGCCGTTGTCGGCAGGAGTTACGTCAAACCCCTCGGCCTCCAGCGCGCGCACCAGAAAGGCCAAGATCCGTAGCTCATCCTCGATGACCAGGATCTGCATGGCTTGCCGAAACCGAGCCTATGCGACGTGAGCCGCAGATGACAACGAAATGACGTTGTTGTCATCTGCGCCGACCGCGCCCCTGCGCCGTGACATCGTCCGCCGGCCACTGTCCCCCACCACGCGAGGAGGGCATGAGGGAGCAGGTCCCACCGGCCGGCGCAGCAGTTCTCGGCGCGCCCGCCCCCATTACGACGCCGCCCACGGCGGCCCGTATGCCGTACCCGGATCGAGCCGCGCGCCATTGGCTGCTCGCCTCGGTGGTCTGGTTGACCGTCGTCGACCTGTTCGGGCTCGTGCTCGCGACGCAGTTCGTGACTCCGGAGGCGTTCGGCGACGTCTCCTGGCTCGCATTCAGCCGCGTCCGGCCTGCGCACGTGAGCGGGGTGATCCTGGCCTGGCTCTCGATGATGTACTTCGGCGCGCTGTTCTACATGCTCCCGCGGCTGTGCGGCACGCGAGGAATGTGGAGCGAGCGGCTGGGCGTCTGGACCGCCTGGGCCTGGAACGTCATGTTCCTGTTGGGCGTGATCGGCTTGCTCACGGGCCACAGCCAGGGCCGCGAGTACGCGGAGTTCATCTGGCCGGTCGACATCGCGCTGCTGGTCATCTGGCTCGCCAATATCGTGAACATCCTCGCGACCGTCGCGATCCGGACGATCCGGCCGATCTACGTCTCCGTCTGGTTCTTCATCGCGAGCCCGATTTGGCTGGCGGTGGACTACGCCATCGGGAACGTGATCTGGCGGCCCGGACAGATCTGGAGCGCGCCCTCAGGGGCGCTTGTGAACAGTTTGGACGACGCGATCCTGAACTGGTGGTACGCCCACAACCTCTTCGGCCTGTGGCTCACGCCGATGCTCATCGCGATCTCGTACTACATCGTCCCGCGTATCACCAATACGCCCCTCTACAGCTACACGCTCTCGCTGATCAGCTTCTGGGGCATGGCATTCCTCTACACCGGCGTCGGTGACCACCACATCCTGCAGTCGCCGACGCCGGCCTGGCTGAAGACGATCGCCGAGATCTCGTCGTGGGCTCTTCTGATCCCGGTCTTCGCCTTCACCATCAACATTCTGGGCACGATGAAAGGCAACTGGGACAAGTTCTTTACGAACATGACCATGCGGTTCACCATGACCGCATTCTTCTTCTACTTCTTAGTGAACGTACAGGGCGCTTTCGAGGCGCTGCAGCCGTTCAACAAGCTGCAGCATTTCACCAACTTCGTCGTCGCCCATGCTCACCTGGCACTACTCGGCGCCTTTACGATCCTCGGCATGGGCGTGATCGACTACATCGTTGCCCAGGTGTACGCTCGCCCGCTCTGGAGCCGAAGCCTCACCGAGTGGCAGTACTGGCTTGTCACGGTGGGGTTCACCGGCTTTTTCAGTGTGTTGACGCTTGCCGGCTTCCAGCAGGGGTTCAGCTGGCAGGACGGCATTCCCGAGGTGAATGTCCTCGATCAGCTTCACCCCTATTACATCGCGCGCGGGATCTTCGGGGCGATGATCGTCATCTCTGGAATCGTTCAAATGGTGAACATCGGGATGACCATGCGCACGAATACCTACGAAACTCGGCGGCGCGAGACGATGAAGGTCGCCGAGGCGGTCGCTCCCCCGGTGGCAGGCTGAGCGATGGACGAGGAGAATACGAGCCGAGAAGAGTCGCGGACCCCGCGCGGTTGGTCGGCGCACCCGACGGAGAAGATGTTGATCACGCCGTGGATCGCCGGCGCCGGCGGCCTGCTGGTGTTCCTGTTCGTCGTCTTCGTGGTCGTCTGGCTGCCGGTGAGCACGTTCGACCCGCCCGCCTCGGACGACTGGGCGCCGCTGAGCGACAAGGCGAGCAGCGGACGGCACCTATTCGCGTCGAACAACTGCTTCGTCTGCCACTCCGGCTACTCGCGGCCGCAAGACGTACGGGAGGCGCTCTACTTCCTCTACCCGAAGGTCTCGCAGCCCGGGGACTTCTACGGCAGCGACCAGTCGCCCAACCTCCTGGGCACCGAGCGGACCGGTCCCGACCTCTCCCAGGAGTCCGGGTGGCACCCGGGCGACTGGCAGGCCGCCCACTTCTACGACGCGCGCTTCACAGATCCGCTGTCGCTGATGCCGCCGATGAAGTCGCTCTTCTCGAATAGCCAGGTCGAGCAGCTGACAGCCTTTGTCGAGACGCGCAGCGGCAAGTCCGGGCTGCTGCGCTACGCCGGCCAGCTCTACGCAAAGAGCGTCGTACTGACGGTGCAGGGCTTTCCCGAGCCCTACCGCGGCTTCGAGGGAGCAAACAAGAAAATCGTGCCGCAAAAGGAGGTCGAGCCGCCGCCCAACCAGCTCGAGGAGGCGCCGAACCTCTCCCAGATCGACCGCAGCTACTGGCTCTCCGCCGATCCGCTGCCGGTCACCGAGGCCAACCTCCTGCGCGGCAAGGAGATCTTTCTCCAGCGCTGCGTGGGATGCCACGGCACAAAGGGCGACGGCAAGGGGCCGGGGGCGCCGTTCCTCTCGCCCCCGCCCGCCGACTTCACCGACAAGGACGACGCCTGCTGCGGCGGAGACACCGGACCGGGTGACTTCTACTACCGCATCCTGCGCGGCTGGACCGGCACCGGCATGGAGAACTTCGGCGACCGCCTGTCGGTTGACGACATCTGGCGCCTGGTGCTGTTCGTGAAGACGATCCCCAACAAGACGCTCGCGAAGGACGTCGTTCCCGAGCCCGAGGACTACATCACGTGGCAGCCGTCCGCCGAGCTGCTCCAGTGGGTCAAATCACGCCAGAAGCTGGCCGACAACGCCTCGTTCTCCAAGAAGCAGAGCTCCGACCCCTTCATGAAGGAAGCGAGGCTGGTGTTCCCCGGCCTGAACTCCGCGGATCGCCTCGTAGTCAAAGGCTTCGACACGTCGCTCAGCCTCAGCGACGCGGCTGCCGGCATACGGGGGATCTACGATCGCCTGCTGAACCGCGCGTGGGTCGATGCCAGGAGCCGCGGGGACAAGCTGCCGGTGTCGTCCCAGCGGGACATCCCGCCGACCGTGCCGGGGCAGCAATGAGGATCCGACTGGCCGCGGCCGTGTTCACGCTCGCCGTCGTCCTGTCTTCGCCGGCGGCGGTGCTCGCACACGACCAGCCTGAAAGCGACCAGTCCCGCTGGATCATGGCCGACTGGATGCTCGAGTCGTTCTTCCTCTTCGCGGGCCTCGCGCTTCTGGGCTTCCTGCTCGCGTGGAAGGCCGGCCATTTCCACAACCTCGAGCAGGCGGCCCGGATCCCGCTGAGCATCGAGGAGGAGGACTACTACACGCCCGAGTGGGCTTTCGACGAGGAGGAGTGGGACCGTGTCGATGCCGAGCGGTGACTCGCCACAGACGGCGCGGGAGTACTACCACTACCTCCAAGGCCACCAGATCGTGCCGCACGGTCGCGACGCCACCTGGCACTACGACTGGACCGCGCTGGGTTGGATGTGGGGCTTCGTGACCGTGCTGGTCGTATTGCTGCTGGCCTGGGTCAGGCAGTACCGCTCGACCCGGCAGATCACCGGAATCAGCCCGCTCGACAGCTGGGCCGGCTACACGACCGAGGCGGCCGGCCCGGCGACGATGTTCTTCTTCCTTCTGAGCGCTGTGATCGTCGTCTTCGGAGCGGTGATGGTCATCGGCCATCTGATCTCGGGGCAGAAATTCTGATGGCGTCCGCCCTACCGTTCGTCGTCTACTCGACCTGCAGCGTGGCGGACGTTTCGTACGACGACTGGCCGGCGCTGTACGCGTCGCTGCAGGCGCTCAAGGCCCATGTGCAGGACTACCCGGGCTGCCAGGGTTTCGATGTCTTCTTCCGCACCGAGGCCGAAAAGGGGGTGCGCGTGCACTGCTACACGACATGGGACACGCTCGTGCAGCTAGAGGCCTTCGTCGAGCGCGGCTACACGTTCGAGCGCATGCTGGCCGACGTGGGCGGTGACATCCAGCTGGAGAGGAGCCTCGTGATGGAGAAGGTCTTCTGATGGCCCGGCGACGCCGGAGGCTGTTACCAGGGCGCCCGCTCGTCGGCTACCGAGACATCGGCGCGCCGGCGGGCGCTAGACACTCGCGCCGGGCGACCGTCCGCGCCTGGGTGATCCTGGCGGTGATGATCGTGCTCTATCTCGCGGTGGCGCTCACGATCTACTTCGTCGAGCCCGGCCTCCGCTGATCCCGGGTCGTGTACGTCCAGCACCTCAGCACGCTGACGTTCCTGACCTTCCTGGCCAACTTCGCCGTCGTTGTCGCGGTGCTCTACCGCGTGCTCCCCGGTCGCTCCCCACCGGTCCGCAGCGAGCCCTACAGCGAGCTCGAGCTAGCCGCCCACGACGCGAAGCTCCCGAAGTACTTCCTCGCCGGTGCGGGTTTCCTCGTGCTGGGCGGTTTTCACATGGTCGTAAAGAATCTGCCATGGGTGGCCGACTGGCTCGCGCGGGCGGGCTACGCCGGCCACCTCGTCCGCGACCTGTCGAACACCCACCTGATGATCGTCGGCGGTGGGACGCTGATCGCGACAGGGGTCTGCTGGTACGGGCTGCCCCGGATCGTCGGGCGCCCGCTGGCCAGCAACGGCCTCGCTCAGTGCGCATTCTGGTTCACCGCGGCGGGTCTCTTCGTCTTCTACGTCGCGTTCGTCGGCAACGGGATCGCGATGGGGCGGCTCGTGTCCCACGGCTGGTCCTACGAGGCGGCCAAGGACCACATGGGCAACTGGTACCGGGCGCCGGTGGGAATGGGCGCCGGCGTGATGGGCGTCGGCTACTGGTGCTTCGCCGCCAACGTGTTCCTGACTACGTTCCAGGCACGGCTGGTCCGAGTGCCGAAGCCCGCCGGCCACCTCTGGAAGTTCGTCGCCACGGGAGCCGCGGGGCTGACCGTCGGCACCGTTCAGGGCGTGATCCAGGTGCAGCCGGCGAACGCCGACTGGCTGTATCGGGCGGGCCACGCCGGTGAGTGGATCGATCCGATCAGCCACGCTCACATCAACCTCGTCACCGGGCTGACCATGCTGGTCGCGGGCGGGCTCCTCCATCTCGTGCCGCGGCTCGGCGGGACGCAGCCCTCTCGCCGTCTGGCCAACGCGTGCTTCTACGTGCTGCTGGGCGGATCGCTGGCCTTCTACGGCGTCGCGCTCTATCTCGGCTTGCACGAGGGCCACCTCGTCGCGGTGGGTGGGCTGACGCCCGAGCAGGCCGAGGCGGCCACGCCGCTCCATCCGTATCTGATCATGGCGGCCGGCGTGGCGATGCTGGCCGGCTTCTGGCTCTTGTTGTTCGTCATCGCCCGCGCCTTCCTGCGGTCACGCAGCCCGGTGCGCCCGTTCGTGCTCGCAGGATGTGCCGCGCTCGCCGTCGGCACCCTGCAGGGCCCCGTCCAGGCGTTTCCCGCTGTCGGCGAGCTGCTCGACCGGGGCGGTGATGCCGGCGACGTGATCGTCAACCTGCACGCGCAGCTGAACATGCTCGGGGGGCTGATGGTCATCCTCGTAGGCCTGGCGCTCGCGCTCGTGCGCGAGCACGCCGGGGTACCGTGGCCGAGGCGCGCGGCCCGAGTGGTCCCGTTCGCGGTCGGTGGGGGGATGGCCGTGTACTACGCCGCCGGAATCGTGTTTGCCGCGCTCGAAGCCGACCAGGTGTCCCACGGCCTCAGCTTCGGCGCCGCCGTCGCCCGCCTGGAGCCGTGGGAGGCGTTGGTGCTCGTGCCCGCTGCGCTCGGCGTGCTCGGCGGCTTCTCCGCGTACGCGTCGGCCACCTGGAGCATGACCGCGGGCTATCGCAAGGCGGGACGCCGGCGGCTGAACGCTGCCCCGGCCGCCTATACCGGGAGCATCCCCAGACGCGTGCGCAGGCTCAAGCCGGCCGCGCTCGCTGGATACGAGATACCGATGGGCGTGCTCGGCTTTCCGGGCGTGGGCTGGCTGTTCGCGGGCTTCCCGTTCACCGCGACGATCCTGCTGATCGTCGGCCCGGCGCTCGCCTGGGCGGTGATTCCGGTGGCGTTTTCGCCGTTCGGGGAGGGCCCGCTCCGCGGTATCGGCTGGAAAGTCGAGTTCGCCTGGCTGCCGGCGAGCACGCTCGTGTCGACGGCCCTGCTCTACAGGGCGCAACGGCGGCGCCTGATCCGCCTCGAAGGTGCGCGCCCGCGCGTGCGCCGGCGGCGGGACACGAGGACGCGCATCAGCATCGGCGTCGGCGTGATCGCCCTGGTCCTCGTTTCGCTACCGCTCGTCCCTGTAGTCACGGGACTCGGGGAGCGACCCGTGAGATACACGTACCAGACACGCTTTGCCCGCGACATCACGGGGCCGTTCCTGAACACGCCGCGCGGTCCCGTGAAGCTGTTCGCGTGGGGTGATCCCCAGAGCCCATACCCGGCCGACGCGCTGCGGGTCCACGCGACCCAGGTGCGCTCCCTGCTGGTCCGAGCGGCCGCGGTCGACAGCCCGGGTGCCTACCGGCTGTTCAACCTGAGCAACGGGGAGCGGGTCGCGCTGGCGGTGCGGCGACGGGCGCATGCCTCGCTCGTGCTCGCGCCGTCGCGCGCGCCTCCGCCGGGCCGCTATGTGTTCGTGGCATCCCACGAGGGGATGTTCGGAGGCCGTGACTTCGTATACCTGACCGTCGCACCGCGTGGCGCTCCGGTGACGGCGATCAGCAGCCGCTCGAGTGGATCGTCCCCGACGGTCGCAGCCGCTCTGCTACCGATCGCCGCCGCCCTGGCCGCCGCGCTGTTCACCGCCCTCTTGGCGCGCTCCTACCGCCAGCGGCCGGCAGGCCAGAAGCTGCTCTGGACAGGAGGCTTCGGCTTATTCGCCGTGGCGGCGGCCAGCGAAGCGGTCGCGCAGCGGTCGGGCTGGAACCCCGGGCTCTTCCGCACTTACTACCTGACCGGAGGAGTCCTGGCCGTCGGGTACCTCGGCGCGGGGTCCGCGTGGCTCCAACTCCCCCGCCGAGCGCGTGACGTGCTCGTCGGGGCGCTCGCCGTCGCGACTCTGGCCGCCGTGGCCAGCGTTCTGCTCGCTCCGGTGCACGCGGAAACGCTCGCCGCCACGCCCTCCGGCAGGCCGCCGGCGAACGGCGCGCTCGGAGGGCACGCCTTCTTGTGGGCGGTCGTGCTGAACTCGTTCGGCACGGTCTTCCTCGTCGGAGGAGCGCTGTACTCGATCGCGCGCCGCCGGCGGGTGAGGGCGAACCTCTGGATCGCCGGCGGCGCGCTCGTGCTCGCGCTCTCCACGAGCATGTCCCGGGCCGGCGAGTACTCGTTCATGTACATCGGCGAGCTGATCGGGATTGCGCTCATGTTCTGCGGATTCACGCTCGCGGGACAACGAGCGCGGCCGCCGCCCCGGCTCACGCCTGCGCGCGCGAATCGGCCCGCGGCCGGGGCGATGACCCCGCGGCCCGCCGGGCCGGGGGGATAGGGCTCCATGGATCCCGGTCGCCGGCGCAAGGTCCGACTCGCGGTCATGCTGAGCGTTGCGGTGCTGCTGGCCAGCGCCCTCGTCTACACGACTTTCGCCGCGGGAAGCCAGGCGATGAGGCCGAGTCAGCTCGCGACGAGCGCGGTCCCCGGCCGCTCGTATCAGCTCAGCGGCACCGTGGTGGCCGGCTCCGTCCGGCACACCGGCGGCCCGCTGGCGTTCCGGGTACGCGACCGTAACGGGCGAACCTCGGTTCGGGTGTTGTACGAGGGCGCCGTGCCGGAGCCTTTCCGAGAGGGCCGCGAGGTGATCGTGACGGTTCGCCGACGGGGCTCGGTCTTCGTCGGAGAGCCGGACTCGCTGATCACGAAGTGCCCTTCCAAGTTCACGGCGGACGAGCGCTCCTGAGATGACGAGCCTCGGTCCCGCCTTGCTGAGTGCGGCGCTTGTGACGGAGGTCTACGGGCTCGGGGCCTCGCTCTACGGGGCTCTTCGCGGCCGGCCGCGCTGGACTCATTCGGGGCGGCGGGCGGTGTACGCGACCGCTGGGCTCCTGACCCTGGCCTTCGCGATTCTCGAGGCCGCCTTCCTCCGCTCCGACTTCGGCGTCCGGATGGTGGCCGAGCACTCGAGCACCACGACGCCGCCGTTCTACCGGGCAGCCGCACCGTGGTCCGCCCAGGAGGGCTCGCTGCTCTTGTGGGTATGGCTGCTCTCGCTCTGGTCGAGCCTCGTCCTGTTCCTCACCCGGCGCCGCCTTCGAGAGCTCGCCGGCTACGCCCAGGCGGTGCTGCTCGGGTTCGCCGCCTTCTTCACCGTGCTGCTGATCTTCCTCGCCAAGCCGTTCGTCCTACAGCACCCCGCGCCGATGGAGGGACTCGGACTCAACCCGCTGCTCCGCCACCCGAGCATGATGATCCACCCGCCGATGCTGTACTCCGGCTACACGCTCTTCACGGTGCCGTTCGCGTTCGCCGTCGCGGCGCTGGCTGCGCGGAAGCTCGACGCGGAGTGGATCCGCTCTACGCGGCGCTTCGCGCTGACGGCTTGGCTATGCCTCGGCTTCGGCGTCCTGCTCGGCGCACGGTGGTCGTACGCGGAGCTCGGCTGGGGCGGGTACTGGGGCTGGGATCCGGTCGAGAACGCGTCGCTGATGCCGTGGCTGACCGGCACGGCCTTCCTTCACTCGATCCAGGTGCAGGAGAAGCGCGGGGCGCTCAAGGTCTGGAACGTCTCGCTCGTGCTCGCGACCGGCGTTCTCGCTGTTCTGGGCACGTTCCTCGTGCGCTCGGGGATCCTGGACTCGATCCACGCATTCGGGGCTTCGACGCTGGGCAAGCCCTTCCTAGCGTTCATCGCGGTGATCTCGCTCGGATCTGCCGCGCTCGTTCTCAGCCGGCTCGACCAGCTTCGATCCCAGCCCCGGATCGACTCGCTCGTTTCCCGCGAGACCGTCTTCCTGCTCAACAACCTCGTGCTTGTCGGCCTCTGCTTCGTGATCTTCTGGGGCACCTTCTTCCCCCTGATCTCCGAAGCGGTCACCGGCACGAAGGCGAGCGTCGGTCCGCCGTGGTTCGATCGCTACACGACGCCGCTTGGGCTCGTGCTCGTCCTGCTGTCGGGAGTGGGCCCTGCGCTCGCCTGGGGGCGCACGACGGCGTCGCGGCTCCCGCGGATCTTCGCCGCGCCGCTGGGCGCAGCGGCTCTCGTCCTCGTCGCGCTCGTTGCGGTGGGCGGGATCGCGCGAAAGCCGCTGGCACTGGTGATGTTCTGCTCGGCGGCGTTCGCGGCCACGAGCGTCGCCCAGGAGTATTGGCTCGGCACCCGCGCCAGGCGTGCGCTGACCGGGGAGCCGGCCGCGGTTGCATTGCTCTCGCTCGTGCGGCGCAATCGCCGCCGTTACGGCGGCTACCTCGTCCACGTTGGCATGGTGGTCCTCCTCGTCGGCGTGGCCGCCTCCTCGTCCTTCCAACACGTGCGCGACGCCCGGCTCCGACCGGGTCAGTCGGCACGGGTGGGCAGCTACGACGTCCGTTACGTCAGAGCCACCAGCGCGCGCTCGAGCGAGAAGGTCACCCTGGGCGCAGTGCTCGAGGTAACGCAGCACGGACGCCATGTCGCCACCCTCAGGCCCAGCCGCGGCTACTACCCCTCGCTCGACCAGGCCGGACTCGGGAGGATCGGGCGCTTCTTCAAGGGCGACTCCACGAGTGAGCTCGGGATGCGGGCGGGTCTCGGACGCGACATCTGGACGGCGATCCAACCCGACCTCTCGTCGTTGGAGCCCTACATCGCCCGCGCCGACCGCAGCTTTCCCGACGCCAATCCGCAACTTGAGGGATTCCTGGTAACAACGGTGGTCGCTCGCTATCTCAGGGACGGCCCGCCTGCAGAGTTCCGCCTAATCGTCTCGCCGCTCGTGGGGTGGATCTGGTTCGGCGGATCGATCGTCGCCGGCGGGGCGCTGATGTGCCTCTGGCCGCGCCCGCGAGCGGTTCGCATCCGGCGGGCGGCTCGATCTACTCCTGGGCTGGCGCAACCGCTGGGCCGGCCACGGCCGGGCGAGGGCGAAACTGCCGGAGCGGCCAACACGATCGTCGCCCGTCTTGCCGATTCCCAGCCATCCACTGGCCGCGGCTCAGGGTTCTCTCAGGGCTCCTCGCTTTGATCGGGGTACCAACCCCTCGAACAAAGCGAGAGATCGGATGCACCTCCGCGCACCTGAGATCCACAGATACCTCGACCGTGACCTCGATGAGCGGGCGCTGGCCGTGGTCGATGCCCAGGTCAGTGTCTGCCTGCCGTGGACCGCATTGCTGGCCCAACGTGCCATGGAGCAGGCGAGCTGGGAACGCCGCGGCCTTCTGGGCCGGCTCGTACGCGTCGACCCGCCACGGGATGAAGGGTCGGGTCGGGCACAGCAGCCGGAGCCAGCCGCGGCGCCTTAGTCCGGCAAGCGGGCGACGGAGGGCTGGCTCATCCACGGCTAGCGCCACCACGGCGCCGTGACTCCGTTCGTGACTCCGATTTGAGCAAAGCCGAGCCGATCTC
Source organism: Thermoleophilaceae bacterium (assembly GCA_034664125.1). Classification (GTDB taxonomy): domain Bacteria; phylum Actinomycetota; class Thermoleophilia; order Solirubrobacterales; family Thermoleophilaceae; genus JACVRW01. The sequence goes on along the minus strand of JAXDIG010000007.1, from coordinate 2,023 downwards.
AGCGTCGAACCGACCTAGACGTGGAGCGCGATCGCCTTCATCGGCCCCCATACGACAGGCCTCATAACCCGTAGTGTCGCGGGTTCGAATCCCGCCCCCGCTACTCAGAAGGCCCGCAGGTGCCGGCCTTTCTTCGTGAGGGGCCCGGTCGAAGACGAGCTACCGCGCTGGTCGGGGCCGTCAGCCGGCCTGGCGGACCGGCCGGCCTGCAAGCCAGCGGTCCACGACGTAGCCGCCGAACGGGAGGACCGCCCCGACCAAGACCATGGCCGTCGTGCGGAGACTCCAGCCCGCCCGCCGGGCCAGGTTGAGCGCGAGCAGGACGTAGCCGATGAAGAGCAGCCCGTGTATCGGGCCGAGGATCTGTACCCCGATGGGCTGGTCGTGGCCGTACTTGACATAGGTTGCCACCAGCAAGGCCAGGAAGCTGGTCGCCTCCGCGAGTGCGGTGATGCGAAAGGCGCGCTCCCAAGGCGAAATCACGGCCGAGCGAACTCTAGTGCTCGGTGTGATTCAATGGATCCTAGATATTCGAAAATCTAGGATCAAGGAGAAATCCCCCCAAATGCCTGTCGCATCGGCCTCCCAGCCAGAGATCCGCCAGAGAGACTTCCTCGGCATCGACCAGCTGCTCTCCGACGAGGAGCGCGACATCCGCGACGCCGTCCGGGCCTTCGTGCGCGACCGGGTCGTGCCAAATGTCGGCGAGTGGTTCGAGGACGCGGTCGTTCCGCGCGAGCTGGTGGGCGAGCTCGGCAAGCTGGGGGTGCTCGGCATGCACCTCGAGGGCTACGGCTGCGCGGGGGCCAGCGCCACCGCCTATGGACTGGCGTGTCTCGAGCTGGAGGCCGGCGACAGCGGTATCCGCAGCCTCGTTTCGGTCCAGGGATCGCTGGCGATGTTCGCCATCCACCGCTGGGGGTCCGAGGAGCAGCGGCAGGAGTGGCTGCCTCGGATGGCCGCCGGGGACGCGATCGGCTGCTTCGGGCTCACCGAGCCCGACTCCGGGTCGGACCCCGGCTCGATGCGCACTCGCGCCCGGCGCGACGGAGACGATTGGATCCTGCACGGCCAGAAGATGTGGATCACCAACGGGTCGATCGCCGACGTAGCGGTGGTGTGGGCCGTGACCGAGGAGGGCGTTCGTGGCTTTCTCGTCCCGAAGGGCGCGAAGGGCTTCACGACGCAGGACATCCACAAGAAGCTCTCGCTGCGCGCCTCCGTGACCTCGGAGCTGCTCCTCGACGACGTGCGCTTGCCTCAGGACGCCATCCTGCCCGAGGCCACCACGCTGAAAGGCCCGCTGTCATGCCTCAACGAGGCCCGCTACGGCATCGTCTGGGGCGCCGCCGGGGCCGCGCGGGCGTGCTTCGAGGCCGCCCTGGACTACAGCAAGGAGCGCGTGCAGTTCGGCAAGCCGATCGCCTCCTTCCAGATCCAACAGCAGAAGCTCGCGATGATGGCGCTCGAGGTCAACCGTGCGACCCTGCTCGCCCTCCACCTCGGACGCATGAAGGACGAGGGGCGGCTGCGGCCCGAGCACGTCAGCATGGGCAAGCTCGGCAACGTCAACGGGGCTCTCGACGTCGCACGAACGGCCCGGCAGGTGCTTGGCGCGAACGGCGTCACGCTGGAGTACCCGGTGATCCGGCACATGAACAACCTCGAGTCCGTGGTCACGTACGAAGGCACTGCTGACATCCATGCTCTCGTGGTAGGCGGCGCGCTGACGGGGATCTCGGCATTTCGATGATCAGCCGCGTGGGCATCGTCGGCGGCGGCATCATGGGGAGCGGCATCGCCGAGGTCTGCGCAAGGGCCGGGCTCGACGTGACGATCGTCGAGAGCACCACGGCGACGGCTGGGCTCGCCCTGGAGCGGGTGCGCCGTTCCCTCGAAAAGGCCGTCGACCGCGGGAAGCTCGAGCCGGAGGCGGCAACGCGCGCCACGGCACTGGTGCGCTCGAGCGCGGACATCGCCGAGCTTGCCGACCACCAGCTCGTGGTCGAAGCCGTCGTGGAGC
>JAXDIG010000057.1:0-57773 GCA_034664125.1 Thermoleophilaceae bacterium | reverse complement strand
CTGTCGCAGTACCGCGAGCTCGAGGCGTTCGCGCAGTTCGGCTCGGACCTCGACGCCGACACCCAGGCCACGCTCAACCGCGGCGCGCGCCTCGTGGAGGTGCTCAAGCAGGGCGAGCGCGAGCCGTGGGCGATCGAGGACCAGGTGGCCGGGATCTACTCGGGCACGGGCGGCTTCCTCGACCGCGTCAAGGTCGAGCGCGTCCAGGAGTTCCTGTCGTTCCTGCTCGCACGGCTGCACTCGGAGAAGCAGGAGCTGATGAGCAAGATCGCCGAGGGCGAGTGGTCAGACGAGATCGAGTCCGAGCTGGGCGGGGAGATCGCCGAGGCAATCGACGACTTCGGGCCCGACTTCGACGCCGAGGGCAACCCGCTCGAGGAGGGGGAGTCGGACCGCATCCGCTCCGAGGACGAGCGCCAGCGCCCAGGGCGCCATCCCGAGTCGGGCGACGGCTCCGACGACAACGGCTCCGAGGGCGAGGGCGCGCCCGCCGAGGAGCGCGAGGAGGCGGCGACGACCTAGATGGCGTCGCTGAAGGACATCCGGGGCCGCATCGCGTCGGTCAAGAACATCCGCAAGATCACGCGTGCGATGGAGACGATCGCCGCCGCGCGGCTGCGGCGCGCCGAGCAGCGCATCGAGCACCTGCGCCCGTACGCGGACGCGCTCAGGCGCATGACCTCGCGTGCCTCGCAGGCGGCCGAGAACATCCCCAACCTGCCGATCCTCCAGGAGCGCGAGCAGGTGTCTCGGGTCGGGATCCTGCTCGTGACCGGGGACCGCGGCCTGGCCGGGGCGTTCAACTCGCAGATCATCCGAGCGGGCACCCGCCGTGCGAACGAGCTGCGCCCCGACGGCGCTGATGTGCTCTGGTACGCCTCGGGCCGCCGCGGCATCTCGTCGCTCGAGTTCCGCCAGATGGAGCTGGGCGGCAGCTGGGCCGGGTTCACCGACCGGCCCTCGTTCGCCGACGCGCGCGCGATCGCCGACGGGCTCGCCGCGGCCTACGTCGACGGCAAGGTCGATCGCGTCGAGGTCTTCTACAACGGCTACATCTCCGCGGTGAACCAGGAGGTCCGCCACGAGACACTGCTGCCGCTGCAGCAGGCGGACGTGCTCGGCACCGACGAGGACGATGACGACGACCCGCACTCGCGCGCGCTCTGGATCTACGAGCCGGATCCCGAGGAGATCCTCGCCCGGCTCGTGCCCGACTACGTGGAGATCTCGATCTACCGGGCGCTGCTCGAATCGACGGCGTCCGAGCACGGGGCACGCATGAGCGCCATGCGCAACGCCTCCGACAACGCCGGCGAGCTGATCGACGACCTGACGCTCGAGGCCAACCGCCAGCGCCAGGCGGAGATCACGCAGGAGATCATGGAAGTCGTGGCCGGCGCAGAAGGCCTTAGATAGTTACCAAGGAGCTGATTTCGTGGAAGCCGGAACCCAGACAACCCAGGAGCGAAGCAGCACGAACGGCGCGGGCGACGTCGCCGGCACCGTGGAGGAGGTCCAGGGTGTCGTCGTGGAGGTCGCCTTCCCCGCCGAGCATCTGCCCGAGATCTACAACGCGCTCGAGATCGATATGGAGCGCGACGGTGAGAAGACGACGCTCGTCTTGGAGGTGCAGCAGCAGCTGGGCGACGACCGCATCCGGGCCGTCGCCATGGACACCACCGACGGCCTCGCGCGCGGAGTCGCTGTACGCGACACGGGCGGCCCGATCACCGTGCCGGTGGGCGACGGCACGCTGGGGCGCATCTTCAACCTGCTCGGCGAGCCGATCGACGAGAAGGGCGAGGTCAAGTACGAGGAGCGCTGGCCGATCCACCGCCCCGCCCCGAGCGTGGAGGACCTCACGCCCACGCGCGAGATCTTCGAGACCGGCATCAAGGTCGTGGACCTGCTCGCGCCCTATGCCAAGGGCGGCAAGGTCGGCCTGTTCGGCGGCGCCGGAGTTGGCAAGACCGTGCTCATCCAGGAGCTGATCCACAACCTCGCCACCGCGCACGGCGGCCTGTCGGCGTTCTGCGGCGTGGGCGAGCGGTCGCGCGAGGGCAACGACCTCTGGCTCGAGATGACCGAGTCGGGCGTGATCGACAAGACCATGCTCGTGTTCGGCCAGATGAACGAGCCGCCCGGCGCGCGCATGCGCGTGGCCCTGTCCGGCCTGACCATGGCGGAGTACTTCCGCGAGCAGGGCGGGCAGGACGTGCTGCTCTTCATCGACAACATCTTCCGCTTCGTGCAGGCGGGCTCCGAGGTGTCGGCGCTGCTCGGGCGCATGCCGTCGCAGGTGGGCTACCAGCCGACGCTCGAAACCGAGATGGGTCAGCTGCAGGAGCGCATCACCTCGACCAGGCAGGGCTCGGTCACCTCGGTCCAGGCGATCTACGTGCCCGCCGACGACCTGACCGACCCCGCGCCGGCCTCCGTGTTCGCCCACCTGAACGCCACGACGACGCTGTCGCGCGCGATCTCCGAGAAGGGCATCTACCCGGCCGTCGACCCGCTCGACTCCACGTCGACGATCCTCAAGGCCGACATCGTCGGCGAGGAGCACTTCGACGTGGCCAACCGCGTCGTCGAGATCCTGCAGCGCTACCGCGAGCTGCAGGACATCATCGCCATCCTCGGCATCGAGGAGCTGTCCGACGAGGACCGCCTGACCGTGCAGCGAGCGCGCAAGGTGGAGCGCTTCCTGTCGCAGCCGTTCTTCGTGGCCGAGCAGTTCACGGGCACGCCCGGCGCGTACGTGCCGGTCGAGGAGACGGTGCGCTCGTTCAAGGAGATCATCGAGGGCAAGCACGACGACATCCCCGAGCGCGCCTTCCTGCTGAAGGGCACGATCGACGACGTGGTCGAGGCCGCGAAGGGCTCGCGCGACGCGCGTCCGGCTGCCGCCGAGGAGGCTCCCGAGGAAGCCGCCGAGGACGCCTCCGCCGACGCCGAGGCCAGCGAGGCCGGCGAGGCCGGCGAGGACAGCGAGAGCGGCGATGGCGAGGAATAGCTTCCCGGTCGAGGTGCTGACCCCCGAGGGGAAGGTCTTCGAGGACGAGGTGGAGATGGTTTCCACGCGCACCACGACCGGCTCGATCGGCGTGCTGGCCAACCACGCGCCGCTGATGGCGATCCTCGAGCCGACCGAGCTGCGTCTCTACAAGTCGGACTCCGACGTGGTGCGCTTCGCGCAGGGCGAGGGCTACCTGCAGGTGGTCGACAACACGGCGCTCGTGCTCGTCGAGGAGGCGATCGCGCCGGACGACATCGACCGCTCCGCCTTCGAGGCGCGCCTCAAGGAGGCCCGCGAGGCGGTCGAGCGAGCCGAAGAGGGCTCCGAGGAGCGAGCCCGCGCCCAGCGCGAGGTGAAGCGCTACGAGGCGTTCCTCGAGGTCACTTCCGGCTAGTCGCCTCGGGCGCTAGGCGGTCAGCTGGGCCAGGATCGTCGCCGCGTCGAAGTAGACGCGCTCGCAGACGATCCCCTCGCCCTCGAACTCGAAGACGGCGATCATGCGGCAGGCGAACTCGCGGCCGGTGGGCTCGAAGCCGCGCAGCGGGCCCAGATGGGTGCCCTTCAGGGTGAACTCGACGATCACGGCGTCGTCGGCGTGGTGCATCGCGATCAGCTCGTTGCGCTGGTCGGGGAAGGCCGTGCGGGACTCCTTGAAGTAGGCCATCACCTCCTCGGGGCCGTCGTGCACGTCGCCGGTGGGGATGATCTCGTAGCGCGGGTGGCCGAAGGTGCCAAGCGTGGTGTCGAAGTCGTGCTCGTTCTCCGATTCCATGTGCTCGCGCACGACGGCCTCGCGGCGCTCGCGCGGTGAGTCCATCGGACGAGGCTAGCCCACCGCGGGCGTTTATTCGACGGCTAGCCGTCGTACGGCTCGTCGCGCCGGCGCACGGCCTCCTTGAAGCCGGCTTCGACCGCGCTCTGGGCGAACGCGTGGCCCTCGGCGGTGTGGCGCGCGATGCCGTCGAAGAACACGCCCAGCGTCTGGGTGGCTGCCAGCCCCTGCGCGAACAGCGCCTGGTTCACGAGCAGCTTCATCATCACCAGTTGGTTCACGGGCGTGAGCGCTATCCGTTGCACGAGCGCCTCGAAGCGCTCGTCGAGCTCGGCCGCCGGCGGCGCATCGATCGCCAGGCCCCACTCGAGGGCCGTGCGTCCGTCGATCAGGTCGCCCGTGAACAGCAGCCGCTTGGCGCGCTGGTCGCCGACGCGCGCGGCCCACATCGCCGAGGTCGGCACTCCCCAGACGCGCGCGGGCGGGTAGCCGATGCGCGCGTCGTCGGCGATCACCAGCAGGTCGGAGCAGAGCGCCATGTCGGTGCCGCCGGCCACGCAGAAGCCGTGCACCTTGCAGATCACCGGCTTGTCCGAGTGGAACAGGCTCATGAAGCCGCGCAGGTTGCGGCTCATCGCCTGCCAGTCGACGACCGGATCCCACGGCACCGACGGATCGTGGTTCGGCATCGGCCGCTCGGCGAACTCGACCAGGTCGTAGCCGCCGCAGAAGCCCTTGCCGGCACCGGCGAGCGCGATCACGTGCACGGCGGGGTCGAGGTTGGCCTGCTCGACGCACTCGGCCAGCTCGCCGGGCATCTCGAGGGTGATGCCGTTGCCGCGCTCGGGGCGGTTCAGCGTGATGCGCGCGACGCGGCCGTCGACCTCGTAGTCCAGGGTGTTCAAAGCTCGAACCTCCGCTATGTCGCCAGCGCCCGCTCCACGATCGCCGGCGCGTCCACCTTCGCGGGCAGCGTGCCGAATGCGCGACCGCCCTCGCCCAGCCGGCCGGCGCAGAAGGCGTCCGCCACCTCCGGCGGGGAGTGTCGCACCAGCAGGCTCGCCTGGAGCGCCACCGCCAGGTCCTCGACGATCCGGCGCGCCTGGAACTGGGGCTCCGTCGGCGGCTCCGCGGCCCGCAGCCTGTCGAGGTGGGCGTCGAGCAGCGCGTTGCCGCCGCGCGCCAGCTCGCACTCGGCCATGAAGGCCGGCAGGCCCTCGGGCTCCTTGACGGTGGCGCGCAGCACGTCCAGCGCCGCCACGTTGCCCGAGCCCTCCCAGATCGAGTTGAGCGGCGCGTCGCGCAGCAGGCGCGGCATGCCGGACTCCTCGACGTAGCCGTTGCCGCCCAGGGCCTCCAGCGCCTCGGCGGCGTGCGGCGCCGCCCGCTTGCAGACCCAGTACTTGGCCACGGCTGTCGCGAAGCGCCGGAACGGGGCCTTCGCCTCGTCGTAGGAGCGGGCGATCCGCATCGCGGTGACCGTCGCCGCCTCGGACTCGACGGCCAGGTCGGCGAGCACGTTCTGCATCGCCGGCTGCTCGGCCAGCAGCTTGCCGAACGCGCTGCGGTGGCGCGCGTGGTGGACGGCCTGGGCCAGCCCCCAGCGCATCGACGCCGTGGAGCCGAGCAGGCAGTCCAGCCGCGTGTGGTTGACCATCCGGATGATCGTGGCCACGCCACGGCCCTCCTCGCCGATCAGCCGCCCGCGCACACCGTGGAACTCGACCTCGCTCGACGGCAGCGAGCGAGTGCCGAGCTTGTCCTTGAGACGCTGTATGCGGAAGCCCGGGTCGCGGCCCTCGAAGAGGAAGCACGACAGCCCCGCGGGTGCCTGGGCGAGCGTCAGGAAGACGTCACACGGCGGGTAGGAGCAGAACCACTTGTGCCCGGTGATCTCGTAGGTCCCGTCGCCCGACGGCTCGGCGCGAGTGGTGTTGGCGCGCACGTCGGAGCCGCCCTGCTTCTCGGTCATGGCCATGCCGGCCAGGGCGCCGTCGGCGTAGCTCGGCTTGGTGAGCCGCGGTTCCCACTCGGCGGCCAGCTCGGCGCTCTCGCGCAGGGCGGGGATGGCGGCGTAGGTCATGGAGACGGGGCACATGACGCCGGAGCCGGCCTGGCTCCAGACCGCGAACAGCGCCGCGCGCACCGTGTGGGCGCCAGGCTGCGGGTCGCGCCAGGGCAGGCAGTGGATCTCGCGCTCGATCGCCTGGCGCAGGCTCCAGTGCCAGGAGGGATCGAGCTCCACCTGGTCGATGCGGTTGCCGTAGCGGTCGTGCGTGCGCAGGATCGGCTCGTTGCGCTCCGCGCGGTCGGCGTGCTCCAGCGCCTCCGGGCTCCCGGCGAGCTCGCCGGTGTCGCGCAGCCGGTCCACGCCCCAGCCGCCGCCCTCGCGCTCGAGCGCCTCGCGCAGCGCGAGGTCGGCCTCGAAGACGTTGTAGGGACCGATCGGCGGGGCCTGGTTCAGGACTTCATGCGTGGACGCGCTCGTGAGCACGGGGCAGTGCCTCCTCACAGAATTGGACAAGGGTCAAGACCAGCGCCTCGTGAGAGCCGCCGTCCGCCGTGGAAAGTGGTCCGACGAGCGCCTCGCCGAGCGCGCCCACGAGCGCCGCGGCGACGGTGTCGGTGTCGTGCGGGCCGAGCTCGCCGTCGCGCACGCCATCCCTCAGCACGCGCGCGAAGGCATCCCGGTAGCCAATGCGAAAGCGCAGCCGCTCGGCCTCGACGGCCGGGTCGACCGGCTCCGCGAGCAGGGCATAGGCGAGCACCGGCCCGGCGAGAGCGCGCCGGGCGAACGCCTCCACCGCGGCAGCCACGCGCTCGCGCGCGCGGCGCCCGTCCGGCTTGGAAACCTCGATCACCACGTCGAGCTCGCGCTGCGAGGCGCGCCTGAAGGCCTCGGCGAACAGGTCGCCTTTCGAGGGGAAGTGGCGGTAGACGGTGCCGACGGCCACGCCGGCCCGCCCAGCCACCACCTGGACGGCCGCTGACGCGTATCCACCGGTGGCGACCTGGTCGAGCGCCGCCGCCACGATCCGCTCTCGCGTGGCGGTCCTGCGGGCCTCGGTTCGCTCGGTCGGGCGATACGGCATCACGAAGAAGTGAATCATGATTCACAGCTTCGCGCAAGGCCGAAACCTAGCGCGTCAGCGTGGGTTTGAACCGGCGAGTTGGCCATAACGACCCTGGTACGGTGCCCCGCGATGATCCGCCTCCCCCGCCTGATCACTCTCCTTGCCCTGGCCGCCGTAGTGGCGGCCACGATGGCCACCCCGGCCCAAGCCGCGAAACGCAAGGTGCCGTTCGGCTTCTTCGGCACCGTGATGGCGAACGAGATGGGCGACCCGGCGCGAGTTTCCAACGCGACGCTCAACGCTCAGATGGCGCTGATGTCCCGCTCCGGGGTCGAGTCGCTGCGCTCGAGCGTGACGTGGCCGGCGGTCGAGACGTCGCAGGGCGTGTACGACTGGGCCAACCTGGATCGGACCGTTGGCGCGGCGGCTCGTCATGGCATCGAGGTGCTGGCCAACGTACTGACGGTCCCGAAGTGGGCCTCCTCGAAGCCGGACGCCAGTTTCTGGTGGCGCTACGAGCCGCGCGACCCCCAGCTGTTCGCGGACTTCATGACTCAGGCCGTCGCACGCTACGGGCCCAAGGGCAGCTTCTGGACGGCGAATCCCAGCATCCCGAAGGTGCCCATCCGAGACTGGCAGCTCTTCAACGAGCAGATGGCGGACTTCTTCTGGGCCACGCGGCCGTGGCCGCGGAGCTACACGAAGGTGCTGAAGGCGGGCTACAAGGCCATTCACAAGGCGGATCGCGGTGCCACGGTGGCGGCCGGCTCACTCGTGGCCGTGGGCGGCGTGTCGCAGTGGGGCTCGATGAAGGCCCTCTACGGCGCCGGCGCCAAGCGCTACTTCGACGCGATCGCGATCCACCCGTTCACCAACAACGAGGGCTCGCTGGCGGGCACGATCGACAACATGCTCCAGATCATCAAGAACGTCCGCGCCGTGATGCGCCGCCACGGTGACGGCAACAAGGAGATCTTCCTGACCGAGGTGACCTGGCCGGCGGCGATCGGAAAGGTGCCGACCAGCAAGCTCCTGGGCCTGGAAACCACCCCGAAGGGACAGGTCGCCCGGCTCAAGGCCGCGTATCGCGCGCTGGCCCAGCAGCGGCGCAAGCTGCGTGTGACGAAGGCGTTCTGGTTCTCCTGGGCCACCCCGTACGACAGCGACAGCCCCCAGGGCGACGTCACCTACCGCTATGCCGGCCTGACGAAGATCACCGGCGGACGCTTCTCGCGGATGCCCATCCTCGGGACCTACACCAAGGTCGCGGCGAAGTACGAAGGCTGCCGCAAGGGCGCCAACGCCAAACGCTGCCGCTAGAGGGATGACCGGGGGCGCCCACGCCCCGGTTGTCGGTTGCGCCTTTCGGGGGTAGGGGCCACACTGGACTGACGCCCAAGGACGTACGCATGCGGCTAACCCTCCAATGCATGACCTGAGCCTGACGGACCGAACGCTCGCGGCGCTGACTGCCGCCGATCTCGCCTCCGAGGAGGTCGATCTTCCCCTGCGCGCCCGTCGCCGCGAGGCGATTGGGCGGCTCGCGCTGGTGGGCGCGGACGTTATTGCGGTCGGGGCTTCGCTCGCGGTCGTGTCGGTGCTCAGCGGAGCGGACTTCACCTGGTGGCTCGCCGTGCTGGCGCCGTGCTACGTGCTGCTGACCAAGATGGCCGGCCTCTACGACCGCGACCAGTTTGTGCTGCACAAGACGACGCTGGACGAGACTCCGGCGCTGGTTGCCGTCTCGGCGATCTTCGTGCTGGGGATCGAGGCCGTTCAGGGGCTCCAGTTCACGGGCCGCTCCCACCCGCTGCTGTTGTGGGGCACGCTGGTCGGCGCCCTCGTGGTGCTGCGCTCGTTCGCGCGCTTCGCCGTGGTGCGGCGCACGGCGCCGGAGCGGGTGCTGGTGGTGGGGGACGCTGACGCAACCACGCTCGTCAAGCGCAAGCTGGCCGCCGACCCGAGCCTGGCGGCGACCGTGGTCGGCCGGGTGTCCGTGTCCCCGGAGGTGGCGCAGCCGCCGGATCGGCTGCTCGGGACCGTCGACGAGCTGCTGGCCGTGCTCGAGGAGCAACGCGTGGAGCGCGTCATCGTCGCCCCGACCCAGGAGGGCGGGGAGGACGTGGTCGACATCATCCGGCTCGCCACGGCGTGTGGCGTCCGGGTGGCGGTGCTGCCGCGGCTGCTGGAGGTGATCGGCACGTCCGTCGTGTTCGACGACCTGGGCGGCCAGGTGATGCTGGGCATGCGCGGATTCGGGCTGTCGCCCTCCTCGCGCGCCCTCAAGCGGATCTTCGACCTCATCGTCGCCACCGGTCTGGTGATCGCGCTGGCCCCGTTGCTGCTGATCATCGGCCTCGCGGTCAAGCTGAGCTCATCTGGGCCGGCGCTGTTCCGCCAGACCCGTGTGGGGCGCAACGGGAACGACTTCGAGCTCTTGAAGTTCCGGACGATGGTCAGCGACGCGGAGCAGCGCAAGCACGAGCTGCTCGAGCTGAACGAGGCCGCGCCGATGTTCAAGATCGCGGACGATCCGCGCGCCACCCGGATCGGCCGGTTCCTGCGGCGGCGCTCGCTGGACGAGCTCCCCCAGCTCCTCAACGTGCTGCGCGGCGACATGAGCCTCGTAGGCCCGCGACCGCTAATCACCGAGGAGGATCGGCTCTTCTCAGGCTGGCAGCGGCGCCGCTATCACGTCGCCCCGGGCATGACCGGCCCCTGGCAGATCCTCGGCTCGAGCCGTGTGCCGATGAGCGACATGGTCACGATCGACTACCTCTACTGCGCGAACTGGTCCCTCTGGCTGGACGCGAAGATCCTCGCCCGGACGATCCCGTATGTGCTGAGCCGGCGCAGCCCGGAGCACATGCCGAGCCCGCGCTGAACAGCGCGGTACAGGGGTTGGGGCCCTGCGGGCCCCGGCGCTCCGCGCTCAGCGCGGCGGCTGCCCGATTACGTCAAGCGGATCGAGGGGGACGTCGCCGTTGCTTCCGCGCAGACCGCGCGGTGTGGCCGGCGGCGCGTAGGCGTAGCCGTTCATCGCGGACCCGCCGTTGGCGACCACGCCCAGGACCCGTGCCCCGAGTCCCTGGAGCTGATCCTTCAGGCGCCCGGCCTCCGGCCCCCGGGTGGAGCTGACCGACGCCGTGACCAGCACGCCGTCGACGTGGCGCAGCAGCGAGATGGCGTCGGCCACGTGCGCGAGCGGCGGGGTGTCGATGACCACGAGGTCGTGGTCCTTGCGCAGCACGTCCAGCACCCGCAGCATGACCGACGACTGCATGAGCGCCGAGGGGTTTGCCGGGACCTGACCCGCCGTGACCACGTGCAGAGCGCGCGAATGCCCGTTCTGGGAGCCCTCTGGGTGGGTCAGCACCGCCTGGACCGCGTCCGCGACGGAAACCTCTCCGAGCAGCGCCTCCGAGAGCCCCGGCTCGTCGCGGAGCCCATAGCGATGGGCCATGCTCGGGCGCCGCAGGTCGGCCTCGATGAGCGCCACCGACAGCCCCGCGGCGGCGGCTGCGGAGGCGAGGTTCCAGGCGATCGTGGTCTTGCCCTCACGGCTGCGCGACGAGGTGATCAGCACGCTGCGCACCGGGCCGGTCGGTCCGAAGCGCAGGTTCATCTGGAGCATTCGGAAGGCCTCCGCCACCTCGGGCGGCAAGTCGGTGAAGGGCTTGTTGCGCTTGAGCTTGCGGTTGCGCGGGACGGTCGTGAGCACCGGCGCCTCGAACGCGGCCGACACCTGGTCGGCGCGGTGCAGCCTGCGGTCGGCCTGCTCGCGCAAGAGCGCCAGTCCCACGCCCAGCACGATCCCCAGGAGCACTCCCAGGACGATCGTCTGAACCGGGTTGCCGGCTTCGCTGCTGGGCGCGTATCCGGGCTGGATGAGCTGGGGGCTGCCTGTGCCGGCCTCCGCGATCGTTCGCAGCCGGGCGGCGTCGTTGCGCAGCTTGGCCAGAGGGGTGGGTTCGCCACCCGTGTCCGGCTGAGCCCTGGTCCCGCCCGGTCCCGCCGGCAGGTCCAGCAGCTGCTTGTTGACGGCCCGCAGCGCGTTCTCGGCCAGCTGCTTCTGATCCAGGTCCGCGAGCCGCTTGGCCTGCTCCGCGTAAACGTTCGCCAACAGCGCGGCGCGCTCGGAGGAGTCGGTCGTGGCGGTGACGTCCACGACCTCGCTGTCCTTCGAAGCGACCACCTTCACGTCGTCCCGCACGTCGTCTGGCGACATGTCCACGTTGCGCGCGCGCAGCTCCCGCGATGTTGCGACCTGGACCCGCCGTGAGCCGACGATCTGGACGCTGTCGGCGGCGAGGTTGTCGGCATCCGGCGCGCCCGGCAGCAGGCCGATCGCCTGGAGCTCCGGGCCGACCGTCTGGCGGAACAGCAGCTTGGAGGTCGATTCGTAGGTGTCGCTCTTCAGATAGACGACGGCGGCGGCGGCTCCTCCCGCCAGCAGCATGACCAGCACGATCACCATCCATCGGCGCCTCAGCACCGTGAGGATGGAGGGGTTGTCGCCGCTTGCCGGCGCTACGCCATAGGTGTCCGAAAGCTCCTGCGAAGCCATCCAGCCAGGCTACAGCAGCTACCGGAAACAGGAGTCACATGGACTGGCCGGTGCAGCGTCGTTTTCGGGCGATCACGATGATGCCGTTCATGGCGCTGCGCCTGTTCCTCGTCGCCCCGATCGCGCTCCTCACCGACGTCAAGCCCCACGGGGACGGTTTGGTGGCGTTCGGCTTCATTCGCGAGCTCGCCGCGCGCGGGCACGATCTGCAGGTCGCCGCCCACCGCGTGGACCTGCGCGACGAGCTCCCGCCGAACGTCGAGCTGCACGTGCTCGACCCTCGCGGCGCACCCGCCCCGCTGGACCGGCTCGGGTTCATGTGGCGGCTGCGGCGCCTCTACAGGCGGCTGGAGCGGCGCGCGCCGTTCGCGGCGGTCCACCAGCTCAACCCGGTGGACGTGGGCCTGAGCCTGGCCCTCACCGACCTGCGCGCCCCGCTGGTGCTCGGCCCGTATGTGCCGGACTGGCCCGGCTTTCCGAAGCCCGGCGGGCGCCTGGCCCGCCCCGCCGTCGTGCGCGTGAACCGGATGATCCGCGCCGCCCAGCAACGGCGGGCGACCACGCTGCTGCTGTCCACGCCCGCCGCCGCGTCGAGACTGGCGATAGACCCCTCGCCGGGCGTGCACGTGCGCGAGATCTCACCGGGCATCGACGACCGCGCCTGGGTGCCCGGCGGCGAGACGGCGGGGCAGGACGTGCTGTTCCTCGCCAACCTCGAGGTGCGCAAGGGCATCCACCTGGCGCTGGACGCGTTCGAGCGCCTGGTACCGCGACTGCCCGGCGCGCGCTTGATAGTGGCCGGCCGCGGCCCCGAGCTGGAGGCGGTCCAGCGCCGCATCCGCTCCACGCCGGCGCTCGAGCGGGTCGAGCTGCTCGGCCACCTCCCGCGTGAGCAGGTGATGGCCAGGATGCAGAACAGCGACGTCTACTGCCTGCCCTCCTACGACGAGCCGTTCGGCATGACCGCACTGGAGGCCATGGCCTGTGCCAAGCCCGTGGTGGCGACAGCCGCCGGGGGATTGGCTCACCTCGTGCCCGACGAGGGCGGGCGCAAGGTGCCGCCGGGCGACCCCGCGGCGCTCGCCGACGCCCTCCACGAGGTGCTGGCCAACCCGCAGCTCCGGCAGGCCATGGGCCGGCACAACCGCCAGGTGGTGGAGCAGCGCTACGCCTGGGCACGCGTCGTGGACCGCCTCGAGGAGGCCTACGAGGAGGCGATGCGCGACCCGCGGCGAGCGGGTAGCGTCAAGAGCCGGTGACGCTCGAGCAGAACAAGCAGGCGGAGATCGACTCGCGCACCGCCGAGTTCATGGCCGGCTCGCGTCCGGAGCCGGGCGGGCGCCTCGGGCGGGTGCCCGCGGGCGGCGACGAGACGAAGAAGCCCTTCGGCCACGACCCGGCCTCGTTCACGGACTGGGCCACGATCGCCACGATGTTCGACAGCCTCGAGATCTCGACGGACGCGCAGGTGATCGACGTCGGCTGCGGCGGCGGGTGGACGTCGCTGTTCCTCGCGGAGATGGGATACCGCGTCGTGGGCTACGACATCGTGCCGTTCAACGTCGACGTCGCTCGTGCTCGGGCCGAGCGCTGGGGCGTGAGCGCGAGCTTCGAGATCGCCGACATGGAGAGCCTCCCGGCGGGCGATCCGGCGGACGTGGCGCTCGTGTTCGACGCCCTCCACCACTCGAACCGCCAGCGCGCCGTGCTGCAGTCGGTCGCGGGGCGGCTGCGCCCGGGCGGCTGGGTGCTGCTGGGCGAGCCCAGCTGGATCCACCGGTTCTCGCCGGGCGCCCACGCCACCCGCCGCGACCTGGGCTGGACCGAGCGCGGGCTGACGGTTCGCGGCCTGCGCCGCGACTTGCGCGCCGCCGGGTTCACAGACGTCCGCCGCTTCTTCCAGCCCACACGGCCCTACGAGAGCCGCGTCCGCGGCTTCGCCTGGCAGCTGGTGCGGCTGGCGGCGGCGAACGCCTGGGTCGCCCCGGGGGCGCACCTGTGGCTCGCCGCCCGGCGGGACTAGCCGAAGGACACGACGGGGATTTCACGGCGCCGGCGCTCGCGCTCGCGATCGCGCCGGCGGCGGAACTCGTAGCCCAGCACCTGGCCGCCGATGAACCAGAAGATCACGGCGTGGATCCCGTAGAACTCGTCGCCCGCGAAGAGCTCGACGATCGTGAAGAAGAACAGCGCGAAGAGCAGGAGCCGCAGCTCCTGCCCCGGCGCTTGGTCGCGGGCGCCGATCCACGCCGCCCGCAGCATCAGGCCGACGGCCCACATCACCAGCACGAATCCGATCGGGCCGACCTGGTAGATCAGCGCCAGGTATCCGTTGTCGGGGGCGCGCAGCTCCGAGTTGCTGCCGGTGAGCTTCGAAGGCTCGCCGGCGCTGCCCAGGCCGTGCCCCAACGGCGCCGCGATCGCTTTTGGCAGGGTCTGGGACACGGTGGCCGAGCGGTCGTTGGCGGACTGGTCCACGCTCAGGTGCCCGATCGTGCTGAAGCGGTCCACGACGTCGTGCGCGGTCTGGCTGACCGGGGATAAGGCCACGGTCAGCGCCGCGATCAAGGCGCCGGTGCCGAACACCAGCCGCGCGCTGCCCCCGCGGGACGCCACCACGTGTGCGACGGCGGCGGCCATGAACGCGATCCAGGCACCGCGCACGAACGTCAACTGGAGCGCGACCACCAGCAGCGCCGCTCCCAGCAGTGCGACCGACGGGTGCCTGGGCCTGATCGTGAGGTAGCAGAGCAGCGACAGCGCCAGCAGTGGCGCCAGCGCACCGGGGCTGTTGAGAGTGGCGAAGACGCGCACCTTGCCGCCCTCGTTGGGCGCGCCGAGGCTGTTGAAGTCGGCCGAGTCGATCCAGTTCTGATCCCAGTGCGGGAGCGGCAGGATGCGCTGGAGGATCGCGTACCCGGCGATCGCGGGCAGGCCGTACAGCAGCACGGCCCGCAGCGTGCTGCTGCGCAGCAGCGTGCCGCGCTCGTTGAAGCCCAGCACGGCGGCCGAGAGCCCGCCCAGGTAGGCCCCGCACGCGTACACCGCCGCCCGCGGGCCCAGCAGCAGCCCCGCGGGCACGCCCAGCGCCATCCCGGCCGCGGCCAGCATCAGGATGCGGCGGATCTGCGTGGGCACGTGCGACTGCACGAGCTCGAGCGCCGCGAGCGACGCCGTGGCAAGGAACGGCGCCAGCGACAGCGGGTCGTTCTCCACGAAGCCGGTGTGCAGGCCCAGGACCCGCCGCAGCCCGGGGGCGAGGAACCAGAGCGCGAACATCGCCACGATCCCCCAGCGCCGGTCGTACTGGTGCAGGCCCACGACCAGCAGCACGAGCACGAACGCGCAGGCCGCCTGGAGCGAGACGGTGAGCAGCCAGGCGAGGAAGAACGCCGCGGGCGTGCCGACCACGATCGGCCACCCGACGTCGGCCCGGCGGACGCCGATGGAGGGACGCCCCGCCAGGCGTGCCCGTGCGATCAGCCCGGCCACGCGGCCGCCTCCGCTTCCGTCTGTTCGCCGCCGGGCGCTCGCGCGGCTCTGGTGCCGGCAAGGACGCGCGCGTACACGGCCAGCATGTCCCGGGCGTGCGCCTCGTCGCTGAAGCGGGCGGTGGCCTCGCGTGCGCTCTCGCCCATCCGCGCGAGCGCCGGGCGGTCGCCGAGCAGCTCGCGCACCGCCGCCGCCCAGGCCTCGGGGCGCTTCGGCGGCAGCAGCCTGCCGGACACGCCGTCCTGGACCAGCTCGGGGCCGCCGCCGACCTCGCTCACCAGCAGCGGCGTGCCCATCGCCATGCTCTCGAGCATCACGTTGGCGAACGGCTCGTCCCACGACGGCAGCAGCGACAGGTCGATGGCCCCCAGGATGCCGGGCACGTCGGCGCGCCGGCCGAGGAAGTGCACCGCGTTCTTCACACCCAGCTCGTCGACCAGCTCGTGCAGCTCACGCAGGAAGCCGTGGTTGTCGTAGCGCACGGTCGGGCCTGCGAAGGCGATCTCGCCGACCAGCAGCAGGTGCGCGTCCAGGCCTCCGCGGCGCAGCTCGGCGAGGGCGCGGATGGCGGTGTCCTGGCCCTTCCAGGGAGTGATCTGCGCGACCTGGCCGAGCAGCGCGGCGTCCGGGGCGATGCCGAGCTCCGCGCGCAGCGGCGCCGGCGGCACGCCGGCCGGGTCGAAGCGGGGGCGATCGAAGCTGTTGTAGACGTGCGTGGCGAGCGGCCGCTCGAGCCCCTCGTTGAACCTCAGCGCCGTGTCCTGCGAGACGGTGACCACCGCGCTCGCGGAGCGCACCAGCACGCGGCGTACCGCTTTGCCGACCGCCTTGAGCGGGACGTGCTCGTGCGCGCGGACCACCAGCGGCGGCCCGCCGACCCGCCGCGCCACGGCGCCCATGAGCCCGGCGCGGGTGGTGTTGGCGTGGATCAGGTCCGCGTCGAAGCGCCGCGCCACGCGCGCCAGGGTGATGCCGCCCCGGGCGAGGCGGGCCAGGCCCAGCGGGGTCTGGACGGCGTGCACCCGCAGGCTGGCCTCGAACGCCGGCACGGCGAAGCGCTCGATCCCCGCCGCGTCCGCCTCCTCGGCGAGCGGGCCCGCGGCCGGGCAGGCCACGGCGACCGGGTGCTCGGCGCGCAGCGCCTCGACCAGGCGCATCAGAGCCAGCTCCGCGCCACTCGATGCGGCGGTGTGGTTGACGAACAGGATTCTCATCGCGTCGCGGTGGGCAGCAGTCCACCTTAGCCGCGACTCAGACTGGGCGCGCCAGGGTGTGCTCCGCCGCCCGGCCGGCGGCCTGGCCGCGGGGCTGCATCTCCGCCGCGACCTCGTAGAGCGCCAGCATCTCGCGAACGTGCACCTCGTCGGAGTAGGGAGCGGCCGCGGCGGGCCCACGGGCGGCCAGCGCGCGCCGCTTGACCGGGTCCTCGAGCAGCTCACGCGCGGCCGCGGCCCACAGGTCGGGGCGCTTCGGGGGCAGCACCCGGCCGGTCACGCCGTCCTCCACGAGCTCGGGACCGGCGCCGATCGCGCCCACCAGGGGCGGCGTGCCCATGGCGAGGCTCTCCACGGTCGCGAGCCCAAAGGGCTCCTCCCAGGAGGGCAGCAGGGTGAGGTCGAGGTCCTTGATGATCTCCGGCACGTCCGGGCGCTGACCGAGGAAGTGGACCGCTCGGGCCACGCCCAGCTGGCCGGCCAGGCGCTGCAGCTCGTTGCGGAAGGCGTTGTTGTCGTGCCGTACGGCCTTGCCGGCGAAGACCACCGAGCCGACCAGCACCAGGTGAGCGTCGAGCCCGGCATCGCGCAGCTGCGCGAGCGCGCGGATGGCGGTGTCCTGGCCCTTCCAGGGAGTGATCTGCGCGACCTCACCGAGCAGCAGCGCGCTGGAGGGCAGGCCCAGCTGCCCGCGCAGGTCCGCGGAGCCGACCCGGACGCGGTCGAAGCGCCCGTGATCGATGCTGTTGTACACGCGCGTCGCGATCGGCTGGCGCAGTCCCTCGTTGAAGCGGGCCGCCGTGTAGTCGGAGACGGCTGCCACGGAGCTGGCGGTCCGGACGATCACCGAGCGTGCGGCGCGCCCCATCGGCGACAGCGGCAGGTGCTCGTGGGCACGCACGAGGACCGGAGGGGCGCCGCGGCGGCGCGCCAGGGCGGCGACCAGCCCGGCCCGGGGCGTGTTGGCGTGGATGACCTGTGCACGGCACTCCCTGGACGCGCTCGCCAGCGCCGCTCCCGCGACTCGCATGCGAACGAGCCCCGTCGTGGTGTGAAGCGGGTGGGGGCGCAGGCTGACGTCCACCGACGGAATCGGGAACCATCTCGCACCGGTGCGCTCCACCGCCTCGGTCAGCGGGCCGTCCGCTGGACAGGCGACGCTCACCTCGTGGCCGCCCCGCAGTCCCTGTACGACTCGTATCAGCGAGGCTTCGGCGCCGCTCCACGAGCTGGTGTGATTGGCGAAGAGGATGCGCATGGACGGCACACCAGGTTCCCCTGCAATCGAAAGCCTACTCCCGATTGGCGGGCCCTCAGTGCTCAGGCGTCCCATTCAGCCGCTCGGCGAGGAAGCGTCCCACCGCCTCCTCGGAGCACCGGTCGCGCCACCACGCCAGTGCGGCGGCGTGCAGGCGGCGCAGCTCCGCGGGCTGGTCGAGCACACCCAGCAGAGCCCGATCCAGCTCGCTCCAGCGGTCGAGCTGGATCACGGGCGCCTTCGCGTAGAACGGGTGAGGCGGCAGCCGGCCGCCCACCACGACACAGCCCGCGCGCAGCCCCTCGAAGAGCCGGAACGTCTCCACCGACGTGCCGCGCGGGGCCAGGCAGACCTTCGAGTTCATCAGCCCGCGTGACAGGTCACCCGGGGCCGCGGCGGCCGAGGTGCCGAAGTCCGGCGTCAGCCGCAGGTCCAGGCGCAGGCCGGGCCGCTGCGCCGCGAGCCGCTGCACGGCGGCCAGCATGTCGCGCCGGGTGAGCGTCTTAGGGCCGAGCCGGTGGCGCAGCGAGGCCTTGTGCTCGACGCTGCCCGCGAAGAACAGGTCGGTCGAACGCTCCTCGATTGGGACGACCGGCAGGTCGAGCTGGTTGTAGGTGCCGAGCGGAATCGTGGTGACCGCCGGACGAGCCCAGCCCCCGGCGCGGCCGCGCGCGAGCAGCCGCGCGTGCGCCATTCCGCTGGGCAGCCAGCGCAGCCAGCGCACGGTGTACTGCGCGAGGTTCGCGAGCCCGGTGAAGCTGGGGTCGCGGACCGGCCCGACACCCAGCACCGGGTGCGTTCCGTAGCACTTGAAGACCGCGCGCACGCGGCCCGCGTAGCGCGGGATGCGGCCCACCTCGTCGCCCAGCAGCACGGCCACCACCCGGTCGCCGTAGGCGGGCAGTCGTTCCCAGTCCCAGGTGAGGTAGACGTCCAGCTCCGGTTCGGAGAGGAGCGGCTCCATCGCACAGAAGACGGCCCCGAAGTAACGGGTGTCCGCGCGTTCGGGGAGCGGCCCGGAGTGCGGGTCCCATGACCGCGGGGCTTGTTCCTCGGGGAGGTCGAGGAAGTACCGCGGCATGCCGGGAGACTACGGTGCTCGGCCCGCGAGCCGGGGTACCAGCTCCTTGAGGTGGTCGCCGAGCCGGATCGCGAGCGCCGCGATCATCAGCGTCGGGTTCGCGAATCCGGCCGCCGGGAACACGGACGCGCCCGCCACGAAGAGCCCCTCGACGCCGTGGACCTGCCCGTCGGGATCCACGACGCTGCGCTTCGGATCGCGGCCCAGCCGGGTGGTGCCCATCTGGTGGAACGAGTCGTTCACGTGGGAGCTCCAGCCCGGGCCGGCCAGCCACGGCTCGGCACGCACCTCGCCCAGGCCCGCCCGCCGGAACTCCCCGGCAACGGTGTCGACCATCACCTCCGCCGTGCGGCGGTCCAGCTCGGTGAGGCGCCAGTCCACCTTGGGGAGCGGCTCGCCCAGGCGATCGCGCCGCTGCGAGAGCGTCACCCGGCTGTCCGGGTTGGGAGCCTGCTCGGCGTGGATCTGCAGGGTCACCACGTGCGGAGGCACCCGCGCCGAGCGCCCGTGGGCGACGCGCCGGTAGGCCACCGGCACGAGCCGCCGGACGTCGCGGGCGATGCGCCCCAGCTCGCGCCCGAGGCGCTCGGGGCGGCGGCGGGCCCGGACCGCGCGGTACACGCGCCGGGTGGCCTCGATGCCGGACTCCTCGCCGAAGTGGAAGACCGGGTGAGCGGCGCAGGCTAGGACCCTCTCGGCCCGCTCCAGCTCGGGGGCCAGCACGAGTCGCGGCAGGTATCGCACGCGCTTGCGGTAGAGCAGCCCGTACAGCTCTTGGAGCCGGGCCTCGTCGCCGCTCGCCACGACCGCGCCTTGGCTGTTCGGGTGATCCTGGAAGAAGCGGCCGACGAGATCGTGCTCGTTGCCCAGTCCTGCCGTGTGGACCTCGTTGGAGGCGAGCAGCAGGCGGGCGTTCTCGACGGCTCCCGCGCACAGCACGCAGGCTCGCGCCCGCACCGTGAAGGTCTTGCTCTCCGGCGTGGTCACTCGCAGCGACTCGAACCGATCGCCGGCCGCGGTGGTGGAGATCGCGGTCGTCGTGGCGTGCAGCAGCACCCGCACGTTCGCCGACGCCGCCAGCTGGCGGTGGTAGAGGCGGCCCAGGTGCGGCTGGGGGCACCACACGGTGAAGCGGTGCATCAGGCGACCGCGCTCGATCTGGGGCCGCTCGACCCGAAAGGCGTCCCAGATGCGCTCGTCGTAGAACTCCCCCTCGATGTCGAAGAGCGCCTCCGCGCGCCGGTAGAACGGCTCGAGCTGGCTGTCGTCCAGCGGCCAGCCGCTGTGCGGCACCCAGTCGCGCTCGGCGAACGTGCTCGGCTCGGGCAGCAGGCACTGGCCGGCCCACAGAGCGGTTGTGCCGCCCAGGACGCGCTCGCGGCCGTCGGTCAGCGACGCGGGGTCCAATCCGGTGGACTCGCCCTCGTTGAGGCTGTTGCCGAGGCGGCTGCGGCGCCGCCCGCCGCTCTCCAGCACGAGCACGCTCGTGCCGGTGCCGAGGAACTCGCGCGCGATCGCGATGCCGGCCGCCCCGGCACCGACCACGCACAAGTCCGCCTCCAATGCCGCTCCATCCTCGAGCCGGCGGAGGTCGTCGATCATGACGGCGAGTCCCGCAAGCGGGCCATCGTAGCGCTACCCAACGAGGCGCCAGCCCAGTTCAGACCGGCAGAATGGCCCGATGGAAACCGTCGCGCTGCCGGGAACCGATCTGGCGCCCACGCGCCTCGGGTTCGGCTCCGCCGCCCTGATGGCCCGGCTGGGACGCCGCGAGTCGGTGCGCCTGCTGGAGGTGGCCCATGACAGCGGGATCACCCACTTCGATACGGCACGCGCGTACGGCTATGGAGAGGCGGAGGCGGCGCTCGGCGAGTTCCTGGCCCGGCGTCGCGACGCCGTGACGGTCACGACGAAGCTCGGCATTCTGCCGCCGCGGCGGTCGCGCGCCCTGGACCTGGGAAAGGCGGCGGCGCGCGTCGCCGCGCGGCGTGTCCCGGCCGTGAGGCCGCTGCTGCGCAGGCGCGCGCAGTCGATGGGGGCCGCCGGCTCGTTCGACCCCGCCACGGCGCGCGCCAGCCTGGACACCAGCCTCAGCGAGCTCGGCACCGACGTGGTGGACTTCCTGCTGCTCCACGAGTGTCGGCCCGAGGACCTGCGGACGGATGGGCTGCTGGAGTTCCTCGAGCAGACCGTGCGCGAGGGCAAGGTGCGCCACTTCGGGGTCGCGACCGACCGCGACTCGACCGGCGCGGTTCTGCGGGAGCGACCGGAGTTCGCCGGAGTGGTGCAGGTGCGCCAGACGGCGGTGGATCCGCCGCTGGCCCAGCTGGGCGCACCCGCCGGCGTGCCGATCTTCACCCACTCGGCCGTGGCGCCGCTGATAGCCCCGCTCACCGAGGCGATGCGCGACTCCGAGCGCCGCGAGCGCTGGACGGCGGTCGTAGGGCTCGACTGCGGTCGTCCGGAGGTGCTCGGCCGGCTGCTGCTGGAGAGCGCCCTGCGGGCGAACCCGGACGGCGTCGTGCTGTTCTCCTCCACCGATGAGGCCCGCATCCGTGCGAACGCCGGGCTGGCCGACCGGCAGCAGCTGTCGCCGGAGGAACTCGAGCGTTTCAACGGGCTGGTGCGCGAGACGCTGTCCGCCGGCTAGCGGGGCGTCACGTGCAACACCAGCGGACGCCCGCCGAGCGCGACGCGCACCTGGTGGCGGCGCATCCGCAGGCGGCGCGTCGAGGCCGACGCGACGGGGTCGGCGAGCTCCACGCGAGCGGCGCCCGGGAGCTTCACCGTCAGCGTCCGCTGCGGGACTGCAAGCGGGCCGCGGCGATCGGGGTCCCACACGCTCGCCGTGCTCCACAGGGCCACGAGGTAGGAGCCGTCGGCCTTCTGCAGGACGAGCCGGCGCACCCCGTCGTCCCGGCCGGACACGACCAGGCGCAGCGGGCGCAGGCGGGGGCGCTGGTCGCTGCGTCCGACCAGGCTGAGCATGTTCCGCAGGGCCTTGAAGGCCGGCTTGCGGGTGTAGTCGTTGCGCAGCAGTCCGAAGTGCTGCTCCGGGTCGCGGCCGCGTGCCTCCCGCTTCTCGTCGACCAGCTCGTAGGCGTAGGTGCGCCGAATCCCGCTTCGGAAGTGCTCGAGGAAGGTGCGCAGGAGGTAGACGGCGCCGGCGTGCTCCGACACCGGCGCCTGGCCGTCGGTCGTGTGCCTCAGGGCGTTGTGGAAGCCCGCCTCGGTCGCCCAGACCGGCTTGGAGCCGGATACCACGCTCGCGTCGGCGAGCTCCGTGCGCAGGTGGGCCGGATCCGGTGACCGGCCGCCGGTGTAGGGGTGGACGTTGCCCAGGTCGAGCCACTTGTGCTGGTCGCCGAGCCTGCGCTCGGCGCCGGAGTTGGCGAGCGACGGGGCGATGATCGGCAGCGAGCGCAGGCCGGGTCGGGCCTTTGCCTTGGTGTAGAGGTCCCGGGAGTAGGTCGCCAGCCTCGAAGCCCACGCGCCGCCGGCGTACTTGTCGAGCTCGTTGGGAGCCTCGAGCGCCTCGGTCGCGTGGCGCAGCGGCCCCGCCACCGCGTCGAGCAGCTGTTCCAGCGTCCCGGTTTCGGAGCGGGTGCCGCCCATCAGGAAGTTGAAGCGCATGCCGCGCGCCGCCGCGAGGTCGACGGCCTTGTAGATGTACGCGTTGTAGTCGCGCGCCCGGGCGGACGGGTCGCCGTACGCACCGTCGCGCAGGTGCCGGACGCCGAGCTCGTCGAGCCGAGCGACCAACAGGGGCCAGTTGGCGTATGCGGTGTCCGTGTAGCCCACGTGCGTGGCCACGCCCACCGAGTCGCGGAAGGCGACGGAGCTTTTGGGCGATACGGCGTGGGCGCTCGCAACGGGCGCCGCCACCAAGATGCAGGCCCCTGCCGCGAGCACCGCGGCGAGGGCGGCACGCATGGTCTTGGCATCGGCGCGCGACGGCCAGCCCTTCGCGCCTCGAGGCCCGTTCCGGACGGATGTTCGGGGTGGCGACATATGATCCCTCCGGGGGCTCGCGCTCCCGGACCCCCGCGTTCACCTGGCCGGCTCGCTGTTGCCGGTGCCGCCGCGATGCCCCGACTGGCCCTCGTCCACGACTACCTGCTCGTCCTGCGCGGAGCGGAGCGCACGTTCGCGGCGATGGCCGACACGTGGGTGGACGCGCCGATCGTGACCCTGCTCTACGACGAGGCCGGCACGGAGGGCCGCTTCGCAGGGAGGTCGGTGACCACCTCGCCGCTGCAGCGCCTCGGTGTGGGGCAGGGGAACTTCCGCGCGCTGCTGCCCGTGTTTCCCATCGCCACGAGGCGGCTCGACCTGAGCGGCTTCGACTGCGTCGTGTCCAGCAGCAGCGCCTTCGCGCACGGGGTGCGCCCGCCCGCCGGGGCCCGGCACGTGTGCTACTGCCACTCGCCGTTTCGCTACGCCTGGCACGAGCAGGGGCGCGCGCTGTCGGAGGTGCCCGCGCCGCTACGCCCGCTGCTTGCGCTGGCCCTGCGTCGCCACCGCGGCTTCGACCGCGCGGCGGCGCGCACGGTCGACCGCTTCGTGGCCAACGGCGAGCTCACGCGCCAGCGCATCCAGCGCTTCTGGGGGAGGGACGCCGACATCGTGCACCCGCCCGTGGACGTCGACCGCTTCGGAATCGGGGAGCCCGCCGACCACGTTCTGTTCGTGGGCGAGCTGGTCCGCCACAAGCGCCCCGAGGTGGCGATCGAGGCAGCGGTGGCCGCGGGTCGCCGCATCAAGGTGGTGGGGGACGGGCCGGAGCTCGCGCGGCTGCGTGCGCGCTACGGCGGCGACGCGGAGTTCCTCGGGAGGGTGGGCGACGACCGGCTCGCGGCCCTGTATGCCGAGGCCGCGGCGCTGGTGGTGCCCAACGTGGAGGAGTTCGGCATGGCCGCGGTCGAGGCGCAGGCGGCCGGACGTCCCGTGGTGGCCGTCGACGGCGGCGGCGCGCGCGAGACGGTCGTGCCGGGCCGCACCGGCTGGCTCGTGCCCGACGGCGATCCGGCGGCGCTCGCCCGGGCGCTGCGCGAGGACCTCACGCGCTTCGACCCGCACGACATCCGCGCCCACGCCCGGTACTTCTCGCGCGCCCGCTTCCAGGCGCGCCTGCGGGCGATCGTGGAAGCGACCTGCGGGCGCTAGCGGCGCGGCTTCGTCGAGCAGCCGGCCGACAGCGCCCAGACCGCCCCGCGGCGCCCGCGCAGGCGCCGGCTCGCCCCGCGCTTGCGCTTGGCCTTGTGCGCCGCGTGGCAGCACTTGGCGCGCGCCTTGCGCCGGGCCTTGCGGGACGAATCGACCGCGCCGAGCGTGGCCGCGCAGCGGCCCCGGGCCGATCCGCCGGTGCGCAGCCCCTTGGTCGTTGTGCCCGGCGCGCCGGCTGCTCCGGGAGGATCAAGGCGCAGGACGACGGGCGAGCCGCCGACCGCCACGGGGATCCTCGCGGGACTGATCCAGCGCTGGCGCTCGGAGTCCGACTCGACCGGGTCGAAGCGCCGGGCCAGGGCGATCGGCTGCCCGAGGACCACGTCCAGCGGGTCCGCGGCGGGGAACAGGTCCTGGCGGGCGACGCGGTCCCACACGCTGACGTCTCGCCAGAGCACCAGCGCAAAGGTGCCGTTGGCCGACCGCAGCAGCAGCTGGCGCAGGTCGGGCGGCGCTCCCTCGAGGCCAACCCGCAGCCCGCCGGGCGCGGCGACCGGGGCCGATCCGCCGTCCACGGCGCGCAGCAGGTTGCGCAGCGCCAGGAACGCGGGCTTGGGAGAGAGGTCCGGCCGCAGCAGCCCGAACTTGTTCTCGAATCCTGAGACGTTGGTCCAGGGGTCGGCGAGCTGGTAGATGTAGGTGCGGTCGAGGCCGCGACTGAAGCCCTCGAGCGCCAGCCGCGGGGTGTAGATCCCGATCGCCCGCTCGGACGTGCCGTAGTGCCCGCTCGTAGTGGCCAGGTCGGAGTGGTAGCCCGCCTCGGTGGCCACGATCGGCTCGCCGCCCGATGTCCTGGCCGACAGGGGGATCAGGTCCCCCAGGTTGTGCAGGGGCGTGCCGCCGCCCGGGTAGGGGTGCATGTTCCCGCGGTCGAGGAACGCGGTCAGGTCGCCGAGCTGCGACCAGGAGGCGGGGTAGACCAGCGCCGGGCCGAGCACCTGAAGGTGCGCGAGCGCCGGGTCGCCCTTGACGCTCGCCCAGAGCTGCTGCTGCAGCGCGCGCGTCTTCGCGATCCACTGGGAGTCGCCCTGCTGGTCGGGCTCGTTGGGGGCCTCCACCGACACCACCGCGTCGCGCAGGCGGCTGCGGATCACCTGGAGGTTCTGCTGCATTCGGACCGACCCCGCCACCAGATCGGTGGAGATGATGTTCGAGCGGATGCCCGCCGCGCCAAGCCGCTTGAGGCGGCTGATCCACTCCTCGCACGTGGGGCAGAGCCCGTCCCGCACGTAGCGGACACCGAGCTCGCGCATCCTCGCCAGGACCGCGTTGAAGTTGCTGTAGGCAGGCGTGTCGGACCAGCCGATGTGCGTGTTCACGCCGATCGAGTCCCCGAAGGTGCGCGCGGGCTGCGCGGGGACGAACGGCGGCGGCGCCTGCGCCTTCGCGTCTTCGCCCACAGGCATGGAGGCCGGCAAGCCGGACCAGACGGCGACCGCCATGACGGCGGTGAGGATCATCACAACTCGGCGGACCAGCACGGGGGGCAAGTGTTGCCCTTCCCGGTCCCGAATAATGTCGAACATCTGTCCACGCGGCGGGACTGCGCCATCCGGCGAGGCCAGGCTCGATGATGGCGCCGTGACTCGCCGAACGATGCTCGCCTTGGCTGCGGGAGCGGCCTTGGCCGCCACCGTGGCGCTCGTGGTCGTGCTGCTGACGCGCGACCCGGAAGCACCGCGGCTGCGCTCCGACGAGCTGTCGGCCGAGGCGCTCATCGACTCGATGGGCGTAAACGTGCATTTCACGTACACCGACACCGCCTATGCCCGGCAGGCCGAATTGATGGCGAGGCTGCGCGAGCTGGGCATCCACCACGTGCGCGACGCCATGCCGTCGCCCGTGGACTCCCCGCTTGCCGCCGGGTTGCGGGCGGCGAGCACGCAGGGCATCCACGCGACGCTCCTGCCGCACGACCCCACCAGCGACCCAGGGCCGCTGATCGCGGACTCGCGCGCGGTGCTGGGCGACTCGATCGCCGCCTTCGAGGGCCCGAACGAGCCGGACAACGGCGGCGACCCGGCCTGGGCCGACAAGCTGCTCGTCTACATGCCGATGCTCAGGGACCGGGTCGCGAGCCAGGCTCCGGGCGTGCCCCTGATCGGGCCGAGCCTCGTGTACCCGGCCAGTCGCGCCCAGGTGCAGGGCCGCGTTCCGGGTCTGTCGAACCTCCATCCGTACTCGGGCGGCGGCCCGCCCGAGCCGGCGCTCGGCGATGCGCTGCGCGAGCTGGAAGGGCTGCGGCGGCGTGCGCCCAAGCCGGGCGTGGTCTTCACCGAGGCCGGCTACCACAACGCAATGAACGCGACCGGCAACCAGCAGCCGCCCGCCTCCGAGGAGGCCGCGGCCGTATACATGCCGCGCCTGTTCGTCGACGCGTTCGGCGCCGGGGTGCGCCGCACGTTCCTCTACGAGCTCGTGGACGAGAAGCCCGAGCCGGGGCTGGCGGACCAGGAGCAGCACTTCGGCCTGCTCCGCAACGACCTCTCGCCAAAGCCGGCCTTCAACGCGGTGCGGACGCTCGTGGCGGCCCTGAAGGCGTCGCCGGGCCCCTCGTCGTCCGATCGGGTGCCGTGGGACATCGTGCCCGACGAGCCGGCGGAGGTGCAGCGGCTCGTGCTCGCGCGGCGCGACGGCTCGCGCGTGATCGCGCTCTGGCGGCCCGTCTCGGTCTGGGACCAGAACACTCGCCAGCCGATCGACCCCGGCAGGGTGCCGGTGGCGCTGAGCTTCCACGGAGCCGGAGCGCGGGACGTCACGGTGTGGCGCCCGAGCGTCTCGGCCGATCCGGTCGAGCGGCATGCCAGCGTCCGCCGCCTGCCGCTGGAGCTGGCGGGCGACCTGGTGCTTGTGAGCTTCCGATGAAGGCCCTGCGGAGGCTGCTCTCGCGGTCGCTCGTCCGCGCCGGGATCGTTACCTACGTCTTCTCGGCGCTCACACTGGTCGCGAACCTGATCACCGGGATCGTCACGGCTCGCGCGCTGGGCCCGGACGGCCGGGGTGTGACGATCGCGCTCGCCACGGTCGCGCAGCTGGCCGGGTTCCTGTTCGCGATGGGCGTGGCGCAGAGCCTGAGCTACTTCATAGCCCGCCGCCCGGAGGACGGCCCGAGCCTGCTGACGACCTGGACGCTGATGCTGCTGCCGCTGGCCGCTGTGGCGATCGGGATCAGCGAGCTGCTGCTGCCGACGATCTTCGCGAACGACGCCGAGGCCGTGGACATCGGCCGCTGGTTCATGTTCATCATCGTGCTGGTCGTGGGCCTCGAGCTGAACTACGGCCTGCTGCTGGGCACGCAGGACTACTTCGCCTACAACGCGCTGCGGCTCGGGCCGCCGGTGCTGGCCGCGCTGAGCCTGATCGTGCTCTGGGCCATGGACGAGCTCACGGTGCGCAGCGCGCTGATCGCGCCCAACGTCGCCTACCTGCTGGCCCTGGTCGTGGGCATGGCGCGCTCGGTGAGGCGCCTCGGCGCGGGGCCCCCGAACCTCCAGCTCGGGCTCACCTCGCTCTGGTACGGGATCCGCGGGCAGGGCTCGACGGTCGCCTCGAACGTGACCGCGCGGCTGGACGTGGCGATGCTGCCCGCGTACGTGAGCAGTGCCAACGTCGGCCTCTACTCCGTCGCCACGAACGTCTCGCTGATCGTCTACCAGCTGTCCAACACCTTCGCCGGGCTGGTGCTGCCGGCCGCCGTCAGCGACCCCGAGCGCGGATCGGTGAAGGTGGTCGGCTCGCTATGGGCCTCCCTGGTCGTGGCCGGGCTGCTGGCAGCGGTGCTCGGCCTGCTCGCCGAGCCGCTGCTCCAGCTCGTCTACGGCGACTTGTTCCGCGACGCCTCCGAGCCGCTGTTGCTGCTGCTCCCGGGGGCGGTGCTGTTCGCCGGGTCCTCGATCCTCGCGGCCGGTGTCTACGCCGCCGGCCGTCCGTTCACGGCGACGTCCGCGCAGCTGCTCGGGATGGCGGTGACCGTCGTAGGCCTGTTCGCGTTCCTGCGCACGGGCGGCATCACCGCGGCCGCGCTCGTCTCAACGGCGTCGTACGCGACCGTCTTCGTGGCGATGCTGGTGGCCTACAAGGCCGTCTCGGGCAGCTCGTGGCGCTCGTTCTTGCCCACGCCGGCCCGGGTGCGGGCGTTCCTGGCGTAGGTGGCGGCGCCGCTGCCGGCGAGTGCTCAGTAAGCGCCGCGCCCGCGCCAGATGATCGAGATGGTCCGCAGCAGGATCTTCAGGTCCTTGCGGATGCTGTAGTTCTCGACGTACTCGCGCTCGACCGCCAGGCGCTCCTGGAAGTTCAGCTCGCCGCGGCCGTGGACCTGCATCGCCCCGGTCAGGCCCGGCCGCATCTGGAGGCGGAAGCGCTGCGTCTCGCCGTAGCGCTCGACCAGCCAGAGCTCCTCGGGCCGGGGGCCGACGAGGCTCATGTCGCCGCGCAGGACGTTCAGCAGCTGCGGCAGCTCGTCGAGGCTGGTGCGCCGCAGGAGGCGGCCCACCCGGGTCACGCGCGGGTCCTTGCGCAGCTTGAACATCGGCTCCGTCAGCTCGTCGGGCGAGATCACCTCCCCGATGCGCTCCTCGGCGTCGTTGCACATGGTCCGGAACTTGAGGATCCTGAAGGGCTTGCCGTCGCGCCCCGCGCGGACCTGCCTGAACAGCGCCGGTCCGGGTGAGCTGACCCGCACCGCGATCGCGATCAACAGCATGAGCGGCGCCAAGACCACGATCCCGGCGGTCGATATGACCACGTCGACAGCACGCTTGATCGCCATCGTGGAGGGCGACGTGCCCCAGGTGCCGTACTCGATGACGGGCATCTCCGCGATGTGGTTGAGCTGCACGGCGGTTCCCAGCATCGCCCGCATCGGCGGCATCACGCTCAGCTTGACGCCCGTCGCGCGGCACGATGAGACGACCCGTGCGAGCGTGGCCTCGTCGAGCTCGGGCAGCGCCAGCACCACGCGCTCGACGCCCGCCTCCGCGAGCAGGAAGTCCAGGTCCTCCTTGCTGAGCTCCTCGACCTTCAGCTCGGAGTGGCTGGCTCCGTTGCCGTTGCCGCTCCCGTTGCCTTCATCGTGGTCGTGGGCAGTGGAGTACTCGAGCACGGAGAGGTGGTGGCCGGGCTCTAGGGCGAGCTTGCGCGCGACGGCGTCGGCGAGCTTGCCGCGACCGAGCACGAGCGCGCGCTCGGGCGGCACGCGGCGGCGCCAGATCGCGCGCGCGGCCGAGCGCAGCACGAACGCAGAGCCCAGGGCCGCGACGTAGAGCGTGATGGCGCTCTCCACCGTGATCGTCTCGTTCGGCAGGGCGCGGATGAAGAACAGGCTGGCGGCCACCGACAGGGTGACCCAGTGGAGGATCGCCGGCGCCTCGTCGGTGGTCAGGTGCCAGATGCGCGGGTGGTCGGCGTCGTAGAGGCCTTCCATCTTCGCGACGATCACCCACAAGGGCAGGGTCGGCAGCGCCCACAGCGGGTCTGTGCTGCCTTCGACAAGGGTCGACGCCCCGACCGCGATCAGGATCGACAGCAGGTCCGCTGTGAACAGCAGTCTCCGTCTCAACGCGTCCTTGCGCGTGCGCGCCCGCCGAAGCGGAAGCTCGGGCGTGCGAGTGGGCGCTGAGGACGCGCGTCCGTGGGTTGTACCTACGGGCTGCACCTCGGACGGTTCACCATACCCCAGGGTTCTGCGGCCCGCCAGAGGGAACCGTCGCCTGGTCAACTCCTGTCTAAAGGCGGTTCAAGACGCTCTACGGCCGAATCGAGCTGTCGCGAGAGCGGCCATCAGCGCGAGCACGAAGATGAGCGCCGCCAGGCCCGCCCACGCGGGGCTCGAAGGCGCGGCCGTTCGGCCGGACAGGTCACTCGCCACCCTCTCCACGAGCGCCCGCGGCGCAGGCTTGGAACTCTCGACCTGATGAGCGGAATACAGCGCGATCGCGGCCACCGAGAGGTCGAGCTTCTCGATCCGACGCCGCGTGGCGGCTCGGCTTGCCGCAGTGTGGCCGCCGGCTCGAAGCTCACGGCGCAGGCGTCGCCGCTCCGCCTTCAGGGAGGCCGTCCTCGAGACGTAGGTGGCGCGCACGATTGCCTGCCCGGTGGTCGTGGCGAGCCGCCGCGACGCTCCTGGTGTGCCGGCTCGCGCGACGACGGAGAACCTGAGCCGCGGACCCCGGACGAAACGGGCGGAAAGGTGGCCGGGCAGCTCGGAGGCGCGAATGCTTCCACCCGCGGCCGCTCTGACCAGGAAGCTCGGGTCGTTCAGCAGGCCTTGGATGGTTCGCTGCCAACGGGCGTTCGACCCGGGGGGCGCCGACAGGAGGTAGGTCGAGGACCGGTACTCCCTCTCAGAAGCCGCCCGGATGGCGGTCGGGACAGCGACCACGATGAGCATGGCCCCGAGCAGCACGCCGAGCACCGGGCGCTCCAAGCGCCTCGCCCGCGACACCGCGGAGCCGATCCTCTGGCGACTCGATCGCCAGCCCGGCCAGTCGAATGAAGTCGCCTCGGGCTCCGATCGTGACCGCCCGCATGCCTCCCATACGGCCACGCCGAGCAGCGTCCACGCCAGGAGCTTGCCCGGCTGCTCGATGTACTCGCCCATGATCATGAGAACGGCAAAGCCCGAGAAGGCCGCCAGCGCGGCCGTTCCCAACGCACGGCGAGAGGGGTCCTGGCGCGCGAGCCGGATGGCGAGGGCCACCAAGATCCCGGCGAGGCCGCCGATGAACAGCAGGCCTCCCAGGATGCCCTGCTCCTTGAGCACCTTCAGGTAGCTGTTGTCGGTGAACTTGGCCACCCGCCCGTGGGACGTAGCGCGTCCCACCGTCCCCAGACCGGTTCCGAGCGGCTCGTCAGCCACCTGCCCCAAGATCTTCCCCCAGCGATCCAAGCGCGTGGTGACCGAGTAGTCCGAGAGCGGGTCGGCCAGGCCCTTCGCTCGCTGCTCCGTGGTCGGTGTGACCGCGCCGGCCAGCAGCGTGGCGGCATACCCGCCGCCCAGCACAGTGGCCATGAGCACGAGGGCCAGCGCGCCGCGCCGCCGGGCCGCCCCCTTTCGAGCCAGGAGCAGGACGGCCAGCAGCCCGACCCCCACGATCACGGCCACGAGCGCCGTCCGCACGAAAGAGCCGATGATGCCGGTCATCGCAAGCGCGAACAGCGTCGCGCAGAGCGTGCGGCGGTCCGCACGGAGGAACCCGAGCACGAGGCAGATCAGAGCCGCGGGCACCAGGAAGCTGACCAGCCCCACGGGTCCCGTGAAGGACCCCGTGTTGCGGCCCACCTCTCCGAAGGTCGCGTTGAAGGCGCGCCGCTCGGCGAAGGCCTGCTCGTGGGCGGTCGGGCCGGTGATCCCCCGGAAGCCGGCGTAGGCGACGGCCAGCAGGATGACGCAGAGCAGCAGCGGCGCCAGGCGCTCCGCTCCGAGCCGCGCGGCCAGGACCACCCCGCCGAGCGCGGCCGGCACGTATAGCTGCGTGAGGCGGAAGCCCTCGAGCGCGTCGACGATGTTCCCGTTGAGCGGAATCTGCACGACGGAGAGCACCAGCCACGCCCCCAGGAGAGCGCCGGCGATCCGCTCCGGCCGGGTCATGCGGTTCCACAAGAGGACCAGGGAGCGCCCGCGGTCGCTGAACAGCAGCGCCGTCAGCGACGCGAGAAAGGCGAAGTCGAGTGCGGCCGCCCCCAACGCCACGGGCGACGGGGCTCCCTCGAGGCTCAACCGCATCTTGAACGTGCCCTCGAAGCTGTACAGCGCCAGCGCCAGGGCGAAGGCATAGGCGGGCATCCGTATCGACAGGGCCAGGACGATCAGAAGCGCGCCCAGCAGGATCGCCGCCGTGGGCCACAGCGTCGCGAGCGCGGTGCCCGCCACGGCCAGCGCAACGGCGGCCGCCCAGCCGCCGCGGGGCAGCCCGCCGATCCTCGCGGCGGGGGCCCCGATGTCCCGTTCCGACGACGAGCGGGCCGGCGTGTGGGCAGGGGCGGCGATCGCGACAGCCTAGACAGGATTCGAGGCGTGCGAGCCGCATCGCCCTGCGCTTCCGGCCTGCCTTCGCGGCCACGCACCGGCGCCCGATACGTTGTCTCGCGTGGCGTCCCAGGACCACCAGCACCGAGCCGTTGCCGTCGTCCTGCACGAGCCGCTGCTCGGCGGCGCGACCACCTCTCTGCTGCGGGTCCTCCCCGAGCTGGAGCGACGTGGCTGGCGCTTCTCGTTCTGGGTGCCGGGGCGAGGGGCGGCCGAGACGGAGCTGAGACGGCGCGGCTACGAGGTGGCGAGCGCGGAGCGCCTGTTGCGCTTCAGCCTCCCGAGCCTGCGCCAGCCGCCCGGACCGGCGCGGCGCCTGGCCGGCCTGCCCGCCTACCTGCGCGGCTTTCGCTCCTGGGTGTCGGGCCAGGAGGCGACGCTGGTGCACGCCAACACGCTGCTGGCGCTGCCGGAGGTGGCCGTGCTGCCGCGCCGGGGGCCGCCGCTGGTGCTTCACACCCACGAGATGCTCCCGGAGGGGCCGAAGGGCCGCCTCGCCGCGTGGCTCGCCCGCCGGGCGGACGTCATCGTGGCGGTGTCGGGCGCTGTGGCGTCGGGGCTCGAACGGCGGGGGCTGACGGCGGAGGTCGTGCACAACGGCGTGGAGCTTCCCGCCGGCCGGCCCGCCGATCGGTCCAACGGCCGGCTCGTGGTGGGCACTCTCGCCACGGTGTGCAGGCGTAAGGGCAGCGACCTGTTCCTGGCGGCGAGCCGGTTGGTCCGAGACGGTCTGGGCGAGGTGGAGTTCCGCATGGTCGGCGACCTCGTGGTGGGCGGCGAGCGCCCATGGGCGGAGCGGG
The DNA here is from genome assembly GCA_034664125.1 of Thermoleophilaceae bacterium. GTDB lineage: Bacteria > Actinomycetota > Thermoleophilia > Solirubrobacterales > Thermoleophilaceae > JACVRW01. The sequence goes on along the minus strand of JAXDIG010000057.1, from coordinate 25,247 downwards.
TGGTGGCGGACGCGCGCGGCCAGGGCATCGTGCACCGCTCGGGCATCGATCCGTATGAGGAGCTGGCCGAGTGGGACGTCTTCGTCCTGCCCTCGCGCATGGACCCCTGCCCACTGGCGGTACTGGAGGCCATGGCGAGCAGCCTGCCGGTGGTGGCGAGCCGAGTGGGCGGGATCCCCGAGGAGGTCGGGGACGACGCCGGGCTGCTCGTCGAGCCCGAGGACGTCGAGGGCATCGCGGCGGCGGTCCTGCGCCTCGCGAGCGAGCCGGACCTGAGGGCGTCGCTCGGCGCAGCGGCGCGCAGGCGCGTCGAGCGCCTGTTCACGCTCGAGCGCCAAGCCGAGGGAATCGACGCCGCCTACCGGGCGGCCCTGGCAGGCAACGCCGCGCGCACCGCCACGCCGTGAACGTCCTGATCGTGAACGCCTACTCCGCCCGCAACCGCGGCGACGGGATGATCGTGAGCCAGATGGTGCGGCTGTTCCGCGAGCACGGCTGCGACATCAAGGTGATGTCGGACGACCCGCGGGACGGAAACCGGTACGCGGTGGAGCGGCTCGAGCCCCTGGCGCCGATCTGGCCATCGGAGGATGGCGGCCCCTCCAAGCCCACGATCCTCGCTCGCATGGGCCGCGATCTGGTGCGCCCCCATGACCTGGCCGCGTTTCGCTGGGCCGACGTCTGCGTATCGGCGGGCGGCGGCTACCTCTACGACGACGGCAGCCGCACGGCTCGCCTGAACACGGCGCGGCGGCTGCTCCCGCTGCGCGCGGCGCGCGGGGCGGGCGTCCCGGTCGTCCTGTTCAGCCAGTCGATCGGCCCGTTCCGATCCAGCCTGGCGCGGTCGATCGTCGCCCGCGAGCTGCGCCACAGCCGACTGGTGATCGTGCGCGAGGAGCTGTCGCTGTCGCTGAGCCGGGCGATGGGCCTGAGCCCGGAGCTCTGCGACGACGTCGCCTTTGCGCTCGAACCGGGCACGCCGCCGCCGACGGCGCCCGACGTGCCGCACGGAACGGTCGGCGTCACGGTGATGAGCTCCCTGCCGGGCGTGGACGAGGCGGGTCACCGGCGCTACGTCGACCAGCTGCGGGCCGGCCTGGCCGATGCCCTCGGGGCCGCCGCCAGGCCGGTCGCCGTGATCTCCCAGGTTTCGGCGCACGCCGGCGACGACGACGTGGCGGAGGGTCGGCGGCTGTGCGCGCGGCTGACAGAGGCGGGCCTGGACGCGCGGTTCGTCGACCTCGGCGATGCGTCCGACGAGGAGCTGTCGGCTTTCTACGGCCGGCTCGACCTCGTGGTGGCGTCCCGGCTGCACTCGGGGATCCTCGCCCTGTGCGCGGGAACGCCGATCGTCGCCCTCAGCTACCTGCCCAAGACAGACGGCGTCCTGGCGCGGGTGGGGATGGGTCGCTGGGTGCTCCCGGCGGCCGGCTTGGAGGCAGCCGCGCTCGCCTCCACGCTGAGCGCGGCGCTCGCCGAGACGGAGTCGCTGAGGCGGGACATCCAGGGGCGTCTGCCGGGCCTTCGCGCGAGCGCCAGACGAGCCGTCGAGCTGACGCTGGAGGCTGCCCAGGCGTCTAGTCTGCGCGCATGACCGGGGCCGACATCGATCCCAACAAGCTCGGCGAGATCGAGAACGCGGAGAAGTCGCTGGCGAAGCTCACGCGCGAGGGCACGAACGACCGCGTCAAGCCGTTCGGGATCCAGTGGCCGGCCGTGTGGTGGCTGAAGTGGGCGACGATCCACCATGCCTTTCGGGAGCTGGGAGTCCCATCCGGCGCGCGCGTGCTCGACATCGGATCGGGGACCGGCTGGTCGACGCTGCTGTTCGCCGAGGCCGGCTACCTGGCCACCGGCGTGGACATCGCCCCGGCCAACGTAGAGATCGGACAGCTGCACGCGCGGCGCTGGAACAGCCGCGCCGAGTTTAAGACCGCGGACATGGACAGCCTCGACCTCGGCGAGACCTTCGACGCCGTGCTCATGTTCGACGCGCTGCATCACGTCGATGACCCCGCCGCGGTCGTGCAGCGCGTCGGGCGTCACCTCAAGACCGGCGGGTGTGCCCTGTTTGGAGAGCCGTCCCTGCTGCACCTGCTCTCGCCCGACGCGCGCGGCGTCTCCAAGGACAAGGGCTGGATCGAGAACGGCATCAGCGTGCGCAAGCTGCGCCGCTGGTGCGGGGAGGCGGGCATGGGGCAGACGACGCGCTTCTTCGAGCCCACCCGGCCCTACACCGACCGGTTGCGGCAATTCGGGTGGGAGGCGGTGCGGCTGGTCGCCGCCAACGTCGCCTTCGCGCCGAGCTACCACGTGTGGCTCGGGGCGCGGAAGACCTAGCGCGCCTCGAGCGTAAACAGCAGCGGTAAAGCGGTCGACGGGCACCATCGCTGGGGGGTTCCGGAAGATGCGTCCCTATATGTCCCGTTTCTTCCGGGACCCCCCAGCGCGCCCCGGCCGGACCCCTTATTGCTGGAGTTGGCCGGGGGCCGGGAGCGGCCTCACCCAGATGCGTTCGAGGCGCTGGACCTAGCGCGCGCCGTGGGCGCGCATTAGGTCGCCGAGGCGCTGACGGAAGCGCTGCTCGGAGAAGCGGTCGGCGCTCCGGCGCAGGTCCTCGGGGTCCCATTCGCGTCCGGCGACCTCGCGCACCCCCGCTCGAATCTGAGCGGGGTCCGAGGCGTTCGAGATGCGCACCCCGTCGCGGCCGGGGCGGACGATGTCGCGCGCGCCGCCGCGGTCCGACGCCACCACGGGCGTTCCGGCGGCCAGGGCCTCGACCATCGAGATCCCGAAGTCCTCCTCGCCCACGTGGATGAACCCGCCGGCGCCGGCGAACAGCCGTGCCAGCTGGTCCCTGGGCGTCCAACCGAGCAGCTCGACGTTGGGCGGCAGCGCACCGCGCAGCCGCTCTTCCAGCGGGCCGAGGCCGACCATGGTCAGGCGCAGGTCCGGTAGCTCGCGAAAGGCCTCGGCCACCTCGAGCGGGCGCTTGTAGGGCACGAGCCGATGGACCCAGAGGAAATGAGCCCGGTCGCGTTCGACGTCGCGGGGGAAGTCGCCGACCGCCACCGGCGGCGGCACCACGATGGCCTCGCGCCCGTAGAAGGTCGCGATGCGCTCGGCGACCGCCGTGGAGTTGGCCGCGTAGACGTCGGGCCGCTCGGACGCGCGGCGGTCGTGGCGGCGCAGCCGGCCGCGGAATGCCCGCAGCGTCGCACCCTTGAGCCCGCGCACCCGATCGCGCTCGGCCTCGCCCATCCAGATGTAGCGCATCGGCGTATGGCAGTAGCAGACGTGGAGCGTCTCGGGCGCTGTGCGGACGCCGGCCGCGCAGGCGTGCGACGAGCTGACGACGAGCTCGTAGCCGCTCAGGTCGAGCCGCTCGAAGTAACGCGGCATGTAGGGGAGCAGCCAGCGCCAGCGCCCGGGGTCGTGCCCGCGCTGGCGCACGCCGGGGAGCAGCCCGAGGCGCGACTCGCGCACGATGGCGGCGGCGAGGCGCTCGGGAAGCAGCTCGCGCGCTGCCTGGAAGGTGAGGATGTCGGGGTCGCGCGCGAACAGATCCAGCATCGCGTCGACCGTGCGCTCGGCGCCGTGGTAGCCCTGGAACCAGTCGTGCACGATCGCCGAGCGCATCCCGAAGGGGCCGGGCGCCGCGGTGAGCGCGGGCGCGCCGAGCGTCCCCTCGTCGGTGCTCACGTCGACTTGGTTTCCGTGCTCTGCGGGTGGTCGGTGTAGCCCTTATGGCGCTGGAGCGCCCGGCGGAACCCCAGCGGGCGCCGCAGGGACAGCGGGCGCCGGTGTGCGGCGCCGCGGCGCCGGTAGGCGCGCCACTCGCGCAGGCCGTCGACGCGGCCGCGCAGCGCCGCGAGCGTCCGGCCGCTCAGCGAGGCGTACACGACGTACGCCAGGTCGTAGACGAGGATCCACGGAGCGTTGACGACAAGCATGCCGTTGGTGGCGTTCTTGGCCAACGTGCGAATGCGGTTGCGGCCGACCAGATAGAGCTTGGCCGGGGACCCGTGCTGGGCCGTGGCCGAATGGTGGTGGTAGACGACCGCGCGGGGGGCGTACACGGCTCGCCAGGCGGACAGCCGGGCGCGCCAGGCAAGGTCGGCGTCCTCGAAGTAGGCGAAGTAGCTCTGATCGAACCCTCCGACCTGGTCGAGCATCTCCCTGCGGAAGAGCGCCGCGCCGCCCGTTGCCCCGAACACCTCGTAGGGCTCGCTCTCGCGCAGCTCGCTGAGGCGAGTGCCCACCAGCCGGTCCGCGGCGACTCCCAGGCGGTCGAGTTCGAGGCCCGCTGAGTTGAGCACCTCGCGCCTGTCCGCGAAGCGCATCTGCGCGGCCACGGAGGCGACGCGAGGATGCATGCGCCCGGCTTCCACCATCAGGGCGATCGCGTCAGGCTCGACGGTGGTGTCGTTGTTGAAGACCGCGATCCACTCGCCGCGTGCCTCGGCGATGCCGCGCGCGACCCCGCCGGCGAAGCCCTCGTTCTGCTCGAGCGACAGCACCCGGATCCCCGGGAAACGCTCCCGCACGAGATCCGCCGAGCCGTCCGTAGAGCCGTTGTCCACGACGATCAACTCGGTTTCCTCGTCCAGGGCACCGAGCGCCGTCTCCAGCGACTCCAGGCACATGCGCAGCAGGTCACGCCGCTCGTGATTCACGATGATCGCCGACACGGCCACACCCGTCCGCACCCCGGAATCCTTGGCCCGGAGCCGTCCGCGGCGCGGCACGAGCGGCTCGTCCTGCTCGAGTACCCCTTCGATCACCGCGTCGGTCAAGGTGGCGCTTCGCTCCCAGCTGAACTGCGCGGCCCGTTCGAGCCCGGCGCTGATCAGTCGGGTGCGCACCTCTTGGTCCCCCGCGGCCCGGGCCAGGGCGTCGGCCAGGGCGGCGCCGTCCTCGGGATCCACCAGCAGCGCGGCATCTCCACAGGTCTCCGGGAGCGCCGTGCGGTTGGCCGCGACGACGGGGACCCCGCTCGCCATGGCCTCCAGCACCGGCAGGCCGAACCCCTCGTAGAGGGACGGCATCGCGAGCGCGAGCGCGCCGGCGTACAGCCCGGGCAGGTGCTCCTCGGCCACATATCCCAGTGCGCGCAGCGGGGGCGTGTCGCCGGGGCGCATGTAAGCGCGGCCCGAGCCCGCCGAAACCAACTCGATGCCCTCCTCCGCGAGCCGGCTCGCGGCGGCCGCCAGCGCAGCGAGGTTCTTGCGGGCGATGCGCGTTCCGACCACGAGCACGTAGGGCCGGTCGAACGCGTATGCCTGCCGCACCGGTTCGGGGTCGACCGCCGTCGAGAACCGCTCGTCGACCCCGTGTGGCACCACGACGACGCGGTCGGCGTTGACGCCGAGGCCCTCGATCAGCTCCTCGCGCGAGAACTCGGACGGGGCGATGACGCGCTGGGCGCGGCGCGCGACCAGCGGCAGGATCTGTCGCTGGTACGACGCGTACGCGGCGGAGTACCAGCTCGGGTGGCGCAGCGCGGCGAGGTCGTTGATGACCACCACCGTGCGCCGCGAAGCCGCAGGCGCCAGGTTGGCGGGGCAGTAGAGCACCCGTGCCTGGCGAGCCGCGACCGGCAGCAGGGCCTGCTCCCAGAGATGGCCGGCGCGGTAGGCGAGCGCGCTCGGCGGTTGCATGACGGCGTACCGGTCCGGCCGCAGCCTCGGTAGCCGCTCCGCCATCTCGATCGTCACCCGTTCCACTCCGCCGATCTCCCGGCGGGCGGCCGCGCGCGCGTCGATGACCACGGGCGCGTCGCGCCGGCTTACCGAGACGTTTCGGCTCTCTCGTGCTGCGGCGCTATCGAAAGCGGCCTGATCGCCAGGCAGCCGCGGGGCTCTCGGTTCGCCGGAGAGCGTCTCGCTCACGCACGTCGCCTGAGCGCCATTCCGCTCGCGAGCAGAAGGAGCCCGCCGAGCGCGATCGGAGCGAGCGGCAGGCCCGTTCGTGGCAGCGTCGCAGCCCCGCTCGAAGTGGCGCCGGCGGAGTCGCCGGTTTCGGCGGTTGTGGTGGCGGGGGCGTCAGTGGTCGGCGGCGTCGCCGTTTGGTCTCCGCCACCGGAGTTCCCGCCGGAGTCCGACTTGGGGGAGTCATTCGGGTCGTTCTGGAAGGGGTCGACGTACTGGTCGTCCCCGGCGCTCTGGCCGAACGCGGTCGCGGGGGCCGCCAAGCAGGGCGCCGCGAGGACGATTGTCAGCACGAGCGCAAGGAGTCCCCTGGTCATTGGCATCCCCCGATTCCTAGCAGATCAGCTTCGGCGACTCGGCAGTTGCCTGCCGGCCGAGCGGGCCGGCAGCGGCGTGGGGACGGCTTCCGCCGCCAGCGGCAGGTGGGTGGGTCTTCCATGCGCGGCCACCCTCTCGCTCGGGCCACCCGGATGCGCTCTGGACTCGTCCTCCCAGGCGACGGCGGCCGCCGCGAGCAGCAGGGCCGGCAGCGTCGCGGCCGGCATCTCCCAGTCCCAGTCGAGGCCCGCGTGGCACGCCCAGGCGGCCAGCCCCCCAGCCAGCCCGGCAGCCGCCCCGGGATCGATCCGATAGAGCTTGACCAGCGCCGCGATCACCCCGCCGAGGAAGAGGACGAGCAGGGCGAAGCCCACGACGCCGAGCTCCGCGGCGGTTTCGAGGTAGAGCGAGTGGGCGTCCCCGGAGCGATCCACCCGGTCGCGCTCCTTGAGCCATTCGACGTAGAAGCCGCCCGAGCCCAGACCCGCGAGAGGGTGGTCGGCGAAGCTGCGCAGGGCGACGTCCCAGTAGCGGTACCGGTTGGTGTCGATCGATCCGAGCCGGGAGGGATCCGCGCCCGCCGCCGGGGAGGTGCCCTGGGGCTTGCCCTCGAGGATGGCCACGGCGAGGATCGCTGACACCAGCACGACCCCGGCGACGCTCAGCACGGCAATCGGCCGCGAGATGGGCAGCCGGGGCGCCCTCATGGGGCGTCGCGGGGCGCGCACCACGATCGCCGCTGCGGCGAGCGAGAGCGCCAGCAGCACGGCGAACATGACGAGCCCCTCCACCGTGTCGCCGCGCTCGCCGCGTTCGAGCGACTTGACGGTCGGCAGGAAGCTGGCGACCAGGGACGCGAGGACCGTGGCGCCGGAGGTTGCCACGACGGCGCGAATCTGCTCGCGCCCCGCCGGCGCCAGCGCGACCAGCACGAGCAGCCCGAGGACCAGCGCGCCAAGCGCCCCCCTCGCGAAGGTCAGATACACCCCCAGCCCCAGCGGCACGGCGGCTGCCGCGCAGACCCCCCGCAGCAGCGCCGTGCGGTCGGGGGCGCCGGCCACCCGCACGGCGAGGATCATTCCGATCGCCGCCAGGATGCCGTAGGCATTCCAGTAGGTGATCGGTTGCTCGAGCCGTCCCGCGGCTGAGGCGCTGCGGCTGAGCTCGACCACGGCCGGGAAGAGCCGTTCGGAGAGCCCGTAGGCGACCACCACGAACGCTCCCAGGGCGAGCCCGGGCTCGAGCCAGGCGCGGGGACCCCGCCCGCGGAGGCAGGCCACGCCCGCGATGAAGAAGCCGAGGTACAGCAGCAGCCGCTGCAGGTCGTCCTCGGCCCGTCCGGCCAGCGGCGCCCAGGAGATCGACAGGGCCGTCCACACGCAGAACAGCGCGAACCCGCCCAGCGCGACCCTGCCCGCCGTGGAGCCCGGGAGCGGGCGGGGGGACGCGAACGCCGCCACGACGACAAGCGCCCAGGCGGCCAGCGCGGCCAGGATGCGAGCGCGATCGAAGTACCCGCCGGTCAGGAATGCCAGGGCGGTCGGCCCGCCGATCAGGGCTGCACCGGCGCCGGCGAGCAGCAGTCTGCGCATCGTCGTCCACAGTAGCCCAGGCGACGTAGACTGGCCCCCAGTGGGAATCACGCTCAGCAGGGGGCTGATGGTGGCCGTTGCCGTGCTCGTGGGCGCATGGCTGCTGGTCAGCTACCGGGGGGTCACGCTGGAGGCCCAGGGCCAGGCGTTGCTCGACCGTGCCCACAATCAGGGGATCACGGCCGCTGAGTTGAGCCGGGGACGGCAGGAGCTGGACCGGGCGCGCCGCTTCAGCGCGGATACGAGCCCGTTGCTGACCGAGGGCCAGCTGCTGGACGCCACGCGGGATCGCGTGGGAGCGGCCAGGATCGCGACGCGCCTAACGAAGGAGGAGCCCGAGAACGTCGGCGCGTGGTTCCTCGCCTACTTCACCGCCGGGCCCGACAAGGCGCGCGCCAAGCACGCGCTGCGCGAGCTCAGGCGGCTCAACCCGTGGGCGGCAGACGGACTGCGCTGAGCCCGCGACGGGGCGTCAGGACGAGCGGGACGCCGAGAGGTCGGGCTCCTGCTTCTGCTCTTCCTCACCGGCGGTGTCGGCGCCCGGCACGCCGAGGATCCCCCCCCGGCGCCTCGGCCAGCGCGGGGTGCGCCAGCGCACCCGGCGGCTGCGCACGGCGCCGTTGGACCGCTGCTCGACGACCTCGGTGCGCAGCCCGCGCAGCTTCGGCACGAGCCTGAGCGCCTCGACGGCGATCGGGAGCGACATCTTGCTCTCGCCCTCCTCGCGGTCGCGAAAGCAGATCGGGATCTCCTTGACGGTGAAGCCGGCGAGCAGCGCGCGGTAGGTCAGCTCGATGTTGAACACGTAGCCCTGCGAGCGCAGCGTCGACGGCTCGACGGCTTCCAGCACCCGCCGCCGCACGCAGCGGAAGCCGGCGGTGAGGTCGCGCACCTTGACGCCGAGCATCAGCCGCGCGTACAGGGAGCCGCTTCGGCTCAGCACCCGGCGCAGCGGCGGCCAGTTCTCGATCCGCCCGCCCGCGATGTAGCGCGACCCGAGCACGAGGTCGCTGTCCTGGGCGGCCGCGAGCATCGCCGGCAGGTGCGCCGGGTCGTGGGAGAAGTCGGCATCCATGACGATCACGAACTCGGCGCCGCGCGTGAGCGCGTAATCGAATCCGGCGAGGTACGCCGGGCCCAGGCCGTCCTTGCCCTGGCGGTGCAGCACCTCCACGCCCGCGAGCTCGTCGGCCAGCCGGTCGGCGAGCTGCCCGGTGCCGTCGGGGGACGCGTCGTCGACCACCAGCAGGCGCCAGTTGCCCGGAGCGGCCGCCTCGAGCTGGACGGTGGCGGCCCGGACGATCGCCTCCAGATTCTCGGCCTCGTTGTAGGTAGGCATGAAGAGCCACACGCGCGGGTGCATCCACCGAGACGATACGGGTGACTCGGCGAGGACGCCACCGGTTGCGCAAAGCCGCCAGCAGGTCCGCTAGCGTCTTGCGACCGATGGCGGCCCCCGCGGATGCACCACCGCTGAACATCCTGGTCCTGGCGGACCGCGACTGGACGCACCACGACACGGGCGGCAACGGGGCCAACCTGCACGCGCAGATCAGCCGCTGGGTCGACTGGGGCAACAGCGTGACGGTCGTGGCGGGGGATTACCCGGGGGCGCGGCGGGTGGAGCGCTACGGCCCGCGCCTGATCGTGCACCGGATGGGCACCCGCTCAACCGTCTTCCCGCGCGCGATCCTGGCGGTGCTGCGCGGCATCGGCCGCGACGCGGACGTGGTGCTGGAGGTGATCAACGGGATCACGTTCCTGACCCCGCTGTGGCTGCGCAAGCCGAAGGTGGCGATGGTCCACCACGTGCACCGCGAGCTCTACCTGGAGGAGTTCCGGCGCTTCGGCCTGCCGTTGTTCTGGATGCTCGAGCGGCTGCCGCTGCGCCTGCTGTACCGGCGCACGCCCTTCCTCACGATCTCGCGCTCGGCGCGCGACGACCTCGGGCGCGAGGGCATCCCGGCGGAGAACGTGACGGTCGAGTACCTGGGCGTCGACCCCGACAGGTTCCGGGCGGGCGGGCCGGAGTCACGCGCCCCGGAGCCGCACCTGATCTTCGTCGGCCGGCTCAAGGCCTACAAGAACGTCGAAGCTCTGCTCGACGTGCTCGAGACGGTGCCGGGGGCGATCCTCGACGTCGTCGGGGAGGGCGACCACCGCCCCGACCTGGAGGCCGAGATCGAGCGCCGCGGGCTCGGGGAGCGGGTGCGCATGCACGGCTACGTCGACGAGGAGACGAAGGCGGAGCTGTACGCGCGCGCCTGGGTCAACCTGACGGCCTCCCAGTCGGAGGGCTGGTCGCTCACCGTGATGGAGGCCGCGCTGTGCCGCACCCCGAGCGCGGCACTGGCGGTGGGCGGGCTGGCGGAGTCGATCGTCCCCGGCGAAACCGGCTTCCTCGCCGCGGACATCGGCGAGCTGGCCGATCGCGTCCGCGAGCTGGTCGACCGGCCCGACCTGCGCGAGCGCTTCGGCGAGGCCGCCGAGCGCCGCGCCCGCACGTTCACCTGGGACCGCTCGGCAAGCGCGTTCCTCGACGTGCTGCGCCGGGTGGCGGGCAAGTCGGACCCGGCCCCGTCCGCGACCGCCCCGGTCAGCCTCAACGGGCGCGCCGCGGGCAGCCGCCAGGACGATGAACGCCGAAGCACGGCGGCCGAGAATCGCTGACGCGCCGGACCTGGACGCCGCCCTGCGCGCTATCGGCGACGTGGAGGGCTGGCTCAGCGAGGGCCAGGCGCGCCGGCTCTGGCAGGCGGGCCGCGAGGTCGCGCCTCCCGGGCAGATAGTGGAGATCGGCTCCTTCCGGGGACGCTCCACGATCGTGCTCAGCCGGGCTGCCGCCGAGGGCGTGCGGATCGTCGCGATCGACCCCCACGGGGGCGGCGACCGCGGGCCTCAGGAGATCACGCCCGACGCCGAGCGCGGCGACTCGGACAACCGCATCTTTCGCGACAACCTCGAGCGCGCCGGGGTGAACGGGCGCGTGCGGCACGTGCGGCGCCTCTCGGATCAGGCGCACGGCGACGTGGACGGGCCGATCGACATGCTCTACGTGGACGGCGCGCACCGCTACGCCCCCGCGCGGGACGACATCGCGGCGTGGGGCGCGCGCGTGCCGGTGGGCGGCACGCTGCTCGTGCACGACGCCTACAACGCGATCGGCGTGATGCTCGCCCAGCTGCGGCTGCTGTTCTTCTCGAGCAGGTGGCGCTACGTCGGGCGCACCCGCTCGCTCGCGCAGTACCGCCGTGAGGACCTGTCGCCCGGCGCGCGGGTGCGGAACGCGCTGCGCCAGGCCCTTCACGTGCCCTACTTCGTGCGCAATGGCCTGATCAAGGTCGCGCTTGTGGCGCGGCTGCGTACCGTGGCCCGGCTGCTCGGCCAGCCCGACGAGGATGCCTGGCCCTACTAGCTGGGCCGCCCGGCGGCCCACGCTGACGGCCGCCCTCGTCTACCTGCTGCTGTCGCTCGCGATGTTCGCTCCCGCCATGGCGCCGGGGCGCACGCTGTCGGTGTCGGACTACCTCTGGACCGGCACGCCGTGGGACTCCAGCCGGCCCGCCGGCGTGCCGGTGCTCGGCTCGAACCGCGAGCAGACCGACTCGGTGTTCATGTTCCAGCCCTTCCTTCAGCACACCCGCGCCGAGCTGCCGGACGTGCCGCTGTGGAACCCGTACATCATGGGCGGCCGGCCCTTCCACGCGAACTCGCAGTCGGCCACGCTGTCGCCCTTCAGCGTGCCCGCGTACGTGCTGCCGTTCTGGGACTCGCTGGCGGTGATCGCGGCGCTCAAGCTGTTCGTGGCCGCGCTGGGCGCCTTCCTACTCGCCCGCGCCTTTGGCATGCGCTTCGCCGGAGCTCTGATGTGCGGACTGGTGTTCGGCTTCAGCCTCTGGTCGGTCACGTGGGTGTCCTGGACGACGATGAGCATCTGGGCGCTGCTGCCGTGGCTGTGCCTGCTCGCCGAGCTCTGCGTGCGACGGCCCGGCCCGCTGCCGTTCGCCGGGTTGTCTGTAGCAACCGGCTTCCAGTTCCTCGGTGGCCACCCGTCCTCGAGCTTCCAGGTGATGGTGGCGGTGACGCTGTTCTGGGTGGTGCGCGCGGTGGCCTCGCGACCGCTGCGCGAGCGCGACCTGCGGCTGCGCCTGTTCACCCTCGGCGCGGCGCTGGTCACTGGCACCGCCTTGGCGGCGATCACGCTGATCCCGTTCGTCGAGCTGCTCTCGCACTCGATCGACCTGAAGGCGCGCACGGCGGCCGCCTCCGACGCCCACGAGCCGGCGCGCTACCTGCTCGGCGTCTTCCTGCACGACTGGTGGGGGCGGGGCTCTCGGGCGCCGCTGGAGTTCGCCTCCGCGCTGGAGGAGCACGCCTGGTACGTGGCCGCCCTGCCGCTGATGCTGGCCGTGTCGGCGCTCGCGCTGGCGCCGCGCCGCGAGCGGATCGTGGTGGCCGCCGTGGGCCTGGTCGCCCTGGCCGTGGCCACCGGCATCCCGCCCTTCTTCGACGTGGTCAAGGCGCTGCCCGGCTTCGACGCCGCCAGGAACGGGCGGCTGGGGGTGGTGTCGGTGCTGTGCGTGGCGGTGCTGGCGGGGTGGGGCCTGGACGACCTGACCGCGGCGGTCGCCCCGGAGCGGCGCCGGCGGCTGGCGCTCGCGGCGTGCGCCCTGCTGTTCGCCGTGCCGTTCGTGTGGGTGGCGCGCCGGATCGACCTCGGCGCGCTCGGGGACAGCCTGCGCGTGGCGTGGGGGTTCGCGGACCCCACGCCGGGCGCGGCGGCGGAGATCCGCCTGGCGTCGCTCTTGGAGTGGCTTGTGCTGGGGGCGGCCTCACTGGCGTTGCTGGCGTTGCGGTTGCGGGGCCGTCTGGGTGCCACGGCCTTCGTCGGGCTGGCGCTGGCGCTGGTGGCGCTGGACCTGTTCAAGGCGGGGATGGGCTACAACCCTGCGATCCCGGAGAGCCACGCCGTGCAGCCGGCCACGCCGGCGATCCGCTACCTGCAGGAGCAGCGCCCGGCCCGCTTCGCGGGCCTGCATCCCGAGGCGCCGATCACGCTGGCCGTGCCGATCTCGCCCAACGTGGCGATGCGCTACGGCCTCTACGACGCGCGCGGCTACGACTTCCCCTTCGAGGAGCGCTACGCCGAGCTCTGGCGAAGCGTGATCGCCAAGTCGCCCGACTGCAACTACGCGTTCTGCCCCGAGTCCGCCGGCCGCTCGCCGCGCGCGCTGCAGGCACTCGGGCTGCTGGGCGTGACCGACCTGCTGCAGAACCGCCGCGACCCGCCCCTGCGCGGCTTCGAGGTCGCCTACGAAGGCCCCGACGCGCGCATCTACCGCAACCCCGGCGCGCTGCCGCGCGCGTTCCTGGTCGACCGCCAGGTCGTGGCGCCCGGCGCCGACGCGGCGCGCGACACGGTGACGGCGGCGGGCTTCCCCGCGCGCAACGTGGCGGTCACCGAGCGGCGCATCGCGGGAATCCCGGAGGGGACCGCCGGCTCCGCGGCGGGGAGCGCCGGCATCTCGGCCTACGAGGACGAGCGCGTGGTGGTGGACACCGACGCCGATCGCCGTGCGCTGCTCGTGCTCACCGACAGCTGGTTCCCCGGGTGGAAGGCATCGGTCGACGGTCGCGGCGTGCCGATCGACCGGGTCGACTACCTGATTCGCGGCGTGGCGGTGCCGGCCGGGAAGCACAGGGTCGAGTTCCGCTACCAGCCGGCCAGCTGGCGGGCCGGCTGGATCGTGAGCCTGCTGGCGCTGATCGCGATCGTCGCGGCCGCCTGGGTGGGGTGGAGGCGCCATGCGTGACCTCGTCGCCCGCCGGCCGACCGCGGCCGCCGCGCTGCTCTACCTGGTCCTGGCGTTCGTCATGTTCGCCCCGGGGCTCGCGCCCGGCCGCACGCTGTCGGCGTCCGACTACCTCTGGTCGGCCACGCCCTGGGAGGCCGAGCGGCCGGCCGGCGTGCCGGGGCTGGGCTCAAACCAGGAGCAGGCCGACGCGGCCACGCAGTTCCAGCCCGCGCTGCAGGCCACGCGCGCCGTCCTCCCTCACATCCCGCTCTGGGACCCCTACATCCTCAGCGGCCGCTCCCTGCTCGGCGACCCGCAGTCGGCCGTGTTCTCGCCGTTCAGCGTCCCCTCGTACATCCTGCCGTTCTGGGACTCGCTGGCGGTCGTGGCCGCGCTGAAGCTGTTCGTGGCGGCGCTGGGCGCGTTCCTGCTGGGGCGCGCGCTCGGGATGCGCTTCGGCGGCTCGCTCATGTGCGGCCTGGTCTTCGGATTCAGCCTCTGGTCGGTCACCTGGGTGTCGTGGCCGCACATGAGCGTGTGGGCGTTCCTGCCCTGGCTCTGCCTGCTCAGCGAGCGCTGCGTGCGCCGCCCCGGCCCGTTGCCGTTCGCCGGCCTCGCGCTGGTGGTCGGCCTGCAGTTCCTCGGGGGCCACCCGGCGTCCAGCCTGCAGGTGCTGGGGGTGGTCAGCCTGTTCTGGCTGGTCCGGACGCTCGCCTCGCGTGAGCTGAGGCACCGGCTCGCGCCGCGCCTGTTGACGTTGTTCGCCGCGCTGGGAGTGGGCACCGCGCTCGCGGGGGTCGCGCTGATCCCGTTCGGCGAGCTGCTCTCGCACTCGAGCGACGCGACCGCTCGCGCCGAGGCGTCCGACCTGCTCAACCAGCCCGCGCGCTACCTGCTCGGCATCTTCCTGCACGACTACTGGGGCCGCAAAGCCGGCGCGCTGCAGTTCGGCCCGGGGCTGGAGGAGCGCGCCTACTACGTCGCCGCCCTGCCGCTCATGCTCGGCGCCGCGGCGCTGGTGGTGCGCCGCTCGTGGACGCGCATCGCGGTGGCGGCGGTCGGCGCGGCCGCGCTTGCGGTGGCCACCGGCCTGCCGCCGCTATACGACCTGGTCGTGAAGCTGCCCGGCTTCGACGCCACCAACAACGGGCGCTTCGCGGTCATCACGATCCTCTGCCTCGCGGTGCTGGCCGGGTGGGGGCTCGACGAGCTGACCGGCAGCGAGTCCGCGATCGGGCGCCGCAGGGCGGTGCTCGGGGCCGCGGCCGCGCTGCTGGCGCTGCCGGTGGCGATCGCCGTCGGGGATGGGCAGTTCGGCCGCGACGCGCTCGGGACGGCGCTGAAGGTGGCCTGGGCGTTCCAGGACCCGGCGCCGGGCGCGGTCGCTGTGGTGAAGCTCGCGTCGGTGCTCGAGTGGCTCGTGCTGGGCGCCGCGGCGCTGGCGTTGCTGGCGTTGCGGCTGCGGGGACGGCTGGGCGCCACGGCGTTCGTGGGGTTGGCGCTGGCGCTGGTGGCGCTCGACCTCTTCAAGGCGGGGATGGGCTACAACCCTGCGATCGCGGAGAGCCACGCGGTGCAGCCGGCCACGCCCGCGATCCGCTACCTGCAGAAGCAGCGACCCGAGCGCTTCGCGGCGCTGGAGGTGAAGAAGGCGCTCGCGCTGGCCTACCCCCTGCCGCCGAACGTGGCCATGCGCTACCGGGTCTACGACGTGCGCGGGTACGTGATCCCCACCGAGGAGCGCTACTTCGAGCTCTGGCGCCGGGCGATCTCCCCCGGTTGCTACTACCTGTTCTGCACGCAGGCCGCCCCCGCCGAGCCGCGCGCGCTTCAGGCGCTCGGGCTGCTGGGGGTCAGCAGCCTGCTGCAGCACCCGGGCGACCCTCCGCTCGAGGGCATGCTGCCCGCCTACGCCGGGGGGGACGCCCGCATCTACCCGAACCCGGCCGCGCTCCCGCGCGCGTTCGTGGTCGATCGCCAGGAGGTGGTGGGAGGCGCCGACGCCGCGCTCGAGCGCGTGACCACGCCGGGCTTCCCGGCTCGCGACGTCGCCGTCACCGAGAAGCCGATCGCGGGGCTCCCCGAGGGCACGGCGTCCACGCCGGCGCGCGGCAGCGCCCAGATCACCGACTACGAGGCCGAGCGCGTGTCGGTCGAAACCAGTGCGGGCCGGCCGGCACTGCTGGTGCTGACCGACAGCTGGTTCCCGGGCTGGAAGGCGACGGTGGACGGCAGGGACACGCCCGTGCACCGTGTCGACTACCTGATCCGCGGCGTGTCGGTGCCCGCCGGCACGCACAGGGTCGAGTTCCGCTACGAGCCGGCCAGCTGGCGCGCAGCCTGGATAGTGAGCGGGCTGGCGCTGCTGACGATCGTGGTGGCCGCCGCGATCGGATGGCGCCGCCGCGTGCGCGTCGCCGTTTCGTGACGAACGGCAGCATCCACGCCCACGAGTCCTACGTTTCCCTTGCATATCAGGGTTAACGTCAGTCTCGTGAACGAGCCGCCCCGGTTTCGCGGGCGGGAACGCCGGCGGAACCGAGGCGCGTTCGGGCAACCACCGGTATGTTCGAGACGTGAGCGCGCCCTGGATGTCGGTCGTCGTGCCGGCGTACAACGAGGAGGCCGGGATCGTCAGGGTGGTCGCCGCCCTGCACGAGCGGTTGGGCGGATTCGGGCGTCCCTACGAGATCATCGTGGTCGACAACGCCAGCCAGGACCGCACCGTGGAGGTGCTCCAGCCGCTGGTCGACGGCGACCGCGTGCGGGTGCTGCGCAACAACGTCAACCGCGGCAAGGGCTTCTCCGTGCGGCGCGGGATGCTGGACGCGAACGGGGGGCTGAGGCTGCTCTGCGATGCCGACTGCGGCCCCTCGCTGGCCTCCCTGCCCGAGATGCTGGAGGCGATGAAGCACGCCGACGTGGTGGCGGGCTCGCGCGTGGCCAAGGGCGCGCAGGTGGACCGCCAGCAGCCGCTGCGCCGTCGCCTGGTGGGGTGGCCCTTCATCGCCCTGACGCGCCTGCTCATGGGCGAGCCGACCAAGGACGTGTACTGCGGCTTCAAGCTCTGGCGGGGCGACGCCGCCGAGGCCGTCTTCTCACGACAGCGCCTGACCGGCTGGGTCTTCGACGCCGAGGTGCTGGCGCTCGCCCGCCGGCTCGGCTTCCGCGTGACCGAGGTCGGCGTGGCCTGGGCCGACCGGACCGGGTCGAAGCTCTCGATAACGCAGGTGCTGATCCCCGCGGTGCGCGAGCTGCTGGACGCGCGCCGCAACGTGCGCGCCCAGGTGCACGCCGCCCGCCGCGGCAGGGAAGCGCCGCCCAACCCCGCCGAGCCCGCCCCGGACGCTCAGCCGCTGGTGGCCGACCCCGCCGAGCGCGGGGCCTGAAGCGGTGCGGTAGGTCCCGCCCTTCGCCGCCTCTCGGTGAGATGAGCGGCGGCTGTTTGTGGCCGTTGGTCTGTCTCGCCGTGAAGCGCAAACAGCGGCGGGGAAGGGTTGGGATTCACAATCCACCCAACCCCCCGGCTGCGCGGCAGGTGGGTCGGGTTTCGATGGGATACGCGCTCGGATCCGGCCCGCCCTGCGCTGCGGCCGCTGGGCGGGCCGCTTTGAGACGCGCAGGGATGGCAAATGCGGCCCACGCTCGCCGCAGCTGCCGCGAACGCGACGTTTATACCGACGTCGTCCACCCGTCGACGACCCATGGGCACCTCTTTGCCTGCCGTTCAGTCACGTTTGTCTCACCCAGAAGCGTTTGGGCGGTCCCGCTAGCTCCTGGTTGGCGCAGCTGGCGCGGCCCGCGCCCGCAGCAACCCATCCAGCGCCACCGCCCCCAGCACCACCAGCGCCACGTCGGCCGGCGCCCGGAAGCGCAGGATTCCGTATGAGGTCACGCTCACCAGCACGACCAGCGCGAACGGGGCCGCCAGGATGAACAGCGGCTGTCCGCGCCGCCGCAGCGCCACGAAGCCGAAGACGGCCAGCGCCAGCAGCGCCCAGCAGGCCACCAGGCCGGCCCAGTTGGCCGCCTCCGAGCGCCCCTCTCCGAGTGTCTTGCCGACCACCTCGCCGTCCGGGTCGTAGAAGCCCCAGGGGCGCAACGCGCGGGCGGCGGCCACCACGGGCAGCCGGCCGGCGTGGTCGCGTGCGTAGTCCAGTCCGCGGTTGCGCAGGCGGTCGCCGATCTCCGCCTCGTTCGCTCCGGTCGCCCCCGTCGCGCACGCGAACGACCAGCTGCCCATGTGCGGGCCCGAGTAGACGTCCGCGCAGTTGGCGCCGGCGATCAGATCGCCCGAGTTCGTGGAGATGAAGACCGGCTCGTCGAACACGATCCAGCAGCGGATCAGCCACGGTGCCAGCGTCACGACGCACGCTCCCGTGACCACCGCGAGCCGCCAAACACGCCCGGGCCGCCCGCGGATCCACACGATCGGCAGCCCCAGCAGCACCAGCAGCCCCAGCCCCTCGCTGCGCGCCAGCGTGGCCAGGCCGACGATCACGCCCAGGCAGACCAGCCGCCAGGCGGTCGGGCTCTCCCAGGCGCGGTAGGCGGCCAGCAGCGCCAGCGCGATGCAGAGTCCGTACAGCGACTCGGCCCGCAGCGAGGCGTCCGCGACCAGGAACACCGGGTACACGGCCCCCAGCGCCGCGGCGAGGACGGCCGCGCGCGGCCCCGCGATGCGGCCCGCCAGCACCGCGCAGACCACCACGGTGGCGGTGCCTACCAGCGCGGAAACCACCTGGAAGGGCACGTGGCCGCTGCCGCCGAGTGCCGACACGACCGCCAGCAGCAGCGGGTAGAGCGGCGGCTTGTGCGCCGAGGGCACCGCTTCGGCGCCGGGCGGCGTGAACGGACTGACGTAGCCGCGCCCGTCGGCGATGCCGTCGGCGAGGCCGAGGTACTCGAGCCCGTCGCCGAGCAGCGAGCTGCCCCCTGTCACGTCGAGCAGGAACCAGATCCGCAGGGCCAGGCCGAACGCGGCCAGCGCCGCGACGGCGAGCAGCACCCGCCGCAGCGTCGTGTCCCGTGGGGCCTCTAGGAGTCCGGGGTCGCTGGCCACTGCGAGGAGACGGGCGGTCGGTCGGCGGGGACCTCCTCCTCGCGCCGGGCCACCACGCGCGACACGAGGTAC
This sequence comes from Thermoleophilaceae bacterium, assembly GCA_034664125.1. Lineage (GTDB taxonomy): Bacteria > Actinomycetota > Thermoleophilia > Solirubrobacterales > Thermoleophilaceae > JACVRW01. Next base: position 6,478 of record JAXDIG010000057.1, on the reverse strand, counting down.
AGCGGGCGCTCCAGCACCTGATCGTGGACGTGCGCCAGGTAGCGGCCCAGCACGCCGATGCTCATCAGCTGTATGCCGCCCAGGAACAGCACGGCCACGAGGATCCAGACGGTGGTCGAGGCGGTCAGCGTGCCAGTGACCGTGAGCACCAGCACGGCGAAGCCGGCCAGGCCGCTGACGGTGGCGCTCAGCGCCCCGACGTAGGTGGCGATGTTGAGCGGCACGTCGGAGAACGAGGTGAGCGCCTCCAGCGAAAGCCGGAAGAGCGCCGGATAGGACGCCCCGCCCCCGGCCGTACGGCCCGCGCGCCGGTACTCGATCGGCACCTGCTTGAAGCCCACCCACGCGACCATGCCGCGCAGGAAGCGGCGCCGCTCGGGCATCGTCCGCAGCGTGTCGGTCACGCGCCGCGACATCAGCCTGAAGTCGCCGGCCTGCCCCTGGTACGGCACCCGCGCCAGCGAGCGCATCATCGCGTAGAAGCCCGTGGCCAGCAGGCGCTTGGCGCGGCTCTCGTCGCGGCCGATGCGCCGCGCGAAGACCACGTCCGCCTGCTCCTCCGCGGCGCTGCGCAGCATGTCCGGTATCAGCTCGGGGGGGTCCTGGAGATCGGCGTGCATCAGCACCGTGTAGGCGCCGCGCACGTGGTCGAGGCCCGCCGACATGGCGATCTCCATGCCGAAGTTGCGCGACAGCTGCACCAGCAGGACGTTGTCCTCGCCGCGCGCCCACCCCGCGGCCAGCTCGGCCGAGCCGTCGCTCGAGCCGTCGTCCACGTAGACGATCTCGTAGCCCCCCTCCACGTCCGCCAGCGAGGACCGCAGGCGCTCGTGCAGGTCCGGCAGCACCTGCTCCTCGTTGAAGACCGGGACGACGACGGATACGAGCGGCTGCGACTCCCGGCTCAGCGGATCGTGCATACCATCCCGAGCGACACGCCCGCGGGCAGGGAGCCCCCGCGCTCGATCAGCTTCGCCTCGCCGCGCACGGGCAGCTCGAGCCAGCGGTCGAGTGAGCCCGGGGACAGGTGCAGGTCGGACTTGCCGTTGCCGTTGGAGCGGAAGCGCTGCAGCGTGCGCACCACGGCCACCGGCGGCAGCATCGTGCTGTAGAAGTAGCTCGTCACGGCGGGCTCCCAGCCGTGTGCGGTCACCCGCTCGCGCAGGAGCCGGCGCGTGTAGCGGCGGTAGTGGTGCCAGGACGTGTCGTGGTTGCTCCAGAGCCAGGAGTAGGCCGGCACCGTGATTATCAGCGACGCCCCGGGCGCGGCCACCCGCCGCAACTCGGTCAGCGCCGGACCGTCGTCGGCCAGGTGCTCGATCACGTCGGTGGCGAACAGCAGGTCGAAGCGGCCGTCCTCGTAGGGGAGCTGCTCGATCGGCGCCTCGCGCACCCCGTTCAGCCCGCGGCGCTGGCAGAAGTCGATCGCCTCCTTGGACAGGTCCACCCCCTCGGCCGGCCCGAGCGACTGGAAATCCATCAGGTTGCGCCCCGTGCCGCAGCCGGCATCGAGGATGCGCGGGGACGCCGGAGGCTGCGCACGGTGGATCAGCGCCCAGATCACTCGGCGGCGCGACCGGAACCACCAGTGGCGGTCCTCCATGTCGTAGTGCTCCTGGTAGGTCCAGTCCTCCATAGGCGATCTCAGAGTAACGCCGGAACCGCGACAGGGTCCCAGGTTCTATGGGTATCCTCGCCGCACTTCAGCCGCTTTTCGCCGCACGTGCCCGGCTCGATCTTCGCCCCTCTGACCGCCATACTCGACTCCGATCCCGTTGCCTTCATCCAAGGATTCCTCCCCCGCGCGCGGGGCGGCCTGGGGGGCATCGGCCGAGGGCGCGACCATGGTGTCGGTTGTGGCTCGTCTCAACGGCACGCGCTCTAGGACGCTGGCCGATGGCGGCGCTCGCAGCCTGCGCTGGCTGAAGGGCCACCCGGCGGCGGCCGCTGCGCTGGTCTACGCCGCGCTGTCGCTGGGGATGGTGATCCGGGGCCTGTGGCCCGGATGGACCCTGTCCAGCTCCGACGGCCTTTGGTCGATGGCCCCTTGGGCGAGCTCGATGCCCTCCGGCGTGCGCCCGCTCGGGTCCAACTTCGAGCTCGCCGACGCCGTCGCCGTCTTCCAGCCCTTCCTCCGGTTCACGCGCAGCGTGCTGCCCGATGTCCCGCTGTGGAACCCGCACATCATGGGCGGGCGTCCCTTTCTGGCGGACGCGCAGTCGGCCATCTTCTCGCCGTTCACCCTGCTGGGCGTGCTCGTGCCGTTCTGGAAGTCGCTCGCCGTCATGGCCGCGCTCAAGCTGTACACGGCCGCGTTCGGCACCTATCTCTTCGGCCGGGCGCTCGGGATGCGCTTCGGCGGCGCGCTGCTCGCCGGTGTGGTGTTCGCCTTCGGCACCTACTTCGTGGTCTGGCTCGCCTGGCCGCTCACGAACGTCTTTCCGCTGATCCCCTGGTTGCTGCTGCTCACGGAGCTGGTCGTCAGGCGCCCGGGTCCGTTGCCCGTCGCGGGCCTCGCGCTGCTGGTGGCGCTGCAGTTCCTCGGAGGGCACCCCGAGACGAGCTTCCACGTGATGTTCGCCACCGTTGGCTTCTTCGTCCTGCGCGTGCTGGTGGCGTGGCGGAGCGGCGACCGCGAGCCGGGCGCGCTGCGACGTCCGGTCGTGGCGTTCGGCGGCGCGTTGGTGCTCGGCACCGCGATGGCGGCGTTGATGTTGCTGCCGCTCGTGGAGTTCCTCTTCCACTCCGGCGACCACGAACGCCGCCTCAACTCGCCCACGTCCTCTGGCGAGCCGAAGTACCTGGCGGCCCTGCTGCTGGGCGACTACTGGGGCAGGTCGACGCAGACCACGATCGCGGCGTTCGCAAGCAATCGCGGCTACTACGCGGGCGCCATCACCCTGATGCTGGCCTCGACCGGATTGATCCTCAGGCCCACGGTCACCCGGTTCGCCGTCGCGGCCTTCGCGCTGCTGTCGATCGACATCGCGCTCAACGTGACGCCGCTCGCCGATGCGCTGCTCCATCTGCCGGGCTTCAGGACCGCGCACAACGGAAGGATGGTCATCTTCGTGCTGCTGGCGCTGGCGCTGCTGGCGGGATGGGGGCTCGACGAGCTCAGCCGCCGAGAGCTGCCGCCGCGGCCGCGGCGCAACGCCGTGCTCGCCGTCGCGGGGGCGATCTTCTGTGCACCGGTCGTCTGGCTGATCGCAGCCGGGACGATCGACCTCCACTACCTGCGCGGCGCGCTCAAGGTGGCCTGGGGCTTCGCGGACCCGCCTCCCGCCACCCCCGGGCTGGATGTCGCGAATAGCCCGATCGCGTCGATCGTTCGCCTCAGCGCGCTGCTCCAGTGGCTGCCGCTGGCGGCCGCCGGCCTCGGACTGATCGCCCTGCGCCTGCACGCGGTCGGCCGCCTTGCTCGGCTGCCGGTCGCGGTTTTCGTCGCCTTGGCGGTCACGGTCCTGGCGGTGGACCTGTTCCGCGCCAACATGGGCTTCAACCCCGCCATTCCGATCGACCACGCCGCTCAGCCGACCACTGGGGCGATCCGCTACCTGCAGTCGCAGACTCCCAACCGCTTCGCCGGTATCGGCCCCGTCGGGTCGATACAGCCGATCGGCCCGGACCTGGCGATGCGCTACGGCCTCTACGACGCGCGCGGCTACGACTATCCCGTCGAACGGCGGTTCGACCGCCTCTGGCGGGGGACCGCCGGCCCGGACGCCGACCTGGTGCCGCCGACCACGCTCGCGCAGCCCACGGCAGAGTCGGTCCGAACGCTGAGCCTGCTGAGCGTGGCCGACGTGATCCAGGACCCGCGCGGCGACCGGTTGCGCCTGCCCGGCCTGCGGGTGGCGTACTCGGGCGCCGACGCGCGCGTCTACAGCAACTCGCGCGCCCTGCCGCGGGTGTTCGTGGTCGACCGGCAGAGGACCGTGGCTGGAGGAGATGCTTCCCTCCAGGCGCTCAAGAGCGGGTCCGTCGACCCGCGCCGTGTGGCGATCACGGAGCGGGCCCTGCCCGGACTGCCGCAGGACCCGGGAGGGTCCGCCGCGGCCGCGACCCCGACCGCCGGCTCCGCTCGGCTCGTGAGCTATGGGCGCGAGCATGTCGTCGCGCGGGCAAGCGCCCCTCGACGCTCGCTGCTGGTCCTGACCGACGTGCACTATCCCGGCTGGAAAGCGTGGGTCGACGGACGCCGCGCCCCGATCGAGCGGGTGAACTACCTGCTGCGCGGCGTGGCGCTCCCTGCCGGCTCTCACACGATCGAGTTCACCTACGCGCCGGCGAGCTGGCGCGCCGGTTGGATCGTGAGCCTGCTCGCGTGGATCGTCGTGGCCGGCCTGGCGCTGGTCGGCTGGCGGCGCCGTTCCAGGACGACGACCTCCGCGGATGAGATCACCGCGTAGCGGCGTGGACGCGCTGCGGAGGCGGCCGGCGCTTGCCGCCGCGCTGATCTACGCGGTGGTCGCCCTTGCGTTCGTCAGCCCGTCCCTCGTCCCGGGCAAGACGCTGTCGAACTCCGACTTCCTGCGCTTCGAGCCGCCCTGGGCCGGGGTCCGCCCGGCGGAGCTGCGGTTGCCGAGCAACAGCGAGCTCGGCGACGCCCCCGGCCAGCTCCAGCCCTTCCTGCGCTACGCGGCGGACCGCCTGCCGGACATCCCCCTGTGGAACCCGCATACCGCCGCCGGCCGGCCGTTCCTGGCGAACGCCCAATCGGCGATCTTCTCGCCTTACAACCTGCCGGCCTACGTGCTGCCGTTCTGGACCGCGGAGCCGCTGATCGCGTTCCTCAAGCTCTGGGTGGCCGCCTTCGGCATGTTCCTGCTGGCCCGCGCGCTCGGCATGCGCTTCGGGGGAGCGCTGCTCGCGGGGCTCGTATACGGGTTCAGCCTCTGGATGGTCACGTGGCTGTCGTATCCGCACATGAGCGTGTGGACGTGGATTCCGTGGATGCTGTTGCTCACGGACGCGCTCGTGCGCCGGCCCGACCTCGTCACGGGCGGTGGGCTGGCCGCCCTGGTCGGCGTGCAGTTCCTGGGCGGGCATCCCGAGTCGAGCTTCCACGCGCTGCTCGTCACGGTGGCCTTCTTCGTCATGCGCCTGGTGCAGGCCCGGCGCGCCGCGCCGGGAGGCCAGAGGCCGGTACTGCCCACGGTGCTCGGGTTCGGAGGCGCGCTGGTGGCCGGCACGGCGCTGGCCGCGCTGGTGCTCGTTCCCTTCGGTGAGCTGCTCTGGCACTCGGCGGACCTCCACGCCCGCGGCGGGACCTCCGTCGACCAGCACATCTCGCGCGAGTTCGCCCTCGGGATCGTGATGCCGGAGTACTGGGGCCGACCCACGGGCACCCCGCTCAAGCCCTTCCTGCTCAACCGGGCCGTGTACGTGGGCGCGCTTCCGCTCATGCTGGCCGTGGCCGCCCTCGTCATCCGGCCTCGCTTCGAGCGGGTCTGCGTCGCTGCCTTCGGCGCCCTCTGGCTGCTGGTCCTGTTCGGCGTACCGCCGTTCCTGCAGATCGTCACGCGGCTCCCGGTCTTCTCGTCGGGTCACAACAGCCGCCTGATCGTCCTCTACGTGCTGGCCGTCGCGCTGCTCGCCGGCTGGGGGCTGGACGATCTGACCGAGGGCAGGTGGCGGGAGCGGAGGCGCCGCCTCGTGCTCGGGCTGGCGGCGGTGGCGCTGGTGCTGCCCGCGCTGTTCATGGTCGGAGCGCACCGGACCGCGGCCAGCGCTCTCGGCGAGGCGCTGGGGGTCGCGACCGGCTTCGCCCGCGCTCCCGGCGCCTATCTCAACCCGAACGGCGGGCGGGCCTGCCTGCTTCCGTGCACCGAGGCCGGCAACGTGATCCGGCTGTCCTCGCTGCTGGTCTGGCTTGCGGTGGGCGGAGCCGGGCTGGCGCTGATCGCCCTGCGCTTCGGCCGGCGGCTCGGGCCGGGGTGGTTCGTGGGGCTGGCCGTGGTGCTCGTGTGCCTGGACCTGCTGCGGGCCGGCGTCGGGTACAACCCGGCGATCGATCGCGACTACGCGAGCCAGCCCGCGACGGGGGCGATCCGCCTCCTGGAGCAGAACCGGTCGTCGCGCTTCGTGAGCCTGGAGCCCGTCCCCCAAAACGCGATCCCGCTCGACTTCAAGCTCTACGAGGCGCGCGGCTACGACTTCCCGATCATCCGCCGCTACGACCGCTTCTGGCGCAGCGAGCTGTCACCCGAGTCGCCGTCGCTCGCGAGGGGCCTGATCGACGTCGCGCTGTCGTTGCGCAACGTGACCGATAGGACGGTCCGTGCCCTGCGCGTGCTGGGCGTGACTCACCTGCTCCAGCCCCCCACGCAGGAGCCCTTGCGGGTGTCTGGTCTTTCGCGGGTGTACGAGGGGCGGGATGCGCGTGTGTATCGGGTGGCGGGGGCGTTGCCGCGGGTGTTTGTGGTTGGGGGTCAGCGGGTTGTGGGTGGTGGTGATGCGGCGTTGGATGCGGTTA
>JAXDIG010000027.1:0-51180 GCA_034664125.1 Thermoleophilaceae bacterium | reverse complement strand
CGTCGATCTCGTACTCCTCGATGTGGATCGAGGTGAGCTCGTCGTCCTTGACCAGGCGCTCCGAGATGATGATCGCGTCCTCGAAGTTGTAGCCCTCCCAGGACATGAAGGCGACCAGGCAGTTCTTGCCGAGCGCCAGCTCGCCGTTGTCGGTCGATGAGCCGTCGGCCAGCACCTGGCCCTTCTTGACCTTCTCGCCCGCGTCGACCAGGGGCTTCTGGTGGATCAGCGTGCCCTGGTTGGAGCGCATGTACTTCTGGAGCTCGTGCTCCTCCTTGCCGTCGGCCGCCTCAACGACGATCCGCTCGGCGTCGACGTAGGACACGGTGCCGGCGTTGTCCGCCAGCACGACGTCGCCGGTGTCGACCGCGGCGCGGATCTCCATACCGGTCCCCACGAGCGGCGACTCGGTCTTGAGCAGCGGCACGGCCTGCGCCTGCATGTTCGAGCCCATCAGCGCCCGGTTGGCGTCGTCGTGCTCGAGGAACGGGATCAGGGCGGTCGTGACGGACCAGATCTGCACCGGCGAGACGTCCATCAGGTCGACGCTCTTGGGCGGCGCCAGGACGCTCTCCTCCTCGCGCGTGCGGCACTCGACGCCCGGGCCCTTGAGCTTGCCGCTCTTCCCGTCGAACTCGGCGTTCGCCTGCGCGATCACCTTGTCCTCCTCCTGGGTGGCGTCCAGGTGGACTATCTCGTCGGTGACCACGCCGTCCTTGACGACCCGGTAGGGCGTCGTGACGAAGCCGTGCTCGGAGATCTCGGCGAAGCTCGACAGCGAGCCGATCAGCCCGATGTTCGGCCCCTCCGGGGTCTCGATCGGGCACATGCGCCCGTAGTGGGTCGGGTGCACGTCGCGCACCTCGATGGGCGCGCGCTCACGCGTGAGGCCGCCGGCGCCGAGCGCCGACAGGCGGCGCCGATGCCTGAGGCCGGACAGCGAGTTCGTCTGGTCCATGAACTGGCTCAGCTGCGAGGACCCGAAGAACTCCTTCTGGGCGGCGACGACGGGACGGATGTTGATGATCGTCTGCGGCGTGATCGTGTCCGAGTCCTCGGTGGTGAGGCGCTCGCGAACGACCCGCTCCATGCGGTAGAGGCCGATCCGGAAGGCCTCCTGGATCAGCTCGCCGACGGTCCGCAGGCGGCGGTTGCCGAAGTGCTCGTACTCGTCGAGCCGATCCGCGATCGGGCCCCGCTCCATGATGATCGCCTCGGCGGCGAAGTCCTTGATCGGCTCGCCCTCGTCCTCGTACATGCCCGACTCGGGGATGCCGAGCTCGCGCGGAAGCGCGATCAGCTCCTTGATCAGCTCGATGATGTCCCGCGGCGTGAGCGTGCGGGTGTCGAGCGGCTCGTCGATGTGAAGGCGCGAGTTGAGCTTGTAGCGGCCCACGCGCGTGAGGTCGTAGCGCTTCGGGTCGAAGAAGAGCTGGTTGAGCAGGTTCTTCGCGGCGTCAATCGAGGGCGGCTCGCCCGGGCGCTGCTTCTTGAACAGCTCGATCAGCGAGCCCTCCTCGGACTTGGTCACCTCGGTGTCCGACTCCAGCGTCAGCCGGATGTAGAGCGAGTCGTCGAAGAGGGCGAGGATCTCCTCGTCCGTGCCCGTCCAAGTCTCCGGCACGTAGCCGCCGGCCCGGAGGGTGTCGCCCATCGCGCGCAGCAGCACCGACACCGGCAGCTTGCGCTTGCGGTCGATGCGGACGAAGACCTTGCCCTTCTTGTCGATCTCGAGCTCGAGCCACGAGCCGCGGGCCGGCATCAGGTTCGCGATGAAGACCTGCTTCTCGCGGTCCTTCGGCTCCATCACGTAGGCGCCGGGGCTGCGGACGAGCTGCGTGACGACCACGCGCTCGGTGCCGTTGATGATGAACGTGCCCCAGTCGGTCATCCACGGGAAGTCGCCCATGAAGACGGACTGCTCGCGGATCTCGCCCGTCTCGCGGTTCTGGAACGCGACCTTGACGGTCAGCGGGCGGGCGTACGTGAGGTCCTTCTCGCGGCACTCCGAGATCGGTGCGACCGGGTCGTCGAAGTGGATGTCCTCGAAGACGACGGCGAGGTTGCCGGTGTAGTCCTCGATGGGGGAGACATCGTCGATCGTCTCCCTGAGACCGCCCTTCTCGGTGTCGACCAGCCACGCGAACGAGCGCCGCTGGATGTCAATCAGATTTGGAACTTCGAGGGCGTTCTCGAGGCGTGAGAACGAGCGACGTGTGCGAGCAGCATCAACGCGTGCCAAAGCAGCGGACTCCTTCGGATACTGGATGAGAGGTACGGCGGGCAGGGCGCAAAGCGCGACCCACCAGAATAGCAGAGAGAGATCCTCCCCCGGAAGGGGAGGTTGCCAACCCGCTCTTTACGGGCGTGCGCGGCCATCACGGACCCCGTCCCGAGGCGCCGGGGATATGTGCCGGCGCGGCTCAGTAGGGACGGCTACGGCTATAGGCCGCCCTAAAGGCTAGCGGAATCGAAGGGCTCCTGCCGCGCGTGCCGCGGCAAGTGCGCAGCCCACGGCATAGACCGCGTAGGGCACGCGCAGCGACCGGCTGGTCGCCGGCCACAGCAACGGCACGCCGGTGCCCACGCCGAGGTCGCGCATGAAGTGGGCCACCATGCCGGTGGCCGCGCCGTGGAGGCGCTCGCTCTGGGTCACGCCGGCAAGCGCGGCGACGGGGGCCACGGCAAGCAGGCAGTGGCTGACCGGGCGGCGGTCCTCGACGGTTGGCCGCGGCGACCGCAGCGCGAGCGGCACGTGATCCAGGTCCGGCAGCAGCGAGCCGACCAGGAACCCGATCGTCCAGCGCCTGCGGCGCGGCGCGGCGTTCAGCGCGAGCAGGGCGGCCGTCGCGAGGTGCGCGGGGTGGTCGAAGAGGCCCACCAGGATCCAGGGCGGCCGGCGCCGGTGCAGCGTGTAGTCCGCCGCCGCGATCGTCGCGAGGCAGCCGAGGGCGAGCGCGCGCCTCATCCGTAGGAGACGTGGATGACTACGTGGTCGAGGCGCGGCGGCACGCCGCGGAACTCTAGGGCCGTACGACCGCGGCGCTGCCGCCACCGCGCCGCACCGGCTCCGCGGCGGTGAGCAGGCGCCCCCCGCCGAGCTGCTCGAGCGCCGTCACCGCGCCCAGCTCGGTGCCCAGCTTGTACTCGTGCCCGAACTGGCTGTGGAGTGCGTCGCCCTCGGGGGAGGCGATGAAGGCCGGCTCGGCCTCCGTCGTGACCGCGTTGCGCTGGCTGGCCCGCGGACGGGCGATCGCCTCGGGCAGCGTGGCGCCCAGGTCCAGGCGCTCCATCAGCACCTGGAGGACGGTGGTGATGATCGACGCTCCGCCGGGGGATCCAACCGCCAGGAACGGCCGGCCGTCGCGGGTGACGATCGTCGGCGCCATCGAGCTGCGCGGCCGCTTGCGCGCGTCGGCGCGGTTGGGGTGCTGCGTGTTGTCGAAGTTGAAGTCGGTCAGCTCGTTGTTGAGCAGGAAGCCGTAGCCGGGGACGACGATCCCGTTGCCGCCGATCGACTCGATCGTGAATGTGTAGGAGACGACGGTGCCGTGGCGGTCGGCGACCACGAGGTGCGTGGTGGACTGGCCCTGCCGGGTCACCGTCGCCGAGCCAGGGGGCACCGGGCTCGTGGCCGCGTGCGTCTCGTCGATCAAGGCCCGGCGCTCCGCCGCGTAGCGGTAGGACAGCAGCGTGGCGAGCGGAACGTCGAAGAAGTCCGGGTCGGCGAGGTAGGCGTTGCGGTCGGCGAAGGAGAAGCGGGAGGCCTCCAGGAAGAGGTGCAGCGCCCGCGTTCGGTCGGCTTCGAGGCCGCGGTAGCCCTGGAGGATGTTGAGCGCCTCGCCGACGGTCGAGCCGCCGCTCGACGGCGGTCCCATGCTCCACACGTCCAAGCCGCGGTGGCGCACATGGGTGGGCGCCCGCTCGGGAGCGGTGTAGGCGGCCAGGTCCGCCTCGGTGAGCAGCCCCGGGCGCCAGGCGTGGTCGGCGGTGGGAGCGGTGGGCGGCCGGCGGACTGCATCCACGATCGCCGCGGCGACCGCGCCGGAGTAGAACGCGCCGGCGCCGCGCCGGCCGATGCGCCGGTAGGTCGCCGCCAGGTCGGGATTGCGCAACTCCGTCCCCACGTCGCGTGGCGTGCCGTCGGGGTCGAGGTAGAGCCGCGCGGTCGAGGGGATGTCGTCGAACCACTTGACGTTGTTCTCTGTCTGCGAGACGAAGGTGTCGTCGACCGCGAAGCCGCGGCGCGCCACGCGGATGCCTGGGCGCAGCACGTCGCCCAGCGACTCGGTGCCGTACCGGCGCAGCGCCACGTCCCAGCCCGCCACGGTGCCGGGCACGCCGGCGGAGAGCCCGCTGTAGCGGGCGTCGTCGAACCCCAGGGGCGCCCCGTTCTCGAAGAACGAGTCGGGCCGCATGGCCGCGGGCGACAGCTCGCGGGAGTCGATCGTGGTGACCTTGCCGCTGCGCGTGCGGATCACCATGAACCCGCCGCCGCCGATGCCGCAGGAGAAGGGCTCGACCACGCCGAGCACGCCGGCGGCGGCCACGGCCGCGTCGACGGCGTTCCCGCCGTCGCTCAGAGTCTCGATCGCCGCCCGCGTGCCGAGCGCGTCCACGGTGGCGGCGCCACCGCCGCGGCCGACCGCCGTGGGCTGCTTGGCGGGCGGGTCCTGCGCGAGCGCCACCTGCGGGTCGGCGAGCACGAGCGCGAGGGCGGCGGCGATCAGGATGCGAAGCGCCATCGCCGGTGTCGCTACCCGTGTACGCGCCTCCGGAAACGGCAAAGGGCCGCGCTCGGGCGGCCCTTTGCTCATGCTTCGGTGATGCCCGCGGCGGGCGCTACTTCAGCTCGACGCCTCCGCCGGCATCCTCGAGCTCGCCCTTGAGCTTCTCGGCTTCCTCGCGGTCGATGCCCTCCTTGATCGGCTTCGGGGCCTCGTCCACGAGTGCCTTGGCCTCCTTGAGGCCCAGGCCGGTTGCGGCGCGCACTACCTTGATCACCTGGATCTTCTTGTCGCCGGGGCCCGTGAGCACCACGTCCACGGTGCTCGACTCCTCCTCCTCGGCGGCGCCGTCACCTGCGCCGGCCGCGGCCGGAGCGGGAGCAGCGACCGCGGCCGCGGACACGCCGAACTCCTCCTCGAGCGCCTTGATCAGCTCGGACAGCTCGAGCACGGACATCTTCTTGATCTCTTCGATCAGCTCAGTTGCAGTGGCCATTGCTAGCCCTCCTGTTCCTTGTCGTCGTCACCCTCGGAGGGCGCGTCAGTCTGTTCATCCGCGGCGGCGTCGTCGGCCGCCTCGTCTTCTGTTGGAGCGGGCTGCTCGGCAGAGGCCTCGGGCTCCTCGGCCGGAGCCTCGGGCTCCTCGGCCGGAGTCGCCTCCTCCGCCGGAGCCGCCGCCTCGGCACCGCCGCCGACCAGCCCCTCGTCGGCGATCTGCCTCAGCTGGATCGCCAAACCAGCGATCAAAGCGTTGAGCGTGCGAACCAGTCCGGTGATCGGGGAGGCGACCATCGCCACGAGCTGGCCGTGCAGCACCTCGCGCGCGGGAAGCCGCGAGAGCGTCGCGATCTGCTCGGCGGTGATGACCTCGCCGCCCATCACGCCGCCCTTGAACTCGAGCAGCTCGGTTTCGCGCCGGAACTGGGCGAGCGCCTTGGCCGCGAGCGCGACGTCGCCGCCGTCGGCGGCAACGAACGTGAACGCGGTGGGCCCTTGGAGCAGTTCCTTGAGCGACTCGGCCCCGGCCCTGTCGGCAGACAGCTGGGTCAGCGTGTTCTTGACCACCCTGAAGCGCGCGCCCGCCTCGTTCAGCTTCACGCGCAGGTTGGCCGCCTGGGGCACGGAGATCCCGCGGTAGTCGACGGCGAAGATCGCCTCGGACTCCCGGATCTGCGTGGCCACCTCTTCGACGGCCGCTGCTTTTTGTTCTCTGTTCATATGGTCCTTTGCCAACGAAAGAGCCCGCACGCAGGCGGGCTCGGGCGAAGGGACCACGGAGGTCCGGCTCGTGAGCTCCACCTGCCCCGGACTTACTCGCGCGCCGGGGGTCTCGGGCAGGAACGCTTTCCGATCAGGCTACCGCTGCCGGCTCCTCCACGATCTCGCGCGTGCGCGCGGGGTCGACCTTCACGCCCGGGTTCATCGTCGTGGTGAGCGTGACCGAGTGCAGGTAGCGGCCCTTGGCCGCGGCCGGCTTGGCCCGCACGATCTCGTCGATCAGCGCCGCGTAGTTCTCGAGCAGCGTGCGGCCCTCGAAGCTCAGCTTGCCGATCGGGAGGTGCACGATCGCGTGGCGGTCGGTGCGGTACTCGATCTTGCCGGCCTTCGACTCGGACACCGCCTTGGCCACGTCCATGGTCACCGTGCCCACCTTGGGGTTCGGCATCTTGCCCTGCGGACCGAGGATGCGGCCCAGCTTGCCGACCACGGGCATCATGTCCGGCGTAGCGATCGCGACGTCGAAGTCGCTGAAGCCGCCCTCGACGCGCTCGGCGAGGTCCTCCGCGCCCACGAAGTCGGCGCCGGCCTCCTCGGCCTCGCGCGCCTTGTCGCCCTTGGCGAAGACCGCGATGGTCATCTCCTTGCCGAGCCCGTGCGGCAGCGAGATGGTCCCGCGCAGCTGCTGCTCGGCGTGGCGCACGTTCAGGCCGGTGCGGATATGCACCTCGACGGTTTCGTCGAACTTGACAGACTCGAAGTCCTTGATGATCTGGACGGCCTCCGCGGGCTGGTAGGCGTGCTCGCGGTCGACCTTCTCCAGGTTCGCGCGGTAGCGCTTGCCGTGCTTCATGGATTACCTCCGCGGGGCATCCGGCCCCGCGTTCCGATGGCCTTGTTCGACATCACGCCTCACTTAACCCGTCACCTCCACGCCCATCGAGCGCGCCGTGCCCTCGATGATCTTGCTGGCCTGGTCCACGTCGTGCGCGTTCAGGTCGGGCATCTTCTGCTCGGCGATCTGGCGCACCTGCGCCCTGGTGATCGTGCCGACCTTGTTGCGGTTCGGCTCGCCCGAGCCCTTCTCGATGCCGATCGCCTGCTTGATCAGCACGGCGGCGGGCGGCGTCTTCGTGATGAAGGTGAAGGAGCGGTCCTCGTAGACCGTGATCTCGACCGGGATGATCGTGCCCATGTCCTGCTGGGTCTGCGCGTTGAAGGCCTTGCAGAACTCCATGATGTTCACGCCGTGCTGGCCCAGCGCCGGACCGACCGGCGGGGCCGGGTTCGCCTGGCCGGCGGGCACCTGGAGCTTGATGAGTGTGAGGACTTTGCGGGCCATATGAAATCTGAGACGTGAAGTCGAAGTAGCTAATCAGAGCGCGAGCAGGATGCTCGCAAGATCAAATCTTCTTCACCTGGTCGAAGCCGACCTCGACGGGGGTTTCCCGCCCGAAGATCGACACGAGGACCTTGAGCTTAGCCGCGTCCTCGTTGATCTCGGAGATCTCCCCGGAGAAGTCGGACAGCGGCCCGGACACGACCTTGACGGACTCGCCGATCGAGAACTGCGCGCGGGTGCGCGGGCGCTCGGCGGTTTCGCGGTGGAGCAGTCGGTCGACCTCACCCTGGTTGAGCGGGACCGGGTTGTTGGACGCGCCGACGAAGCCGGTGACCCCCGGGGTGTTCTTGACGAGCTGCCAGGAGTCGTCGGTCAGGTTCATGTTCACGAGCAGGTAGCCGGGCATGGTGCGCTGCTCCTTCATCTGCTTCTGCCCGTCCTTGACTTCCTGCACCTGCTCGGTGGGGATCACGATCTGTCGGATGCTGTTCTCCTGCCCGAGCGAGATGCGGCGATGCTCAAGGTTCTGCTTGACCTTGTTCTCGTGACCGGAGTAAGTGTTGACTGCGTACCAGCGGAACATCGTTGCCTCAGAGGATTGCTTTGATGAGTTGGGAGAAGATCGCGTCCAGAAGGCCGAGGTAACCGCCGGCGATCAGGACGAAGCCGAGCACTACACCGGTGAGCGTGACGAGGGCCTGGCGGTTCGGCCATTGGACTCGCTGGAGCTCGGCCCAGACGGCGACTAGGAACTGTACGACACGCGGGCGGTCCTTGTGGGCCTGGGCCTCGTCGTGGCCGCGCCGACCGCGCACCTCGTAACCCGCCTCGCCCGCCCCGCCGGCGGCAATCGCGTCCTCGGGGTCCTCGACCTCCCAGTCCTCGATCTCGTCGAGCGCTTCCTCCTCGGAGGCGGGCGTGCCCCCGAAGGACGGCCTGTCCCCGAACACCGGGTCACGCTCGACCAGCCGCTCGGAGAAGCCCTCGTCCTGGGGCGGCGCGCCGGCGGCCAACTCGGGTGGAACGGCCGGCGAAGGATCGACCGCGGTGGGGTCGTCGATCGCCTGGTCGTCGCGCTCCTGCGCCGGGGCGGTGCCCTCGTCGGGCAGCCGCCGGGCGCGACGCTCGGCCTGGCGCTGCTTGGCCCGCTGACGGTTACGTGCCATCCCTGCGACAGAGCCCGCGCTCAGCGGGTCTCCTTGTGGGGCGTATGCCGGCCACACCAACGGCAGTACTTGCGGAACTCAATCCTGTCCGGATTGTTCCGCTTGGACTTCTCGGTTTGGTAGTTACGCCGCTTGCACTCCTCGCACGCGAGGGTGACGGCGATTCGAACGTCTCCGCGAGCCATGGCTCCTTCGGAAGGTATAGGGATCCGGTCGCAGCCGGCCGAGCCGGCTGCTCTCGGCTGCGGCGGGCGTGCACAAGAACGACCCCGCCCACCGACGAGGTCGAGGCCAGTCTAGCGTCCGGGCGATAGTTCACGGAGCGCGATATATGACGCCCGCAGGGTTGGCACGGGCGGGAGTCGAACCTAGACTAGGCCCATGGATTCGCTGGCCGGTCGCACCGCGCCTGAAGACGGCTGCGCCGCGTCGCCGAACCTGCTGGCCATCAAGGAGGCCTTCCGCGCGGCGATCGACGATGGCTTCGAGGCCGGGCTCGAAGCGCTGCTGCGGCACGCGCGCGAGGACATCTCGTTCCGCCCGTACATCTCGGACCAGGTGCTCCAGGGCCCCGACGCGATCCGCGCCTACTTCCGCGAGGCGATCGCCGCCGGCACGCAGATGCGGCCCAAGGCCACGAGCTTCCGTGAAACCGTCGACGAGGTCGTGGTGAACGGGTCGATGCGGGTGGCCCGCCCGACCGGCGGGTTCTCGGAGAGCCAAATCAGCTGGACCTACAGGTTCCGCGAGGGCCTGCTGGCGGAAGCCGACTGGGGACCGCGCCGGAGCAGCTGAACGGGGCTCGGGGCGGCCGGCAGCAGCGTCGCTCTGGATCAGTCGCTCAGGGCCAGCTCGACCGCGCGGGCGACCTGCTCGCGGGAGCGCGAGCCGACGGCGCTGCCGAGCGCGGCCTGCCAGCGCTCGTCGCTGACAGCGCGAGGAGCGAGCCCCAGGCCGGCGAAGATGGCGCTCCGGTCGAGGTGCCCTGCGATCTGCTCGGCGCGGTGCCGGGCGGCTACATGCTGCGCGCGCGCGAGCGGCGTGCGACCGGGCTGGGCCGAGAGGTTGAGCAGATCCTCGGCCACCCGCGGGACGGCACGGCGGGCGCACTTCTCCCAGGGCGCGTCGGCGGCGGAGTCGACCACGACCCGGCGCACCACCCGCCAGCCGACGTGGTGGGACTCGCAGCGATCGACGAGGAAATGCGCGAGCGCCTCGGCCAGAACGGGCGCTCCGGGCTCGGAGCCGTGGGCGTCCAGGTGGCGCAGGGCAGCCCCGACGCTGCGTCCATTTCCCACGGCCCGCGCCAGCTGGGCGGCGCTCCGGCGGGGCATGGTCGGGGATGGCTCGATACGTCAAGCCTAGTCCTGCTCGCCGTCGATCAGGTGAGGCGCACGTCTTCGCCCTCCACCGACACCAGGTCACCGCGGTGGAGCTGGCGACCCCGGCGCGCCTCGGGCTCGCCGTTGACGGTCACTCCGTTCTCGAGCAGCAGGGCCTTCGCCTCCGCCCCGGAACCGGCGAGGCCGGACAGCTTGAGCAGCTGGCCTAGTCGGATCGTGTCGCCGCGGATCTCGATTTCTTGCATGTCGCTGACCTTGCCAGGTGGTCCGCGCCCACTTCAAGTGGCCGTGACTGCGTGTCGAGGGTGTTAGTAGCGCGCAAGTGCGCGCTGCCCTCTCAAAGTCGAAGGGCCTATCCAGTTCGAAGGAGTCGTAAGTGGCTGAGCAAGTGCAGATCCAGGGGTCGCCGGAGCCCGCGAAGATCCGGAACCCGCTGGGAGTGATCGGGCTGATGCTGATCACGCTCGGGATCTACGGAATCGTTTGGTACTACAAGGTCAACAAGGAGATGGCCGAGATCGGCAAGGCGCGCGGGAGCGAGGAATGTGGCACGAGCCCCGGCACGTCGGTGCTCGCCATAACGCTCGGCTGCTTCATCATCGTGCCGCCGTTCGTCTCCATGTACAAGACGTGGGCGCGCCTGTCCGCGACGGAGCGCCTGACCGGCGCGCCGAACGGCATGGAGCCCGGCCTGGGCTTCCTCCTCTCGCTGTTCGTCGGCCCGGTCGGTACCTACATCCTGCAGGCGAACATGAACAAGATGCTGCAGCAGCAGGTCAGCGGCTCCCTGGTCGAGCCCGCTGCGGTGCCCGCGCCGGCCTGAGCCGGACGCCGCGAACGTGGAGATCGACGCAGGCGGCGACCGCCGCCGCGTCGATCGCCGCGTTGCGGGCCAAAGCGGCGGGGGGACTCGAGCCTACTGGTCTACCATGTGACATGTTACATTGTAGGGGTGGGAAGCCTTCCTCCCGGGCTCGCCTTCGTCGACGCCGAGCGCGTGATGGCAAGCCTCTCCTACTCCGACGCGGTCGACGCCATGGAGAAGGCATTCAGGTCGGACGACTTGTCCGCCGGCGTCCTCCGCAGCCACCTGACGCTAGATGGCGGCGACCTCATCGTCATGCCGGGCGCGCTGCCGGGCGCGGCGGGCGTGAAGCTGCTCACGCTGAATCGAGGCAATCCCGCCCGCGGGCATCCGCTCATCCAGGGCGTCTACGTGCTGTTCGGCGGCGACACGCTGGCGCCTCGCGCGATCATCGACGGTGCGGCGCTGACGGCGCTGCGCACCGCCACGGTGTCGGCGCTCGCGACCCGGCACCTGGCGAGGGAGGACGCCTCCCATCTCGCGATCTTCGGCGCGGGGGTGCAGGCCCACGCGCACCTCGCGGCCATGTGCGCCGTCCGCTCGATCGAGCGGCTGTCCGTGATCGGTCCCAATCCCGACCGCGTCGCGAGCCTCTTGGAGAGCGGCGTCCGCATCGGCCTCACGGTGAGCGCAGCGGAGCCGGGAGTCGTCGCCGAGGCGGACATCGTCTGCACCTGCACGACGAGCGCGGTGCCCGTGTTCCCCGGCCGCGAGCTCCCCGCGGGCGTTCACGTGAACGCCGTAGGCAGCCATCGGCCCGATGCGCGCGAGCTCGACGAGCACTGCCTGAGCGGCGCGACCGTCGTCGTGGAGAGCCGCGAAGCCGCGCTCGCCGAGGCCGGCGACCTGCTCCTCGCAATCGCGGCGGGCGCCCTCACGGCGGACGACGTCGCGGGCGACCTCTCCGACGTGGTCCACGGCAGGGTGCGGCGCTCGGGAGCCGGCGAGATCACGGTCTTCAAGTCCGTCGGGCTCGCGCTCGAGGACCTCGCCCTCGCGCGCGCCATCGTCGACGCGGCCTGACCGCGAGAGCTTCCTCGGCCAGTCAGGCCGGGTCGGCCGGCAGCCGCGTCGCCTCGTACAGACGGAGCTGCTCCTTGGCGCGGTGGTACGGCGGGTAGTCGACGAAGCGCCCGTCGACCCGGAGGGCGGCCGAGCCACCACGCTCGGCGCTCTCGAACGCCTCGACGATCCGCCTCGCCCGCCGGAGCTCGTCTGGGGAGAGCTCGGAGAACGCTCGCTGGACAGGCTCGACATGCGAGGGGTGCACGACCACACGACCGCGAAAGCCGAGGCTGCGTGCTCGCCGGCTGTCGGCGACGAGCCCGTCGACGTCCGTGAGGTCCAGGAGATAGGGGCCGTCGATCGGCGCCCCCAGACCGCAGCCGTTGGCGGCGACGACGATCCGCGAGCGCGCATAGGTCAGTTCATCCCCGCCCGTGCTGATGTCGACCCCGATGTCCGCCACGAAATCCCCGATGCCGAACATGAGCGTCACGACGCGGTCGGTCGCCGCGGCGGCGATCGCCCCGACCTGCATGACCCCGGCCGCCGTCTCGACCAGCGGGATCACGCGGACCGCGCCGGGCTCCATCCCACAGTCGCTCTCGAGCCGGCGCAGCTCGTCGTCCACGAGGGCGAGCGTGTCCGCGTCCTCGAGCTTCGGGATCACGACGCCCTCGAGGCGATCATCCATCACGGCCGCAAGGTCGTCGGCGAGGAGACCGGTTTCGACGCCGTTCACGCGGACGAACACGGCGGGGCCCGGGCCGTAGGAGCCCAGTGCCTTCTTGACGGTCTGCCGAGCGGCCTCCTTCCGGCTGTCGGCGACGGCGTCCTCGAGGTCGAGCACAACGGCGTCCGACCCGGAGCTGGCGAGCTTCGCGAGCTTGCGCTCGTCGTTCCCGGGCGCGAAGAGAAACGCCCTCAGGGGCCTGTCGTTCACGCGGGCGCTACTTCGGCTCGTCGCGGCCGGCCCAAAGGCCGCGGGCATGACGCAGGTGCGCGCGCATGCGTTCCTCGGCTTCCTGACCCCGCCCCCCGCGGACGGCGTCCAGGATCGCGCGATGCTCTTCGGCGGATGCGGTGAGCTTGCCCTCGACGGCGAGCGACTTCAACCCGACGAGCCTGGTCTGGTCGCGTAGCCGGCCCACGAGCTCGACGAGCCGGCCGTTGCCGAGCGTGGCCAGCAGGCCGAGGTGAAATTCCCGGTCGGCGATCAGGAACTCGGCGATGTCGCCGCTCTCGGCGGCCGCCTCGCATGCCGCCAGCACCGGCTCGAGGGCGTCGAGCGCCTCCGTGTCCGCTTCCTCGGCGGCCCGCCGGACCCCCGGCGGCTCGAGGAGCATGCGCAGCTCGACGATCTCGTCCAGATCGGCGTCCGAGATCGTGAGCACGCGGAAGCCCCTGTTGCGTACCGCCTCCACCAGGCCGGCGTTGGCCAGGTCGAGCATCGCCTCGCGGATGGGCGTCGCCGAGACGCCCAACCGCCCGGCGATCGCGATCGCCGAGTGGATCTCGCCGGCGGGCAGCTCGCCGGACAGGATGCTCGCATAGATAGAGCGGCGGGCTTGGTCGCGGAGTCTCTCGGTTTCGAGTCGGATCATGCAGTGCTGGGTCCGGCCACGGGCGCGTCGTCCTCCGCGGTCGATGGTATAGCGGCCTCCCCCCGGCGACCTGGATCGGCCGCCGGGAGTGGCTTCGGCGGGCGCGGGGAGCCCGGCGCTATGCAGGTGCCTTCACCCCCGCTGACCCGGATGCGCGACTCCGGACGTTCGACTCGTGCTCGGCAGCCGCGGGGGAGAGCGCCTTCGACGTCACGAGCCGCGGGGCGTGCGCCACGTCGCCGAGCAGGCCGCGATCGTCGCGGACCACCCGGCCGCCCTGTATCACGCCGACGACCGCGGTCCGGACGGCCGTGATGTCGCTGAGCGGGTCCTCGTCGAGGATCACCAGGTCGGCGTGCTTCCCCTTGGCGAGCGACCCCACCCGATCGTCGAGGCGAACGGCCCGCGCCGCCTCGATCGTCGCCGCCGCGATGGCGTCCGCGGGGCTCATCCCGAACCGGACGTAGCACTCGAGCTCGTCGGCGTTGCGTCCGTGGATGTGGGCCTCGTTGCCGCCGCAATCCGAGCCGCAGGCGATCTTGACCCCCATGCCGAGGGCCAGCTCCATGCGCTCGAAGATGGCCTCCTCGTCGTCGGCCATCATCTCCGCCCACGGCATGCCGAGCGCCGGTCCGTGCTTGATGATGGCGATGACGTTGCCGAGCGTCGGGACCAGATAGGTCCCGCTCTCGGCCATCAGCCGGGCGCTCTCCTCGGTGAGGTACCAGCCGTGCTCGACGGTATCCACGCCCGCGTTGACGACGTTGACGATGGCCTCACCGCCCATCGCGTGGGTGGCCGTCCGGCGACCGAGCCGCCGGGCCTCGGCGAAGGCGGCCGCAACCTCCTCGGCCGTGGCTTGGACCGTCCACCACTCGCCGACGGTCTCCGGCCCGTCCGCACTCACGACCTTGATCACGTCCACCTTGTTGTGGACGAGCTGCCGGACTCGCCGCACAAACGCGTCGACGCCGTCCACGGTCTGCGTCGGATCCCAGAACTCGCCGTGTCCGCCGGTGATCGAGATCCCGGGGCCGGTGGCGAGGATCCGCGGTGCGTCGATCTGTCCGGTCGCCTGAGCCGTCCGGAGGAACACGTCGATGTAGTCCCGCGTGCCGATCTCCCGGACGGTGGTGAAGCCGGCGCGGAGAGTCACTCCGGCCGCCTCCACCGAGTCGAGCACCGCTTCGATGAGCGGCGCGTCCATCTTGAACGTCGCGGCCTCGACGCCGTGGCCGATGCCGTTGTCACCGCCCGACATGTGCGTGTGCAGGTCGATCAGACCTGGAAGGACATACCGCCCTTCCAGGTCGATCGCCGTGTCGCCGCTCGGCTCGCCGTCGCCGACGGCGGTGATCCTGTCACCGTCGAACGTCAACGTGCCGTCGTCGTAGTCCTGACCCTCGCCGGTGACGATCCGGGCGTTGTGGAGCGCGACTGACATCAGCCGACGCCCCACAGCTTCCTGAACTCCGTCTCGTAGTCGGCGTTGCCCATCCAAAGCTCGCCCTTGGGCGGGACGTTCGACTTGTCGAGCACCTGCGAGGGGCAGCCGCCGTCGAAGACGTCCTCACCCTGCATCGCCCGGTTCAGGTTGTCGACCGCGAGCCACGTGCACCACTCCCACGGCGTGGCCTGGGTCGCGACCTGTCCCTCGCCGTTGCGGATGAAGTCGACGTTCTGCGGCGACCCGTCGAATCCGAGCACCTTCACGTCATCGCGTCCCGCCGACGTCACGGCGTTGACCACGAAGGTCGCGAAGCCGTCGAACGGCGTGAAGACGTAGTCGATCTCCCCGGCGGGATACCGCTGGAGCAGCGACTGCATCTGTGCCTGGAGCGGCGGTCCGACCTGCGCGAACGGCACGTTGATCGTGTCGCCGACGTACGAGATCCCCTCGAACTGGTCGAGGTACTCGCGGAAGCCCGCCTCGCGGACCGCGAGGCCGGGGTTGTCGGAGGAGTTGAAGACGAGGATCTTGGCCTCACCCTTGCTGTCGTCCGCCACCCAAGCGCCGAGCTGGCGGCCGGCCTCCTTGAGGCCACCCGTCACGTCGACCGACTCGCCCACGCCGCCGAAGGGCTGCGGGTCGATCCCGGCCGCCATGTTCCACTCGATCTTGCGCTGCTTGGCGCGATCGAGGAGATCGTCGATGCCGTGCGGGTCGATGGCCGCCAGCAGGATGCCGTCGACGTCCGCGGTGAGGAACGACTGCATTGCGGAGCGCTGCTTGGACTGGTCGGCCGTGCCGTCGAGGACGCGGCCGGACCAGCCGATCGCGTCGATCGCCGCCTTGTAGCCGTCCGCGATGCGGCTACATGCGGGCACCGACTGAAGGCACGTCAGAGCGCCGACCTCGGTGCCGGCCTGGGGCTTGGGGGCCGGGCCGGGGTTCCACGGTTCGAACGAGGACTCCGCCTGCTTGGCCTTCGCGGCGTCCTCGGCGGCCTGTGCGAGCAGGTCGTTCCCGCCACCGTCTGCGGCCGTCTTGTCGCCAGAGTTACCTCCGGCCGAGCCGCTGTCGTCGTCGCCGCCGCAGCCGACGGCGAAGAGGAGGGCAGCAGAGCATGCCAAGGCCGCGATGGGCATCCCCCTGAGTCGCCGTGCCTTCAAACCGTCACCATCAACCCGAACTTGACTCACGAGTGCTTCTCCTTTTTTGAGTTTGGTTGCCTGCCCCACTGGCACTGCGCCGTCACGGATCACTTGAGCTTCCTGGCCAAGGCCCGGTTGCCGATGACGGCCACGATCAACGCGAAGCCGCTGATCAGCAGGCTCACGTAGTTCTCGGCGCCGAGAATGAAGGCGCCGCTCACGAGCGTGGCGACGAAGTAGACGCCGACAATCGTCCCGAGCACGTTGAACTCACCGCGCCGGAACGTGGCCGCTCCGATGAACGCGGCGGCGAACGCCGGCAAGAGGAAGGCGTCGCCCGCGCCGTTCTGCGCCGAAGCGGTCCGGCTCGTCAGCAAGACGCCGGTGACTCCGGCCAGCCCGCCGCAGATGACGAGCGATGCGGCCGTGTAGAGCCGAACCCGCACACCCGCCACCGCCGCCGCGGCGCGGTTGCTGCCGATCGCGTACAGGTACCTGCCGAACGGAGTGTGCCCGAGCATGAACCACGCCAAGGCGGCGATGACCACGAGGTACAGGACCGTGATCGGGAGCCCGAGGACCCGCTCCCGCGCGATCTGCGGGAACTGCGAATCGATGCCCTCGAAGATGATCTGGCCCTTGCCGTACCAGAGCGTGAAGCCGCCGACGATGGTCGAGACGCCGAGCGTGGCGATGAACGAGTGGACGCCGAAGCCGGCGACGAGCACGCCGTTCGCGAGCCCGATCCCGATGCCGATGCCCAACCCGATGACGACCGCCAGCTCCCACGGCAGGTCGGAATTGGCCATCATCCCGGCCGTCAGCATCCCGGTCAGGCCGATGTTGGCCGCGATCGAGAGGTCGAACTGGCCGCAGACGAGCGGGATCGTCACCGCCAGGGCGGCGATCGCCAGCAGCGACTGCTCGCCGAGGATCGCGCGGAAGTTGTTCCAGGTGGCGAACGTCTCCGGGTTCAGCAGCGAGAAGATCACTATCGCCACGAGCCATGCGACGAGCGCCCAGTAGGGCCCGATGCGCGATACGAAGCCGGCGCGGGAGCTCGCCGCGCCCGGGGGCCCGATCGCTCCGGCGGCGTCGCCCGCCCTATCGTCTTCGGGCGTAGCCGAGAGCCCGGCCTGGTCTTCGACGGCGCGCGTCATGCCGCCTCGCTCGAGCCGGCGAATAGCCGCGCCACGATGGCGGCGCGCGATGTTCCGGCCGGTAGCTCCTCCACCTGTCGGCCCCCTTTCCAGACCGCGATGCGGTCGGCGACGAGCGAGATCTCCTCAAGCTCGGACGAGATGAACACGATGCTCATGCCGGTTGCCGCCAGCTCTCGCGTCAACCGGTAGATGAACTGCTTGGTCGCGATGTCGATGCCGGCGGTCGGCTCGTCGAGGATCAGGATCTTGGGATTCAGGTCGAGCGCGCGCGCGAGCAGGACCTTCTGCTGGTTTCCGCCGCTGAGGAGGCCGACCTCGTCGACGTCCTTCGACCCTCTGATCGAGAAGCGGCGCACGAACTCGCGAGCCGGCTCGGCCTCGCGGCGGCGGCTTATGAAGATGCCTGCGGCCGCATGGCGGTCGACATGTCCGAGCGAGACGTTCGGCGCGATGCCGAAGTCGTGCACGAGCGCGTCGGCGCGGTTCTCCGGCACCAGGACGATTCCGTTGCGGAGCGCCTTCTGGACGCTCCCGACGTCGACGGCCTCGCCGTCGACGAGCACCGTTCCACTGGTGATCGGCGTCATCCCGAACAGGGCCGTGGCAAACCGGCTGCGGCCGGAGCCCACCAGTCCGGCGAGCCCAAGGACCTCTCCGGGATGGACCTCCAGCGACACCGCCGCGCTGCCGCCCGAGGTGACGACGTCCCGAAGCTCGAGACGCGGCGGCGCGTCGGCTCGCGCCGCGACCGCCGTCGGCTTTGGTGCCGCGTGCTCGTCCGGGACGCCGCCGAGCATCCGGACCAGCTCGTCCCTCGTGAGGTCCCGCGTCGAAGTGGTGCTCACCAGCTTGCCGTCGCGCAGGACGGTCACGACCTCGCACAGCTCGAGGACCTCGTCGAGGCGGTGGCTGATGTAGACGATCGTCCTGCCGCGCTCCCGCTGGTCCCTCAGGACCTCGAGCATGTGACGGCTGTCCGCCTCGCCGAGGGCCGCCGTGGGCTCGTCCAGGAAGATGACGTCGGGCCGCTGGAGCAGGACGCGCGCAAAGGCGACGAGCTGCTGCTGGGCCGACGGCAGGTCGCCGACCTGCGCGCGGGGATCCACCGAGGTGCCGGCGAGGGCGAGGAACTCCTCCGCGACGTCGTTGACCCGGCTCCAGTTCACCTTCGACGCGCGGCCGGTCGGGTACCCGGTCGCCAGGAGCAGGTTCTCGCGGACGCTCAGGTCGGGGACCAGGTGGAGCTGCTGGTGGAGGAAGCCGACGCTGAGATCGCGCGCATCGCGCGGAGAGCGGATCCGCTGCTCGGCGCCCCGCACGCGGATCACGCCGGCGTCGGGCTCGTGGATGCCCGCGAACAGCCTGATCAGCGTCGACTTGCCGGCGCCGTTCTCCCCCACGAGCGCGTGGATCGACCCGGGGCGCACGGAGAAGTCGACGTCTCGCAGCGCCCACTGGCCGCCGAAGTGCTTCGACACGCCGACGGCCTCCAGCACGGGACTGTCGCCGCCGCCCGGCGGGTCGCCGCCGCCCAGCGGGTCGCCGCCGCCCAGCGGGTCGCCGCCGCTCATCGGGTCGCCGCCTCCGCGCGGCCGCGTTCCGGCCAGTCTCCGACGACACCCGCCGCCACGAGCTCGTCCAGGCTCTCAGCCGAGTAGCCCAGCTCGTCCTGGAGCACCTCGCGGTTGTGCTCGCCCGGCGTCACCGGCCCGCAGCCGGCGATCCGTCCCGGGGTCGCTGACATGCGCGCGATGACGTTCTGCATCTTGAGCGGCCCCAGCACCGGGTGCTCGACGGTCGTGATCGTCTCGCGCGCGAGGAACTGCGGGTCCTCGAACGCCTCCGCGATCGACAGGATCGGCGCGATCGCCGCATGCTCGGCTTCGAAGACGCGGATCACCTCGTCCGCGTCGCGCTCGGCGATCCAGGGGGCGATGATGTCGTCGAGCTCGTCCTGGTGGGCGAGCCGTCCCGTGTGGTCCGAGAACCAGGGCGCCTCGACGAGGTCCGGCCTGCCGACCAGCGTGATGACGCGCTCGGCCACCGACTGGGACGTCGCCGAGAGACCCAGCCAAACCCCGTCGCGCGCCCGGTACGCGTTGCGGGGCGACGTGAAGGGCGCCCTGTTGCCGGTCCGCTCCTGGACGACCCCGAGTTGGTCGTAGAGCGACGCCTGGGGTCCGAGGATCCAGAACAGCGGCTCGTACAGGGAGACGTCGATCATCTGGCCGACGCCGGACCGGTCGCGCCAGTTCAACGCCGTCATCGCCGCGAACGCGCCCGCGAGCGCCGCCACGGAGTCCGCGAGCGCGAACGACGGCAGCGTCGGCGGCCCGTCGGGGTACCCGTTGATGTGCGCATAGCCGGAGATCGACTCGGCGAGCGTCCCGAAACCCGGCCGGTTGCGGTATGGCCCCGTCTGGCCGAAGCCGGTGGTGCGGACCATCACCAGCCTCGGGTTGATCTCGTGCAGGACGTCCCAGCCGAGCCCCCAGCGCTCGAGCGTCCCGGTGCGGAAGCTCTCGATCAGGACGTCCGCCGTCTCCACCAGGCGCTTCAGCGCCTCGGCGCCGCGCGGGTCCGACAGCTTCACGGTGATCGAGCGCTTGTTCCGGCCGGCGACCGCCCACCAGAGGGAATGCCCGTCCTTCTGCCAGCCGAGCTTCCGCAGGTTGTCGCCCTGCGGGTGCTCGAGCTTGACGACGTCTGCACCGAAGTCCCCCATCAGCGTCGCAGCCAGTGGACCGGCGAAGAGCGAGCCGATGTCGAGCACGCGGACTCCCTCGAGCGCCCCCGCGGGCCCGGCCCCGTGGTTGTCCGTCACCCCTGCACCTCCCCCGGCGCCTCCGGGCGGCGCTGGTGCCAATCCGTGGCGTCCTGGTAGGCGACCGCCGCGGAGAGCACGAGGTCGTCCCTCCCGCGCGCGCCGACGATCTGGGCGCCGATCGGAAGTCCCTCGTCGTCGCTCAACCCGCACGGGATCGACATCGCGGGGGCGCCGGTGACGCTGAACGGGACCGTGAGCAGGCTGAGCCGCGTGGTCTCCTCGAGCATCCTGGCGCCCTCCGCCGGCTGCGCGACGAAGCCGACGGTGGGCGTCACGACGAGGTCCAAGTCGTCGAACGCGAAGTCGAGCTGGCGGGTGAAGGTGCGCGCGTCCTCGTAATAACGCGCGAGCCGGGCGCCGCTGACGTCACGGCCGAGGAGCAGCCGCTCGCGGACCTCGTCGCCGTACAGCTCCGGGGCCTCCTCGAGGCGCTCGCGCTGGATCGCGTAGGCGTCCGCGAGGATCATGTACTTGCACGCTTCGACGGTCGCGTCCGCACCCGGAAGCCGGACCTCGCGGACGTCCGCCCCGAGCAGCGCGAGCTGGTCCACCATGCTCCGCACCGCGGCGGCGACGTCGGCGTCCACGCCGTCGAAGAAGTAATGCGCCGGCACCCCGACGCGAACGCCGCGGAGATCGACGTCGCGATCCGCGATCAGGCCGTCGAGCGCTCCTGCGGGGAGGCTGCGCGAGGGCGTGCGGATGGCGTCGTAGAGCCGAGCGACGTCCCTCGCGGACCGGGCCATCGATCCGATGGTCTCGGTGGACCAGGAGATCACGTGCGAGCCCTGCGCCGGGACGGACCCCTGCGTCGGCCGCAGCCCCGAGACGCCGCACAGGGCCGCGGGGATCCGGATCGACCCGCCGGCATCGCTTCCGAGCGCCGCGACGCACAGGTCCGCGGCCAGTGCCGCCCCGGAGCCGCCGCTCGAGCCCCCTGGGTAGCGCGCCGGATCCCAGGGGTTCGCCACCCGGCCGTAGTGGACGTTGTCGCACGTGCTGCCGAGCGCGAACTCAGACAGCCCGAGCTTCCCGGGGAAGATGGCGCCCGCGGCTCGAAGCCGGCGCACGACCGCAGCGTCCTGGTCCGGCACGTTGTCGCGCAGGAAGGACGACCCCACCCGGCAG
This sequence comes from Thermoleophilaceae bacterium, assembly GCA_034664125.1. Classification (GTDB taxonomy): domain Bacteria; phylum Actinomycetota; class Thermoleophilia; order Solirubrobacterales; family Thermoleophilaceae; genus JACVRW01. Next base: position 30,200 of record JAXDIG010000027.1, on the reverse strand, counting down.
GGCACGCCCGCCAGGTCGATGTCGTCCTTCACGCCCACGACGAGGCCGTGAAGCGGACCGATTCGCTCGCCTTGCCGCGCGGCGGCATCCACGGCCTCCGCCTGTCGGAGCGCCAGCTCCGGCGTGACCGTGAAGTACGCGTTGATGCGGTCCTGCCACGTGGCGATCCGGGCCAGGAACGCCTCCGTCACCTCGCGGCTGGTCACGCTCGAGCGGAGCTCGGGACGGTCGATCACGTCCAGCAGCCACCGGTCCGGCCGCGTCCCGCTGCCGGCTGCGTGGCCCTTCGTGCGCTCTTCGTCGAGGAGCGTCACGCCGGCTTCGCGTAGAACCCGCCGGGGAGCGTCGTCCGGATTGCTCCTTCTTTCTCGAGCTCCGCGAACTTCGGCCCGCGGTCGATGAGCTGCAGCGGCTCACGGCTGCCTCGGATCTCCTCCCGGACACGTGCCGTCTCGGCCGGGTCCACTCGCCAGTCCCAGCCGGCGCGCTCGACCACCACGCCGTAGTCGCTCAGCGCCTTCTCCGGGGACACGAGCCGCCGCAGGACGTCCACGCGGACGTGGTCGGGATCGCGCTCCAGCGGGTCGCCCCAGCCGCCGCCGCCCGCGGTCTCGACGCGCAGCAGGTCGCCGGCCGCCAGCGGCTCCTTGTCGAACTTGCCACGTGTGATGACGCGCTCCTCGGACGTCCCCGGGTTGACCGTGTATCGATGGGTGCCGCCCGGCTTCCCGCCGTGCGCGCCCCAGGTCGGCAGCACGTACCTGTCCGTGATGACCGTCAGGTCGGCGTCGTTGAGGACCCGGATCTCCTTCAGGTGGCCGTTGCCGCCGCGGAACTTGCCCGCGCCGCCGGAGTCGATGCGGATGTCGCACGCCTCCTCGATGATCGGGTAGGCCGACTCCGCGACCTCGGCCGCGGTGTTCCGCGCCTCGGGCGCCAGGTTCGCCACCTCGATGCCGTCCCCGAACGGCCGGCCGCCCTGACCCGCGCCGGGAAGCTCGTGGTAGAAGTAGTACTCCCCGTCGGCGTCGTGCCCGTAGATCCCGTACAGCGTGTTGGTGTCGCTGTCGCAGGCGCACCCCGGGGTGGCCATGTTGAACAGCGCCAGCGCCATCGAGTAGATGCGCAGCATGGGCCACATCCGGTTCGACGTGGCGGCGGGGAACTTCGGCTGGAGCAGGGTGTCGGGCGGTATGTAGCACTCCGTCACCCGGCTTACGCCGTCGTTGACGACCAGCTCGTGGTGGAGCGTGCGGAAGTGCGAGCCGGCGAGCTTCTCCACGAAGTGACCCGGGATCGGCCAGTTGATGGATCCGGCGACCTGGCTGTCGGTGCCGGTGAAGTCCCACATGACGCGGTCGTCGGTCTTCGTCATCTTCAGCGCGAGCCGGATGAATCGCCGCTTCTCCTGCGGCGTCACGTTGTCCCACTCGATGAAGTCCTCGAAGTAGTACTCGCCGTTCTGGAACAGCGGGAACGCGTCCTGCTGGAGCGACCGCGCGCAACGGGCCACGATCTCCTCGAACGCGGCCTCGACGGTGTCGGGGCCCAGCCGGCGGCACAGGTCCTGAAGCCGCCGCACGCCGAGCTCGGTGGCCGCGACCTCGGCGTCGATGTCCCCGCGGAGCTTCTCCGGGAACCGCGAGTTGCGGAGGATCATCTCGTACACGGCGTCGTTGCGGACACCGCGGTCGTACAGCTTGAGCGGAGGGATCATGATGCCCTCCTGGTAGACCTCCGTCGCGGACGGCGGCATGCCGCCGGGCAGCATTCCGCCGATGTCGTCGGTGTGCCCGAAGACCTGCGTCCAGCCGATAAGGCGGCCCTCGTAGAACGCCGGGCGCGTGACGCAGAGGTCCGGCAGGTGCCCGATGCCGCCCTCCGAGAGGTAGACGTCGTTCCAGAGGAACACGTCGGCCTCGTCGACCTGGTCCATCGCCCACTTGGTGAAGATCGGGCTGGGCCAGGAGCAGAAGGAGGCCGACGACACGCTCGTCCCGTCCGCGGCGAAGATCGCCGCGCGGTAGTCGTGCTGCTCCTTGATGAGAAGCGACCGTGCGGTCCGGTCGACCGCGGCCTCGATCTCGAACTTCGCCGACTCCACCGCGCCCTCCACGATCTGGGCGACCAGCGGGGTAATCACCGGCTTCGCCACGCTAACGGCTGCCATTCGTCCTCCCTGTGTCGATCACGATGTTCAAGAAGCCGTCGATCCTGGCCGTCTGCCCCGGCCACACGACCGTCGTGGAGTCGAACTCCTCGATGACGGCGGGACCGGCGACCACGTTGCCGGGCCGAAGCTCGGCTCGGCTGTAGATGGACGTATCGACGAACTCGCCGCTTTCGTCGAAGCAGACGCTCCTGTTGCCCTTCAGCGCGCCGCTCGGGTCGCTGCCCTCGTCATCGGCGCGAGTGCGGCCCATCCGGGTCGACTTGCCGATCGCGGCGACGCGCAGGTTGACCAGCTGCACGCCCCCGGCCCCCTGCTCGCGGTAGTCGAAGCCGCAGAGGCGGGCGTGGTTGCCGTGGAACTGCTCGACGGCCTTCAGGACCTCCTCCTGGTCCAGGTCCGACTTCCAGTCCCCCGAGCGTGCGCGGATGACGGCGTTGACCGCGTACTGCTGGCTCAGGTAGCGCATGTCGGCGGTGAGCTGGAGAACGCGGTCCTCTTCGTCGACGCCCTCGTCGGCGAGCGCCTGCCAGGCGCGCTCCTTCAACGAGCTGAACGTCTCCTTGGCCACGGCGAAGTCGTCCTTGTCGGTGACGCCCGCGATGACCGAATGGACGAAGTCGCTGCGCACCTCGGCCGCGATCAGGCCGGTCGTCGAGGCCACGCCGGGGGAGCTGGGAGCCAGCACCGTCGGGATCTCGAGCAGGTCCGCCAGGCGCGCGGCGTGGGCCGGCCCGGCGCCGCCGAAGGCGACGAGGACGCATTCCCGAGGGTCGCGGCCCTTGCGAGTCGAAACCTCCTGGATCGCCAGGTTCATCTCGTTGATCGCCAGCTCGACGATCGTGAGCGCCGCGGGCACGGGGTCGAGCCCGAGCTGGCTCCCCCACTCCGCGACCGCCGTCTCCGCGCGCTCCTTGTTCAGCTGCATCTCGCCGTCGAGCAGCTCGGTCGGGAAGCGCCCGAGGACGATATTCGCGTCGGTGACGGTGGCGTCCGTGCCGCCCCGGTCGTACGCGGCCGGACCCGGTGACGCGCCCGCGCTCTGCGGTCCGACGCGCGGACGGTCCCCCGCGCTGAGCCAGGCGATGGACCCGCCGCCGGCGCCGATCGTGTGGATGTCGATCATCGGCACCCGGATCGGGTAGCCGTTGATGATGCCGTCGGTGGCGAGCGCCGGCTCCATGCCGTCGATGAACGAGATGTCCGTGGACGTCCCGCCCATGTCGAACGTGATCGCCTGCGAGTAGCCGAGCTCCTCGCAGATGTCCCGCATCCCGAGGACTCCGCCGGCGGGCCCCGAGAGCGCAAGCTCGATCGGCCGCTCGCGGGCTCGGCGAGCCGTCACCGCGCCGCCGCTCGACTTCATGCAGTACAGCGAGGAGCCGCTGGACGAGCCGTTGAGGGCGGTCTCGATGGAGGCGAGGTACTCCGCGACCTGAGGCTTGAGCGCGGCACTGAGCGCCGTAGTGGCCGCTCGCTCGTACTCCTGGATCTCCGCGAGGACGTCGCTCGAGAGGATCACCTCACAGTCGGGATAGACCTCCTCGAAGAGCTCCTTGATCCGCAGCTCGTGCTTCGCGTCGACGAAGGACCAGAGGAGCGACACGCCCACGGACGCGATCCCCTTCTCCCGATAGTCCTCGGCGATCTGCCGGATGGCGTCCTCGTCGAGCTCGACGTGGACCTCGCCGCGGTGCGTCAGCCGCTCGGGCGCCTCCGCGACGTCCTCGAGCAGAACCGGACGGCGCTCCGGAACGTGGATCAGCCATGTGCCGAAGGGCCCGGGGATGTGGCAGCGCGCGTACTCCAGCAGGCCGCGGTATCCCTTCGTGACGACAAGGCCCGCCGGTGAGAAGGTGCGTTCGAGCAGGCTGTTGGTCACCACGGTCGTGCCGTGCACGATCGAAGCGACGTCGCCGACCTCGATCCCGCGCTCCTCGGTGACCCGCTTCACGCCCTGGAGGAAGCCCTTGGACGGGTCCTCCTTGGTCGTCGGCACCTTGCCGACGTAAAGCTCTCCGGTCACGTCGTCCAGGAGCTGGACGTCGGTGAACGTGCCGCCGATGTCCGCCCCGAGTCGATATCCCATGCGCCGTTCTCCCTCTCGTCGTTAGTGGTCCTGGAGGAGCGGCTACGCGCTGACCGCGGTTCCGCAGACGGTCGCCTCGCCACGTGGCACGCGAGGAGGCGTGTCGGCCGCGGCGCGACGCCGTTCCGGCTCCGGCTCGAGCTCACCGAGGTAGTGGAGGACCGTCTCCAGCGGCAGGACGTCGCCGTACTTCGCGTCGATGTCGAAGAGGTTGGAACGGTGCGGATCCTCCGCGCGATCCCCCACCGCCTCGGCCGGCAGCACGGTCCGGTAGCCGTGCGACAGGCTGTCGATAGCCGTGGCGCGGATGCACCCGCTGGTCGATGCACCCGTGAGGATCACGGTGTCGATCCGGGCCTCGCGCAGCACGTCGTCGAGCGGCGTGTTGAAGAAGCCGCTGGGGCCCTTCTTCAGAACCAGGGTGTCGCCGGCGCGCGGTGCGATCTGCGAAGCGATCTCGGCGTTGGGGCTGCCCAGCGCGATGGCCGCGAGCCCGGCGATCTTCTCCCGCCAGCGGCCGGAGTCCTCGGCCGCCTCGTTCCAGGCGCTCCAGACGTAGACAGCGGGGACCTCCTTTTCGCGGGCGGCGGCCAGCAGCTCGGCGACCGCGTCGAGCGAGGCGCTCATGTCGGCTCCGAGTGGGCAGGTGACGTCGTTGAAGCCTGCCTGCATGTCCACGATCACGACTGCGGGGCTCTGGCCGAAGCCAACTCGTCCACCCAGGCCGCGCTCCCGGTAGACGGCGCCGAGGGCTGCGCTGTCAAGGCCGACTTTCTGCGTCACGTATACGACCTGCCTTTCCGGTCGGAGAAGGCGGCATCCTCCACTAGACCGGGTGCCGTGTCAAGCGTGACACGTGACATGGTGCCACCATGCATTCCCCGATGGGATTATGCACGGCTCCCGTGCTGGGTGCAGACGCATGCATTATTCTTGTGTTAATGCATTGCATCTCAGCCTCGGCGACCCCCGCCTGGCCTCTGGGGCGTCGAGGCGCGCGTCCGCGGCTCGTAGACGCATGATGAGCCTCACGGGGGACGCCGGATCAGCCGACACGAGCGGGCATGTCCCATCTGCGACGTCTCCACGGGCATCTACGCTCCCATCCTTGTGATCGCGGCGTTGCTCGAACGGGAGCGAACTGGGCGGGGGCGGCGATCCTGACCGAGGTTGGCCCCGGAGGGGAGCGCCATGCCGAGCGATAAGGGCGGCCAGGGAAAGGCACAGCCGCGGACGACGAAGAAGGACCGGATCGTCGAGGAGCTGCGAGCGCTGATAGCCAACGGTGAATTCGCCCGCGGAAGCCGCGTCCAGCAGGACGAGCTGGCGCGCCACTTCAACACCAGCATCACACCCGTGCGCGAAGCCATGCGACAGCTCGAAGCGGAGGGCGTCCTGGTCAGCGAGCCTCACCGCGGCGTGCGGGTCGCCCACGCCGACCTCGAGGAAGTGAAGGGCGTGTACGTGGCGCGCCGTCTGCTCGAGTCGCAGGCGGCGAGGCGCGCCTCCCTGCGCGTGTCGCGACGCGACCTCGGGCAGGCGGCCGAGCTCACCGACGCGATGGAGGAGGCGCGCGCGCGGCACGATTCCCACGCCGTGCTCGATACCAACCGCCAGTTCCACTTCCTGTTCTACGAGCGCTGCGGGATCGCGTCGCTGCTCCAGTTGATCAGCGCGCTGTGGCTTGCGTTCCCCTGGGACGTCCTTCAGGTCCTGGAAGACCGCGTCGGCGACTCCGTGGCGGAGCACCGCCAGCTGCTGCGGGCGATGGAGGCCGGCGACATCGACCGAGTCGGACAGCTGATGGAGCTGCACATCCGCAACGGGTACCTCGCGCTCGCACGACACCTCACGGGCACAGACGCCCGGGACGTGTTCGATGTCGACGCTGACTGAGCCCGGCCGGGATGAGGGATGCCGGCGCGGCGGTACACCACCACGCAGCTAGGGGATGCCCCGCAGGTAACTCTGGCCCGCCTGGCGGGCCTGCGCGCGACCCTGGGGTGACGCTTGCATCGCGGCTGTGCCCGCCCGCTTTGCGCCGTCGCACAGCGGCTTTCCGTAGGTCACACTGGCCGCCGCGGTCGGGATCGCCGGGGTGACGCCTGGAGCGATCGGCGTGCAGGCCGAGGGAGCGCGTGCGCCGGCTGCAACGCGCGTCACTCTCCTTGTCGCTATCACGGCTGCCATGCAGGCGCCCTTCCTATTCGGCTCGCTCGCCGACGACATGGACGTCGGTGGAGGTGAGGCGCTGAATCGGATACTCGTGTCGGCCTTCTTCGTCGCGACTTCCGCGGGCGCGCTCGTTCCGCGGCTCCAAGCGGGGCTCTCGGCTCTGACGCTGATATCGCTCGCTCCGCTGCTCGCGGCGGGCTCGCTCGCCGTGCTCGCGCTGACCTCACAACCCGCAGTCGCCTGTGCCGCGCTTGCGGGCGGGGGGCTCGTGAACGGCGCGGTGACGCGAGCGGCGATCCAGGTCGTCAACGGCCTACCGCGGCACGCGGTGCCCGGTGCCCTCGCAGAGCTCGCTGTCGCCACCGCCAGCGCCCCGCTGTTCGTCGGGCTGGCTGTCGCGTTGGCCGGTGCGGCAGGCATTGCCGCTCGAACGGCGGTGGCCGGACACGCCGTACTGGTCGCGTGCGCCGGAATCGCGTCCCTGCACGCGGCGCGACAGCTCCCGCGGCAACCCGCAGCGCGACGAGCCAACGGCGGCGAGCCCGACGCGCGCGTCGACCGCGACCCGGATGGATGGCGGCTGATCACGCTCTGCGCGTTCACGGCGGCGATCTCCTCCTACGTTGTCGCGCTCTTCTTCGTGCCCTTCGTCCGCGCCTCCGGCGTCGGCGTGGGCGCCGCCGGGCTCGGCCTGTTCCTCACGAGCGTCTTGGCAGCGGTCACGCGACTCTGGATCAGCCGTCATCCGGACGTGATCGGCCCGCGCACTCGCCACACGAGCACGCTGATCCTCACCGGCGCCATCGGCACGGCGATGCTCGCGGGGGGCTCGCCCGTGCTGCTCGCGCTCTCCATGCCGCTGATCGGGATCGGGGCGTGGGGATGGGTTGGCCTGCTGCTCACCGCGTCGCGCCACGCCCGCGACCCCGTGGCGACCGGCGCGGCCATTCAGGGCTCGAACTACGCGGCGGCTGCGACCGGTCCGCTGCTCGCTGGGGTGGGCGTTGCGCTGATCGGCTCGACGCTGCTCCTACTCGGCCTGACGGCCATCGCAGTGGTCAGCGCGATCGCTCTCTGGCGGCCGCTCGCGCGCCTCGACGCCAGGGCGGCGTGAGCGCTGTCGCGTCAAGGGCGGTCAGCCGAGCAGCTCGCGAACCTTCGAGTGGAAGGCGCTCGAGCCCGCACGTCCCCGAGCCATCTCGGCCTCGACCAGCGAGCACAGCGGACGGGCGGCGACACGCTGACGCCAGATCTTGGTGGGTCAAAATGCAGGGCGTCGCCCGCCGTGCATAATGCTCGTCTTCATGCATCTTTCCCCGAAGGAGACCGACCGCCTGCTGCTGTTTATGGCTGCCGAGCTCGCGCGCAAGCGGCGCGCCCGCGGGTTGAGGCTCAACTACCCGGAAGCGCGGGCCCTGATCGCCGATGAGGTGCTCGAGGGGGCGCGCGACGGCCGGCCGGTGTCGGAGCTGATGTCGCTCGGCGCGTCGATCCTGACCACGGATGATGTTCTCCCGGGCGTGGCGGAGCTGGTCGGGATGCTGCAGGTCGAGGGCTTCTTCCCCGACGGCCAGAAGCTCGTGACGGTCCACGACGCGATCGGCCCCGGGACACAGCCGGTGGAGGGCGTGACGCCCGGCGAGGTGGTCGCCGCGGACGGCGACCTGGAGCTAAGCGCCGGTCGTGAGACCACGACGGTGAGCGTGGTCAACGAAGGCGACCGGCCCGTGCAGGTGGGATCGCACTACCACTTCTTCGAGGTCAATGCGGCGCTGCGATTCGACCGTGCCGCGGCGTTCGGCATGCACCTAGACATTCCAGCCGGCACGGCGGTTCGGTTCGAGCCGGGCGAGGAGCGGGAAGTCGGGCTCGTGTCGTTGGGCGGGGCGCGCGAGGTCCGTGGCCTCAATCGGCTCACGGAGGGATCGACCGGCGACCAAGACCGGGCGGCGGCCCTGGAGCGCGCCCGCCGCCGCGGCTTCGCGGGGAGCGTGGGCTAGGCATGGGCAGGACGATCTCGCGGCGCGAGTACGCGGAGCTGTTCGGTCCCACCGCGGGCGATCGGGTCCGCCTCGGCGACACGAGCCTGTGGGCGGAGGTCGAGCGCGACCTGCTCGTCCCCGGCGACGAGTGCGTGTTCGGGGGCGGCAAGACCCTGCGCGACGGCCTCGGCACTCACGGCGGGGTGACGGCCGCCGACGGGGCGCTCGACTTCGTGATCACGAACGTCCTCGTCATCGACGCCGTGCTGGGCATCGTGAAGGCCGACATCGGCATCAAGGACGGGCGCATCGTGGGCGTCGGGAAGGCGGGCAACCCGCAGGTCATGGACGGCGTCGACCCCAGGATGGTGGTGGGCGCCAACACCGACGTGCGCTCCGCCGAAGGCATGATCGCCACGGCGGGCGCGATCGACGTGCACGTGCACTTCGACTCCGCGGGGCTGTGCGAGGAGGCGATCGCGAGCGGCGTGACCACGATGATCGGCGGCGGCCTCGGCCCGGTGACGGTCGGGATTTGCTCGTCGGGCACCGTAAACCTCGGGCGGATGCTCCAGGCCTCGGAGGCCTGGCCGATCAACTTCGGCTTCCTCGGGAAGGGCAGCGCGTACGCCGTCGAGCCGCTGCTCGAGCAGGGCCGCGCGGGCGCGATCGGCCTGAAGATCCACGAGGACTGGGGCGCCATGCCGGCGGTGATCGACGCCTCGCTGCGCGCCGCCGACGCGCTCGACATCCAGGTCCAGATCCACACCGACACGCTCAACGAGTCGGGCTTCTTCGAGGACACGATGGCGGCAATCGACGGCCGCACCATCCACACCTACCACTCCGAGGGCGCCGGCGGCGGCCATGCGCCCGACATCATCCGCGTGGCGGGTGAGCCGCACTGCCTGCCCTCGTCGACGAACCCCACGAATCCCTACACCGTCAACACGCTCGACGAGCACCTCGACATGGTGATGGTCTGCCATCACCTCAACCCGCGCGTGCCGGAGGACGTGGCGTTCGCCGAGTCGCGCATCCGGCGCGAGACCATTGCGGCCGAGGACGTGCTGCACGACCTCGGGGCGATCAGCGCGCTCGGGTCCGACTCCCAGGGGATGGGCCGCATCGGCGAGACGATCGCGCGCACATGGCAGCTCGCGTCGAAGATGCGAGACCAGCGCGGCTCGCTCCCCGAAGACGTCGGCTCGGGCAACGACAACCACCGGATCAAGCGCTACATCGCCAAGGTGACCATCAACGCCGCTCGCATCTACGGCATCGACCACGAGATCGGCTCGCTCGAGCCCGGCAAGCTGGCGGACATCGTGCTGTGGGAGCCGAAGTTCTTCGGCATCAAGCCGGAGGTCGTGTTCAAGGGCGGTTTCCCGGCGTGGTCGGTCATGGGCGAGTCGAACGCGTCGCTGATGACGTGCGAGCCGCTGACCTACCGCCCTCAGTGGGGCGCCTACGGGCCTGCCACGCAGGACCTTGGGGTCACCTTCACGAGCGCCGCGGCCATCGACGAGGGCGTCGCGGAGCGCTGGCGCCTGAACAAGCGCCTGGTGGCGACGCGCGCCACTCGGGCGCTGACGAAGCGCGACCTCCTGCACAACGACGCCGTACCGGAGATACGGGTCGACCCGGAGACCTACCGGGTTGAGGTGGACGGCGAGCTGGCTACGTGCGAGCCGGCGCGGCAGGTGCCGCTTGGCCAGCTGTACGTCCTCAAGTAGCGCGTGTCCGAGGCGGTCCGGATCGGCATCGGCGGGCCGGTGGGGTCGGGCAAGACGCGCCTGATCGAGCGCCTGCTCCCCAAGCTCGCCGCGACCGGCCGGAACGTTGCCGTGATCACCAACGACCTGGTCACGACCGAGGACGCCGAGCGAGTCAAGGCGGGCGGCCTGATCGACCCAGCGCTAGTGCTCGGCGTCAAGACGGGCGCCTGCCCGCACACCGCGATCCGCGAGGACCCGTCCGCAAACCTCGACGCATGCGACCGGCTGGAACGCGCTCACGGGCCGCTCGACGCGATCCTAATCGAGTCGGGCGGCGACAATCTGGCGGCCACGTTCACCAGCGACCTCGTCGATTACTGGCTGTACGTGATCGACACCGCCGCCGGCGACGACATCCCGCGCAAGCGCGGCCTCGGCATGTTGCAGGCCGACCTGCTGGTGGTCAACAAGGTCGACCTCGCGCCGCACGTCGGCGCCGACCTCGAACGCATGCGCGGCGACGTGGCGCAGGTGCGGCCCGACCGGCCTTCGCTGTTCACCGACCTCACGCGTCCGGACGGTGCCGACGCGATCTTCGCCGAGATCGAGCGCGCGGCACTTTTCGACCGCACCGGTGCGGCTTGACCGCACTCTGCGAAGGCGGTCTGCTGGCGCTCCGTGTGCGCTGCGACGCAGCGGGGCGCACGGTGGTCGCCGAGCGCCGGCAGCGCTTCCCGCTCCGGATGACCGTGCCGATGTACCTCGACGCGGACGATCCGGGCATGGCGTTCGTGTATGTGCAGAACCCCACCGGGGGCGTGTTCGCCGGTGACCGGCTGGAGACCCGCGTCCTCGCGGAGGCCGGCACACGGACGCACGTCACGACCCAGTCCGCCAGCAAGCTCTACCGCATGGACGGCGGGCGGGCCGTGCAGGTCGTCGGCTTCAGCCTCGGCGAGGGCGCCTACCTGGAGTACGTCCCCGACCCGCTCATCCCGCACGCGGGAGCGCATCTCGAGCAGTCGGTCGTGGTGGACTTGGCCCCCGGGGCGAGCTTCGTGGCCGCCGAGTCGCTTGCCCCCGGGCGGGGCACGAGCGGCGAGCGCTTCGCGTACGACCGGCTGGCGCTGCGAACCAAGATCCGCTCCGGGGGGGACGAGCTGTGCGTGGACGCCCTCGAGCTGCAGCCGTCGCGGCGCGCCCCCGACCGCCCGGGCCTGCTCGGCGGGCACGAGTACCTCGCCACGTTGCTCGCGGTGGCCCCCGGCCGCGACGCCGAGGCGCTCGCCGCGCAGCTGGACGCGCTGCTGGCGAGCGAGCGCGAGGTGCACGGCGCCGCCGCGCCGCTGCCGAACGGCGCCGGCGCCGTGGCGCGGATCCTCGCCGGGAGCGCGCCGGCCGCGCGGCGCGTCCTCCTCGAAGCCTGGCGGGTCGCGCGCGGCGCGCTGGCCGGCCTCGGCGCCCCGGCCGTGCGCAAGTAGATGCTTGTGGTACGCGAGATCGCCGGGCACCGGGACGATCTCCGCTTCGCCGGGCACCGGATCGAGCACCTCGACGTCGCCTACGACGAGGCTCCGAAGCGGCGGCTGCGGCGGGCGACGGACGCGGGCACCGACGTTGGGGTGGACCTGCCCGCGGGCGCCTACCTGGCCGACGGCGCCGTGCTACACGACGACGGACGGCGGCTCGTCGTGGTTCGGCGGCGTCCTGAGCGAGCGCTCGTCGTCCGGATCGGCCGGGGCGGCGTCGGCGACGCGGTCCGGCTCGGCCACGCCTTCGGCAACCAGCACGTTCCGCTCGAGGTCGAAGGGCATGAGGTCCGGATCCCGCTCACCACGAGCGAGGACGTCGCGCGCGCGACCGTGGACGCGCTCGGCCTCACCGACGCGGTCGTCGAGGTGGCCGAGCTGCCCCTCGGGCGCAACGCCCCCTTGTCGGCGGGGCACCGGCACCCCTCTTGAGCCTGCTCGCCACCCTCCAGCTGGCCGACAGCGCGCTGCCGATCGGCCGCTACGCCCACTCGTACGGCCTCGAGACCTGGCTCGAGTGCCGACCGACGAGCGAAGCACAGATCGCTGAGCTCGTGGAGACGGCCGTCTGCGAAAGCGCCGCGCCGCTCGACGGCGTCCTGGTGGCGCGGGCACACGCAGCCCGGACGCTGCCCGAACTGCTGCGCCTGGACCGGGCGTGCACCGCCTACAAGCTAAGCCACGCCGCGCGGGAGGCGTCGGAATCCTGCGGGCGCCGGCTCGCCGTGCTGGCGCCACGACTTTCGCCGGACCCGCTCACGGCCGCGCTCGTCTGCGCGATCGGCGGCGGCGAGACGCCCGGCAACCTCGCGGTGGTCGAGGGGACGCTCGCCCGGGCGCTGGGGGCGTCCGAGCGGGACGCAGTGCTGCTCGAGCTACGCGGGCTGGCGGCGGGCATGCTGGCCGCCGCGGTGCGGCTCGGAGCGCTGGCACCGTTCGCGGGCCAGACGATCCTCGCGCAGCTGGCGCCGGCACTGGAGCACGCCGCCACGCGCGCGCTCGAGCTCCGGCTCGACAACCTCTGCTCGACGGCCCCCGAGCTGGAGATCGCAGCCATGGCGCACTCTCGCGCCAGCACGCGCCTATTCGCCTCGTAACGTTCGCACGGCGGGCCTGGGCGGGCGCCGTCAGCGCGGCTGCCCGATCGGGCAGAAGCCCTGGGACTCCACACGAAGCGCGCGGTGGAACTTGCTCAGGAAGTTCTCAAACGCGATCGTGCAGGTCAGCTCGATGATCTCCTCGTCGGAATACTCATCCTTGAGCCGGTCGAAGAGCTCGTCGCTCACCTCCTCGGAGGTGATCGTCATCGCCTCCGCGTATGCGAGCGCGACACGCTCGCGCTCCTCGAAGAGCGGGCTCTCCGCGTAGCGCTCCACGTCCAGCAGCTTCTCGTCTGACACTCCGCTGTTTCTGCCCACGGCAGAATGGAGATCCGTTCAGAACGGGCATCCGTTCAGACGAGCAACGCGCACGCGGATGAGTGCCTTCTGACCCAGCGGGATGGCGGTCGCGGCGGCGAAGCCGCCGGCGAAGTCTTTCACGGCCTTCAGTATCGGAAGGCTGTGCGCGTACAACTTCGTGTTGTTCAGGACCTCGCCGTAGCGCTCGATGTCCGTCTGGTAGTACTCCTGCGCCTCCGGCGGCGCGTCGGCCTGCTCAACAGGGTCCAGTCGTGGCAAGTGTTCTCCCCGGGATGTTCGGCGGCGCAGACTATTGAGTCCGACCTTGATCTGCCGGGCGCGCGAGGAGGCTTGTCAGCGCGCTGCCTGCCCGAAGGCGCTCATCGACAGTCGCGCATATGATCGGGCTCATGGATCGCGAGCAGACCCCAGCGGAGGCGGAGGCCGCCGTCGCGGACGGCCTGGCCACCCCAGTGCTGCTCCGGTGCCGTCGACGAACTCTCGGTCTACGTGGGCGAGGCGGGCGTGCTGGCGCCGACGCGCTCGGTTGCGGGGATCGCGCACGCGGCCGGGCTGCCGCACGACCTGAACGCGCTCGAGGCCGGATGCGTAACCCGCCAACCTCCACCTCGCGCTCAGCTCGCCCGCCGAGCTGATGCCGAGCGTCATCCCCGTGAACGCGCCGGCCGGCCGGCTCCCCAGCCACGGCACGGCCACGGCCGGCGCTACCTCGACGGCGGCGTGATCGCCGCGCCGCTGCCCTACCGCGACGGCTGCGTCGAGGCGCCCGGGCTCGGCGTAGAGGTCGACGTGGCGAAGGTCGAGCGCTACGCCGCCCGGCGCGAGGTCAGCAGCCCGGACCGGGCCCGGCCGGCCGAGGAGGTCTCGACCTGAAGGTCGGCGTGACATGCGGCGGCGTGTGGTGGCCGGACGAGTGCTTCCAAGCCGTCGAGGAGGTGGGGTTCGACGCGCTCTGGACGGGCGAGCACATCGTCTTCCACCGGCCGATCCTCGACGCCGTCCCGCTGCTGGCCGGCGTAGCCGCCATCACGAAGCGCATCGCGATCGGCCCGGCGGCGATCCTCGTGACGCTTCGCCACCCGACGATGCTGGCCAAGGAGCTCACGTCGCTCGACATCATCTCCGGCGGCCGGCTGATCGTGGTCTGCGGCGTCGGGGGCGACTACCCCAGGGAGTTCGAGGCGTGCGACGTACCGATGGCGCGACGCGGCCGGCGCACCACCGAGACGATCGAGATCATGCGGCGCTACTGGAGCGGGGAGCGCTTCTCCTACGAGGGGCAGATCTACCGGCTCGAGGACGTGGACATGTCGCCCACGCCCGTGCAGGCGGGCGGCCCGCCGCTCTGGCTCGCCGGCCGCAGCGCGGCCAGCATCACGCGCTCCGCGCGCCTGGGCGACGGCTACATGCCCTACATGTACACAGCGGAGCGCTGCCGCGACTCGTTCGCGCAGATCGACGCCAAGGCCGAGCAGCTCGGCGTGGAGCTGTCGGCGCGCTTCGTCCGCTCCGCCTTCGTGTACGTGAGCATGGACGACGACCCGGTGCGGGCGCGCGAGCTCGGCGTGCGTAACTTGTCCTGGCGCTACGGCAAGGACTTCACGCCCTGGATCGACAAGTACTGCGTGCACGGGACACCGGAGACGGTCGCGGACGCCCTGCTCGAGTACGCGGACGCCGGCGTGGAGCACCTGGCGCTCGCGATGATCCATGCGGAGAGCGTCGCCCTCGACGTCGCTCCCTCGCTCGCGGCCTCCCGGGTCACGCTGCAGACCATCGAGCGCTACGGGTCGGAGCTGCTGCCGGCGCTCCACGGCGCCGGCTCGGGTGGACAGGTGCACGTGTGACCCTCCGGCTGCGGACTGGAAAGCGCTAGCGGCGCGGCCACCGGACGCGCTGGCCGTCGCGTCCACCGGGCACTCCCCGCCGCAGCGGGGCTTTCTCCAGAGCCGACGCGGGGACTCGAACCCCGGACCCCCTCCTTACCATGGAGGTGCTCTACCAGCTGAGCTACGTCGGCGTATTTTCCGGCTCTCGGGCCGGTAGTGGGGGGAGCAGGATTCGAACCTGCGTAGGCTGAGCCAATGCGTTTACAGCGCATCTCCTTTAGCCACTCGGACATCCCCCCGAGCGTCAGGAGGGACGATTGTAGACGTGGGTTGGCCGCCGTGGCGACGCGCCAACGGCGATAGTTCCGCGGGGATGAATTTGCCGGACGGAACGCGCGAGCTCCAGCCCGGGGAGTACGCCGAGGCCGCCCGGATCGTCACCGACGCCCTGCTTCACGATCCCGGCTGGGTGGCCGTGGGCCCCGATCGCGCAGGCCATCGGCGTCGGGTTGCGCTTCGCTATCACCGCGCCGCCATCGGCGTCGTGCATCGCTATGGCCGCCCGATCTACGGCGCCTTTCGCGACGACGAGCTCGCCGGCGTCGCCGTCACGTTCGCCGCGGGCCGCTACCCGCCGCCGGCCTGGACCTTCGCTCGCTACGTCCCGAGCTTCCTTGCCGCCGGCCCGGCGCCGATCGTCAGGGGCCTGCGCACCTCGAGCGTCCAGGACCGCGGCCACCCCCACGACGAGCACGTCTTCCTCTGGTTCCTCGCCGTCGATCCCGACCACCAGCGGGCGGGGGTCGGCCGCGCGCTGCTCACCCGCGTCTTCGAGGACGCCGAGGCGCCCGTCTACCTCGACACGGCCAACCCGGCGAACGTGCCCTACTACGCGAGCTTCGGCTTCGAGGAGATCGGCCAGGCGGCGCTTCCGCGCGGCGCGCGGATGTGGTTCATGAGGCGTCCCTGAGCCGCTGCGCCTCGGGCAGTCCCTCGAGCTTCTTCAACGTGTTGTTCTCGATCTGGCGGATGCGCTCGCGCGTGACTCCGAACGCGCGCCCGACCTCTTCGAGCGTGCGCGCCTTGTGCCCGCGGAGCCCGTAGCGCATCTCGATCACCTCGCGCTCGCGCGGGGGTAGAGCGTCCAAAGCCCGGCACACGTTCTCGCGACGCAGGTTCTCGCTCGCCCGCTCGAACGGCGACTCGGCGGCCTCGTCCTCGACGAAGTCGCCCAGCTCGGAGTCCTCCTCCTCGCCGATCGGCTTCTCGAGCGACACCGGCAGCTGCGCGATGCGCAGGATGTCCTTCACCTCGCGCGCCGTCCACTGCAGCTCGCAGGCGATCTCCTCGGGCGTCGGCTCGCGCCCGAACTCCTGCACGAGCTGGCGCTCCACGTGCACGACCTTGTTGAGCTTCTCGACCATGTGCACCGGGATCCGGATCGTGCGGGCCTTGTCCGCGATCGCGCGCGTCACTGCCTGGCGGATCCACCACGTGGCATAGGTCGAGAACTTGTAGCCGCGCCGGTAGTCGAACTTCTCGACCGCCCGGATCAGGCCCAGAGAGCCCTCCTGGATCAGGTCGAGGAAGGACAGCCCGCGCCCCAGATAGCCCTTGGCGATCGACACGACCAGCCGCAGGTTCGCCTCGATCATCTGCTGCTTGGCGACCATGTCGCCGCGCTCGATCCGCTTGGCCAGGAACACCTCCTGGTCGGCGGTCAGGAGCTCGACGCGCCCGATCGCCCGCAGGTAGAGCCGCAGCGAGTCCAGGCTGGGCTCGACCGTGAGGTCGATCTGGGGTTTCCGCGGGGCCGGCAGGGCGCCGTCACCGGCGATCTCGATCAGGCCGGGCGGTCGGTCGTCGCTCGCGACGATCTCCACGCCGTTCTCCTGCAGGTGGGCGTGCAGCTCGACGATCTGCTCCTTCGTGAGGTCGACCTCCTCGAAGGTGGCCGAGATCTCCTCGAAGGTGAGGAAGCCGCGCTCCTTCCCATCCGATACGAGCCCGCGCACCTCCTCCACGTCGAGGAACGGTGCCTCGCCAGGGTCGACCAGCAGCGCTACTCCCTCGTGCTTCTCCTCCGTCAACCGCGCGCTCCTTGAGACGAACACGCCCGCGACCGGGGCGGGTCGGGTGGACTAGATGAAGTTGTGAGTCGCGGGGGCGCCGCGAAGGGCTGAGCCAGTTGGGCCAGATATATCTGGTGGCGTCGAGCCGCGGCCAGTGTACACCCGTTCGTGCGTTTTGCCCCAATCTCGTGCAGGTACAGTTCGGAGTCCGCATGAACGAGCCCGCAGCGCTCCTCGGCAGCGACGTCCAGGCCCGCCGCCCCACCACCGGCGTCAGCCTCTCGCGAGTCGGCGTGACGGGCGTCGAGAAGATCATCCGGATCCACTCGAACGGGCGCCGGTCGCTCTTCTACGCCGAGCTCGAGTGCTTCGTCGACCTCGGGCCCGAGCAGAAGGGCGCCCACATGTCGCGCTTCGAGGAGGTCGTCAACGAGGCGATCGACGAGGTGGTGCTAGGGGAGGCCTTCAAAGCCGAGACGCTCGCCTCCCACATCGCGGAGCGCGTGCGCGACCGCCAGGACGGCTGCCGCGCCGAGGTGACCATCGCGGCACGCTACCCCGAGAACAAGCCCGCACCGATCTCCGGGACGCCGACGCAGGAGATCTACACGATGTTCGGCTCGGCGGTGGCGTCGGCCCGCGGCACGCGCCGGCTGGTCGGCGTGCAGGCGCAGGGCATGACCGCCTGTCCCTGCGCCCAGGAGATGGTCACCGAGCGCTCGCGCGAGCGCCTGCGCGAGGACGGCTTCTCCGACGACGAGATCGCGCGGGTATTCGAGGCGGTGCCCGTGGCCACTCACAACCAGCGCGGCATCGGCACGCTGCACATCGGCTGCCCCGAGGGCTGCACCGAGACGCTCGAGGCCGAGGACCTGCTGGAGATCGTGGAGGCGTCGATGAGCTCGGAGATCTACGAGCTCATGAAGCGCACCGACGAGGTCCACGTCGTCGAGAAGGCGCACCGGCATCCCCGCTTCGTCGAGGACTGCGTCCGCGAGATGGTGCGCATGGCGACCGAGCGCTTCGCCGGCCTCGGCGATACCGCGTTCGTCTCCGCCCGCCAGGAGAACCTGGAGACGATCCACAAGCACAACGTGGTAGCCGAGCGTCACGGGCTGATGGGGGAGTTGCTGGGCGAGATCGGCTCTGGCGAGCGGGCAGCGCGCCAGGTCACGATGCGCGAGTGGCTCGAGGCGACACCCGTCGCCTAATACATTCCTGCTAGATCAAACGTCCACTCTGCGGGCCGCGCTGGGCGCTCGGATCAAGCGCGCCGAGACGCATGCCGATGGATTCGAACACGGATACTCGGAGCCCCTCGTGACGCAGAAGCACATTCCCCTTTCCCAGGACGCCGCCCTCGTGGTAGCCCTAGCCGGTACCGCGCTGCCCTTCGCGCACTCCGCGGAGGATGAGGCGGAACGGTGGCTGCGGGCCCTCCGTCTTCACGGCCAGGTGGGCGCGGCCCTCCAGGCGCTCGGGGTGGGGGAGTCCCCGCTGATGACGGGCTCCGCCTCCGACGAGGACGGCCCCGGCACGCCGCCGCTCGGAGGCGAGGTGCTCGATGAGGTGACCCGCCGCTCCGGCGACTTCGCCGACGCCCGCCGCGCCGACACCGTCGGCACGCCGGACCTGCTGTTCGCCGTCCTCGACGTGTACGGCCGGCTGTTCGACCGGGTGCTCTACCTCCGCGGCACCAGCCGCGAGGAGTTGAGCGAGCGGCTCGCCGGCGCGGCTGCGCACGGCGGATAGCGCCTCGGGCCGGTGCCCTCAGGCCGGTGAGGTGTCCGCGCGCTCGCGCGCGCGCGAGGCTTCTTCCAGCTTGCGCCTGAAGTTCAGGAAGTAGTCGGCACCGGACACGACGGTGACCAGCACCATGACGTAGACCAGCGCCTGGACCCAGGCCGCGTGATGGTCCGGAGCGGCGATCAGCGCAAGCACGGCGCCCACCTGCACGATCGTCTTGACCTTGCCGAGCGCGCTGGCGGGCATCACCACGCCCTGCTGCCCCGCCGCGATGCGCAGGCCACTGACCGCGAACTCGCGCGCGATGATCACCATGGCCACCCAGGCCGCGAGGCGGTCCAGGCTCACCAGCGAGATCAGCGCGGCGGCGATCATCAGCTTGTCCGCCACCGGGTCCATCACCTTGCCGAAGGTGGTCACGGCCTGCCGCGAGCGCGCGATGTAGCCGTCCAGCCCATCCGTGAGAGCGGCGATCGCGAACACGATCGCGGCGATCGTGGAGCCGCCCGGCGACTCCACCGTCAGCGCCACGACCAGCACCGGCACCAGCAGGATGCGGATCAGGGTGAGCGCGTTCGGGAGGTTGAGCGGGAACACGCCGGTCGAAGGCTACCCGGCGCCCGCGCGGCGGCGGCGCCGGCGCAGCGCCAGATACTCGATCCCGAGCGTGCTCCCCACGGGCCCGAGCGGGGACACCGTCGCCGCGAGCAGCGCCCACGGGAAGGTCCCGCGCCTGCAGCCGTGCGCCACCAGCAGGCACAGCACGATCCAGCCGACGCCGTGCGTCCAGCCGAGCGCCCGCTCGGCCGACTCGCCCAGTCCGGCGATCGCCGTGACCAGCAGCGCGGTGAACACGCACACCTCCGCGAGCGAGTAGAGCCGGACGGCCTGGAAGTAGGACACGCGCGGGAGGTTAGGCGCGGCCGAGGGCGAGCTGGCGCCTGACGAACAGCGCGCCCACCACCCCCATGGTCACGAGCAGCACGATCGCGACGATCGCCTCGGGGGAGCCCAGGTCGGACAGGCTGCCGCCCAGGGCCACGTAGGCGAACACCTTCGGCGCCGCTCCGACCACCGTGCCGAGCGCCATGTCGCGGTAGCGCAGCCGGGTCAGCCCGGCGCTGAAGTTCACGAGGCCGTACGGCAGCAGCGGGACGATGCGCGACTCCATCACGGCGACCGCTCCGAGGCGGGTGAGGAAGTCCTCGATCCGGCGGGTGCGCTCGGGGAGCAGGGAGCCGTGGTGCCCGGCCGCGAGGCGCCGCGCCACGAACATCTGCGTGAGCGACGCGGCCGTCAGCCCGGCGAGCGCCAGCGGGGTCCCGACGGCGGTGCCGAACAGCAGCCCCGCGGCCCCGGCGAGAATCGGCCACCAGATCACGAAGTTCGCTACCACGAACAGCGGCACGAAAGCCACGTAGGCCGCGTCGCCGAGCCCCTCGGCCCAGTCGCGGGCCTCGTCCGGCGAGGGCAGCGAGCCGGTTGTGGCCAGGACGAGGAACACCGTGCCGACGAGCGCTCCGTATGTGGCCAGGCGGAGAAGCGCCGTGCGGCGGCTTGCGCCAGAGCCGGCGGCGCCGCGCGAATCCATGCCCCGAGGGTAGTGAGGCGGATTTACCAAGTCCTAACCCCACGCTGGCCGGCTGCTGGGCGGCCAGAGCCGATGCTGAGGCCATGAAGAAATTGGTCACAGTCACAATGGCGGTCCTCATGGTGGGCCTGTTCGCCGCGGTCGTGTACGCCGCGGTCGGAGCCGGCGGCGATTCGAGCTCCACGGTCGGCACGACCGAGACGAGCCCCACCACCGAGACGACCCAGACAACCACTACTACGGACGATCGAGGCCGGGGCCGCGATCGCCACCGCGAGGATCGGCGTGACGACTCGCCGGCCGGCGGCGTCGACGTCTCCGGTCCGTGCGACGAGGCCGAGCACGCCAACGACCCGCGCTGCGGCGGCACACAGCAGCCGAGCCAGGGCGCCGGCGCGCCCCAGAGCGGCACCGACGTCTCCGGTCCGTGCGACGAGGCCGAGCACGCCAACGACCCGCGCTGCGGCGGCGGGCAGGCGGGTGCTCAGGGCGAGGTCGAGCGAAACGACGACCACGGTCAAGACGACGACGGTGAAGACCACGACAACTCGGGTCCCGGCAGCGTCGAGGATCACTCCGGCTCGGGTCACGGCGGGGACGACTCCTCGGACGACTCGGGCGACGACCACGGCGGCAACTCCGGCCACGGTGGCGGCGACGACGACTAGCCCGCGCGGAGCCGCGGCGGCTGCGGCCGCCGCGGCTCGTGCCTAGCATCTGGGCGATGCCCGGCAGACGCACCATCCTCATGGTCGAAGACGAGCGGTCGATCACCGAGCCGCTCGCCGAAGCCCTCGCACGCGAGGGCTTCGACACGGAGGTGGCCGAAACGGTCGCCGAAGCGCTGGAGCTTGCGCGCCGCGTCGAGCCCGACCTCGTGCTGCTCGACGTGATGCTCCCCGACGGCTCGGGCTACGACGTCTGCCGCGAGCTGCGGGCCGGCTCCCGAGTCCCGATCATCATGCTGACCGCCCGCGGCGAGGAAACCGATCGCATCGTCGGCCTCGAGCTGGGCGCCGACGACTACATCGTCAAGCCCTTCAGCGCGCGCGAGGTCGCGGCACGGATCAGGGCGGTCCTGCGCCGCGCGGGCGACGGCGCCATCGAGCAGGACAGCCCGATCGAGATCGGCCCGCTCCGGCTCGACCGCGCCCGGCGCAGCGCGATGCTCGACGGCCACGAGCTCGACCTGACGCGCAAGGAGTTCGAGCTGCTCGAGCTGCTGATGTCGGAGGCGGGCTCGGTGATCACGCGCGAGCGCCTGATCGACGAGGTCTGGGACGTGAACTGGTTCGGGTCCACCAAGACGCTCGACGTGCACGTGTCGGGCCTGCGGCGCAAGCTCGGCGACAACTCCAGCTCGCCACGCTTCATCCACACCGTCCGTGGGGTCGGCTTTCGCTTCTCCGGGGCGGAGGAGCTGGAGGCCGGGTCGCACCCGTGAGCCTGCGCGCGCGCCTGGTGGCCGCCTTCGGGTACGTGCTGGTGCTCGTCATCGTCGCGCTGCTCGTGCCGCTGGCGCTCAACCTGTCGCGGCGCGTCGACGCCGAGATCCGCAGCGAGGCCCAGGGCCAGGCGCAGCTGCTGGCGGCGTTCGTGTCCGGCCGGCTTGACGAGCGCGCGGAGCTGAGGCGGCTGGCCGCCGACTCAGCGAAGGAGCTCCGCGGGCGCGTGATCGTGGTTGGCCGGCGCGGCCGGCTGCTAGTCGACTCGGAGGACGCGGGACTGGAATCCACCTCGTACGCGTCGCGTCCCGAGATCGCCGACGCGCTGCGCGGGAAGCCCACCCAGGGCGAGCGCCACAGCGACTCGCTGGGCGAGGACCTGCTGTACACCGCCGTGCCCGTCGTGAGCGCCGGGCGGCCGGAGGGCGCCGTGCGCGTGACGCAGAGCGTCGACGCGGTGCAGACGGAGGTGCGCAGCGACGTGATCGCGCTGGTGGGCGTGGCGGCGGTGGTGCTGCTGCTCGGCCTCGGCCTGGCATGGGTGCTGGCGGGCACGCTGGCGCGGCCGCTGCGGCGGCTTGCCGCCACGGCCCGTCGGGTGGCGGGCGGCGATCTCGACGCGCGCGCACGCGCGGAGGGCTCCTCCGAGCAGCGCGAGGTGGCGTCCGCGTTCAACGACATGACCGGGCGGCTGGCTCGCGCCCTGCGCTCCCAGCGTGAGTTCGTGGCCAACGCCTCGCATCAGCTGCGCACACCGCTGACCGGGCTGCGGCTGCGTCTCGAGGCCGCCTCGCTGAAGGCGAAGGACCCAGACGTCGAGCGCGAGCTGGTGGCGGCCGAGCGCGAGACGGTCCGCCTGGCCCGGCTGTTGAGCGAGTTGCTGACGCTCGCCCGCGAGCGCGAGCGGCCCGAGCCGGAGGAGGTTTCCGTGGCCGACGTCGCGCGGGCGGCCCACGAGCGCTGGGAGGGGCCCGCGCGGACGGGCGGCCGGCGCCTGCTCGTGCGGGGCGACGGCGAGCCCGTGGTCGCCGCCACCGACGCGGACCTGGCGGTGGTCCTGGACAACCTCGTGGAGAACGCGCTCAACTACTCTGCCCCCGGGACCGTGGTGGCGATCGAGTGGGGCACGGACGCCGGCTCGGCGCGGGTCGCCGTGCTCGACGAGGGGCCGGGCATCGCCCCGGCCGAGCGCGAGCGGGTGTTCGAGCGGTTCTTCCGCGGCGAGGCCAGTCACGGCGGCGCGCCGGGCACGGGCCTGGGGCTGTCGGTGGTGGAGGCGCTGGCCGAGCGCTGGGGCGGCACGGTGGGCCTGCTGGACCGTCCGGAGGGCGGAACACGGGCCGAGGTGGTGCTGCCGCTGGCCCCGCGCGCGGGTTCGGGCGAACCAAGCGCTGACCCGCAGCTTGACGACGCCTTACCTGGGCGGAGCTAGTCTCGATCGGATGAGACTCCGCACCGCAGCGGTGGGCGTGGCGCTCGCGATCTTCGGCCTCGGGGCCGCGGTGGGCATCGGCCTCGCCGCCAACTCGATCTCCGGGGACAGCGTCGGCCTGTCGGCCGAGCCCTTGAGCGCGGGCAATTCGCTCGCGCCGGGGTCTTCGGCGAGCGACGATGCCGCGGCCGCGCGGGAGCGCCGGGCGGCCCGGGCGCAGCGGCGGGCGAAGCAGCGCGCCCGCCGGGAGGCCGAGCGGGCGTCCACGTCGACCGGGAGCGCGCCCACGCAGGCCGGGGGCGCGGATGACCACGGCGGTGGGTCAGGCGAGGGGTCTGGCTCGTCCGGGTCCGGATCGTCGGGGTCGGGGTCGGGGTCGTCGGGGTCGGGGTCGGGGTCGTCGGGGTCCGGCTCGGACGACTCAGGCTCGGGCTCCGACAACTCCGGTTCGGGCTCCGACAACTCGGGCTCGAGCCACTCCGGCGGCTCCGACGACTCGGGGCACGGCGGCGGCGACGACTAGCGGCCCGCCGCGGACCGCCCACCCCGCCGAAGCCGCAGGCCGGACTCGAACCGGCGACCCCATCTTTACGAGAGATGTGCTCTACCAGCTGAGCTACTGCGGCGGGTCGGGTCGAAAGATAGCCGCGGGGGCGAATCCCTTCTCGCCCGGACTTCCGCAGACATGCAGATCCTCGTCGCCCACTCGCTCTGGTCGCGGCTGCTCGGGCTCGCTCTGCGCGGGCGGCCGCCTCCCGGTCGAGCCCTGCTGCTGCCGCGCTGCCGCTCGGTCCACACGTGTGGGATGCGCTTTGCGCTCGACCTCGTCTGGCTGGCTCGCGATGGTCGCGTGCTCGCCATCGAGGAGGGCGTGCGCCCGTGGCGGGTGCGGTCGCGCCGCGATGCCGCGGCGGTGCTGGAGGTCGCGGCCGGTTACGGCGCACGGGCCGCGGCGGCACTCGCCTTTGGAAGAATGCCGGCCATGGCCGAACTCCAGCCCAACCGATTGGCCGCGGCGCTCGATCCGCGCCAGCCGATCTACCGCGACACGTACAACGAGTACTTCGTGCTGGTCCTCTCCGCCGGCGGTGCCGCGGCGGGGACGGAGGTCCCGCTCTACATCCTCATGGCGATCACGGGGATCTGGTCCGTGGGCGTCTTCGTGGCGGCCTGCGTGGTGTTCGAGCTCGCGGTGATCTTCGGCCTGGCCCGGCCGCAGATGGAGCCGCGCGAGCGCGCGGGCTGGGCGGTGCTGTGGGGCGGGACGACGGCCGGGCTGGCGCTGGCCTTCTACTACCTGGTGGCCCAACCGACGCTCTAGCGCGGTCGCTGGCCGCGGCAGCGCCGGAGCGGACGAGGCTGGCGGCCTACCCCGGCGAGCCCGCCAGCGCCGCCAGCCGCAGCCCCAGCGCGCTCAGCGCGAGGTCCTCGCTGACGTTCAGCTCGAGCGCCTGGCGCACCTCTTCGCAGCGCTCCGCCGCCTCGCGCAGCCGGCGCGGGTCGCGCGAGCGGGCTCGCTCCGCCAGCGCTGGCGCCCGGTCGGTTGCCAGCACGGCCTCGGGCGCCTCCTCGGCCAGGCAGACCAGGTCCCGGAACGCCAGCCCGGTCAGCGTCAGCGCCAGGTCCAGCACCTCGGTCCGGGCCCGCCGGCCGTCGCGCTTCGCGACCTCCTCGAGCTCGCGCTCGATCGCCTTGCGCTCGCGGCCCTTCGGCTCCAGCTCCAGCCGCTCCGCGGCCGCCGCGGCCACCGACTCCTCGGCCTCCGCGCGCCGGCGCTCGGCGCGCTCCAGCAGCGGCCTCCACGTCTCCCCCGGCTCCCCGTCGAGCGCCGCGCCCGCGAAGGCGTCCACCTCCGCACGCAGGTCCGCCCCCTCCGGTGAGGCGAGCAGCCGGGCCCGCGCGGCGTTGCCCAGCGCCAGCCCGGCGCAGGCGCCGGCCACCTCCGGGTCGATTCCCTCGGCCTCCAGTGCCGCGGCGATGCGCGCCGCCGGCAGCGGGTCGAAGCGGACCGGCTGGCAGCGTGAGATCACCGTCTCGAGCACCCGGCCGAGCGCGTCGGTCATCAGGATCAGGTGTACGAAGTGCGCCGGCTCCTCGAGCGTCTTCAGCAGGCGGTTGGCCACCTCGTCGTTCATCGTGTCGACGCGCTCCAGCACGAACACGCGCCGGGACGCCTCGAACGGGGTGCGCGTGGCCGCCGCCACCACCGCCTGGTCGACGTCCTCGACCCGCATCACGTGAGCCCCGCTCGGCCGCACCCAGGTCAGGTCCGGATGGGTTCCGTGCTGCACCCGCAGGCGCACGGCGTCAGGGTCCGGCTGGCCCTCCGCGAGCAGTTCGGCGGCGAACGCCCGCGCCACCGTTCGCTTGCCGGTCCCGGCCGGGCCGTGGAACAGGTACGCGTGCGACGGGCCCCCCTCGAGCGCCGCGGACAGCACTATGCGCGCCTGGGGATGGTCCTCGGTGCCCGCCAGCTCGACGCTCATGCTCGCGCTCCACTGCGCGCGGCCTCGACCTCGGCGATCACCTGCGCGTGCACGTCGGCGGGGGGGCGCGTGGCGTCGATGCGCCGCCAGCGACCCGGGTCGGCCGCCACCAGAAGCCCGTAGGCCTCCAGCACGGCCTGCTGCAGCGCCGCGCCCTCGTCCTCGAAGCGGTCGCTCTCCCCCGTGCGCTCGGCGGCGGACGGCGGGTCGATCTCGAGCAGGAAGGTCAGGTCGGGCAGGAGCCCGCCGGTGGCGAAGCGGTTGATGCGCTCGACCTCTTCCACGCCGAGGCCCCGAGCGCCGCCCTGATAGGCGAGCGAGGAGTCGAAGAAGCGGTCGGACACGACCACGCGGCCTTTGGCCAGGGCCGGGCGGATCACGCGGGCCACCAGCTCCGCTCGCGCCGCGGCGAACAGCAGCGCCTCCGCCTCGGCGCCGAGCGGCACCGCGGCGTCCTTGAGCAGGTCGCGCACGCGCTCGCCTGCGGGCGTGCCGCCGGGCTCGCGCACCCCCACCGCCTCGGCGCCGATCGCGTCGGCCAGCATCCGTGCCTGTGTGGTCTTGCCGGAGCGATCGATCCCCTCGAACGTGACGAACAGGCCGGGCATTCGCGGGCGACCGTAGCAGCGGCGCCGACGGACAGCCCAGCCTCGAACGATCGTCGAAGCGGCGGGACCAGTCCCCGGCAGGGGCTAATCTGCGGCGCCGTATGAAGACTCTCGTCACAGGAGGCGCCGGCTTCATCGGCTCGAACCTCGTCGACGCCCTGGTGGCGCGCGGGGACGACGTGGCCGTGATCGACGACCTCTCGACCGGCAAGCGCGAGAACGTCGAGCAGGCGCTCGCGAACGGGGCGGAGCTGATCGAGCTCGACGTCCGCGAGGCCGAGGCGATCGCCGCGGCCGTGAAGCGCTTCGGCCCCGAGGCGATCTTCCACCTCGCCGCGCAGATCGACGTGCGCAAGTCCGTGGCCGACCCGGCCCATGACTCGCGCGTGAACGTGGAGGGCACGATCAACGTCCTGAACGCCGCGCACGCCGCCGGCGTCCGCCGCGTGGTCAACACCTCCACCGGCGGCGCGATCTACGGGGAGGGTCAGATCATCCCCGCCCCCGAGGACCACCCGGTGGCACCCGAAGCGCCCTACGGCCTGTCGAAGTTCTGCGCCGAGAACTACTGCGCGCTGTTCACCCGGCTGCACGGGCTGTCGACAGTCTCGCTGCGCTACGGCAACGTCTACGGGCCCCGGCAGGACCCGCTCGGCGAGGCCGGCGTGATCGCGATCTTCTGCGGCAAGCTGCTCGAGGGCGGGCGGCCCAAGATCTTCGGCGACGGCAAGCAGACGCGCGACTACGTGTTCGTCGGCGACGTCGTCGACGCGAACCTGCGGGCGGCCAACTCCACCGTCACAGGTCCCTTCAACGTGGGGCGCGGCGTTCAGACGAGCGTGCTCGACATCGTCGAGGCGCTCGCGGCGCAGTCGAGCAACGGCTTCGAGGCCGACCACGCGCCGGCGCGATCCGGCGAGGTGCAGCACATCGCCCTCGACGCGTCGCGCTCGAAGGCGGAGCTGGGCTGGGAGGCGCAGGTCGATCTCGACCAGGGCCTCGCACGCACGCTCGACTCGCTGCGCTGATCTTCCCGGAGCTTGCGGGGAGAGTGGCGCGGGACCAGCACAATATCTAGTGATCTGAGCAGGATTCGAGTACTACGGGTAGTAGAATTCGGTGTGTGCTCTGTCCCTTCTGCTCCTCCGATTCCACCCAGGTGATCGACACCCGCCCCATCCCCGACGGAGTCCGCCGCCGGCGCGAGTGCAGCGCCTGCGGCGAGCGCTTCACCACGTACGAGCGAGCCGAGGAGCCGCGCATCGACGTGATCAAGCGCGACGGACGGCGCGAGCGCTTCGACCGCCAGAAGCTGCTGCGCGGGCTGGCCCGGGCCGCCGGGGGACGCCCCGTCAGCACCGACCAGCTCGAGGCCGTCGCGGCGTGGATCGCCGACCAGGCGCGCCAGGGCGGCGGCGAGGCGCAGGCGGAGCGCATCGGCGATCTCGCCGAGCGCGGCCTCGCGCGCGTGGACCCGGTGAGCGCCATCCAGTTCGCCTCCGTCTACCGCAACCTCGCGGACCTCGACCAGCTCGAGGCCGTGGTCAGACGCTTCAAGGACGACCCCCTGCCGGGCGAGGATCAGCTCGCCATCGAGGCCCCCGTTCCGTCCGGTCCGAAGAGCAGCATCGGTCGTTCCCGCGAAATCAGTTCCAACAGAAGGAGAGGTCATGTCCCACAGCCGTAGCGCCGCCGCCCCGAGCGTCACCGCCACCGGTGCCGGGGTCAGCGTTCCGCGGCGTTTTACGGAGGCGGGAACGCACCCCTTCGACTGCGTCGAGTGGGAGATCCGCGACGCGCTGATCGGAGATCCGGCGAAGCCGGCCTTCGAGCAGCGCGGCGTGGAGTTCCCGGTCAGCTGGTCCCAGAACGCCACCAACATCGTGGCCCAGAAGTACTTCCGCGGGCGCATGGACTCGCCGCAGCGCGAGTCGTCGGTCAAGCAGATGATCGGCCGCGTCGCCGGCACCATCGCCGGCTGGGGCCGTGAGGGCGGCTACTTCGCCACGGACGACGACGCCCAGGCCTTCGAGGACGAGCTGACCCACATCCTGCTCAACCAGATGGCGGCCTTCAACTCGCCGGTCTGGTTCAACGTGGGCTTCGAGGAGCGCCCGCAGTGCTCGGCCTGCTTCATCCTCTCGGTCGAGGACGACCTGGAGTCGATCCTCGACTGGAACACCAAGGAGGGCAAGATCTTCCGCGGCGGGTCGGGCTCCGGCATCAACCTGTCGCGCATCCGCAGCTCGAAGGAGCACCTCTCCAAGGGCGGGCTCGCCTCCGGCCCGGTCAGCTTCATGCGCGGGGCCGATGCCTGGGCCGGCACGATCAAGTCCGGCGGCAAGACGCGGCGCGCGGCCAAGATGGTCGTGCTCGACGTCGACCACCCGGACATCCTCGACTTCATCTGGTGCAAGGCGCGCGAGGAGGAGAAGGCGGCCGCCCTGCGCGACGCCGGCTTCGACATGCGGCTCGACTCCGAGGCGTTCGCGTCGATCCAGTACCAGAACGCCAACAACTCGGTGCGCGTGACCGACGAGTTCATGGAGCGCGCCGAGCGCGGCGAGGAGTGGGAGCTGACCGCGCGCAACGAGCCGGGCAAGGTCGTCGAGCGCGTCGACGCCCGCGAGCTCCTCAACTCGCTTGCCGACGCCGCGTGGCGCTGCGCCGATCCGGGCGTCCAGTACGACACCACGATCAACGAGTGGCACACCTGCCCGAACTCGGGCCGCATCAACGCCTCCAACCCGTGCTCTGAGTACATGCACGTGGACGACTCGGCCTGCAACCTCGCCTCGCTCAACCTGATGAAGTTCCGCCGTCCCGACGGCACGTTCGACGTCGAGTCGTTCGAGCACGCGGTCGACGTGCTGATCCTGGCTCAGGAGATCGTCGTCTCGCCGTCGAGCTACCCGACCGACGAGATCGGCAAGAACGCGCGCGCGTTCCGCCAGCTCGGCCTCGGCTACGCCAACCTCGGCGCGCTGCTGATGGCGAACGGCCTCGCCTACGACTCGGACGAGGGTCGCACGCTCGGGGGCACGATCACCGCGCTCATGACCGGCCGCGCGTACCGCACGTCCGCCGAGGTCGCCGGCGCGATGGGGCCGTACGACCGCTACCTCGAGAACCGCGACCCGCACAACCACGTGATGCGCAAGCACCGCGACGCGGCTTACGCCCTCGAGGACCAGGCGGCGAACGACTCGGAGCTGCTCGACGCGGCCCGGCGGGCCTGGGACGAGGCGGTCGAGATCGGCGAGCGCAACGGCTACCGCAACGCGCAGGCGACGGTGCTCGCGCCCACCGGGACGATCTCGTTCCTGATGGACTGCGACACCACGGGGATCGAGCCCGACTTCTCGCTCGTCAAGTTCAAGGAGCTGGTCGGCGGCGGGTCGATGACGATCGTCAACCGCACCGTGCCGATGGCACTCGACGCGCTCGGCTACTCACAGTCCGAGATCGAGCAGATCGAGGCCTACATCCGCGAGCAGGCCACCATCGTCGGCGCGCCGGGGCTGAAGGATGAGCACCTGCCGGTGTTCGACGTGGCGGTCGGCGAGCGGGCCATCTCGCACATGGGCCACATCAAGATGATGGGCGCGACGCAGCCGTTCATCTCGGGCGCGATCTCGAAGACGGTGAACATGCCGGCCGAGAGCACCGTTGGCGACATCGCCGACGCGTACCTGCAGGCGTGGCACCTGGGCGTGAAGGCGCTCGCGATCTACCGCGACGGCTCGAAGACCGCGCAGGCGCTGCGCACCGACGCGCAGCAGGGCAAGAAGGGGTCGGCCGATGCTGACGCGGTCGAGGCCGTTGCCGAGCCCCGGCCGATGCGACGCAAGATGCCGAAGGAGCGCCAGTCGATCACGCACAAGTTCTCGATCGCGGGCCACGAGGG